>NZ_SJZB01000013.1 GCF_004337445.1 Parasulfuritortus cantonensis | reverse complement strand
CCTGGCAGTTCCGGATCGGCCAGACCCGCGTCCGTTTCGACAAGGAAATCCCGATCAACCAGTTCACCGGCGTCGACGTCATCGGCCACGTGCCCGAGATGTCGGTGGCCGGAACCTGGACCCGCTACGATTCCCTCGGCCTGGCCTACGACAACGGGCCGTTCCAGTTCCAGGCCATGCTGAGCCGGATCGACCAGGGCAGCGCCGCCTTCGAGGACGCCCGCTCGGGCTATGCGATCGCCTCCTACCGGACCGGCGCGGTCACGCCCTACGTCGGCTACTCGCGCACCAAGTCGGATCCGATCGACTTCCCGGCCACCTTCTACGGCGCGGTCGCCCACCAGCTCTCCGCCGCCACCCATGCCGACCAGCACACCTGGTTCCTGGGCGCCCGCTGGGACGTCGCCAAGAACCTGGACCTGAAGGCCCAGATCGACCGCATCGACGGCAAGCCGTCCTCGGTGTTCCCCTACCGGGAAGAAAAGGTCCCCGGCTGGGACGGCAAGATGACCGTGTTCAGCCTGGCCCTGGATTTCGTCTTCTAGTGGAGCCCACTTGACCCGCTGCGCCCGCCTCCTGCTCCTCCTCGCCCTGCTCCTGCCCGCCTGGGCGCGGGCGGACGCCGACTTGGTGCTGGTGGTCAACGCCAAGAGCGGGGTCGACCGGCTGACCCAGGAGGAGGCGGTCAACATCTTCATGGGCCGCTACCGCCAGCTGCCGTCCGGCATCCCCGCCGTGCCCATCGACCAGCCGGACACGCAGCCGGAGAAGGCCCTCTTCTACCGCCTCCTGGTCAACAAGGACCTGGCCGAGATCAACGCCTACTGGGCCCGCCTGCTCTTCTCGGGCCGCACCAGCCCGCCGCACCAGGCGAAAAGCGCGGCCGAAGCCCTGGACCTGCTCGCCCGCCAGCGCGGCGCCATCGGCTACATCGAACGCAGCCAGGTCGACGCCCGGGTCAAGATCGTCCTCGACCTCGGACGCTGAGCGTGGCCATGCGGACCTTCGGCCGCCACAGCATCCTGGTCCGCTCCGCCAGCGTGCTCCTGGCCAGCTTCTTCCTGGCCGGCGCCCTCACCATCGCCGCCACCATCCTGGTCACCGGCGAACGCCAGCACAAGGCCGCCACCCAGCATCTGGAACAGCTCCTGGATACCGTCGAGAGCACGGTCAGCGTCGCCTGTTTCGTCAAGGACGCGCAACTCGCCGACGAGGTCGCCCTCGGCCTGCTCAAGAACCAGGAGGTGCTATCCGTGGTGATCGAGGCGGACGGGGCCGATCTGGTCCAGCGCAGCCAGCCGGGGGCGCCGTCCGGGACCGCCACCGCCGACTACCCGCACCTGAGCCGGGACGTCTATTCGCCGTTCAACCCGGGCAAGCGCATCGGCCGCATCCAGGTGGCCGCCAACGCCCGTGCCATCCAGCGCGCCACCTACGACGAAGTGCGCTTCGTGATCCTGCAGACCCTCGGCCAGCTCGGCCTCGTCGCCCTCGCCGTGATCGCGGTCATGCTCATCTTCATCGTGCGCCCGATCAAGGCGATGTCGGACGGCCTGCACCACCTCGATGCCACGCGCGGCGAACGCCTGGCCGTGCCGACCAACCACGGCGACACCGAGATCGGCCGCCTGGTCCAGGACATCAACAACCTGGCCGGCGACCTCGCCGACACGCTCGGCCAGGAACGCCGCCTGCGCCTGGCCAAGGAGGTCGAGGAAAGGAAATACCACTCGATCTTCGAGAACGCCGAGACGGGCATCTTCATCGCCGCCCAGGACGGCATCCTGAACTCCTGGAACCCGGCCTTCGCGCGCCTGCTCGGCATCCCGGCCAACAGCGACTTCCAGGGCGTGCTCAACATCCGCCAGCTGGCCTGGGAGAACACCTCGCGGGTCGTCGAACTGGGCCTCAACGCCCGCCTCGACAACGTCGGCGTCTCCGACGACCTGGCCATACGGCCGCGCGGAGGCAACCGGCGCTGACTCAACGTCGTCCTGGCGCCGATCGGCGAAGACCTGCTCCAGGGCGTCGTCCACGACGTCACCGAGCACAAGGAGGCGGAGGCCTCGGCGCGGCGCCTGGCCATCACCGACAAGCTGACCGGGGTCACCAACCGGCTCGGTCTGGAGGAGAAGCTGCAGGCCCTGCTCGGCGACCCCCTCATCGCCCAGACCGGCGGCTTCACCCTGATGATGGTCGACATCGACAATTTCCGGCGCATCAACGAGGGCTTCGGCCTGCCGGTCGGCGACACCCTGCTCAAGGACGCCACCGCCCGCCTGGCGCACTGCGTCAAGGGCAGCGACACCATCGCCCGCCTGGGCGGCGACCGCTTCGCCCTGGCCCTGGAAAGCCTGGCCAGCGGCGGCAACGCCGGCCAGGTGGCGGAACGCATCCTGAACTCCATCCGCAAGCCGTTCCACGTCGACGGCGTGCCCATCCACGTCCACGCCAGCGTCGGCATCACGGTGTTCCCGCGCGACGCCGGCGACCTCGCCGGCCTGCTGCGCGATGCCGAGCTGGCCCTGGACCGGGCCAAGGCCCAGGGCGGCAACGGCTACGTGTTCTTCGACGCCACCCTGGCCGCCGCCGCCGAACAACGCCGGCAACTGGAGAACGACCTCCGCCAGGCCAGCCGGCAGCACGAGTTCCAGCTCTATTTCCAGCCCATCGTCGACCTGGCCGAAAACCGCCTGGCCGGCGCCGAGGCGCTGATCCGCTGGCCGCACCCGAGCCAGGGCATGGTGCCGCCCGACACCTTCATCCCGCTCGCCGAGGAGATCGGCCTGATCGACGAGATCGGCCTCTGGACCATCGAGGTCGCCTGCCGGCAACTGGCCGAGTGGCAGGGCCGGGGCATCGACCGCTACCTCTCGGTCAACGTGTCCGGACGGCAGATCCCGAACGGCCTGCCGCCCGCCCTCCTGGCCGAGACGGTGAGCCACCACGGCATCGATCCCGGCCGCCTGGCCCTGGAGATCACCGAGGGCGTCCTGCTCGCCGACATCGACAAGTCCCTGGCCTGGCTCAAGGCGGTGCGCGAGATCGGCTTCCACATCTACCTGGACGATTTCGGCACCGGCTACTCGTCGCTGTCCTACCTGAAGCGCTTCCCGATCGACACCCTCAAGGTCGACAAGAGCTTCGTGCGCGACATGGGCGAGGACAGCAGCGACCGCTCCCTCATCGAGGCGGTGATCGCCATGGCGCGCGGCCTGGGCATGAGCGTGGTCGCCGAGGGGGTCGAGAGCGCCGAGCAGCTCGCCCTGCTGCGCACCATGCAGTGCCGCTGCGCGCAGGGCTACTACTTCTCCCGCCCGGTCCCGGGCGACCGGTTCGACGCCGCCGCCGCCCACATCGAGGCGCTCCTCGCGGTGGCCGCGCCGCTCGCCTGAACGCCCCGCCGGGGCGGCCGCCGGGTTATCCTTGCGGCCATGAACAGCGAGATCGCCAACGTCGTCGAGCACATCAACCGGGTCATCCTGGGCAAGGAGCGCCAGGTGCGCCTGTGCCTGGCCTGCCTGCTGGCGCGCGGCCACCTGCTCATCGAGGACCTGCCCGGGGTCGGCAAGACCACCCTGGCGCATGCCCTGGCGCGCAGCCTGGGCCTCGACTACCAGCGCATCCAGTTCACCAGCGACCTGCTGCCGGCGGACATCCTGGGGCGGCCGTGTTCGACCGGGAGACCGGCGGCTTCCGCTTCCACGCCGGGCCGATCTTCGCCCAGGTCATCCTGGCCGACGAGATCAACCGCGCCAGCCCGAAGGCGCAAAGCGCCCTGCTCGAGGCCATGGAGGAAGGCCAGGTCAGCATCGAGGGCGAGACCCGGCCGTTGCCGCGGCCGTTCTTCGTCATCGCCACCCAGAACCCGACCGACCAGGTGGGCGTGTTTCCGCTGCCCGAGTCGCAGCTCGACCGCTTCCTGATGCGCCTGTCGCTCGGCTATCCGAACGCCGCCGCGGAGCGCGATCTCCTGGCCGGGCAGGACCGCCGCGACCTGGTCGCCGGCCTGGCGCCGGTGCTCAGCCCGGCCCGCTTCGCCGCCATGCAGGAGGAGGTGCGCGCGGTACGGGTGGCCGACGCCCTGCTCGACTACCTGCAGGCCATCATCGAGGCGAGCCGGCGCAACGCCAGCTTCGCCGCCGGCCTGAGCCCGCGCGGCGGCCTCGCCCTCAAGCACGCCGGCCAGGCCTGGGCCTACCTGGCCGGGCGCGACTTCGTCCAGCCCGAGGACATCCAGGCCGTGCTGCCCGGCATCGTCGGCCACCGCCTGCGCCCGGCGCCCGGGATCACCGGGGCGGACGACTTCTGGGCCGCGCGCATCCTGCTCCAGGTCCCGATCCCGTAAGTGGCCGGGCTGCGCCTCAACCTGCCCTGGCGCCGGCCGGCCACCGAGGCCGGCCCGATCAACCTGGCGGCCGGGCGCCTGTACGTCCTGCCGACGCGCATGGGCCTGGTGTTCGGCCTCCTCCTGCTGGCCCTGCTCATGGTCTCGGTCAACTACGGCATCAGCCTGGGCTACCTGTTCACCTTCCTGATGGCCGGCATCGGCATCGTCAGCCTGTTCCACAGCCAGCGCAACCTGGTCGGGCTGGCCCTGCGCCCCCTCGCCACGGCGCCGGTGTTCGCCGGCGAACAGGCCCGTTTCCGGCTGGCGGTGGAAAACCGGGCCGGGCGGGCGCGCCCCGGCCTGTGCCTGGAGCACGCCGAACTGAGCAGCGGACTCGCAGACCTCGACGCCCGCAGCACCGCCAGCCTGGACCTCGACGTCGGCCAGCCGGTACGCGGCTGGCACCGCCTCGACCGCCTGACCCTGTCCTCGACCTGGCCGCTCGGACTGTTCCGCTGCTGGGCCGTGTTCAAACTCGACTGGGGCGTCCTGGTCTACCCCAAGCCGGCGGCGAACCCGCTGCCCTTCCCGGAACCGGCCGGCGATGGCCGCGCCCTGTCCTGGCGCCGGCCGGGCGAGGACGAGTTCGCCGCCTTGCGCGAATACCGGCCGGGCGACTCGCCGCGCCGGATCGCCTGGAAGAGCGTCGCCCGCGGCCTGCCGCCCTTGACCAAGCAGTTCGCCGGTGCGGGCGCCGGCGAGACCTGGCTGCGCTGGCAGGACTGCCCGGAGAGCGACGTCGAGGGCCGCCTGTCCCGGCTCGCCCGCTGGGCCCTCGACGCGTCCGCCCAGGACCGGCCCTGGGGCCTCGAACTGGCGAACTTCCGCCTGCCGCCCGGACGCGGCGAGCGGCACCTGCAAGAGGCCCTCGCGGCCCTCGCCCGCCATGCCTGAACGGACCTCCGGCTGGCGCGATCCAGGCACCCTCTGGCTGGTCCTGCCGGTCGCCCTGGCCCTGGCCCCGCACATGCTGTTCGTGCCCGGCTGGGTCGGCCTGGCGGCGGCCATGACCCTGGCCTGGCGGCTGAGCCCGGCCTGGCGCCCGGGCGGCGCCCAGCGCCTGCTGCGGGTGACCCTGGCCGGCGCCGGCGTCGCCGCCACCTATCTGCAGTTCCACACCCTGGCCGGTCCGGAGGCTGGGATCGCCCTGCTGGTCATGATGGCCGCGCTCAAGCTGCTCGAAACGGACAGCCGGCGCGACCACGCGGTCATGGTCCTGGCCGGCTACTTCCTGGTCATGGCCACGCTCATCCACCACCAGGACATGGTCACGACCGCCTGGCTGCTGACGACCACCGCGGCCCTCACCGCCTCGCTCGCGGCCAGCCAGGCCGGCCGGGTGCCGGCGGCGGCCGCCGCCCTGCGCACCGGCACCCTGATCGTCGTCCAGGCGCTGCCCCTGGCGATCCTGCTGTTCCTGCTGTTTCCCCGCCTGGCGGGGCCGATGGCCGGCCTGGTCCAGGTCGAGAGCGCGCGCACCGGCCTGACGGACAGCATGGCCCCGGGCAGCGTCAGCCAGCTGATCCAGTCCGACGCGGTCGCCTTCCGGGTCGATTTCGCCGACCCCGCCGCCGACGCCCGCGGCCTCTACTGGCGCGGCCCGGTGCTGAGCGATTTCGACGGCCGCACCTGGCGCCGCGCCGGCAACCACGCCGGGATGCCGGAAGCCGAACCGGCCGGCCCGGCACTCGACTACACCATCACCCTGGAAGCCGGCGACCAGCCCTGGCTGCCGGTCGCCGGGCTGGCCCGGGAGGTGCCGGTGGAGGGCGCCTGGAGCACCACCTACCTGGAATGGCTGACGCCGCGCCAGGGCCACGACCGCCTGCGCTACGCGGTGCATTCCTGGCCGGCCTTCCAGATGGAGACCGAGTTGCCCAACTGGCAGCGCGCCCGCACGCTCGCCCTGCCCGAGGGCTACAACCCGGAGAGCCGGGCCCTGGCCCGGCGCTGGGCCGACGAGTCGGCCGACCCGCGCGCCATCGTCGCGCGCGCCCTCGCCTACTTCCGCCAGGAACCCTTCCACTACACCCTGGCGCCGCCGCCGCTCGGCGACGACGCGGTCGACGACTTCCTGTTCCAGACCCGGCGCGGCTTCTGCGAACACTACGCCAACGCCTTCACGGTGCTGATGCGGGCGGCCGGCATCCCGGCCCGCGTGGTCACCGGCTACCAGGGCGGCGAGCGCAACGCGGTGGGCGGCTACTGGGTCGTGCGCGACCGCGACGCCCACGCCTGGGCCGAGGTCTGGCTGCCCGGCGCCGGCTGGGTGCAGGTCGACCCGACCGCGGCCGTGGCGCCGGAGCGGGTCGAGCGCGGCCTGGCCGACGCCCTGCCGGCCGGCGAACGGCCGCTCCTGAACCTGCCCACCGGCTGGCTGAAGACCCTGCGGCAGACCTGGGACTACCTGAGCAACGGCTGGAACCAGTGGGTGCTGGGCTACGACTTCGAACGCCAGCAACGCCTGCTCAGCGCGCTGTCGCCGTCGCTGGCGACCCTGCACGGCACCCTGCTCGCCATGCTGGCCGGGGCCGGCCTGATCCTGGCCGGGCTGGCCTTCGCGCTGCTCCGCGACGGCGCCGGGCGCGGCGACGAGGTGGACCGCCTGTACGGCCGTTTCCTGGCCCGCCTGGCGCGCATCGGCCTGACCCGCGGCGCCGCCGAGGGGCCGGCCGACTTCGCCCGCCGGGCCGCGCGCGACCGCGCCGACCTGGCGCCGGCCGTCGCCGCCATCACCGAACTCTACGTCGGCCTGCGCTACGGCGGCGGCGCGCCCCGCCGGGTCGCCGAGTTGCGCCGCGCCGTGCGCGGCTTCCGCCCGGCGCGCCGGCACTAGGGCGCGCAAGGGCCATTGGGCGGCGGCGCCAACCGTGGCAAACTGTCCGCCTCCGACCATGGGTGCCGCGCGATGAGCCAAACCAGCCAAATCCTGCCGCTGGCCAGCCTGCAGCCGGGCATGCGCCTGGCCGAGGCCGTGCGCGACCGCTTCGGCAACATCATGCTGACCGCCGACACGACCTTGACGGAGAGCCACCTGGCGGCCCTGCGCCAGCGCGGCATCGCCTCGGTCCGGATCGTGCCGGAACGCATCCCGCCATCGGCCGAGGAGCTCGCCGCCATGCGCGCCTCCGCCGAGGCCCGCCTGCGCCAGATATTCCGCAAGACCCTGGACCTGCCGGGCAACCGCCGCCTGTTCGAAGTCCTGCTCGCCTACCGGCTGGAGAACCCGGAGTGAACAAGGTCACCCTGGATTCCGTGATGGACAAGATCCACCGCCTGCCTTCGCTGCCGGCGGTGGTCAACGAGCTGATCCTGGCGCTCGGCAACGAAGGGCTGAGCGTCGACCAGCTGGCGCACGGCATCGAGAAGGACCAGGCCCTGTCGGCGCGCGCCCTGCGCGTGGCCAACTCGCCGTTCTACGGCATGCCGCAGCCGGTCTCGTCCATCCACGACGCCATCGTCGTGCTCGGCTTCCGTGCCGTCGGCAGCCTGGTCACCACCGCCGCCCTGACCGAATTCTTCACCGCGCCGACCCTGGCCTGGTTCGACCAGTCGAGCTTCTGGCGCCACAGCCTGGGTTGCGGCGTCTGCTGCCGCAAGCTGGCCGGCCCCGCCGGCCTCGATCCGGAAACCGGCTTCACGGCCGGCCTCCTGCACGACATCGGCCGGCTCCTGCTGGTGGTGACCTGCAGCAAGGAATACGAGGCCGTGGTCGCCTGGCGCGAGGCGCACGACGGCTTCCTGGTCGACGCCGAGCTGGCGGTGCTCGGCGTCAGCCACATGGACGCCGGCGAGGCGCTCGCCCGGCACTGGCATTTCGCGCCCGAGATTCAGGTCGCCGTGGCCGCCCACCATCAGCCGCCGGCCGACGCGGCGGGACGCTATGCCGGCCTGACCCACCTGGCCGAGGTCCTCGCCCATGGCCTCGACCTCGCCCGCGATCCCTATGCTTTGGCGAGCCCGCTCGACGCCGGCGTGCTCGAATGCCTCGATCTCGATTGGCCACGCATCGCCGCCGCCCTGCCGGCCATCGAGAAGGAATTCGCCAGCTACGAAACCCTGATCCCCGGCGCCCGCTGAGCGCCGCCACGCCACGCCCGCGAGGACACGACGATGAGAACCGAGCAACTGCACTGGACCGGCACGGCCGGCTGGAACCGCGCCCCGGCCCGGGCCGACGCCGGCCTGGTGCTGATCTTCGGCGGCACCGACGTGCTGACCGGCGAGCGCCTGGCCGAGCTGCGCGCCTTCTACCCGGCCGCCATCCTGCTCGGTTGCTCGACCGCCGGCGAGATACTGGACACGCGCGTCTACGACGACAGCCTCGCGGTCACCGCCGTGACCTTCGCCGATACCCGCCTGCGCCTCGCCACCCGGGCCGTGGCGAGTGCGGCGGACAGCCGGCCGGCGGGCGCGCAATTGGCCGGCGAACTGCTCGGCAGCGACCTCCGGCACGTGTTCCTGCTCTCCGACGGCCTCGCCGTCAACGGCACCGAACTGGTCGAAGGCCTGAAGTCGGTCCTGCCGCCCGGCATCGAGGTGACCGGCGGGCTGTCCGGCGACGGCGCCCGCTTCCAGCGTACCCTGGTGGTTGCGGACGGCGCGCCGGAGGCGAACCGGATCGCCGCCCTCGGCCTCTACGGCAGCGCCCTGCAGGTGGGCTTCGGCTCGCTGGGCGGCTGGGACCCGTTCGGCCCCGACCGCCTGATCACCAAGGCGCAGGGCAACGTGCTCTACGAACTGGACGGCCAATCCGCCCTCGGCCTGTACAAGAAATACCTGGGCGGCCACGCCGCCGGCCTGCCCGCCACCGCCCTGCTCTTCCCCCTGGCGCTGAGCGCCGGCCCGGACCAGAACACCGGCCCCGTGCGCACCGTCCTGGCGGTCGACGAGGCGGCGCAGTCGATGACCTTCGCGGGCGACATGCCGGAGGGGATGTACGTACGCCTGATGAAGGCCAACTTCGAGCGCCTGGTCGACGGCGCCGCCGGGGCCGCCGAGCATGCCGGCGCACCGCTCGCCGGGGCGGCGGCCGAACTGGCCGTGCTGATCAGCTGCGTCGGCCGCAAGCTGGTGCTCAAGCAGCGCGTCGAGGAAGAGGTCGAGGCGGTGCGCGAGGTGCTCGGGCCCAAACCCGCCCTGGCCGGCTTCTATTCCTACGGCGAGATCTCCCCGCACGTCGCGACGGCCCGCTGCGAACTGCACAACCAGACCATGACCATCACCACCTTCCGGGAGGCGGCGCCGGCCTGAGGGCGGCACCGGACCGGGACAACCAAGCGAGATACGCCATGGAACGCTTCACCATCTCACTCGACGAATCCCTGGCCAGCGAATTCGACGGCCTGATCCGCCGGCGCGGCTACGCCAACCGCTCGGAAGCGGTGCGCGACATGCTGCGCAGCGAGCTCGAGCGCGACCGCCTGGACCGCGACGAGGCGCCCCACTGCGTCGCCTCGCTGTCCTATATCTACGACCACCACGAACGCCAGCTGTCCGAGCGCCTGACCGACATGCAGCACCACGCCCACGACCTGGTGGTGTCGTCGATGCACGTGCACCTGGACCACGACAACTGCCTGGAGACGCTGATCCTGCGCGGCCACACCCTGGAGGTGCGCGCCTTCGCCGACCAGATGGCGGCGGAACGGGGCGTCCGCCACGCCCAGCTCAACCTGGTCCCGGTGGACGTCGAGGCGACCGGCCACAACCATACCCACAGCCGGCCGAAGACCTGAACCGGGAGAACCAAGTGAATTTCAACGAAGACAACGATCCCGGCCGGCGTGCCTTCCTGCGCCTGGTCGGCCTGGCCGGCGCCGCCGTCGCCTTGCCGCCCCTCCTGGCCGCCTGCGCCACCGACCCGGTCACCGGCCGCAAGACCCTGGTCGGCCTGACCGAGGAACAGGAGGTCAGCCTGGACCGGCAGCAGTCGCCGCAGCAGTTTTCGGCCGACTACGGCGCCTGCCAGGACGAGCGCCTGAACCGCTACGTCGACGACGTCGGCGCCGGCCTCTGGCGCCGGTCGCATCGGCCCAACCTGCCCTATTCGGCGCGCGCCCTGAACGCCAACCACGTCAACGCCTACACCTTCCCGGGCGGCAGCATCGCCGCCACGCGCGGCATCCTGATCGAACTGCAGAGCGAGGACGAACTGGCCGGCCTGCTCGGCCACGAGATCGGCCACGTCAATGCCCGTCACGCCGCCGAGCAGGCCGGCAAGTCGATGCTGGTCCAGGGCGGCGTGGTGCTCGCCTCGGTGGCCGCTTCGGGCAGCCAGCAGTACCAGCCCGTGGTGCAGCTGGCCGGCCAGATCGGTTCCAGCGCGCTGCTCGCCAAGTACAGTCGCGACAACGAACGCGAGGCCGACGCCCTGGGCATGGAATACATGGCCCGGGCCGGCTACAACCCCGACGGCATGGCCAACCTGATGGCCTTGCTGCAGAGCGAGGCGCGTGCCAAGCCGGGCCTCCTGGAGACCATGTTCGCCTCCCACCCGATGAGCGACGAGCGCTACCAAACCGCCGTCCAGCGTGCCCGCAGCCAGTACGCCAGCCAGCGCAGCCGGCCCCTGCAGCGGCAACGCTACCTGGACAACACGGCCGACCTGCGCCGCCTGAAGCCGGTCGTCACCGCCCTCCAGGAAGGCGAGGGCCTGCTGGCCAGGAACCAGGCCGCCCAGGCCGAGACGCCGTTCGGCCGCGCGCTCGGTCTGGCGCCGGGCGATTACGCCGCCAACGTGCTCATGGCCAAGGCCAAGCTGGCCCAGAAGAAGGCGCGCGAGGCCGAGCCCTACCTGGCCCAGGCCCGCGCCGTGTACCCGAGCGAAGGCCAGGCGCTGCAGCTGTCCGGGGTGACCAAGCTGGCCCTCAACCAGGCCGACGCGGCGCTGCAGTTCTTCGACGCCTACGAGCGCCGCCTGCCCGGCAACCCGAACACCACTTTCCTGCGCGCGGTCGCCTACGACCACATGCAGGACCGCAAGCAGGCGGCCGACCTCTACTACCGCTACGCCCGCGCCGTCTCGGGCGGCCAGGAAGCCCAGTACGCCGTGTCGCGCCTGCGCGAGTGGGGCTACGTGAAATAGCCGCGCGGGCCGCCGGCCGGCCTTAAAGAAAGCCGGTTTCGGGACGTTAATTGAGTGTTCCGAAACCGGCCGCCGCGCATGCCCCCGTCCACCGAAACCGCCGCCCCCGCCGTGCCCCCGCCCGCCCAGACCGGCCTGGGCGGGGTTGCCATGGGGCGGCCGCACGACGGCCGCCTGCTCCGGCGCATGACCCGCATCGTCGTGGCCGCCTGGACCGTGGCCATCGCCGCCTCCCTGTACCTCAACCTGAACCCGATCTACGAGCACGCCTCGGCGGGCGGCATCGCCGGCACCGCGGCCGCCTCCCATTTCACCATCTGGCTGTTCGGCATCGCCGGCATCGCCCTCGCGGTGCGTCACCTGCACCGGCAACTGGCCCGCCGCGAGGTGGAACTGTCGGAGCTGGAACTCTCGGCCAAGGTCTTCGACGACAGCCTGCAGGGCATCGCCATCACCGACGTGCAGGGCCGCATCCTGCGCGTCAATCCGATGTTCACCGGCATCACCGGCTTCGCGGCCGACGAGGTGATCGGCCGCCCGATCGCCATCCTGGCCTCGGAGAGCGAGCCGAGCGAAGGCGGCAACGGCATGTGGCGGCAGCTGCGCGCCGAGGGCGGCTGGGTCGGCGAGGCCTGGCTGCAACGCAAGAACGGCGACGTCTTCGCGGTCTGGCAGAGCGCCTCGGCGATCGACGGCGCCGCCGGCGAGCACCTCAGCTACATCTTCATGTTCCAGGACATCACCGACCGCAAGCTGTTCTCCTCGCGCCTGGAACAGCTGGCCCACTACGACCCCCTGACCCACCTGCCCAACCGGCGCCTGCTCGCCGACCGGGTCGGCCACGCCATCCAGCGTGCCGGTCGCAACCAGGGCCGGCACGCCCTGCTGTTCATCGACCTGGACCGCTTCAAGCGCATCAACGACACGGTCGGCCACGCCGCCGGCGACCAGTTGCTCACCGTCATCGCCGGCCGCCTGACCGAGTGCGTGCGCGCCAGCGACACCGTGGCCCGCCTGGGCGGCGACGAGTTCGCCGTCCTGCTCGAGGACATCCACGGCCCCGGCGACGCCGAGCGGGTGGCCGAGAAGGTGCTCGCCGCCCTGGCCGCGCCGGTGCTCCTGGAGGACCGCGAATGGTACGTCGGCGCCAGCATCGGCATCGGCCTCAGCCCGAAGGACGGCGAGGACATGGCCAGTCTGCTGAAGAACGCCGATACGGCGATGTATCGGGCCAAGGCGGATGGCCGTCATTGCTTCCGCTTCTTCAACGAGGACATGGCCGCCAGCGCCGCCCTCCAGGTGGCGCGCGAGACCGCCCTGCGCCTGGCCATCCAGAACCAGGCCTTCAGCCTGGAATACCAGCCCCAGGTGGAACTCGCCAGCGGCCGGGTGGTGGGGGTCGAGGCCCTGATCCGCTGGCGCCAGGACGGCCACCCGGTGGCGCCGCTGGAATTCATCCCGCTGGCCGAGGAGACCGGGCTGATCGTGGCCATCGGACGCTGGGTCCTGGCCACCGCCTGCCAGGACATCGCCGACCTGCGCCGCGCCGGCCACGGCGACCTCAAGCTGGCGGTCAACATCTCGGCCATCGAGCTCAAGCAGCTCGACTTCGTCGAGCAGGTGGTCCTGGCCCTGGCCGAGACCGGCCTGCCGGCCGCAAGCCTGGAACTGGAGATCACCGAGAGCACCATGATGGAGGACATCACCCGGGTCGCCTCGGTCCTCGACAGCCTGTCCGCCATGGGCGTGGGCGCCGCCATCGACGACTTCGGCACCGGCTACTCGTCGCTCGCCTACCTCAAGCAACTGCCGGTCGACCACCTCAAGATCGACCGCAGCTTCGTACGCGACGTGCCGCGCGACATGGAGGACAGCACCATCGTCCGGGCCGTCCTGACCATGTCGCGTACCTTCGGCCTGAAGGTGGTGGCGGAGGGCATCGAGACCGAGGAACAGATGGCCTTCCTGCGCGAGTCCGGCTGCCAGATCGGCCAGGGCTACCTGATCTCCCACCCGCTGCCCCTGGCCGCCCTGACCGCCTGGCTGGCGGCCCGGCCCGGGTGACGGAACCCTGCGGCGCGTATAGAGTCGCCGGATCATGGCAAGCAAACACATCTCCCTGCCCATCGCCGGCATGACCTGCGCCGCCTGTTCGACGCGCCTGGAAAACAACCTGAACCGCCTGCCCGGCGTCGAGGCCAAGGTCAACTTGGCGACGGAAACCGCCCAGCTCAGCTTCGACCCGGCCCAGACCGCGCCGGCGGCGATCCTGGCCCAGGTGGCCAAGACCGGCTTCGCGGTGCCCTCCACGAGCCTCGACCTGGCCATCGCCGGGATGACCTGCGCGGCCTGCTCGGCGCGCCTCGAGCGGGTCCTGAACGCCCTGCCCTCGGTCGAGGCGCGCGTCAACCTGGCCACCGAGACCGCCCGGGTGCGCTACCAGCCCGGCCTGATCGACGAGGACGGCCTGGTCGCCGCGGTCGCCAAGGCCGGCTTCACGGCCACCCCGGCCACCGAGGAGCGGCGCGCCGCCGAGAAGGCGCGCAAGGCCGAGGCCTACCGGGGCGAGGTGCGCGCGTTCGTCATCTCGGCGCTGTTCACCCTGCCGCTGCTGGGCGAGATGGTGGCCATGCTGGGCAGCGATGCCCACCACGTCTGGCTGTCCGGCTGGGCGCAATGGCTGCTCGCCACCCCGGTGCAGTTCTGGTCCGGCTGGCGTTTCTACGACGGCGCCTGGAAGTCGCTCCGCGGCGGCGGCGCCAACATGGACGTCCTGGTCGCCTTGGGCACCAGCGCGGCCTATTTCTTCAGCCTGGCCACCCTGCTGCTCGACCCGCACGGCCACCTCTACTTCGAGGCCAGCGCCGCCGTGGTCACCCTGGTGCGCCTGGGCAAGCTGCTCGAGGCGCGCGCCAAGAGCCGCACCTCCTCCGCCATCGAGCAGTTGATCGGCCTGCAGCCGCGCACCGTCCGGGTCGAGCGCGGCGGCGAGTTCGTCGAGGCGGACGTCGCCAGCCTCAAAGCCGGTGAACGCGTCCAGGTGCGCGCCGGCGAGCGCGTCCCGGTCGACGGCACGGTCGAGGACGGCCGCTCGGGCGTCGACGAGAGCCTGCTCACCGGCGAAAGCCTCCCCGTCGCAAAGACGCCGGGCGCGCGCGCCTGGGCCGGCAGCCAGAACCTGGACGGCCTCCTGGTGGTACGCGCCGAGGGCGTCGGCAGCCACACCCAGTTGATGGAGATCGTCCGCCTGACCGAGGCCGCCCAGGGCTCCAAGGCGCCGATCCAGAAGCTGGCCGACCGCATCTCCGGCATCTTCGTGCCGGCGGTGATCGGCCTCGCCCTGCTCACCCTGGCCGGCTGGTGGCTGGCCACGGGCAGCTTCAGCCAGAGCCTGATCCCGGCCGTCGCCGTGCTGGTCATCGCCTGCCCCTGCGCGCTCGGCCTCGCCACCCCGACCGCGGTCATGGTCGGGCTCGGGCGCGGCGCCCAGCTGGGCATCCTGGTGCGCGCCGCCGAGGTACTGGAGAAGGCCGAGCGCATCGACGTCCTGGCCGTCGACAAGACCGGCACCCTGACCGAGGGCAAGCCTGCCCTGGTGGCCATGCAACCGGACGACGACGCCCTGCTCGGCCTCGCGGCCAGCCTCGAACAGGGCAGCGAGCACCCGATCGCGCGCGCCATCCTGGCCGCCGCCCAGGCGCGCGGCATCGCCCCGGCGCCGGTCGCCGACTTCGTCAACCTGCCCGGCGAGGGGGTCACCGGCACGGTGGCCGGGCGCGCGCTCCGGCTGGCCGGCATGGCCGCCGACCCGGGCGCCGGCGAGCGCAGCGCGACCTGGGTGGAACTGAGCGAGAACGGCGCCGTGCTGGCCCGCTTCGCCTGCGCCGACCGCCTGCGGCCGACCTCGGTGGCCGCCATCGCCCGCCTCAAGGCGGCCGGCATCCGGCCGGTCATGCTGACCGGCGACCGCGAGGGCACCGCCGCCGCCATCGCCGGCGCGGCCGGCATCGCCGACTGGCGCGCCGGGGTCAAGCCGCAGGACAAGGCCGCCGCCGTGGCCGCCCTGAAGGCGGACGGACGCATCGTCGCCATGGCCGGCGACGGCATCAACGACGCCCCGGCCCTGGCCGGCGCCGACATCGGCTTCGCCATGAGTTCCGGCGCCGACATCGCCATGGCGGCGGCCGACATCACCCTGATGCACAACGACCTCGCCACCGTCGCCGATGCCATCGAGCTGTCGCGCGCGGTCATGAGCAAAATCCGCCAGAACCTGTTCTTCGCCTTCTTCTATAACGTATTGGCGCTGCCGCTCGCGGCCCTCGGTTACCTCAACCCGGTCATCGCCGGGGCCGCCATGGCCCTGTCGTCGGTGTCCGTGGTGAGCAACTCGCTGCGGCTCAAGCGTTGGCGCCCAAGAGGGGAGACACCGAAATGGAGCGAACCGCCGCCCGCCTGATCTGCCTGGCCGCGCTCTGGCTGGCCAGCCTGGCCCCCGCCTGGGCGGCCGAGGTATACCGTATCGGCGTGCTCGCCTACCGCGGGCAGGAGGCCGCCGTGGCCGAATGGAGCGGCCATGTCGACTACCTCAACCGCCACCTCGCCCCGCTGCGCTTCGAACTGGCGCCGATGACCTGGCAGCAGCTTGCCGAATCGGCCCGGAAGCGCGACATCCACTTCGTCATCACCAATCCCGGCAACTACACCGAGATGGCCATCGCCGGGACCGCCAACCGCATCGCCACCCGCCTGATGATCGGTCCCACCGGCACGCTCGACCGCTTCGGCGGGGTGGCCATCGCCCGCGCCAACCGCACCGACCTGCGCACCTACGCCGACCTGCGCGGCAAGCGCCTGCTCATCCCCGACTACTCCAGCCTGGGCGGCTGGCAGGTGCACCTGGGCGAGGGCCTGGCCCAGGGCATCGACCTGCGCACCGACACCGCCTCGATCGAGGAGACCCGCAACCACGAGAAGGTGGTGTTCGGCATCCTGGCCGGCTACGCCGACGCCGGCTTCGTGCGCACCGACCTGCTCGAGCACATGGCCCTGACCGGGCGCATCCGGCTCGACGACCTGCACGTCATCAACGCGCGCCAGGAGGCCGGCTTCCCCTACCTGCTGAGCACCCGCCTGTATCCCGAGTGGCCGATCGCCCGGGTCGAAGGCACCCCCGACGAGGTCACCCGCAAGGTGCTCATCGCCCTGCTCGGCATGTCGGCCGACGACCCGGCCGCGCGCGCCGCCGGCCTGGTCGGCTGGAACATCCCGCTGTCCTACCAGTCGATCAACGACCTCTTCTACCGGGCCCGCCTGGGCCCCTACCAGGAGCTGCCGATCACCCTCCACGACGTCATGCTGCGCTACGGCCGCACCGTCGCGATCGTCGTCGGCGGCGTCCTCCTGGTCGTCAGCCTGGCCCTGTTCGTGACCCTGCGCGCCAACCGGGCCCTGCGCCGGGCCCGCAACGAACTGGCCGGGCGCGAGGAATCCTTCCGCACCCTGGTCACCAACGTGCCCGGCGCGGTCTACCGGCGGGCCGCCGACGCCCGCTGGAGCGCCCTGTACGTCAGCGAGCACGTGCAGGACATCTGCGGCCTGCCGGCGGCCGACTTCATGGCCGGGCGGCACCATTTCGCCGACCTCGTGCATGCCGACGACCGCGCCAAGATCGAGCGCGAGATCGACGCCTGCCTGACCTCCGGGCAACCCTACGTGCTCGAGTACCGCATCGTCCGCGACAACGGCCAGGTGCGCTGGCTGCTCGACCACGGCCGCGCCCACTACGACCTCGCCGGCAAGGTGAACTGGCTCGACGGCGTGGTCCTCGACATCACCGCCGCCAAGCAGGCCGAGGTGAAGCTGCGCCAGGCTGCCACGGTATTCGAGTACACCCAGGAAGGCATCCTGGTCACCGACGCCCAGCCCTGCATCCTGGCCGCCAACCCCGCCTTCGTGGCGATCAGCGGCTACAGCGAGCTGGAGCTGCTCGGCCAGAGCCCGGCCCTGCTCGGCTCCGGACGCCACGACCCGGCCTTCTTCGCCAACCTGTGGCGGGAACTCGAGCAGCACGGCCACTGGCAGGGCGAGATCTGGAACCGGCGCCGCAACGGCGAGGTGTACCCGAGCTGGCAGACCATCAACACCTTGCGCGACGAACGCGGCCGGGTGACCGGCTACATCTCCCTGTGCTCGGACATCACCCACACCAAGCAGTCCGACGAACGCCTGCATTGGCTGGCCTACCACGACCCGCTGACCGGCCTGGCCAACCGCCTGCTCTTCGAGGAGCGCCTCGACCACGCCATCCGCCTGGCGACGCGGCGCGGCGAACGCCTGGCGGTGCTCTATTTCGACCTCGACGGCTTCAAGGCGATCAACGACAACCTGGGCCACCAGGCGGGCGACGAGTTGCTCGAGGCGATCGGCCGCCGCCTGGGCGCGCGCCTGCGCAAGTCCGACACCCTGTCGCGCCGGGGCGGCGACGAGTTCACGGTCCTGGTGGAAAACCTGGGCGGCGTCGCCGAGGTGGAGGCGGTCGCCGAGGACATCCTGCGCCAGATGGGCAAGCCGTTCGCGCTGCCCGCCGGGCACGAGATCAACTGCCGGTGCAGCATCGGCATCGCCCTGTTCCCCGAGGACAGCGAGGAGGTCCAGGAGCTGCTGCGCTGCGCCGACTTCGCCATGTACCGGGCCAAGGAGGACGGCGGTGGCCGCTACCGCCTGTTCTCGGCCGCGCAGACCTGAAGGAGCTGCCATGCGCATCGGCGTGCCCAAGGAGATCAAGCCCCAGGAACACCGCGTCGCCCTCACCCCGGCCGGCGCCGCCCGCCTGGTCGGCTCCGGCCATGCCGTGGTCGTGGAGAGCGGTGCCGGTGCGGCGATCGGCTACGGCGACGCCGACTACCGGGACGCCGGCGCCGAGTTGGCCGGCTCGGCCGCGGCGGTGTACGCGGCCGACCTGGTGTTCAAGGTCAAGGAACCGCTCGCCGGGGAGATCCCGCTCCTGCGCCGGGGCCAGGTCCTGTTCTGCTACCTGCACCTGGCCGCGGTGCCGGAACTGGCGCATGCCCTGGTCGCCCGGGGCGTGACGGCGATCGCCTTCGAGACGGTCGAGGACGCCGTCGGCCGCACCCCGCTGCTGGCCCCGATGTCGCGCGTCGCCGGCCGCATGGCGGTCCAGGTCGGCATGCAGGCACTCGAGATGACCCATGGCGGGCGCGGCGTCCTGCTCGCCGGGGTGGACGCCGTGGCCCCCGGCCGGGTGCTCGTCGTCGGGGCCGGCGAGGTGGGCGCCAACGCGGCCCATATCGCCGTCGGCGTGGGTGCCGAAGTGGTCCTCCTCGACCGCGACCCGGAGCGCCTGGCCAGCGTGCGCGCCCGCTACCCGGGCCGCGTCGAGACGCTCCTGTCCGACCCCGGCACCGTCGCCGAGCAGACCGCCCGCGCCGACCTCGTGGTCGGCGCCGTGTACCTGCATGGCCGCCGGGCGCCCAAGCTGATCACGCGCGATCTGGTGCGCCGGATGCGCCGGGGGGCCGCCCTGGTCGACGTCGCCATCGACCAGGGCGGCATCGCCGAGACCTCGCGGGTGACGCGCCACGACGCCCCCTTCTTCGTCGAGGAAGGCGTCGTCCACTACGGCGTCGCCAACATGCCGGGGGCCGTCGCCCACACCAGCACCCTGGCCCTGGAGGCCGCCACCCTGGCCTACCTGGAACGGCTCGCGGGCCTTGGCCCGGGGGCCGCCCTGGCCGCCGATCCCGGCTTCGCGGCCGGTCTCAACGTCGCCGGCGGACGCATCTGCCACCCCGGCCTGGCCGGCGATCTGGGCCTGCCGGCGACGCCCTGGCAGGACGCCTTATTTACTTGATCTTTTTTATCGGGTTTAGGCCATAATGGCGCATCCCAACGCTCTCCGGAGAACCCCATGACCGACCCCGTCATCGCCCAGAACGGCCCCTACCCGATGGAACTGGAAGCGGGCGAATACTGGTGGTGCGCCTGCGGCCATTCCAAGACGCAACCGTTCTGCGACGGTTCCCACCAGGGCACCGGCTTCAACCCGGTGCAGATGACCCTGACCGAGAAAAGCCAGGTCTACCTGTGCGGCTGCAAGTACACCTCGACGCCGCCGTTCTGCGACGGCAGCCACGACCTGCTGGAGCCGGACGCCGACTAGGCCGCGACCGGCGCCGCGCCGGCGCGCGGCCGCCCGGCCCGGGGCAACGACCACCATCGCTTATTCCGCACCCGGCCATGCCTGAATCCGATTTGACGCCGCGCTAGCCGCGCCGGGTCTTTTCGGGTTGTCTGGCACACCCGGGGTAGCGGATAATCTCGAAACTAGACAGTTCGCACGATGGACCACTACATACTCATCCTGATCGGCACGGTGTTCGTCAACAACATCGTGATGACGAAGATACTGGGACTGTGCCCGTTCATGGGCGTCTCCAAGAAGCTGGAAACCGCCATCGGCATGGGCGCGGCGACCACCTTCGTGCTCACCCTCGCCTCGGGTGCCAGCTACCTGATCGACACCTATCTGCTCGGCAACGACCTGTTCTACCTGCGCACCCTGTCCTTCATCGTCGTGATCGCCGGCATCGTCGGCTTCACCGAGATGTTCATCAAGAAGACCTCGCCGGTGCTGTTCCGGGTGCTCGGCATCTACCTGCCGCTGATCACCACCAACTGCGCCGTGCTCGGCATCCCGCTGCTCAACGTGCAGGAGCGCCACAACTTCGTCGAATCGCTGCTGTTCGGTCTCGGCGGCGCCTTCGGCTTCACCCTGGTGCTCATCCTGTTCGCCGCCATGCGCGAACGACTGGAGGCGGCCGACGTACCCAAGCCGTTCCGGGGCGCCAGCATCGCGATGGTCACGGCCGGCCTGATGAGCCTGGCCTTCATGGGCTTTGCGGGTCTGATCAAATGATCATGGCGATCCTGGTCATGGCCGGCATCGGGCTGATGTTGGGCATCGTGCTCGGCTGGGCCGAGGTGCGTTTCCGGGTCGCCGAGGACCCCCTGGTCGAGAAGATCGACAAGATCCTGCCGCAGACCCAGTGCGGCCAGTGCGGCTTCCCCGGCTGCCGGCCCTACGCCGAGGCAATCGCCAAGCACGAGGCCGACATCAACCTGTGTCCGCCCGGCGGCGAGCACGGCGTCCGCCAGTTGGCCGACCTGCTCGGGGTGGAGTTCAAGCCGCTCGGCGCCGGCAAGGAGCCGAAGCCGAAGTCGGTCGCGGTGATCGACGAGAACACCTGCATCGGCTGCACCCTGTGCATCCAGGCCTGCCCGGTCGATGCCATCATCGGCGCCTCCAAGCAGATGCACACCATCGTCGCCAACGCCTGCACCGGCTGCGAACTATGCCTCGCCCCCTGCCCGGTCGACTGCATCCACATGGAAGTCATCCACGAGAGCGTCGGCAACTGGAAATGGCGCTACCCGGTGTTCCCCATCCACGAGGAAGCCAAGGCGGCATGACGCAACCGATCTTCTCCTTCCCGGGCGGTCTGCACCCGGCCGATCACAAGGCGGAATCGAACACCGCGGCGATCGTCCCGGCGCCGCTCTCGGCCCGCTACCGGGTACCCATGCGCCAGCACGCCGGCAATCCGGCCAAGCCGCTGGTGCTGCCCGGCGAACACGTCCTCAAGGGCCAGGCCATCGGCTGCCTGGACGGCCGCATCTCGGCCACGGTGCACGCGCCGACCTCGGGCCGCGTGGTCGGGGTCGAGTCCTATCCCATCCCGCATCCGTCCGGCCTGACCGACCGGTGCGTCGTCATCGAGTCCGACGGCCGCGACGAGGCCGTCCCGGCCAGCCGGCTGGACTGGCGCAACCTGGCCCCGGAGGCCGTGTGCGAGGAGCTCGAGGACATGGGCCTGGTCGGCCTCGGCGGCGCCGTGTTCCCGAGCCACATCAAGCTGGAGCCGGCCGCCGGCATCGAAACCCTGATCATCAACGGCGCCGAGTGCGAACCCTGGATCACCTGCGACGACCGCCTGATGCGCGAGCGCGCCGGCGAGATCATGGCCGGCGTCGAGATCGCCCGCCACCTGCTCGGTGCCCGCGAGGTCCTGGTCGGCATCGAGGACAACAAGCCGGAGGCGATCGCCGCCATGCGCGCCGCCTGCGCCGGCACCGGCGCCAAGGTCGTCGTGGTGCCGACCAAGTACCCGAGCGGCGGCGCCAAGCAGCTCATCGAGTTGCTCACCGGCCTGGAGATCCCCGCCGGCAAGCTGTCCACCGACATCGGCATCCAGGTCTTCAACGTCGCCACCTCCTACGCCCTCTGGCGCGCGGCGGAACTGGGCGAGGCCCTGGTATCGCGGGTCGTCACCGTGACCGGCCACGTCGCCCGGCCGGGCAACTACGAGGTCCGCGTCGGCACCCCGATCGAGGAACTCCTGCAACTCGCCGGCGGCGAACTGCCGGGTGCCACCGGCCAGCTGGTCGGCGGTCCGCTCATGGGTTTCGACCTCGAGGACACGCGCGCGCCGGTGACCAAGGGGGTCAACTGCATCATCGTCACCAGCGACGCCCTGTTCCCGCCCCGGCCGCGCGCCATGCCCTGCATCCGCTGCGGCCAGTGCGCCCTGGCCTGCCCGGTGCGCCTGCAGCCGTACGAGATGTATCTGTACGCCAAGGCCAAGGACCTCGACAAGGCCAAGGCCTACAACCTGGCCGACTGCATCGAATGCGGCTGCTGCAGCTACGTCTGCCCCAGCCATATCCCGCTGGTCGACTACTACCGCTTCGCCAAGAGCGAGCTGCTGGCGCGCGGACGCGAACAGCGGGCCGCCGAGACGGCGCGCGAGCGGCACGAGTTCCGCAGCTTCCGCCTGGAACGGGAGAAACAGGAGAAGGCCGAGCGCCTGGGCAAGAAGGCGGGCGAACGCCTGGAGGCCGGCGCGGTCGCCGCGGACGACCCCGAGGCGGCGCGCAAGAAGGCCCTCCTGGAGGCCGCCATCGAGCGTGCCAAGAAGGCCAAGGAGGCCGCCCCGCCGCCCGCCAACACGGACCACCTGAGCGCGGCCCAGCAGGCCGAGGTCGACGCCATCGAGGCACGCCGGGCGCAGGCCGGCACCGAACAAACCGTGGCTGACAAGACATGATCGGTTCCCCATTCGTCCAACGCGAACAGAATTCGGTGCGCCGCACCATGATCGAGGTGATGATCGCCTTGATCCCGGGCACCCTCGCGCACGCCTGGTTCTTCGGCCCGGGCATCCTGGTCAGCCTGCTGGTGTGCGGCTTCTTCGCGCTGTTCTTCGAGGGCTTCGCCCTGCTCATGCGCGGCGGCGCCTTCGGCACCATGATCAGCGACGGCTCCGCCCTGGTGACGGCCTGGCTGTTCGCCCTTTCGGTACCGCCCCTGGCGCCCTGGTGGCTGTACGCGGTCGGCATCCTGTTCGCCATCCTGGTCGCCAAGCACCTGTACGGCGGCCTCGGCCAGAACCCGTTCAACCCGGCCATGGTCGGCTATGCCGTCCTCATCGTCAGCTTCCCCAACTACATGACCCAGTGGCCCGGTCCGGCCCACCTGGTCAACCACCTGCCCAGCCTGTCCGAGGCCTTCGACCTGGTGTTCGCCGGCCAGGGCTCGGTCAGCGTCGACGCCTACACCATGGCCAGCCCGCTCGACACCGTGAAGACCCTGCTGCGCGCGGGCGTGGCCAAGCGCGACATCCTCGGCAACCCGGTATTCGGACGCCTGTCCGGCACCGGCCTGGAATGGGTGGCGCTGATGTACCTGGTCGGCGGTCTCTACCTGATGGCCAGGCGCCTGATCACCTGGCACGTGCCGGTCGCCTTCCTGGCCGCGGTGATCGTCACCTCGGCCGTGCTGCAGAAGATCGACCCCGGCCACAACATGGGCCCCGTCTTCCACCTGTTCACGGCCAGCGCGATGCTCGGCGCCTTCTTCATCGCCACCGACCCGGTGAGCGGCTGCGGTACGCCCAGGGGCAAGCTGATCTTCGCCGGCCTGGCCGGCTTCCTGGCCATCGTCATCCGCAGCTACGGCGGCTACCCGGACGGCGTCGCCTTCGCGGTCCTGATCATGAACGTCGCGGCGCCCTTCATCGACGCCTACACGCAACCGCGCGTGTACGGCCACGCCAAGGGCGGCAAGGTGGGCAGATGAAGGAATTCCGCAACCAGATACTGACCACGGCGGCCGCCCTCCTGGTGTTCTCCGGGGTCGGCGCCGCCCTGCTCTCCGGCACCTTCAAGATCACCCGCCCGGCCATCGAGCAGAGCGAGCGCAGCGCCAAGATGAAGCTGGTCGCCCAGACCCTGCCGGCCGGCGGCTTCGACAACGACCCGGTCAAGGATGCCCGGCCGCTGCCCGCCGACGCCCTGCTCGGCCTCAAGTTTCCCGGCCAGGCCTACCTGGCCAGCCGGCACGGGGCCGCCGTCGCGGTGGTCCTGGAGGCGGCCGCCCCGGACGGCTACTCGGGCGAGATCCGCTTCCTGGTCGGCATCCTGCCGGACGGCCGCGTCTCCGGCGTGCGCGTCACCGGACACCGCGAGACCCCGGGCCTGGGCGACTACATCGAGATCGGCAAGAGCCCCTGGATACGCAACTTCGACGGCAAGTCGCTGAGCAACCCGCAGCCCCTGTACTGGAAGGTGCGCAAGGACGGCGGCCAGTTCGACTACATGGCCGGCGCCACCATCACGCCGCGTGCCATGGTCAAGGCCGTGCGCAAGGCCCTGGAATACTTCGCGGCGCATCGCGACGAACTGCTCGCGCCGCCCGCGCCCGGCCCGGCCGGGCCGTCACCGGAGACCACGCCATGAGCCCGGAAGCCCGTGAAATCATCGCCAACGGCCTGTGGAAGCAGAACCCCGGCATCGTCCAACTGCTCGGCCTGTGTCCGCTCCTGGCGATCAGCAGCAACGTCGTCAACGCCCTCTCCCTGGGCCTCGCCACCACCCTGGTGATGGCCGTGGCGAGCGGCGCCGTCGCCGTGGTGCGCGGCTACATCCCGCACGCCGCGCGCATCCCGCTCTTCGTCCTCATCATCGCCGCCCTGGTCACCGTGGTCGAGCTGCTCATGCACGCCTACGTCCTGGCCCTGTACGTGGTGCTCGGCGTCTTCCTCCCGCTGATCACCACCAACTGCATCGTCCTGGCCCGGGTCGAGGCCTTCGCCTCCAAGCGCAGCACCCTGCATTCCGTGCTCGACGCCGTCATGATGGGGCTCGGGCTCACCCTGGTGCTGGTGGTCCTCGGCGCCATGCGCGAGATCGCCGGCAAGGGCACCCTGCTGTCCGGCCTCGACCTCGCCTTCGGGCCGGTCGCCAAGGATTGGGTGATCCACGTCATCCCCAACTACCAGGGCCTGCTGCTCGCCATCCTGCCGCCCGGCGCCTTCATCGGCCTCGGCCTGCTCATCGCGGCGCGCAACTGGGTCATGGACATCCAGGCCCGCCGGGCCAACGCCGGCGGCCCGCTCGGCCAGACGGTGTAAGGGCCGCGCCGGCATGAACAGCGCCAAGCGCCGCCAGATATTCGAGCGCTTGCGCGCCGGCAACCCGCACCCGACCACCGAGCTGGCCTACGCGACCCCCTACCAGCTCCTGGTCGCCGTCGTCCTCTCGGCCCAGGCCACCGACAAGAGCGTCAACCTGGCCACGACCACGCTGTTCCCGGCCGCCGGCACGCCGGCCGCCATGCTCGCCCTGGGCGAGGCCGGCCTGAAGGAGCACATCCGGCGCATCGGCCTCTACCAGACCAAGGCCAAGAACGTCATCGCACTGTCGCGCCTGCTCCTGGAACGCCACGACGGCGAGGTGCCGGCCGACCGGGAGGCCCTGGAGGCCCTGCCCGGGGTCGGCCGCAAGACCGCCAACGTGGTACTCAACACGGCCTTCGGCCAGCCCACCATCGCGGTCGACACGCACATCTTCCGGGTCGCCAACCGGACCGGGCTGGCGCCCGGCAAGAGCGTCCTGGCGGTCGAGGAAAGGCTGCTCCGGAACACCCCGGCGGAGTTCCGGCAGGACGCCCACCACTGGCTCATCCTGCACGGCCGCTACGTCTGCAAGGCGCGCCGGCCGGACTGCCCGGACTGCGTCATCGCCGACCTGTGCGAATACAAGGACAAGACCGCGCGGGCCACCGCATGAAGGTCGCCAGCGGGCTGGCCAAGGGCATCGTCGCCTCGCCCGACCTGGCCACCGAGGCGGTCGCCACCGCCATGGACCGGGCCGGGCTCGACATCGCGCAGGGCGTCCTCCTCTTCCTCAGCTCGGATTTCGCCAGCCAGCCGCAGGCCGCCGTCACGGCCGCCTCGCGGGCGGCGAACTGCCTGCAGGTGGCGGGCTGCACCTCGATCGGCCTGTTCACCGAGGAGGAATGGCTGCTCGACGTCCCGGCCGCCGCGGCCATGGTGTTCGGCGACGGCGCCGGCCTGCGCGCCGCCCGCGCCGAGGACGACTGGCGCCTGGCCATGGCGGCGCCCAACGCCGTCGACACCCGCTGGCTGGACCTGCCCGGCCGGCGTTTCGGCGCCGTCTCCGGGGATGCCTCCGGGCAGGGGCCCTACACGGTCTGGTCGGCCGGGCGCCTGGCGTCCGGCCGGCGCTGCGAGCTGGCCTTCGAGGGCGGCCATTTCCGGGTCGACACCTCGCGCGGCATCCAGCCGCTCACCGAGCCGCACCCGGTCGAGCGGGCGATCGGCCAGAACGTCCACCTGCTCGGCGGCCAGCCGGCCCTCGACGTCCTCGCCCGCGTGCTGCCCCTCGACGCCGGCGATTCGCGCCAGTTCCCCCTGCACCTGGTCATGGCCGGCATCCTGTACGGCGAGACCGAGAACGCCATCGCCGAGGGCCGCTACCACCTGCTGCCCATCCTGTCGACGCACACCGCCGACCGTTCGGTGGCGCTGTCCGGCCGGGTGCGCGGCGGCGACCGCCTGTTCTGGGCCATCCGCCAGCCCCTGGCGGCGGAACGCGACATGCGCCTGATGCTCGACCGCTGCATCTTCGACGCCCCGCGCGACCCGGCCTTCGGCCTGTGCTTCGCCTGCATGAGCCGCGGTCCCTATTTCTACGGCGGCGTCGACCGCGACCTCGAGGCGATCACCCGCCGCTTCCCGGGCATGCCCCTGCTCGGCTTCTACGGCAACGGCGAATTCAGCCACCTGGACGGCGGCAACCGGCTGCTCCAATATGCCACCGTCCTCGCCCTGCACTACCCGGGAGCCGCCTGATGTTCAACCCCAGCCGCGACCAGGCCCGCCAGTTCCTCTTCGAGGCCTGGCGCAAACACCGCGACCGGGCCGTCCTCACCGACCTGGAGGCGATGGCGGCCGACCATATCCTGCGCCATCCGGAGTACCACGCCCTGCTCGCCGACCCGGACGCCGGCCTGGCGCGCGACTGGCTCCCGGAACAGGGCGAGACCAACCCGTTCCTGCACCTGATGATGCACCTGTCGATCGGCGAACAGCTGTCCATCGACCAGCCCGAGGGCGTCCGCGCGCTCTACCTCAAGCTCGCCCACAAGCTCGGCGACGAGCACCGCGCCCAGCACGAGGTCATGGATTGCCTGGCCGAGATGATCTGGACCAGCCAGCGCTACGGCGCCCCGCCCGACGGCGCCGCCTACCTGGCCTGCCTGGAGGAGAAATCGAGATGAGCGACCGCCTCGACCGCATCGTCACCCGCACCGGCGACGACGGCAGCACCGGCCTGGCCGACGGCCGCCGGGTGCCGAAACACGACCCGCGCATCGAGGCGCTCGGCGCCGTGGACGAACTGAACAGCTTCGTCGGCCTGCTCGCCGCGGAAGCCCTGGACGACGACCTCGCGGCCCTGCTGGCGGCGATCCAGAACGACCTCTTCGACCTCGGCGGCGAACTCGCCCTGCCCGAGCGGCCGCAGGTCGGCGACGGCCATCTGGGCCGCATCGAGGCGGCCGTCGCCACCTTCAACGCCGAGCTGCCGCCGCTGGCCGAATTCGTCCTGCCCGGCGGTGGCCGGCCCGCCGCCCTCGCCCACGTCTGCCGTTCGGTGTGCCGGCGCGCCGAGCGCCGCCTGACCGCCCTGGCCGCGGTCGAGCTCCTGGCGACCGGGCCCGGCAAGTACCTGAACCGCCTGTCCGACCTTTTCTTCGTCCTCGCCCGTACCCTCAACCGGCGCGCCGGCCGCGCCGAACCCACCTGGCGCGGGCCGGCGCGCTGAACGCGGCCGCGCGGGACAGAACGCCGGCAATCTGATATATGGACACCTGCATCCCGCATGCCTGCGCCCGGCCGCAGACACCGGCTGAACGCAATCCGACAAAAACAGACAGGGACCTCATCGACATGGACAACCAGGCGCCGCAAACCCATTCGTTCACCTTCACCGGCCAGGGCGGGGAATATTTCCGCATCTGGATCGTCAACGTCGCCCTGACCATCGTCACCCTGGGCATCTACTCCGCCTGGGCCAAGGTGCGCCGGCTGCAATACTTCTACCGCAACACCAGCCTGGCGGGCAGCGGCTTCGACTACCACGGCGACCCGTTGGCGATCCTCAAGGGCCGCCTGATCGGCGTCGGCCTGTTCGTGGCCTACAACGTCGCCGCGCGTACCGATCCCCTCATCGGCCTGGGCGCCCTGATCCTGCTCCTGGCCGTGCTGCCCTGGCTGTTGCAGCGCTCGCTCTGCTTCAAGCTGGCCAACAGCAGCTACCGCGGCCTGCGCTTCCGCTTCGCCGGCACGACCGGCGGCGCCTACGGCGTCTTCCTGGCCTGGCCGATCCTCGGCTACATGACCCTCGGCCTGCTGTTCCCGTTCGTGCACCAGCGCATCAAGGCCTGGCAGCACGGCAACAGCCGCTACGGCACCACGCCGTTCAGCTTCACGGCCGGCGTCGGCGGCTTCTACGCGATCTACGGCAAGCTGATCCTGATGCTCGCCGTCGCCATCGGCCTGGCCATCGCGGCGGCCAGCGGCCTGGGCCTGTTCGCCCTGCTCGACAACCCCTACCTCAGCCGCGAACAGCGCGCCGGCCTGATCGGCATGCTCGCCCTCGGCTTCCTGGCCGCCTATCTGCTGGCCATGCTGTTCGTCGGACCGTGGTTCGCCGCACGCATGCAGAACCTGGTCTGGAACGGCACCGCCCTGGGGCCGCACGGCCTGCGCAGCGACGTGCGGGCGCGCGACCTGCTCGCCATCTACCTCACCAACTTCCTGGCCATCCTGCTCACGGTCGGCCTGTTCAAGCCGTTCGCCGACATCCGCCTGGCCCGCTACCGCCTGGAGCACATGGCCCTGGCGGCGCAGACCGACCTGGACGAGTTCGTCGCCGGCCAGGCCAGTGCGGTCGCCGCCACCGGCGAGGAGACCGCCGAGGTCTTCGATGTCGACATCTCGTTCTGACGCCGTCGTCGCCGCCGACTACTACGACGGCCGCAGCGCCCGCGTCCACCGTGTCGAGCTGCGCCTGGCGGGCGACCGCCTGGCGGTCAGCGGTGGGGACGTCGAGCGCATCGAGCCGCTCGCCGGCCTGCGCGTATCCGAGCCGATGGGCGCCACGCCCCGGCTGGTGAAATTCCCGGACGGCGCCCATTGCGAGGTCCGCGACCAGGCCGGCTTCGCCGCCCTGCTCGGCGCCAGCGGCCACCGCGACGGCTGGGTCGTGCACATGCAGGCACGCTGGCGCTGGGCCCTGCTCGCCATCGTCCTCTCGGTGGCGGCCGTCCTGGCCGGCTACCGCTGGGGCCTGCCGGCGGCCTCCACCTGGCTGGCCTACGAACTGCCGGAGCGGCTGGTCAACCAGGTGGGCGGCAGCACCCTGACCCTGCTCGACCGCTCCCTGTTCGCGCCCAGCAAGCTGCCGGCGGCGCGCCGGCAGGCACTGGTGGCCGAGTTCGCCGCCCTGGCCACCCCGGACGGCCGGCGGCCCGCCTATCACATCGTCTACCGCGACGGCGGCCGGGTCGGCGCCAACGCCTTCACCCTGCCCGACGGCACTATCGTGGTCACCGACCAGCTGGTCACCCTGGCCGGCAACGACCAGGAGGTGCTCGCCGTCCTGGCCCACGAGCTGGGCCACGTCGAGGGCCGGCACAGCCTGCGCATGCTGATCCAGAGCTCCATCGTCGGCCTGGTCGTCGCCTGGTACATGGGCGACGTCAGCAGCTTCGCGGCCGGTCTGCCGACCATGCTGCTGGAAGCCGGCTATTCGCGCGACCACGAGCGCGAGGCGGACGCCTACGCCGCCAACATGCTGCGCCGCAACGGCATCCCGGCGGCCCGCCTGGGCGACATGCTGGTCCGCCTGGAGGCGGCCCACCGGGACGCCGTGGCCAGCGACGGCAGCGCCCTCGACTACCTGTCGTCGCACCCGGCCAGCCGCGAACGCATCGAGGCGTTGCGCGGCGCCGCGCGCTGACGCACGCCCGACCGGCGCCGGCGCGGTAAAGTAACGCCTGTTTGAACCTCAGCCACCGCCATGCCCGCCAAGATACCCGGCACCCCCGTCCAGCTGATGCCGGAAATCCGCCCCGGCCAGTCCGTCGAACTGCTCAAGGAACTGCACATCCTGACCCGCGACGGGCGCATCAACCAGGACAGCCGGCGCAAGCTCAAGCAGGTGTATCACCTGTACCAGTTCATCGAGCCGCTCCTGCAGGACGTGCGCGGCGAGCATCCCGACCTCAGCCTGGTCGACCACGGCGCCGGCAAGTCCTACCTCGGCTTCATCCTGTACGACCTGTTCTTCAAGGGGCTCGACGGCAACCCGCACATCTACGGCATCGAGACCCGCCCGGAACTGGTCGCCCGGTCCGAGGAACTGGCCGCCCGCCTGGGCTTCGCCGGCATGTCCTTCCTGAACCTGTCGGTGGCCGAGTCGATCGCCAGCGACCGCCTGCCGGCGCGCGTCGACGTCGTCACCGCCCTGCATGCGTGCAACACCGCCACCGACGACGCCATCCGCTTCGCGCTCGCCAAGCAGGCCCGCTACATCGTCCTGGTCCCCTGCTGCCAGGCCGAGGTGGCCGCCGTCCTGCGCAAGAACAAGGGCGCGGCCGTCAAGCGCGAGGTGCTGGCCGAGATCTGGCGCCACCCCATCCACACGCGCGAGTTCGGCAGCCACCTGACCAACGTCCTGCGCTGCCTGCAATTGGAGGCGCACGGCTACCAGGTCAACGTCACCGAACTGGTCGGCTGGGAGCATTCCATGAAGAACGAGCTGATCATCGCCACCCGCAAGGGCAAGCCGATGCCCCGGCAGGCGGAACGACTGAACGAGCTGTTGGAGACGCTGGGCCTGGACGAACTGAAGGCGCGCTTCTTCACGCCGCCGAGAGGGGCCGCTCGGGACGCGGACAGGCCAACTTAGCGCTCGCCGACGCCGACGATGCCCCCGGCGCGCAGGCTCCGCGCCAGGAGAACGATCGTGCCGGCGACGCCGTGGTCGCGGGCCCAGGTGGCCAACTTTCCCAGGCCTCCCGGGAGGAGTTCCCTCCCGCGCGGTGTGGCCCCGTACCCCCCCGTACCGCCGCAACGCAGATGAGGTCGCCGCACGCACCGTTGCCGACGTACGGTTGGTACCGCACGACAACCGCGGGCCGAACCGGATGTCGGCACGGCCGACTCGACGCGCTCGCGGGAAGGCCTATGGCAGGATCTCTATCGGCGTTCCCACCTTGACCAGCGCCCAAACGACATCCATGTCCGCGTTGGAAAGCGCCACGCAACCGTTTGTCCAGTTGAGATGTTGGCTGATCGGCGAAAGCCAACCTAGACCATTTTTCTGGCCATGAATCATTACCTGCCCGCCCGGATTGACGCCACGTGCTTTCGCCGAGGCGATGTCCTTGGCGTTTGGATATGAAATGTGAATGGCTTTGTAGAAAGCGCTGTCGGCGTTCTTGTAATCGAGCGTGTATGAACCCTCTGGCGTTCGCTCATCACCTTCCTGCCTCTTGTGGCCCTTTGGGTTTGCCCCGAATACGACGTGGAACTCACGAACCACCTTTTCTTTTGCCAATAACTGCAATTTGTTGTCGGTTTTTAGTACACGGACAAGCGTGACCGTTGGCTCGGCCCAAACAGCTTGAGCCACCATGAGAAAAAGGCTCGTGAGTAGGAAACGCATCGCGTTAACGCTTAGCTTGAGGGGCGCGGAAACAAACGGCGGGGCCGGCTGTTGGAGCGTCCCACTCGAAGCGCTCGTTACACCTACTTCACCAACCTATTACGATACAAATCCTCTATAGGAAATATCATGGTGTAATCATCCCAATTCAAATTCCCATCGACAATCTCAAATTTTAGAAATTCATCTACGGATTTGTATTTTTCATAATCTGGATGATTGCTAGAGAAAATAAATGGTGCAAAGTCTACATTTTCTTTGTGCCCATCAGTAAATTCGATTTCCAGAATATGGCCTATTTTAGGATTAACGCCCTTAACCGACAGTTCTGGCATTTCTCACCCTTTGCGTGACAATTTTCGGAACAATATGTTTCTTCTTAAGGACACGCTGATTTATTCACGGCCCGAAGCCATGAAGGTTTGCGAGAATTCGAGCATTGAGGGTTGATGGGAAGAGGACGATGCAGCGCAGCTTTTCTGACCTGGAGTACGCGGCCAAGCCGAAGGTGACGCGCCGGGATCGACTGCTCGGCGAGATCGAGGCGGTAACGCCCTGGGCGGCGTTGGTAGCGGAGATCGAGCCGTTCTATCCCAAGGGAGAAGGGCGTGGACGTCCGCCAATTGGCCTGGAGCGGATGCTGCGCATGTACATCGCCCAGCAATGTTTTGGCCTGTCGGATGAGGGTGCCGAAGACGCCATCTACGACAGCCAGGCGATCCGGGGCTTCGTTCGCATCGACCTGGCGCGGGAAGCCGCACCGGACGCCACGACGTTGCTCAAGTTCCGCCGGTTGCTGGAAACCCACAAGCTGACGGCACGCATTTTCGCCACCATCAACGGCCACCTGGCTGCCAAGGGGTTGATGCTGAAGGAAGGGACGGTGGTGGATGCCACGATCATCGCCGCGCCGTCCTCGACCAAGAACCAGAGCGGCCAGCGCGATCCGGAGATGCGCCAGACCAAGAGGGGCAACCAGTGGCACTTCGGCATGAAGATGCACATTGGGGCCGATGCGGGCTTGGGCCTGGTCCATACCTTGGTCACCACGTCGGCCAACGTCAACGATGTAACACAAGGCCATGCCTTGCTGCATGGCGAAGAGCGTCTGGTCTTTGCGGATGCCGGATATCAGGGCATTGAGAAACGAGACGAGAAGCGCACTGATGCCCGTTGGCATGTAGCCATGCGGCCAGGCAAGCGCAAGGCCTTGTCGGCCACCGAGGTGGGGCGTCTGGATGAGCAGATCGAGCGGATCAAGGCGAGCATCCGCGCGAAGGTCGAACACCCTTTCCACGTTGTGAAGAACGTGCTTGGCCTGAGGAAGGTTCGGTACAAGGGACTGGCCAAGAACACGGCGCAGTTGTTCACGCTGCTTGGCTTGGCCAATCTGCTGATCGCCAAGCGGCGATTGCTCGCGTTTCACACCCAAGGTGTGTCCTGAAATGGCGAGGACCCGGAAAGTGGCCTTCTCAGAACCGCGAAACCGAGCAAATAACCCGCAGTCGGCGCGGAGTTCCGCCCTGTCTGACGCGCCATTTGAAGTTCTGGGTTTCTGCATCATGAATTCTGCCGGAAAGCTGATTTGTTCAGCGTGTCCCTAAGGGGCGACCAAGAGCCGGCGAAGCCGGCTGTTGGGCGTCCCGCTTGAGTGATGGGATGGACTCCCCCCGCCTTTTCGCGGTGTCTAAGCACCAATGATCTACCCGGGCCTGGGGATCAGATTTCGACGAAAGGAGTCCGCCATGAATGCTACTACCGTGGCCGTTGATCTGGCCAAATCCGTCTTCCAACTCGCCGTCGCCGATGCCGCCTGGAAGGTGGTCGAATCCCATCGCCTCACCCGCACCCAGTTCGAGCGCTTCTTCGACAACCGGGACGTGGACACGGTCATCATGGAGGCCTGCGGCTCCGCCCACTATTGGGGCCGGCGCCTGGCCGGCCTGGGCATTCGGGTCTTGTTGCTGCCCGCCGCCTATGTCCGCGCCTACGTGAAACGCAACAAGACCGATGCCGCCGACGCCCGCGCCCTGCTCGAAGCCGCACGCGCTTCCGACATCGTGCCGGTGCGCCTGAAGTCCGAGGAACAACAGGCCTTGCAGGGACTGCACCGCATCCGTTCCCTCTGGATGAGCACCCGAACCGCCCGCATCAACGCCCTGCGCGGCTTCTGCCGGGAATTCGGCCTTGCCATCCCGCAGGGTTCGCGCACAGGCATCGAGGCGATCAGCCGGGCGCTGGCCGATCCCCAGGTGCGCATCCCTGGCCTGATCCGGGGTTCGATGACCCTGCTCATCGAGGAAATCCGCCTGCTGGAGCAGCGCATCGCCCAACTGGAACGGGAACTGACCGAGGTGGCGCGGCACAGTCCGGCCTGCATCCATTTGCTCACCGTGCCAGGCATCGGTCTGCTGACGGCCACCGCCCTGGTGGCGGCCACCGGCGGTTCGGTGTCGCACTTCCAGGATGCCCGCCACTTCGCCTCGTGGTTCGGCCTCACGCCCAGGGAGTTCTCGTCCGGCAACAGCCGGACACTGGGCCGTATCTCGAAGAAAGGTGACCGCTACCTGCGCATGCTGCTGACCCACGGTGCCCGGGCGGTACTGCGCGCGGCCTATGTGGCCCGCCAAGCGAGCCGAAGCCTGGATGGCTTGCGCACCTGGGCGCTTGAAGTGCAGTCCCGGGCCAACCACAACAAGGCCGCCTGCGCCCTGGCCAACAAGTTGGCCCGCATCTGCTTTGCTGTGCTCCGGGATGCCGCGCCCTACGGGCAACCGGTCGGTCGGCTGAACAAGAAAATCGAACGTACCGCGTTCGCTATCTGTTGTGTCCTGGATGATTCCCTTGTCTCCCGCCGGCGTGGTTTACTGTTGGCGCGGGACATTCTCCAGGAGTTGAAGCGATGCAAGTGAGGCTGCACAAGAACGCCACCACGACCCCGAAGAGCCGGGCCATGATCCAGGCCAGCGACGAACCCATGGCGGTTCTGGCCAAGCGCTTGGGCGTCACGGTGGAGACCATCGCGCGCTGGAAACACCGCGATTCGGTCGAGGATCGCTCCCATACCGCGCATCGTCTGCAAACGACGCTCAGCGCCGAGCAGGAAGCCATCGTCCTGGTCTTGAGGAAGACCCTCGACCTGTCCCTGGACGACCTCCTGGCCGTCGTGCACGAGTTCATTCATGCCACGATCACCCGCTCCGCCCTGCATCGTATGCTCAAGCGGCATGGTGTCTCGAAGCGCGAGCCGGTCGAGGCGGGCAAGCCCAAGACCAGGCCCTTCAAGGCGTATGTCCCCGGTTTCGTCCATGTCGACGTGAAGTACCTGCCGCAGATGGCCGACGAGGACAAACGGCGCTACCTGTTCGTGGCCATCGACCGGGCCACCCGCTGGGTGTTCATCGCCGTGTATGCTGCCAAGACCGCCGCCAACGCCAAGCGCTTCCTGGCGGCCCTGGCCAAGGCCGCACCCTTCCACATCCGGACCCTGCTGACCGACAACGGCAAGGAGTTCACCGACCGCTTCATCACCGCCGGTGAGCGCACCCCGACGGGGGAACACGCCTTCGACCAACTCTGCGCGGAACTGGGTATCGAGCACCGGCTGACCCAGCCCAAGCACCCGCAAACCAACGGCATGGTCGAGCGCTTCAACGGGCGTATCGCCGATGTACTGCGCACACACCACTTCCGTTCCGGAGAGGAATTGGAGACCACGCTCTTGCGCTACGCCTGGCTGTACAACCATCATCTCCCGCAGATGGCTTTGGGTCATATCAGCCCCCTTCAGGCCATGAAGAATTGGCAGGCTTCAAACCCAGACCTCTTCCATAAACGGGTCGTCAATCGTCCGGGACATGACAGCTATCGCCGCCTAGGTTCAGCAAGGAGAAAACACCGTTTCCCACCCCGCCTTTGCTCAGAGACTGACCGCTCATCATGGCTAAAGAGGTCGCACCCACACGGACTGACGCCGATAACACTGCCGGCTCACTTGCAGCCGCTTGTAGCGATTGGCGCACCGTGGGCAGATTCCATGTCGGCACGGGTCATCAAGAACCCACTCACGATGCCGGATATACGACTGCATGCGTTTCCTCCCGGCCACCCCTATCGATCAGTTTCCTTGCCTTTGGGGGGAGTCCATATACGCCATGTTATGTTTCACAAGAAGCGTTCCAACTTGGCTGACAAAATACCTAAAACAACGGTAAATATGGCACCCACTAAGAATTTTGTTAGAACAAGCCTGCGTCTGCCGTTGAATTCGTCAATAAGATTGTTGTCGCCTCTATTGAGCTTTAGATATGAAAGAATGGGATAACTATCAATAGAATGTTCTATCAACCCCCCAGCCGCTCCTGCGGCAGCGATTGATATATAGCCACCACCAATATATATAACTATGAATTTAGCCAGCTGAACCGTGGTTTGGTTGTCGGAAAAAATGCTGTGAACGTTTTCAAAGGCGAAATAAGAAATCAGTGCGGCAACTATCAGTCTGACAGTTGAAGGAATGACGTGGCTCCATTTTTGTATGTTGCTTAGCCACTTTATTTCCGGGGTTTTCTTGCACCCTTTTACCCACTCGTCAAACGCCTCAACGAACCCTCTCGCGATAACGTAATCAGCATAATCTACATTTATTTCTGCTGTATTTATTGCTACGAAACCTACGAGCTGCCCACGCATAAATGCCGGAGCATCTTCTTCGATCTTTTTATACATTGCCACGCGCGAACTTAGCATGGCGGTTACTACATATTCTTGAGGTTTCTGAAGGCCGGCGGGAATTATTGAGAAGTTGTATTTAAGAACAATATTTAGCGATGGGCTTGCGGCGTTAGCATTGTAGGCCTTAAACCTTGCGAATGAAGTAAATTGTTCTTTTCGCTCTTTTTCGTGGAAAATTGATACGCTCTCATTACAGGCAACAATATTATGAACATCGCACAGTTGTTTTATTTTGTAATGAAGTTGCTCGACCTCTGGGTATTCTATCAATAAGTTTTCAGAGTAACGCTTTCTGATTTGTTCTGTTTTACCTGTTACTTGATGATATACATCCTGATACACCTTCACGGATACTGCCGAGCCTGATTCGCCGACTTTTACAACTTCAACCTCGGGCTTGCCATTGTCAGAATGCTCAATAACTTCGGTCATAGTTACCCCTGAAGCGTGGTTGAAGGAACATAACGTCTAGCTTGAGGGGCGCGGAAACAGGCGGCGAAGCCGGCTGTTGGAGCGTCCCACTCGAAGCGCTTGTTAGAGCACATGATCAAGATTATCTCCACGTTCAAGTGACTCAAGATAACAATCAAGGTTTGCTGACACCTTGAAAAACGCTTTCGGAATATACGGAATTAAATCCGAAAATGTTGGGGTGGCGTTATTTGGTCCACCGTGATAAGCGCGACAATGTCTAATTATTTCCTCTCTCTCCTCATTTGAGATGAGGCTTAAAGGGTCTCGGTCGTTGTAGTCATGCATGTTGGAAAGATGTATGAAGGCGCAGCCGAACTTGTAAACAGACCTACACCAACCCTCAAGGGTATTTCCAAGATCAACCATTTCTTTGTCAGTGACAGGAGCCTTTGAGTTTGCCTTTTTCCACCTGACGCCAGAAACCGATGCCTCAATGAGCTCAGTTCTTCTTGGCTCTTCCTGGGCAAGGAGGTAGACGACTCTCACCGTTGAGTCAAGTTCTTGGCGTAGCACGGCGATCATTTGTCCGGCTGCGCCCATACGCGCGAGAACCTTCATAACGCGCTCATTCTCAGCAGAGCGGTTGCGAACTTGTCTGGCGAAAATCGAGAGTGCGTCCACGTGCTCTAACGTGCCAGCTAAGGGGCGCCTGCCGGCTTGCCGGCAGGCGTCCCGCTTGAGCGGAATGTTAGGGCTGAGACGCCCGGGCAGAGTGCGGACGCCTGCACCCCAACACAACCACGCTCGCCAAGGCCACCGACCTTGGGAGCTTCAACCTCAACTCGGTGGCCGAAGGCACGACACTTGCCTTCAACAACCTGGAACGAAGGCGCACGCCGCGCGGCGCACTCGGCTTTCACTCGGGCCACTTTTGTTCGCCCGCGCGGCACCTTTGAAGATTCAGTCACCGCCACGAAGGCCACCGACGCCCGACTGCCCGAACGAGGGCTTGCAACGGCGAAACAGGGCAATGTCGTTTGCATTTTGATTCGGCCTCCCGGTTTCTCTACTCGCGCTCCGCTCTAACGTCGAAGTTCAGGGGAGAGCGGAAGCGGGCGAAGCCCGCTGTAGCGAATCCCCTGGAACGTAATGTTGGGCGTGGCCATGAGCAACTACCTGCGCACCATTAGATAGGCCCCGCTCATGAACAAGACGAGACTTTGCGCGACCGATGCAACACCACCGATCGTGACGGGATCGGAACCAATGACGAACGTAAGGAAAGCGAGGTAGCCAGTGGAAAGCAACACAGCCAGCAGCCCGAATGAGCGGCTGAAATTATTGGAGTTTGAATTGAAGTGGAGGTCGTTTGATGTGTGGCTTTCGCTGGCATTTTGTGGATTCGTGGCAGCGAGTTTGTTTATAGCGATCTGGTATTCGATCTCTGCCTTCTTTTGTTCTGCTCTGGCCTTCGCCGCTATGGGAAACGCTGCAATGGCAGCAAGCAGCGCAATAAGGACGTGGAGGATTGATTCCATGACTAAGACGCCCAACGTAATGTATACACCACTTCCATATCTAGGAACATTTCCGAATATGGCCGTTTACGACCATATATGGGCATCTTGTATCCATATCTGGATATATCCAGATGTAGGCATTGCCATATCTGGTAGTGTCTTTGCATGCGGTGTATTCCCTTCCCCATTATTGTTTGTCCTTTTGTCCGCATTCTTGCGCCGTTGGGTTCGCCGATCAAGCGTGCTCTGTTGTTGCTGAGTACAAGGTACCCCCTGCCGGCATGCGCGGTTGTGTTCCGTCCTGCCCTGCAAAACGGTCCCCGGTCTTGCCGTACGACGTACCGACAAGACGGCGGCACACTGGACTCTTACACAAGCTCGACCACCGCCGCCCCTAAAGACTCAATCTCCACCATCAATCGCCCTGCCGGGCCGACGGGATGTGCGCCGGTCCAGGCCCCCGTGGTCACGATATCACCCTCGCAAATGCCACCCACGTGGGCGATCCACCAGGGCAGGCAGAGGAAGAGTTCTCCCAGGGGAGGACGTCCCGGCCCGCGGTCCAGTTGCCGGCCATCTGCCTCAAGCCGGACGTTGCGCGCCGCCGACCAGTCCAGCGCCCGCCAGCCCGGAATGGCCGAGCCGACGACCAGGGCACCATTGACCTGGTTGTCGGCCAGCCGCCACAGCGGCCCGGCCGCCTTGGCGTCGGCGAGACGGCTGTCGACGATTTCCATGGCGACATGGGCACTGGCCACTGCGGCCAGGATTTCCGCGCGCGAATAGGGTTCCGCCCGGGCCGGCAGGGGACGGCCGAAACGCAAGGCGACCTCGGCCTCGACGGCCAGGCCGGCGAACAGTCTCGCGGGCAGGCGCGCGGGCGAATACCCGAGACGTTCCGGCAAGACCGGGGCGGCGAATGGCTCGGCATCCGGCGCGGCCGCACCGATCTTCCAGGCGCTCGGCCGTTGCGCGCCGGCAAGCGCCCGCCAGACGGCCCGCTGCACGGCGTAGGCCTGGTTGGCGTCGGCCGGCCCGCTGTCCGGGACGGCCTCGATGCGGATATGCCGGCGATGGGCGTCCACCAGACGCGCCGCGATCAGGTCGGTTTCGTCGATCATGCGAATTTCATCCTTAGTCTGGGTGCATCCGCCAGGGCAAGTCGGCTAATACGGCCCCGCTTGCCCTATCGTTGCGCCGGCTGCAGATGATGTTGAAATTGGGGCCATTTCGCCGTTATAGCGCCAAGTTCGTTGATCCGTGCAATACGATCCCCTTCCCTTCCGCCTGCGACAAGGCCCCGAAGATCAGCGAAGCCGGCGCACGGCATTCAGGCCGACGTCGCCGAGCGGGTCGGCCGAGCGCACGTTCCATGAGTGACGGGCAAGCCGATGCGCCCGCGGAGCCAGCGAACGAACTGCCGGGAAGGTTGGGACCGGTCGCTCTGAATGCGCAATTCGTCACGCCACGAACTACCCGCCAGCGGACGCCCGCGGGAAACCGCTCGGTGCCGTTTCGGCCTTGAACCTAGCGCAAAGTCGGACCCCAGCGCGTCCCCGAAACGCCTTTCAAATGCAACGAATGCGCCGCTCAGCCTCACCCCGGCGCGGACTCGATTCGCTTGAACAACCGGCGGAGCAAATCCGGCCGGCGGACGGAAAAACGCGCACCGGCGGGCTTGCGGCGAACGACGAGACGGGTCCATGCACATACGCCTTCCGGGACGACGGCCAACCGGGCCGGACGACCGCGGCGAGGCTGCCGACGGCACCATGGCTTCGTGCCAAAGGCTGGACGCGAACTGGGCCACCGGTCCGGCACCGGCAAACCCGGCGGGGCGTGCTCAGTAGCGCCTTGGAACGCCGCCCATCTGGACGGCGGGCAGGTAGTCCAAGCAACGCCCGCGGCCATCGGGGCTCTCGACCCGAACCAGGCAGCGGACCTCGAAAGTACGTTCCTTGGTTGCCTCCAAGCGCGCGCCGAAACCAGCCAGTGGCAGTTCGCCTGCGTCGACCTGCAGCGCCAGCTCGGTGAGTTCCTCGTAGACCTGGCGAACCTCCGCTTCGTGGCCGGGATGCAAAGCGATCTCGATCGGCATCACCCTTTCCCGGGCACAGTCGAACCAGCGTGAAAACCAGTCTGCCTGCCCTGCCTGACGCTCAGTCTGGGCCTGTCTGACACACTCGTTCTTCGCGGCGCGGTAATCCTCCGCACCGTAGCGCGGCCCGCCGGTGCCACAAGCTGCCAGCCCCAACAAGCTGGCGCACAGTAACGACGCCCGGCCCGCCGCCGGCCTGACGCCGGCATACCCTCGTGATCTCATGGCCGTCGGCCCTCCCTGATCTTTATTTGTGGCGCATTATGCGACGGCCGCACACCACATGGCCGATTATTCATCGCTGTTAGGCAATCCTACTTAGACTACAGGTGTAACGGAGTCCGGCTTCAGCGGATAATCGCGCGCGCCCCTAAAGATGGCCTCTCCCAGGCCGTTATTGCGCTAGCCAGTCCGGATTTCATCAGCCATGCCGTTCCCACTCGATCGCGAAAAGACCCAGAAACTCACCGAAGAGCTGGAAAACGTCATCGCGGCGCACCTTGGCTGGTTCAAGCAGTTCAGCCGTCTCGTCGCCTGCGGCGTCGGCATCGAGGAGTTCCAGGCCTGCGACGACGCCTACCTGAAATCCCCGTTCGGCCAGTGGTACTACCGCGACAGCCCGCACCCGCTCACCGGGCATCCGCCGTTCCAGGACATGGCCGAGATCCAGCAGGCGCTGCACGCCCATGCCCGTGAGGTCGTCGACGGCCTGCGCGCGGGGCGCCGGCCGTCCGTGGAACAGCACGACGCCTGCGTCGATCTCGCCCTCAAGCTCAACAACAAGCTGCGCCACCTGCAGCTCGACGTCATCGGCGACCTGCTCACCACCGACCCGCTGACCGGCTGCTACAGCCGGCGCGGCATGATCAACCGCCTGCAGGCCGAGCAGGAACGCGCCCAGCGCATCGAACGGCCGTGCAGCCTGTGCCTGATCGACTTCGACCATTTCAAGCGCATCAACGACCAGTATGGCCATCCGGCCGGCGATACCGTGCTCAAACAGGGCATGCGCTTCGTCGGCGGCGTCCTGCGCAAGTACGACATGGTGTTCCGCTACGGCGGCGAGGAATTCCTGCTCTGCCTGCCGGCCACCCCGGCGGACGATGCCGCCCAGGTGATCGAGCGCATCCGCTCCGGCCTGGAGAAGATGCCGATCATGCTGCCCGGCCGCCACCGCCTGCACGTGACCGCCTCGTTCGGCATCGCCGAGGTCGCAGACGGCCAGCCGGTGGAGGACAGCATCGCGCGCGCCGACACGGCCCTGCTCACGGCCAAGCACAACGGCCGCAACCGGGTCGAGATCTGGCGCGGCGACTAGTCTCCGCCCCTAGAGGGCCTGCTCGATGGTCTCCACCAGGGTGCGCAGCACCTTGATGCGGGCGTAGTTCTTGTCCTCGGCCTCGACCATCGTCCAGGGCGCCAGTTCGGTGCCGGTACGCTCGATCATGTCGCTGGCGGCGCGCACGTAGTCGTCCCACTTGTCGCGGTTGCGCCAGTCCTCCTCGGTGATCTTGAAACGCTTGAAGGCGATCTGCTCGCGTTCCTTGAAGCGGCGCAACTGCTCGTCCTGGCTGATGGTGAGCCAGAACTTGGCGATGATGACGCCGGACTCGACCAGTTGCTCCTCGAAGTCGTTGATCTCCTGGTAGGCGCGCCGCCAGGCCGGCTGGCTGCAGAAGCCCTCCACCCGCTCGACCAGCACGCGGCCGTACCAGGAGCGGTCGAACACGGCCAGTTTGCCGTTGCGCGGCAGATGGCGCCAGAACCGCCACAGGTAGGGCTGGGCGCGTTCCTCCTCGGTCGGCGCGGCGATCGGGATGATGTCGTACTTGCGGGCGTCCAGGCCGGCGGTGATGCGCCGGATGGCGCCGCCCTTGCCGGCCGCGTCCATGCCTTCGAACACGGCCACCACCGAATGGTCGCGCAGCTTGCGGCTGCGGAACGCCTTGGCCAGGCGGCCCTGCCACTTCTCCAGTTCCTTGTCGTAGTCCTTCTTGCTGGCGATCTTCTTGCCCAGGTCGAGGGCGTCGAGGATGCGCAGGTTGTCGATCGGGTCCGGGAACGGGGCGCCGTGCAGGCGCCGGTGCGGCCGGTCGGGCTGGGCCAGGCGGTCCTGAATGGTGGCGAGCAGGTGCTTGGTCACGGTCAGGCTGCGGTAGTTCTCGTCGGTGCCCTCGATCACCAGCCAGGGCGCCTCGCCGGTGCTGGTCTCGCGCAAGGTGCGCTCGGACACCGAGCGGTATTCGTCGTAGTGGCCGAAGCGGTTCCAGTCGTCCTTGGTCACCCGCCAGCGCGTGCGCGGGTTCGCTTCCAGGGCCATGAGGCGCTTCTTCTGGGCGGTCTTGGAAAGATGGAACCAGAACTTGAGCAGCAGCGCGCCCTCCTCGACCAGCATGCGCTCGAAGCGCACGATGCGGGCGATGGCGGCCTCCAGGTCGTGGTCGTTGAGGCCGCCGAGGACGCGGCCGTTGATCGGGGCGTTGTACCAGGAACCGAAGAAGATGCCGGCCTTGCCCTTGGGCGGCAGGCGGCGCCAGTAGCGCCACATGGGCGGGTGCATCGCCTCCTCCTCGCTCATCGGGCCGAAGCCGTGGGTCTGGATGTGGCGCGGGTCCATCCAGGCGTTGAGGAGGTTGACGGCATCGCTCTTGCCGGCGCCGTCGACCCCGGACACGAGGATGATGACCGGGAAGTCCGGCTTGTCCATGAGGGCGTACTGGGCCTCCAGGAGACCTTCGCGGACCTTGGGCGCCTCGGCGTTGAAGGTCTTCTTGTCGATCTTGTGACCGAGTTCGGCGGCTTCGAACATGATGTAGGCCTTTCTTATTCGAGCGGGTCGGGCGGTCCCGGCCCGGCCGGGCCGGAACTGCCTAACTCATACTAGTCGCTAAGGCGCGCCCGGGCGACCGCCGGCCCGCGCCTCAGGGCCCGGCCATCTCCAGGTCCATGCGCACGGCGTCGAGGCCGGCCTTGGCGCAGGCCTCGTCCTGCTCCCCGGTCGCGGCGCCGGAGACGCCGACCGCGCCGACGATGTTGCCGGCCGCCTCGATCGGCACGCCGCCGGCCGAGAACACCAGGCCGTCCACCTTGCCGACCGAGAACGGCTTGGTGAAGCGGTCCTCCAGGCTGGACAAGGGGGCGTTGAAGTTCACCGCCGTGTAGGCCTTCTGGCGGCTGATCTCGATGCTCACCCGGGGCGCCAGGGTGTCGCGCATGAAGACCATGGGGTCGCCGCTGCGGTCGACCACGGTGACGCCGATCTGGATGCCCTGGGCCCGGCAGGCGGCGATGGCGGCCTGGGCGATCTTCTCCGACGCCTCGACGGTCAGGCGCGGAATCTTGACGATCACCGGCAGTTCGGCGGCCGCCGCGGCGGCCGGCAACAGGGACAGGATCAGGGCGAGTGCGCTGCGCTGCATGTTCATCTCCTCTCGGTCGAAATCGTTGGCTGGCGCGGACGGGGCCGTGCCGATTCAGCCGGCGGCGGCGCGCGCGGTCTCGCCCCTGCGGGCGAACCGCGCCGCCACCGCCTCGGCCGGCATGGGCCGGCCGTAATGGTAACCCTGGGCCTGGTCGCAGCCCTCGCGCGCCAGCCAGGCGCCCTGCTCGGCGGTCTCCACGCCCTCCGCGATCACGGTCAGCTTGAGACTGTGGGCCATCTGGATGATGGCGCGCACGATGGAGCCGTCGTCGTCGTCGGCGATCATGTCGCGCACGAAGGACTGGTCGATCTTCAGGCGCGTCACCGGCAGGCGCTTCAGGTAGCTGAGCGAGGAGTAGCCGGTGCCGAAGTCGTCGATCGACATCTGCACGCCGAGGGCGCGGATGCGGTCCATGGCCGCGCGCACCGCCTCGGTGTCGTGCAGCAGCATGGTCTCGGTCAATTCCAGCTCCAGGAGGCCCGGTTCCAGGCCGGTCTCGTCGAGGACCTCGGCCACGGTCGCGACCAGGCTGCCGCGTCGGAACTGCAGGGCCGACAGGTTGACCCCCACCGGTATGGCGAGGCCCAGCTCGTCGCGCCAGGCGCGCGCCTGCCGGCAGGCCTCGCGCAGGACCCAGGTGCCGATCGGCATGATCAGGCCGCTCTCCTCGGCGACCGGGACGAAGCGGCCCGGCGCCACCATGCCGAGTTCCTTGCTCTGCCAGCGCAGCAGCGCCTCGACACCGAGCAGGCGGCCACTCTTGAGGTCGACCTGGGGCTGGTAATGGAGCAGGAACTCGCTCTCGTCGAGGGCATGGCGCAAGCGGTTCTGCATCTGCAGGCGCTCGAAGGCGTGCCGGTTCATCTCCTCGGTGAAGAAACGATAGGTGGCGCGACCGAACTCCTTGGCCGAATACATGGCCATGTCGGCGCGCTTGAGCAGGGTGTCGAACTCGGCGCCGTCGTCCGGGTAGACGCTGATGCCGATGCTCGCCGAGGTGTGCAGTTCATGACCGTCGACCACGAACGGCCGGGCCAGGTCCTCGAGTATGTGCTGGGCCACGGCGTCGGCGCCGTTCTCGTCCGGCAGCGCGGTCAGGATGACCAGGAACTCGTCGCCGCCCTGGCGGCTGATGGTGTCGCTGCCGCGCACCGCCTCCGCCAGGCGGCCGACGACCTGCTGCAGGAGATGGTCGCCGGCCTGGTGGCCGAGGGTGTCGTTGATGGTCTTGAAGTTGTCCAGGTCGAGGAACAGCAGCGCCACCTTGCGGCCCTCGCGCGCCGCCATGGTGACCGCCTGCTCGAAGCGGTCGCGCGCCAGGATGCGGTTGGGCAGCCGGGTCAGGGCGTCGTGGTGGGCCATGAACTCGACCTGCTGGCGGGCCAGGCGCAGGTCGGTGACGTCCTGCACGGTGCCGACCGCGAAGAGCGGACGGCCGTCCGGGTCGAAGCTCAGCTCGGCGCGTTCCTGCACCCAGCGCACCTCGCCGTCGACCAGGATGCGGTGCTCGACGTCGAACGGCTCGCCGTGCAGGGCGCCGTCCCAGGCCACCAGGACGGGCTCGCGGTCGTCCGGGAGGATGCGCCGGATCAGGTCGTCCAGGGTCATCGGCATATCGGGCTCGACGCCGAACATGCGGTAGGTCTCGGCCGACCATTCCAGGCGACCGGCCTGGATGTTCAGGTACCAGCTGCCGGTGCGCGCCACCGCCTGGGCACGGTTGAGGTTCTCCTCGCTGCGCAGCAGGGCCTCCTGGGAGGCGACCAGGTTGCGCCAGGCGTCCTCGACCAGGGTGAAGCCGATCTGCTCCAGGAGCCGGTGCTGGGTCAGCATGCCGATGATCGCGCCCGTTTCGTCGACCACGGCGAGGTGGCGCAGATGGTGGTCGAACATGCGGCCGGCCGCCTCGGTGAAGCTGGCCCGGCGGTCGACCACCTGGACCGGGCCGTGCATCACGGTCCGCATCGGCAGTTCGGTCGCCGGGGTGGCCCGGGACAGCAGCGACGGCATGTCGCGCTCGGTGACGATGCCGAGCGGGTGGCGCCCGGCATCCACCACGAGGACGTAGGAGGCGCCCTTGTGGACCATCAGCTTGAGGCCCTCGTCCAGGCTGGCGTCCTCGGTCAGGAGCGGCATCTCGCGCTCCATGATGGCGGTCAGGTTGTCGAGCTGGCGCAGCAGGCGCAGGCCCAGGTGGCTGCGGAAGTCGGTCTCGCTGACCATGCCGACGACCTCGCCGGCCGCGCCGGTGACCACCAGGTGGCGGACGTGCCGGCTCATGGCCAGGGTATAGGCGCTGGCGAAGTCGAGATCGGCGGAAGCGGTCAGCACCGGCGCGCTCATGAGCCGGGACACCGGGGTGTCGGCGGCGACCCGGTCGTGCATGAAGCGGACCACGTCGTGTTCGGTCAGGATGCCGGCCAGGTGGCCTTCCGACAGCACCAGCAACGAGGAAATCCGGCCGTCCGCCATCTGCCGGGCCGCCTCCGACAACAGGCAGTCGGGCGCCACGTGGCGGATTTCCCGGCTCATGATGTCGATGACTTTGAGTTCGCTGATGGAGGTCATTCCGGACACGGCCGTCATAAATCAGTAAGAATACCCTATCCGGTCGGGGACGCCAGCCTGTGGTCGAGTTCGTCGGCGGGCATCGGATAGCCCAGCAGGTAGCCCTGCAGGAGGATGTCTTCGCCGCCGAAGGCGACCAGCTCGTCGTACTGGTCGTGGCTCTCCACCCCCTCGGCGACCATGGCCAGGCCGAGGCTGCGCGCCATGCCGACGATGGCGTGCACCACCGCGCTGTCGTTGCCGTCGTTGCCGAGGCCGTCGACGAAGGACTTGTCGATCTTCAGGACGTCCAGCTCGAAGCGCTTCAGGTAGGCGAGCGAGGAATAGCCGGTACCGAAGTCGTCGATCGCCAGCATGCAGCCGAGTGCCTTGAGCGAGGCCAGGGTCTCGAGGCTGCTCTGGACCTCCTCCATGAGCATGCTCTCGGTGATCTCCAGTTCCAGGGCCGTGGCCGGGAAGCCGGTCTCGGCCAGGATGTCGGCGACCCGGGCGACCAGGTCGGCCTGGCGGAACTGGGCCACCGACAGGTTGACGGCGACCCGGAACTCGGGCGCCGGGCCGTTGCGCCAGCGTTGGCCCTGGCGGCAGGCCTCGCGCAGCACCCACTCGCCGATCTCGACGATCAGGCCGCTGCGCTCGGCGATCGGGATGAAGCGCACCGGCGGCACCATGCCGAAGCGCGGCGAGTTCCAGCGCAGCAGGGCCTCGGCCCCCGCCACGCTGCCGTCGGCCCGGCATTGCGGCTGGAAGTGCACCGCCAGCTCGCCGCGCGCCAGGGCATGGCGCAGATGGCTCTCGAGCTGCAGGCGTTCCATGGCGCCGGCACCCATGTCCTCGGTGTAGAACTGGAACCGGTTGGTGCCGGATTCCTTGGCCCGGAACATGGCGGCGTCGGCGTTGCGCATGAGCTGGTCGCAGTTGGCGGCGTCCTCCGGGAAGAAGGTGATCCCGATGCTGACCCCGCACACCAGGTCGTAGCCGCTCAGGTGGTAAGGCTGGCCGATCGCCCGGATCAGCTTGCCGGCCAGGCGGGCGGCATCCTCGGCGCTGATGGCATCCGGAATCAGGACGGCGAACTCGTCGCCGCCCAGGCGGGCCGAGGTGTCGGTCTCGCGCAGCGACGCCCGGATGCGCAGCGCCACCTGACAGAGCAGTTCGTCGCCGACGGCGTGCCCCAGGCTGTCGTTGACGCCCTTGAAGTTGTCCAGGTCGAGCATGAAGAAGGCCACCGCCTTTTCCTGCCGGCGCGCCTGGGCCAGGGCCTGATCGACCCGGTCCTGCAGCAGGGTGCGGTTGGGCAGGCCGGTAAGGGCGTCGTAGTAGGCCAGCCGCTCCAGCTGGCGGCGCGCCTCGTGGATCTCGCTCATGTCCTGGAAGGCCAGCACCACGGCCTGGCGGTCGCCGTCGTTGAACGTCGCGGCGTGCAGCAGGACCGGGATGACGGCGCCGTCGCGGCGCCTGAAGTGGACCTCGCCGACGAAACTGCGCCCCTGCAGGGTGGTCGCCATGGCCCGGCAGTCCTGGCACAGCACCCGCTCGCCGTCCTTGCCGACGTGGACCGAATCGTGCAGGTGCACTCCGGCCAGGCCACCCGTCTCGTAGCCCAGCAAGGTCTCGGCATGCGGGTTGGCGAAGGTCAAACGGTCGTCGCCACCGGCGACGACCACGCCGACCCCGACGTTGTCGGTCAGGCTCTGCAGGAAGCGGCGCTGCCCGGCCACTTGGCGCACGTTGTCCAGGTAGCGCGCGGCCAGCACGGCGAAGGCGACGAACAGGCCGGTGGCCAGGAAGACCAGGATGACGCGGTAGAAACCGGCACGCCGGGACTCGGCATCGTAGACCTGGCGCAGGTGGGCGTCGATGGCCTCCAGCTTGCGCCGGCTGCCCGAGTCGAGCAGGTTGCGGGTGGTGCGGTCCAGCTGCGGCAGCGTCTCGACCAGCAGGTGGACGTGGCGCATCAGGCGTTCGGTGGTCGCGCGCGTGCGTTCATCCAGCCCCGCGCGCAGGGCATCGACCTCGGCCAGGGCCGCCTCCGCCTCGGCATGCAGGCTGGCGTCGTTGCCGAGCGACATCAGCACCACCGTGTTGGCGAGCTGGTTGAGGGCGCGGTGCAGCGCGCGGCCGGCCCGATCGCGCGGCACGGCGTCGACCACGCGCACCGACTCGGACTGCAGGTAGCGCAGGGAATTGCGCACCACCGCGTTCTGGTACTTGAACGACTCCCCCAGGTCGATCTCCCGGCGCACGATGCGGCCGTATTCGTCGACCTCGGTGGCGGCGTCCTGGCCGTCGGCCTGGCTGACTAGGACGCGCAGGTGGCCGTCGATCACCTGGAAGTAGTGGTTGAGCAGGTCGTAGTTGCTGTCCAGGCCATAGCGCAGGCGCACGACGGCGACCTTCATGGCGTTTTCCTGGTTGAGCAGGATGGGCACCTGGGCCTGCATGGCCCGCAGGCTGCCGTCGCGCTGGCTGGACAACAGCGCGAGCATGACCAGCAGGCCCAGCCCGATGGCCCAGCCCAGCCAGACCCGATAGCGCCGGAAACGCCGGGTCACGGTCACGATCCGCCACCCCGCGGCGTACCGGTCAGGCTGCGCAGGAAGGCCACCAGCGTCGCCCGGTCGGCGGCCTCCAGGTCGAGACCCAGCTGCAGCTTGGCCATGAGTTGCACCGCCTCGTCCAGCGTGCCGATGCGGCCGTCGTGGAAATACGGGGCCGTCTCGGCGACGTTGCGCAGGCTGGGCACCTTGAACTTGTAGCGGTCGGCCTCGCGCCCGGTCTGGTTGTAGAGGCCGTAGTCCGCCTGGCTCACCACCCGGCCGCCGAAGTAGTCGCCCATGGCGCCCAGGGTGGCGTACATGTTGCCGCCCAGGTTGACGCCCTGGTGGCAGGCGATGCAGCCGAGGTCGCGGAAGCGCTGCCAGCCCTGCTTGGCGGGCCCGTCGAGGGCGTCGAGCTCGCCGCGCAGGTAACGGTCGAACGGCGAGTCCGGGGTGATCAGGCCGCGTTCGAAGGTGGCGATGGCGCTCCTGACCGCGGCCTCGTCCAGTTCGCGGCCGTAGGCGCGCCGGGCCAGCTCCTGCAAGGTGGCGTCCGCGCGCAACTTGGCCAATACCTGCGGCCAGTGCGAGGCCATCTCGACCGGGTTCTCGACCGGGCCGCCGACCTGGTCCTCCAGGGTGGCGGCACGGCCGTCCCAGAACTGGCGGAAGTTGAAACCGCTGTTGTAGACGGTCGGGGCATTGACTGCGCCCGCCTGGCCGCGCACCCCGAGCGAGACCCGGCGGCCGTCGACGCCGTACTGGTCGACGGCATGGCAGCTGGCGCAGGACACGGTGTCGTCGCTCGACAGGCGGACGTCGTGGAACAGCCGGCGGCCCAGTTCCACCTGGTTGGCATCGAGGCTGACGCTGCGCGGCAGGGGTTGCACGGGGCTGAGGTCGACGATCGTCGCCACCGGTACCGGCTCGGGTACGCCGGCCTCGCCGGCCGCCGGCCGGTGGTACCACCACCAGGCGCCGCCGACGCCGGCTGCCGCCCCGGCCAGGGTGAGGATGAGCGCCCCACGCGCCCTCATGGTCAAGCCAGCCATGCCGCTATCCCATCTCCGCCAGTTTCTTCACCTGGAACAATGTGTTGCGCTCGTCCTCCTCCAGCATAGCGCGGATGTAACGGACCGTCGCGTGGTAGCGCGGGATGATGTTGTGGCGCAGGGCGTTCACCCGCATGCGGGTCTTGCGGCTGGCCGCGAGCAGGCGCCAGAGGGCGTTCTCCGCCTCGCCCAGGCGCGCCAGGGTGAGGGTCAGGCGCTGCAGGCGCAGGCGGGTCTCGTCGAAGGACGGATCGGTCCACATGAGGCCGACCGGCTGCAGGGGCAGCGGCTCGACGGTGACGCTGGGATATTCGACCCCGACGCTGGAACGCGCCAGGATGCGGATGGCCACCACGGGCTGCAGGCCGACCGCGGCCTGGCGCAGCATCTGGCCGCCCATGCGCATGTGCACGATGCCCAGCCAACGGTAGGCCTCGGCCAGTTCGGCGGCGGTCTGGGCGCGCAGTTCGCGGTACTGGCCCAGGCGGTCGTAGACCAGGCGGGTGAGCAGGTCGCGCTTCTTCTCCAGCATGGTCTGGCCCTGCTCCAGGAAGCGCGCCTGGCGGCTGACGCGCAGCAGCGAGCTCTTGGTCGGGGGGACGTGCAGGCGCGCCTTCATGGCTTCAGCGGGCCGCCTCGGCCGGCTTGTGGTACTTGGCCAGCTCGTCCTCGCTGACCCGGGTCAGGGTGCCGGCCGGCAACATGGACAGCAGTTCCCAGGCCAGGTCCAGGGAGGCGTAGACGTCGCGTTCCTCGTCCTCGCCCTGGCCCACGAAGCGGTGCTCGAAGGCCTCGGCGAAGGCCAGGTAGCGGCGGTCGCTCTCGGACAGGTCCTCGGCCCCGATGATGGCGGCCAGGCCGCGCACCTCCAGGGCGCGCGCGTAGCTGGCGAACAACTGGCTGGCGACGTGCGGGTGGTCGGGCCGGGTGAAGTCGCCGCCGATGCCGTCCTTCATCAGGCGCGACAGCGACGGCAGCACGGCCACCGGCGGGTAGACGCCCTGGGCGTGCAGCTCCCGCGACAGGACGATCTGGCCCTCGGTGATGTAGCCGGTCAGGTCGGGGATCGGATGGGTGATGTCGTCCGAAGGCATGGACAGGACCGGGATCAGGGTGATCGAGCCGCGCCGGTCGCGGATGCGCCCGGCCCGCTCGTAGATCTCGGCCAGGTCGGAGTAGAGGTAGCCGGGATAGCCCTTGCGCGCCGGCACGTCGCCGCGCAGCACGGCAACCTCGCGCAGGGCCTCGGCGTAGGCGGTCATGTCGGTCATCACCACCAGGACGTGGTAGTCCAGCTCGTAGGCCAGGTACTCGGCCGCCGTGAAGGCGGCGCGCGGCGTCAGCAGGCGCTCGATGACCGGCTCGTCGGCCAGGTTGAGGAACATCACCAGGCGCTCCAGGGCGCCGCTTTCCTCGAAGCTCTCCTGGAAGTAGCGGGCGTCCTGGCTGCTCACCCCGAAGGCGGCGAACACCACCACGAATTCCGTCGTCGCCGCGCCGAGCAGGCGGGCCTGGCGGACGATCTGGGCGGCCACCCGGTTGTGCGGCAGGCCGCCGCCGGAAAAGATCGGCAGCTTCTGGCCCCGGGTCAGGCTGTTCATGCCGTCGACGGCGGACAGGCCGGTCTGGATGAACTCGCGCGGATAGGCGCGCGCGGCCGGGTTGAGCGGCGCGCCGTTGATGTCGCGGCGCTGCCCGGAGACGATGGGCGGGCGACCGTCGCGCGGCTGGCCGACGCCGTTGAACACCCGGCCCAGGATGTCGCGCGAGACCGGCAGGCTGTAGGGCTCGTCCAGGAAGCGCACCCAGGTCCGCTCCAGGTCGAGGTCGTCGGTGCCCTCGAAGACCTCGACCAGGACGGCGTCGTCCGAGGTCCGGATGACCAGGCCGTTGCGGCCCCGGCCGGCGTGGTCGCGCAGGCTCACCCGGGTGCCGGCGGCCACGCCCGGGACCTTGGCCATCACCACCAGGCCGCCCCGGGCCGAAGCGGCGGTACGGAACTCCAGGTTCTTCATCTAGCCTTCTCCCGGCCCGGCGGGGAAATACTCCGCCTCGAGGGGCATGAAATCCTCCACCAGCCGGGCCACGCGCTCGCGCAGGCCGGCGATGTCGGCGTCGCCATAACGGGTCTTCCAGCGCCGCGCCTCGCCCAGCACGGGGAGTTCGAGCAGGCGCCGGGCCGGCACGCCCTGGCCGACCAGGCGCATGCCGCGGTCGTAGATGTCGAGCAGGCCGGCGAGGAGCAGGTACTGCTTGGCCGGCGAGGCGTAGCTGTCCACTTCGTCGGTGGCCGACTGCTGCAGCAGGGCCTCCTTGATCAGCTCGGCCGCCTCCAGCGACCAGCGCTGCTCGGAGGACAGGGCATCGACCCCGACCAGGTTGACGATCCGGCGCAATTCCTCGCTCTCCGACAGCATGGCGAGTGCCCGGGCGCGCGCCGGCGCCCAGCCCGGGTCGACGTTGTCGGCCCACCAGCGGGCGGCCTGGCCGATGTAGCCGGAGAAGCTCTCCAGCCAGTCGATGGCCGGGTAGTGGCGGGCGTCGGCCAATTCCTTGGAGAGCGCCCAGAAGGTCTGGATGATCTCCTTGGTGTGGCTGGTGACCGGTTCGGAGAAGTCGCCGCCGGGCGGGCTGACGGCGCCGATCAGGGTCACCGAGCCGCTGCCCCCGGCCAGGGTCTCGACCCGGCCGGCGCGTTCGTAGAAGGCCGCCAGGCGCGAGCCCAGGTAGGCCGGGTAGCCCTCCTCGACCGGCATCTGGCCCAGGCGGCCGGCGACCTCGCGCAGGGCCTCGGCCCAGCGGCTGGTGGAATCGGCCACCATGACCACGTCGTAGCCCTGGTCGCGGAAGTACTCGGCGATGGTGATGCCGACGTAGACCGAGGCCTCGCGCGCCACCACCGGCATGTTGGAGGTGTTGGCGATCAGCAGGGTGCGCTCCATGAGGGGCCGGCCGCTGTGCGGGTCGGTCAGCTTCGGCAGCGACTCAAGGATGTCGGTCAGTTCGTTGCCGCGCTCGCCGCAGCCGACGTAGATGACGATCTCGGCGTTGCACCAGCGCGCGATCTGGTGCTGCAGCATGGTCTTGCCGGCCCCGAACGGCCCCGGGATGGCCGCCTTGCCGCCCTTCAGCAGGGGGTAGAAGGTGTCCAGGATGCGCTGCCCGGTGACCAGCGGCTGGACGGCGTGGTCGCGGCGCCGGAACGGCCGCGGTATGCGCACAGGCCAGCGCTGGCAGAGCGTCAGCTTGCGGATGCTGCCGTCGTGGCTGCGCACCCGGGCGATGGTGGCGTCGACCTCGTAGTCGCCGGCCGGGGCGAGTTCCAGCAGTTCGCCGGAGACGTCCGGCGGCACCAGGATGCGGTGCGCGATGCTGGCGGTCTCCTGGACGCTGCCGAGTATGTCGCCGGCGTTGATGACCATCTCGGCGCTGCGGTCGGGCGCCGGCGCGAAGGCCCAGCGCCGGCCGCGCGCCAGCGAGGGGACCCGGATGCCGCGGCTGATGCGGTCGCCGCTGACCTGGCGCACCGCCTCCAGGGGCCGCTGGATGCCGTCGAAGATGCCGCCCAGCAGGCCCGGCCCGAGTTCCACCGAGAGCGGGTGGCCGAGCCCGGCGGCGGCCTCGCCCGGGGCCAGGCCGGCGCTGTCCTCGTACAACTGCGCCAGGGCGGTGTCGCCATCGCGCCCGATGACCTCGCCGACCAGCCCGAGGGCGCCGACGCTGACCTGCTCGCCGAGTACCGCGCCGGGCAGTTCCAGGCGCACCAGCGGACCGTTGATCTCCAGGACCTTAGCCATTTGAGCCTATCCCGGCAGCCACCCGGCGCCGTTTGCCGCTGGCTGCGGCGCAAGGCGCGGGGGGCGCCGTGTAGTCATTCTCCACAAGCCGCCGCCGGCATGGCAATGCGCCTGTGGGCAGCTTGCCCTTCGGGGGGAGGCCCGAATCGGCGTCCGCCGCATTGGGCCGTTTGGCCATGGCATGACCCTGGCCAGCCCGGAGTGCCTTGCGGCCGTCCGATTCCCGCCCCGACGCGGGGTGCCTTTGCCACTGAAAAGAGCTCATAGCCCTCCCAACTCCGGCGGACCGGCGAACATGCGCGCCATGACGGCGGCGGCCAGGGCCTCGTCCAGGCGGTCCAGGCGCGCCTCGAAGGTCTGGTCCAGGCGGGCCCGGTTGTCGGCCAGGCGGACCGACACGCCGCCCAGGCTGTCGCGGCCGTGGTCGGCCAGTTCGACGGACCGCCCGGGCGCGGCGCGCGCGCACAGGTCGACCCAGCCGGGCGCCAGCATGTTGAGGTCGGCGCTGTTGACCTCGGCGACCAGGTCGCCCGCCGGCAGCCGCGCCGCGGCGGCCGAGAGGAAGCCGGCCAGCACGCCCAGGTAGCGCGCGCGGTCCTGGGTCAGGTCGAGCAGGGCCAGACGCACGTTGCTGATCGCCGCCTGGGTGAGCGCCCAGCGCAGGCGATCCAGGTCCGCGGTCAGGCGCCCCTCGGCGGCCTGGACGCGGCGCCGCACCAGGCGGTCGGCCGAGGCGCGCACCACCTGGCGCTCGCGCGCCTCGGCCTCGGCCAGGCGCTGGCCGGCCTCGTCGAGCAGGTGGCGCCGGGTCGCCTCGGCGTTGTCCAGGCGCTCCCGCGCGAGGGTCTCGGCCTGGTCGAGCAGGGCTTTTTCCAGCTGGCTGATGCGGCTTTCGTCGTCCATGGTCGCGTTTCCCGTCGCCCTGCCCTCAGGTCTGGCAGCGCAGGGCCTCCGGGCCGAGCACCGCCTGCACCACCTCGTCGACCACCGGCGCGTAGTTGTCGGGCGCCGCCAGGGGCGGCAGTTCGGTGACCACGATGCGGCCGCCCTCGTTGCGCAGGCGGCGCAGCCACTCGCCCTCCGAACGCGCCAGATGGGCTTCGAGCAGCACTAGGGCGGCGTCGCCCGAGGCCCACAGGTCGGCCAGCACGGCCTCGACCCGGGCCGGATCGGCATCGGCGTGCACCTCGGCGCCGATCAGGCTGAAACCCTCGGCCAGGCCGGCGCTGCCCAGCATCACCAGGCGGGCGGCGTCGCTCATAGCTTGCCCAGCATCAGGATGGACATCACCAGGCCGTAGATCGCCACGCCTTCGGCCAGGCCCAGGTAGACCAGCGTGCGGCCGAACATCTCGGGCTTCTCGGCGATCACCGCCAGGGCCGCGGAGCCGACCGGCCCCAGGGCGATGCCGGCGGCGATGGCCGCCAGCCCGGTCGGCAGGCCGATGCCGAGCAGGGCCAGGCCGTAGCCGACCGTGATCTCGCGCGCCGGGGCGGCCGCCTCCTGCGCCATCACCTGGTCGACGCCGAGGAAGAGCAGGCCCGCCAGGGCCAGGGCGAAGAGCGCCAGGTTGGCGAGCACGCCGCCCTTCAGCCAGTCCGGCGGCGCCTTGTGGGCGAGTTCCAGATACACCCCCGTGACGATCAGGCCGGCCACGCACAGGCCCATCAGGGCAACCAGTATGCTCATGTTCCACTCCTCGTTTCAGGCGCCACCAGGCGCAACGGCCGAAACTCGACGCCGTCGCCGGCGAAGAACCGGGAAAAGCCTTCGTAATACATCAGGCGCAGGGCCTGGATGGCGACGATGCCGCCCTCCAGCACGACGATGACGACGTTGCCCAGTACCACCGCGACGCCATGGCCGAGCGTACCCAGGCCGCCGGCGATGGTGAACACCGCTAGGGCGAGGGCCACGTGGTTGAGGCTGAAGGCCGCCACGCGCAGGAAGGACAGCGTGTTGGCGAACAGCTTGGTCGCCGACTCCAGGCTCTCGACCAGGACGACCACCAGGCGTTCGCCAACCGTGCCGGCGGTTTCCAGGCCGGTCCACACCGCCATCGCCAGCATGGCCGCCGCCGCGAGCAGGCCGGGGCCGAGGCCGAAGCCGGTACCGGCCAGCCAGCCGTTCAAGCCGACGATGGCGGCGAGATAGAACAGCAGGCCGGCGAGGCCGTCGCCGGCCAGGCAGGCGGCGCCCCAACGGTGGCCACGCAATCGATTGTAGGCGTTGATCAGCAGGGTGGCGGCGATGAAGCCGACGCCGAAGCCGACCGCCAGCTTGAGCAGGCGTACCGGATCGTGCAGGGGCGACTGCCAGACCGGTTCGATGAGGCCTTCGTAGCCGAATACGCTGCCATAAAGGACGCCGAACCCCACCGAGGCCAGGCCGGCCGCGGCAACGATCCAGCGCAGCCGGGCAAGGCCGCCGCGCAAGGCCAGTCCGGCCACCAGCAGGACGGCACCGTGGCCGACGTCGCCGAACATGGCACCGAACAGCAGGACGTAGCAGGCGGCCACGAACAGGGCCGGGTCGAACTCCCCGTAGCGCGGCACGCCATAGCCACGGGTCAGGGCCGTGAACGGCCGCAGCCAAGCCGGGTAGCTGAGCAGCGACGGGACCTTGCCGGCATCCGCCGGCCCCGGTTCGTGGCTGGTGAGCAGGTAGCGGCCGTGGAAGCGCACCTCCAGGGCGGCCCGCAGCCCGGCCAGGGCACGCTTGGGCACCCAGCCCGAGAAGATCACCAGCTGGCCTTTCCCGGACAGGCCGACCAGGGCCGACTCGGCCAGCGGCCGGGCCAAGGCCAGGAGGACGCGGGCCTGGCGCAGCCAGGCGGCGTGCTGCAGCCAATGGCGCTCGCGCAGCTCGCAGTGGTCGGCGACCCGGCCTTCCAGGCGGCGGCCCTCGGCGGCCAGGTACTCGGCCGCCACCGAGGGGTCGGTGCGAAGTTCCGGGGGCACCGGCAGGTCGCGCCAGCCGGCATGGGCCAGGAGCCCGCCCAGGCGATCGGCGGCCGGGCCTTCGTCGCTACGCGGGCCGGCGACCACGACGAAGGCCTGGTCGCCGGCCCGGTCGAACTCGGTCAACAAGTAGCCGGCCACCGAGAGTGCCTCGCTCAGGCGCTTGAGGTTGGCGACCGGTATCTGGCCCAGGCGGCTGTCCAGAAGACCGTCGCGCCGGAGCAGACGGGCCGGATCGACGTCCAGGGCGGCCAGGCGGGCGTAGGTCTCGCGCAACATCTCCAGACGCGACTTTTCCTCCGCCATGCGCACTTCCTGCTCGTGGCAGCCGGAGCAGGCCTGCCAGATCGCTTGCAGGCGGTGGTTGATGCCGGCCAACTCGCGTTCGTTGGGGGCGATGGCATCGTCGGGGATGGGTGCCGTATCGTGCTGGCCGCAGTACTCCATGATCTTGTCCAGGCGCGCGCAGGCTTCCAGGTACAGCTCCCGGTATCGCTCCGCTCCGGCCCCCCCGGCCGGCCCGGCCGGCCCGAAGTCGCCCTGGCGCGCCAGCAGCAGGGCCATCTCCTGGCTCTCGCTGGCCAGGCAGAGCAGTTCGATGCGAAGCATGGGGCTGGCGCGGAACATCAGGCCACTCCCGCCGCCAGGCGGATGTCCTGCCGGGCCAGGCCCAGCCGGCGCCCGCGCAGGATGCCGCGCAGGTCGCGCAGGCCGGCCTCGCGCAGGATCAGGTAGGCCAGGGCGCGCGCCAGCGCTTCGCCGCGCCGGGAGAACTCGGCCCAGGCGCGCTCCAGCGCCCGCCGTTCCAGGCGGTCGGCGATCTCCGGGATGGCCGTGGCGCCGGCCAGCGGCGCCGCCAGTTCGTCGGGCAGGCCGGCCAGTACGCCGGCGATGTCCTCGGCGCCGACCAGACGACGCAGGAGGGTGGGTGTCAGGCGGTAGCCGGGCGTCAGCAGCAGGTAATAGACCTGGGCCGGCGGCAGGCCGTAGTTGAAGCGGTAGCGCAGCAGCCAGACCAGGTTGGTGCGGTCGACGAGGTCGGCCATCAGGCGTGCCAGGCCAGGCCCGGTCGTCGCCTCGATGGCCCGGGCACGCCGGACCAGGCCGTCGAAGTAAGCCCGGTCCAGGGTCGCATCGAGGATGAAGGGGTCGTGGCTTTCCTCGAAGGCCTGGCGGGCGTTGCGGACGATCTCGGCGTAGTCGGTGCGTTCCAGGCGCCGCATCAGTTCGGTGACGTCCTCGGCGCGCATCAGGGCATCGGCGTCGAGGTGGGCGAAGTAGCCGAGGTCGAGCAGGCAGGCGGCCGTGGCGGCGGCACTGTCGCCGGCCATCTTGGCGCGGATCAGCGACTTGACGTTGGAGACCTCGAAGCGCTCGGTCCAATAGACCAGGAACTGGCGGGCCGGGCCGGCCAACGGGCGCAGCAGGATGCGCGTCTCGTCGAGCAGGATGGCGACGATGCGCGCCTCCAGCGAGCGCGGATCGTCGTCGGCGTAGCCGCCGGCCAGGAGGGCGAGGCCGCCCTGCTCGAGCAGCCCGGGCAGTTCCGCGTCGGCGGCGTCGATGAGCCCGGCGACCTGCGCGGCCGGCCACAGGCGCGACCGGAACAGGCTGACCCGGGTATCGAGGTAGACGTGCATCAGGCCTCCGGATCGAGCAGGGTGGCCAGGGCCGCGGCGATGGCTTCCGTCTCGTTGCGGTCGGCCTGCTCGCGCAGGGCGCGCTGGCGAGCCTCGAACTTGCGCGTCAGGTCGGCGACCAGCTGCCCGGCCCGGTCTTCCGCCTCCTGCATGATCGGCTGCCGGCGTCCGGCGGTCTCGGCCTGGAAGCGCGCCTCGTTGCCGCGCGCCTCTTCCATGGCGGCGTCGATCAGGCGCTTACGCTCGGCCTCGGCGGCGGTGATGATGGCCTCGGCCCGGGTTTCCGTGTCCAGCAGGCGCTTGAGCACGTCTTCCATGCTTGCTCTCGAGTGACGGTGGCTACCCTAGAACTATAGTCTGGCCGCTCCCGGCCGGGCATGGCCGCGCGGGCGCCCCCGGCGCGGAGGGGGAGGCGCCGGATCAGGGCTTGCCGGCGCCGTCGCCGGCCAGACCGGCGATCGCCCACATGCCGATGCGGCCGACGCTGGCGGCGACCTTCAGGCGGGCGCTATGCCAGTTGGAGATCGACTTGATGCGCTGCTGTTCGGCCTTGGCCATGGCGCTCTGCACGTTGAGCAGCTCGACGATGTTGCCGACCCCGGCCTTGTAGCGGCCGCGGGCGATCTTGTAGGAGTCGCGGGCATTCTTGACCAGCTCGTCGGCGGTCTTGAGGCCCTCGTTCTCGGCCGTGAACACCTGGTAGTTGCGCCAGACGTCGAGCAGCACTTCCTGCTCGATGCGGGCGTAGTCCGCCTGCTTGGCCTCGACCTGGCTCTGCGCCGTGCGCACCCGGTAGGTGCGGCCGAAGCCCTCGAACAGCGGGATGTTGACCTGCACGCCGACGCTGAAGTTGGTACTCGTGATGTCGGTCGGCGGATAGCCGATCGACGGCGGCTGGTTGAGCTGCTCGCCCTTGCTGAACTCGGACGCCAGGGTGACCGTCGGCCGGCCTTCCGCGCGGGTCGCCTCGACGTTGGCCTGGGCCGCCTTGACCTCCGCTTGGGCCGCGCTCAGCGCCGGATGGACCTTGCGCGCCTCGGCGATGAGCTCGTCGATCGGCTTGATGAAGGTGGTGTCCGGCAACTCGTCGGCCGGGCGCACCAGGTCGAAGTCGGTGGTGACCTCGAGGCCCATGGCGCTGGCCAGGCTGCCCTTGGCGTTCTTCAGGTCGCCTTCCGCCCCCACCCGCTCCAGCTTGGCCTGGCCGTAGGCGGTACTCGCCTGCAGCTTGTCGGTGAGGCCGCCGACGCCGGCCTTGTACTTGGCCTCGGCCGCCAGGAAGCTCTCCCGCGCGGCGTTCTCAACCTCCCGCTTGGCCTCCAGGCTGGCCATCGCGGTCAAGGTGTCGAAGTAGCTCTGGGCCGCCTCCACGAAGGCGGTCTGCAGGGTCGCGTCGTGGGTCGCGTTGGCCGCATCGAGCAGGGCCCGGGCCTGGGAGACGTTGGAGCTGCGCAGGCCGAAGTCGGTCAGCACCCAGGACATCTTGAGCGTACCGGAGCGGACCTTGGGCTTGGCCTCGGTATTGAAGGCTGAATAGGGGTAACCGGTAATATCCGCGTATTCAGTCTTGTTGTCCTGCTTGGCGACCGCCAGACCGGCGCTGATCGTCGGCAGGTAGGCCGCTTCACGCACCCCCAGCACGCCCGCCTGGGCCTTGGCGTTCGCCCACGCATACCGGGTCTTGGGATTGTGGCAGAGCGCCCGCTCGACCACCTCGACGAGCCCGACGCGGGCGCCGACGGCATCGAACTGGCAGGGATCGACCAGCGGCTCCTCGGTGCCTTTCGCGGTGGCCCAGAACTTGGACACCTGCAGGTGCACCGAGAACGGGTCGAAGCCTTCGGCCAGCGCGCGCGGGGCGCCGGTGATGGCAATCGTGAACGCCGCGACGGCCAGCGCACCCTTCATGTCGCAATCTCGAACCCGGTTGAATCGGGGCATCCTAGACCTTCTTGTCGACGACCACCTTGCCACCGCTCATCTCGATCACCCGGTCGGCCGAGGCGATGGTTTCCGGACGGTGGGCGACGATCACGCGGGTGACCTTGAGTGCCTTGATGGCCGTGTTGACCATGGTCTCACGCGCCAGGTCGAGGTGGCTGGTGGCTTCATCGAGGAACAGGATGCTGGGCCGCTTGTAGAGCGCGCGGGCGAGCAGTATGCGCTGCTTCTGGCCGCCCGACAGGGCCGTACCCATGTCGCCGATGAGGGTGCTGTAGGCCATGGGCATGGCCATGATCTCCTCGTGGATCGCCGCCATCTTGGCGCATTCCTCGACCCAGGCCTGGTCGGCCTTGTGGTCGAAGAAACTGATGTTGTCGGCGATCGAACCGGCGAACAGGTTGTCGTCCTGCATCACGGTGCCGACCATCTGGCGCAGGGTGTCCAGGCCGATCTGGCTGACGCTGGTGCCGCCGATCATGACATCGCCCGAGTTGGGCGGCCGGATGCCCAGCATCGCGTTGATCAGGGTCGACTTGCCGCAGCCCGAGGGGCCGACGATCGCGACCGATTCGCCGGCGTCGATATGGAAGTTGACGCCGTCCAGCACCCATGGCTCCTGGTCGGCGTAGCGGTAACGGAGTTCGACGATGTCGATGCTCGGCTGCAGATCGGCCTCGCCGATCGCCGGCAGCGGCCGATGGGTATCCTCCGGCTCGGCGAGCACGATGTCGGCCAGGCGCTCGCCCTGCAGGCGCAGCATCTTGACCTCGACCACCTTGTCGATCAGGCCGCTGACCCGCATGTCGAACTGGTCCTTGTAGGCGAGGAAGGCCATCAGCACGCCGACCGTGAATTCGCCGTCCAGGATCAGCGAGGCCCCGAACCAGATGATGATGACGCGTTCGAGGCCGAACAGGACCCCGTTCATCAGGCGGTACAGGACGTGCAGCTTCTGGGTACGCAGGTCGGCGTTGATCTGGTCGACCAGCAGCGTCAGCCAAGTCGAGCGCCGCTCGTCCTGACGCTGGAACAGCTTGATGGTCTTGACCCCGCGGATCGTCTCCAGGAAATGGCTCTGCTGCTTGGCCGCGTGGATGATCTGTTCCTCGGTCGCATTGCGCAACGGCCGGTACCAACCCCAGCGCCCGACGCCGTAGAGGGCCATCGCGGCAACCGCGATCCAGGCCAGGGTCGGACTGTAGATGAACATCATGACCAGGGTCAGGACCGTCATGACGCCATCCAGGATGGCCTCGACGAAAGAGGTCGTGAGGGTGCGCTGGATGATGTCGACCGAGCTGAAACGGGACACCACGTCGCCGATATGGCGTTTCTCGAAGTACTGCACCGGCAGGCTGACCAGGTGCGTGAACACGTTCGCGCGCCACTGTATGTTCAGGGTGGTCGCCATGTACATGATCACCCATGAGCGCAAGGTGGAAACGCCCTGTTGCATGAGCATGAGCAGGCCGAAGCCGAGCGCCAGCGTGGTGAGCAGATCGCGGTCCGCCGTGACGATGACGTTGTCGATCACCCACTGCAGGAAGAACGGCGACACCAAGGCGAACACTTCCAGCGACAAGGCGAGCAGGAGCACCTGCCCGAACGACTTGTACAGGCCGGTGACGTTGCCCATCAGCTCGCGCAGCTTGATGTGCTGCTTGAACGTGGCCGCCTTGAAGCCCGTGTTCGGCCACAACTCCAGCGCCACGCCGGTGAAGGAATCGGACACCTCCTCCCAGTTCAGCTTGCGGATGCCGAAGGCCGGGTCGTGGATGACGATGCCCTTGGTGTTGACTTCCTTGAGGACGACGAAATGGTTGAAGTTCCAGTGCAGGATGCAGGGCATCCTGAGCTGGGCCATGTCCTCCAGTTCGAGCTTCACCGGCCGCGTGGCCATCTGCATCGCGTTGGCCATGCCGATCAGGTGGCCCAGCGTCGTCCCCTTGATCGACACCAGGAACAGGCGCCGCATGCTGGCGAGATCGGTGCGGAAGCCGTGGTAGCCGGCCACCATGGCCAGCGAGGCCAGGCCGCATTCGGCCGCTTCGGTCTGCAGGATCAGCGGCAGCTTGCGGCCGAAGCCAAAGGATAGATTGTCAAGGAAGGACATACGTGCTCGCGGTTGTTCGTGTGTTGCCCCGGGCTGGGTCGGTGAGCGAAATCAAAGCTTGCCGGTCAGGCTGTATAGGGGTTCGAGCACCCATTCGTACAGGCGCCGCTTGTCCTGCAGGATATCCGCATCGAGCAACATGCCGGCCTGCAGAGGCTGCGCCTTACCGTACGCCTGGATGGTCTGCGACGCCAACTCGACGGTGATCCGGTAGACCGGTTCGCTCTGCTGACCCTGGCCACCGCCGGCATTGCCGCCCAGGTTGGAGATTTCATTGGTCGGCAGGGCGGTCTTGGCGACGCTGACGACCTTGCCGCGGGCGTGACCGAACTTCTGATACGGGTAGGCCTGATAGCGCAACAGCACCTGGTCGCCGAGATGGACGAAGCCGACGGCACGGCTGGGCGCATAGAGCTGGGCCTGCAGCTTGGCGCCGACCGGCACGATGCTGAGCAGCGGACGGCTGCCGTCGACGGCCTGGCCGACCTCGGCGACGACCGCGGTCACCGTGCCCGACTCGGGGGCCGTGATATAGACCTGGCGCTTGCCCTCGCTCTCGGCCAATTCCTGATCTACGGAGGACACGCCGCGCTGCAACTGGGCCAGCTGGTTCTGGTGTTTGTAGGCAAGTCCGGAAAGTTCGTTCTTGCGCAGCTCGAGTTCGCGCATGACGCTGATCCGCTCGCGTTCGGCGCTCTGCAGACGGGTCTGCTGGTCGAGCAGTTCCTCCTGCTTCTGCTGCAGTTGTTCGCGGGAAATATAGTCCTGGTCCAGCAGACCCTGGTAGCGGGCGACGGTATCCTTGCTGAGCGCCACCCGGCTGCGCTGGCTCTCGAGCAGATTGTCGAGCTTGCGCACCTCGGAATCGATGCCCTCGATGCGGTGGACGAGCGATTCGCGCTCCTCCTCCTGCAGGCGGCGGGTCTTGTCGATCTCTTCCCGCAGCGAATCCCGGCGCGACTCGACCTGCCGGCTGATGGACGCCTGTATGGAACCGAGCATCCCGCTTTGCCGCTCGCTCGACAGCACGTACAGGACATCGCCCTTGTTGACCTGCTGCCCCTCGGAAACGCGCTTTTCCTGGACGACCCCGACCTGCGGCACGTAGACCTTGACCAGGCCGACATCCGGCAGCAGTTGGCCGACCACGGTGCTGCGCTTGGTGTAGGTTCCCCAGGCCATGAACGCGATGACCACGAACGCCAGGAACACCGCGACGCCGGTCAGGACGGTGTATGAGAACGGGCGTATCAGAACGATCTCGCCCAACCATTGGGTTTTGTGAGCGCCGAGGGCGGCGGACCGGAAAAGTGGTTGATCGGCCATATCAGTCAGTTTCCGCCCGGCCTACACCGGTCAGGCTGTTGTTTTTTTATTATCACCGTTTTAATGAAAACAAAAAAGGAGGCCGGAAGCGCTACCCTGCTCCCAGCCTCCTCACAGGCGCTGAATTAGCAGCCCAGCTTCAGATTGCAGAGCAGGCCGGTGACCAGGCTCAGCACGCCGGTCAGCAGGGAACCGACCAGGCTCAGCAGGCCGGTGGGCGACAGCACCAGATCCAGGGTCAGAGCGGGGCTGGCGTCAACACTGACGGACAGGCCACCGGCTACTTCGCAGATTTCTTCTTGGGTCAGAACTTGGATTGCCATGATGAAAACTCCTCGTTTGTTGAACAACCACAAAACACAAATGCGCACACCGCGCCACACAACTCACCCCAAGCGGGGCAATCCCAACGCACGCAGCCGCGTTCGACCACATGCCTGTACAATCAACTTCAGGCTGCACGTTATCACATACTGAGTACTTTATCATATTAATATCACTTTACCAGAAATGGCATCAGTGACCCGCGCCCCTGAAGCGCCACCGGTGCGGGCACCGATAGCGGGCCCATCTGCCCCGCGTCGATAGCGCCATAACCGTGCAAGCTCGGTGCCGTGCCGGCTCAGGCCCGGACCGGCCGATGCGCGGCGCGGCGACACACCAGGAGAGCGTCGCGCACCCCTCCGGTCACAACGAACACAAAATATGCACTATTCGCATATTGATATAGCTTTTTTCACATTACTGAATAAAATGTCGGCTATAGTACGTTTGACAGGATTGATGACGGGCGCCAAGCGGATGCCTATCCGGCGGCGCCCGGGATCGCAGAATTGCTTCACCCGGAGCAATGCACACCGTCGAAGGGCGGAATTTAACCTTTGTAAACAAGGAGTTTCACATGGCTATTCAAGAGCTCAGCAAGCAAGAAATCAACGAAGTTTCCGGTGGCGCTCTGGACCTGAGCGGCCTGCTGTCCCCCGTGTTTGATCTGGTCGGCACGGTCGTCGGTCTGGTCGCTGGCGTCGTGACCAGCGTGGTTAGCCTGGTCGGCGGCCTGCTCTCCACCGTGGTCGGCCTGGTCGGCGGCCTGCTGGGCGGCCTGGTTGGCTAAACCAACCTAGGCGTCAAGAAAACCGGGGGCGCTGCCCCCGGTTTTTTTTCGTCTTTCCTCCGTCCCGGACCACGCAGCCTACCGGGTGATCGAGCCCCCGGACCGCACGGCACCCTCGCCGCCGATGGCGGCAGAGATGAGTATTTGTATCTTTTATCAGTTTTATGATTAAAATAATCATAAATGGTGGTTTTGCCATATACGCCCTGTCGGCGAGCCGCCTTCAACCCCTACCGGCGGTTATACCCAACTCAACTCAGCAGTGACGGAGTCGTACATGGCCACGCCAGGAAGTCGCTTAGAAGCCGAGATGCAAAAGGTCCAGCAGCGTCCTGGCGCGGCTGCTGAGCGTCGTTGCGCGGGAATGCACGGCAAACCCCGCGTAATTCGGCATGGCCACGTCCCCGAGTGCCCGCCCGCCCACGCCCGCCTGGAGCGCCCCCTCACGCTGGCCGCTCAAGCCAACGGCGGGGTGATCCACGATTTCCAGGAACACGCCTGCGCAGTCAGGCGCTGTCCGCTGTCAATGTACTCGAAGCGGCCCGTCGGGCTGCGATACCACCGGTGCGCCCCGCACCGCGGCCGGGTCTGTCGCCCGTCCTTCATCCTCGTTTCCTCCCCGATCGGCATATAAGGGAAAGGTGTCATTCATGGCCACTTACACTGCATCCAACATCCAAGCGACTGTCACGGCGTTGCGCGGCGAGGCATATGTACGAGACGAGGGGGGCAAGCTGCACAAGCTGCACCTGGGCGACACGGTACGGGACGGCGAGATCGTCGTGACGGCGGCGGGGGCGCAGGTGGAGCTGGCCTATCCGGACGGCAACACGCTGATTCTGGAACCGGGCGTGCACCAGATCATCGCCGGTCTCTTCGCGGACACCGACAATGCCGGCAACAACCTCGCCATCGGCACCACCGACCTGGGCCAGAACGCCTCCAGCGCCGATCTCGACAGCCTGATCCAGGCCATCGAGCAGGGCAAGCCGATCGACGACCTGCTCGAGAAGACCGCGGCCGGCCTGACCGGAGGCGAGACCCAGGAAGGCCATACCTTCGTCCGCCTCGACCGCATCGTCGAATCCGTCACCGGCGAAAGCTATGCCGGCCTCACCGCCGATGCCGGCGCCAACGTCACCGACCTGCGCGGCAACCTCATCGAGCCCCTGGCCGAGAACCAGGCCCCGACCGCCAACGACGACAACGTGACCCTGCTCGAGGACACCGTCCTCACCGGCAACGTCCTCGACAACGACACCGATCCCGACGGCGACAACCTCGCCGTCACCGGCTTCTCGGTCGGCGGCGACAGCTACCTGCCCGGCGACTCCGTCACCCTCACCGGCATCGGCACCTTCACCCTCGCCGCCGACGGCCGCTACACCTTCAGCCCCGCCAAGGACTACGACGGCCCCGTCCCGACCTTCACCTACTTCGTCTCCGACGGCCACGGCGGCACCGACTCCGCCAACCTCAACATCCAGATGATCGGCGGCGACGACACCCCCGTCGCCGGCGACGACCACGCCACCACCAACGAGGACACCGCCGTCACCATCGCCGTCCTCGCCAACGATTCCGACGTCGACGGCGATCCCCTCACCATCGTCAAGATCGCCGGCACCTCCGTCCAGCCCGGTGACTCCGTCTCCGTCAGCCACGGCATCGCCACCCTCAATGCCGACGGCACCATCACCTTCACCCCCGAGGCCAACTACTTCGGCGATACCAGCTTCACCTACACCATCTCCGACGGCACCACCCCCGTCCCGGCCACCGTCTACGTCACCGTCAACCCCGTCAACGACGCCCCCAACGCCGTCGACGACGTCGCCAGCACCCCCATCAACACCGCCGTCGACATCGACGTCAAGGCCAACGACAGCGACCCCGACAACACCCGCGACCAGCTCACCGTCTCCAACCCCGTCCTCGCCGATCCCAGCCAGGGCACCGTCTCCGTCAACCCCGACGGCAGCCTCCTCTTCACCCCCGCCAGCAACGTCTCCGGGCCCGTCCTCATCACCTACACCCTCTCCGACCCCGACGGCCTCTCCGATACCGCCACCGTCACCGTCACCGTCGGCGACAACACCCCCCCGGACGGCACCGACGTCACCCGTACCACCGACGAGGACACCCCCTACGTCGTCCAGTCCGGCGACTTCGGCTTCTCCGATCCCGATGCCGGACAGGCCTTCTATGCCGTCCGCATCGATACCCTGCCCGACCACGGCACCCTCTTCCTCGACGGTCAGGCCGTCGTCGCCGGCCAGGTCATCAGCGCCGACGACATCGCCACCGGCAAGCTCTCCTATCTCCCCGACACCGACGAGAACGGCTCCCCCTACGCCAGCTTCACCTTCTCCGTCCAGGACAGCGCCGGCGCCTACGACGACGTCCCCAACACCTTCACCTTCGACGTCAACCCCGTCAACGACGCCCCCGACGCCGTCGCCAACCACTACACCACCCCCGAGGACACCGTCCTCTCCGGCAACGTCATCACCGACGACGACAACGGCTCCGCCGCCGGCGGCCAGGATTCCGACGTCGACAACAGCCTCTCCGAACTCCGCATCACCCAGGTCAACGGCGAGGATCTGGTCTTCAACTCCGGCACGGCCACGGTCGCGCTCGCCCACGGCACCCTGGTGATCAGCGAGAACGGCGACTTCAGCTTCACCCCGGATACCGACTACAACGGCACCCAGAGCTTCACCTACACGGTCTCCGACCCGGGCGGCCTGACCGACTCCGCCACCGTCAACCTCACCGTCGATTCGGTCAACGATCCGCCCGTCGCCAAGGATGACGCCATCACCCTCGACGAGGACGTCACCAGCACCTTCGACCCGCTCGCCAACGACGTCGATCCGGATACCCCGCACGACCAGCTCGCCATCACCAGCCTGAACGGCCAGGCCGTCGATCCCGACCATCCCGAGGCCTATGCCCCGAGCGCCGTCTACGACCCCGTCTCCGGCCAGTTCGCCGGCACCGTCAGCCTGACCGCCGACGGCCAGGTCAAGTTCGACCCCGCCGACGACTACAACAACGACGCCAGCCATCTCCTGGTCATCCCCTACACCGTCTCCGACGGCCAGGGCGGTTCCGACTCCGCCGACATCACCCTCGAGGTCCGCCCGGTCAACGATGCCCCGACGGCCAACGACGACAACGTGACCTTGCTGGAGGACACCGTCCTGACCGGCAACGTCCTCGCCAACGACACCGACCCCGATGGCGACAGCCTCACCGTCACCGGCTTCTCGGTCGGCGGCGACAGCTACCTGCCCGGCGACGCCGTCACCCTCTCCGGCATCGGCACCTTCACCCTCGCCGACGACGGCAGCTACACCTTCAGTCCCGCCAAGGACTACGACGGTCCCGTCCCCACCTTCACCTACTTCGTCTCCGACGGCCACGGCGGCACCGACTCCGCCAACCTCAACATCCAGATGATCGGCGGCGACGACACCCCCGTCGCCGGTGACGACCACGCCTCCACCAACGAGGACACCCCCGTCACCATCGCCGTCCTCGACAACGATTCCGACGTCGACGGCGACCCCCTCACCATCGTCAAGATCGCCGGCACCTCCGTCCAGCCCGGCGACTCCGTCTCCGTCAGCCACGGCGTCGCCACCCTCAACGCCGACGGCACCCTCACCTTCACCCCCGAGGCCAACTACTTCGGCGACACCAGCTTCACCTACACCATCTCCGACGGCACCACCCCCGTCCCGGCCACCGTCTACGTCACCGTCAACCCCGTCAACGACGCCCCCAACGCCGTCGACGACGTCGCCAGCACCCCCATCAACACCGCCGTCGCCATCGACGTCAAGGCCAACGACAGCGACCCCGACAACACCCGCGACCAGCTCTCCGTCTCCAACCCCGTCCTCGCCGACCCCAGCCAGGGCACCGTCTCCGTCAACCCCGACGGCAGCCTCCTCTTCACCCCCGCCAGCAACGTCTCCGGGCCCGTCCTCATCACCTACACCCTCTCCGACCCCGACGGCCTCTCCGATACCGCCACCGTCACCGTCACCGTCGGCGACAACACCCGCCCGGACGGCACCGACGTCACCCGCACCACCGACGAGGACACCCCCTACGTCGTCCAGTCCGGCGACTTCGGCTTCTCCGATCCCGATGCCGGACAGGCCTTCTATGCCGTCCGCATCGATACCCTGCCCGACCACGGCACCCTCTTCCTCGACGGTCAGGCCGTCGTCGCCGGCCAGGTCATCAGTGCCGACGACATCGCCGCCGGCAAGCTCTCCTATCTCCCCGACACCGACGAGAACGGCTCCCCCTACGCCAGCTTCACCTTCTCCGTCCAGGACAGCGCCGGCGCCTACGACGACGTCCCCAACACCTTCACCTTCGACGTCAACCCCGTCAACGACGCCCCCAACGCCGTCGACAACCACTACACCACCCCCGAGGACACCGTCCTCTCCGGCAACGTCATCACCGACGACGACAACGGCTCCGCCGCCGGCGGCCAGGATTCCGACGTCGACAACAGCCTCTCCGAACTGCGCATCACCCAGGTCAACGGCCAATACCTGATCTTCGACTTCAGTACCGGCACGGCCACGGTCGATCTCGCCCACGGCACCCTGGTGATCAGCGAGAACGGCGACTTCAGCTTCACCCCGGATGCCGACTACAACGGCACCCAGAGCTTCACCTACACGGTCTCCGACCCGGGCGGCCTGACCGACTCCGCCACCGTCAACCTCACCGTCGATTCGGTCAACGATCCGCCCATCGCCAAGGATGACGCCATCACCCTCGACGAGGACGTCACCAGCACCTTCGACCCGCTCGCCAACGACGTCGATCCGGATACCCCGCACGACCAGCTCGCCATCACCAGCCTGAACGGCCAGGCCGTCGATCCCGACCATCCCGAGGCCTATGCCCCGAGCGCCGTCTACGACCCCGTCTCCGGCCAGTTCGCCGGCACCGTCAGCCTGACCGCCGACGGCCAGGTCAAGTTCGACCCCGCCGACGACTACAACAACGATGCCAGCCACCTCCTGGTCATCCCCTACACCGTCTCCGACGGCCAGGGCGGCTCCGACTCCGCCGACATCACCCTCGAGGTCAGGGCCGTCAACGACGCCCCGGTCGCCCATGACGACAGTGCCGACATCGATGAGGATGCCAGCCAGCCGGCCACCGGCAACGTCCTCGCCAACGACACCGACGCCGACGGCGACGACCTCGACGTGCTCAGCTTCCAGCATGGCGGCACGGTCGATACCAGCGGCACCCTGCAGGGGACCTACGGCACCCTGACCTGGGATGCCGACACCGGGGCCTATGCCTATGCCCTCGACAACAGCGACCGGCGCGTCCAGGCCCTGGGCGAAGGCCAGACCCTGACCGAGAGCTTCGCCTACACCATGACCGACGGCACGGTCGACGACAGCGCCACCCTCACCGTCACCATCCACGGGACCGACGACGGCGTCACCTTCACCGGCCTCGGCGTCAGCGACGGCGACTTCACCGTCAGCGAGAGTGCCCTCGCCGATGGCAGCGCCCCCGATGCCGCCGCCCTGGTCAAGTCCGGCAGCTTCACCCTCGAGGCCCTCGACGGCATCGACACCGTCACCATCGCCGGCACCGAGTTGACCGTCGCCCAGCTCACCAACAGCGCCACCTATCCCATCAGCCTCGACACCGACTACGGCACCCTGGTCCTGACCGGCTACAGCGGCGACGGCCAGGGCGGCTCCCTCAGCTACCAGTACACCCTCACCCACCCGGTCGACAACGACAGCCAGGCCGGCGCCGACGGCGACCATTACGTCGACCAGATCGCCGTCTCCGTCTCCGACGTCGACGGCGATTCCGCCGCCTCCTCCCTCAACGTCAACATCCTCGACGACGCCCCCTCCGCCCAGCCCATCTCCGTCGACGCCGGCGTGCAGTCGGTCAACACCAACCTGCTGGTGATCCTGGACGTATCCGGCTCGATGAACGACGCCAGCGGCATGGAAAACCTGACCCGGCTGAAGGCCGCCATCGCCGGCATCAAGGAACTGATCGAGCAGTACGACAGCATGGGCGACGTGATGGTGAACATCACCACGTTCTCGACCACCGCGTCGGGTACCGCGGTCTGGATGACCGCCGACCAGGCCTTGCTCTTCCTGAACAACCTGCAACTCAGCGGTACCTGGAACTGGACCAACTACGACGCCGCGCTGGCGGCCGCCATGGACGCCTACGACAACCCGGGCAAGCTCGCCGACGCCCAGAACGTCGCCTACTTCCTGTCCGACGGCAAACCGAACTACAACAACGGCGATCCGACCACGCTGGGAACCACCCCGGCCGGCGACAGCCCGAACAGCGACGACGGTATCCAGCCGGCCGAGCAGGCCACCTGGGAAGCCTTCCTGCGCGCCAACAACATCAATGCCTACGCCATCGGCATGGGCAGCGATATCTCGACCACCGAACTCGAGCCCATCGCCTATCGCGGCAGCACCGGGACCGAACAGCCGGCGGTCGTGGTCGACGACATGAACGACTTCAGCTCCGTGCTGACCTCGACCGTCCAGTACTCCGCTTCCGGCAACCTGACCACCGACGGCGGATTCGGTGCCGACGGCGGCTATGTCGAGAGCATCGTCTACGGCGACAACACCTTCACCTTCGACGGCACCACGGTGGTCCGATCCGGTACCGGCAGCACGGGGTGGACCTTTGATGCAACCACCCACGTCCTGACCGTGACCACCGAGGGCGGCACCCTGACCGTCGACATGGACAATGGCGACTACGTCTACACCCACACCAGCATGACGGTGCTGCAGGAGCAGTTCACCTACGCGTTGCGCGACAACGACGGCGACGTCGCCTCCAGCAGCGTCTCGTTCAGTGCCGAGAAGACCGACTTTGCGCCGATCATCCGCAATGACGCGGTCTACGTGGCGATGGACTACTACAGCAACCATCAGGTCACCATCCAGAGCGACTGGCTGCTCTGGAACGACAGCGACAAGAACGGCGACCCCATCTCCATCACCGGCGTCACCGGCGCCACCTACGACAACGGCGAGATCACGGCCGACCTGAGCAACGCCGGCAGGGGCAGCTTCAGCTACACCGGCACCACCTACGTCGACAGCACCCAGTCCGACACCGGCCAGGTCACCATCGTGGCCGACTACGAACTCGACGCCAAGGGCGACGGCCTCGACAACATCCTGATCGGCGGCGACGGCGTCGACACGATCTACGGCTACGAAGGCAACGACGTCCTGGTCGGCAACGGCGGTAACGACACCATGAAGGGTGGCAGCGGACGCGACTGGCTGATCGGCGGTGCCGGCAACGACAAGATCGAAGGCGGCGCCGGCAACGACCTGCTCGAGGGCGGTTCCGGCAGCGACACCTTCATTTGGCGTGCGAGCGACCGCGGCACGCCCGGCACGCCGGCCGAGGACGTCATCAAGGACTTCAGCCGGACCGACGGTGACGTGCTCAACCTGAAGGATCTGCTCCAGGGTGAGAGCCATGGCCTCAACAACCTCGGCAACCTCGACCAGTACATCGATGTGACCACCGACGGCGCCGGCAACACGGTGATCCGCGTCAGTTCCACCGGCGGCTTCACCGGCGGCACCTATACCGCCGCCGCGGAGGACCAACGCATCGTCCTGCAGAACGTCGACCTGTACGACCAGTACGGGGTCAGCCACGGCCAGGACGCCGACCTGATCAAGGCCATGGTGCAGCAGGGCGCCCTGGTCACCGACTGATCGGCAAGCCACACAAGGATAAACACCGCTACTCAACCCATGGAATCCACCCCGGTCGCGTCGCGCCAGTCCCGCGCGCGGCAATGACCGGGGCGAATCCCGCAGGAACAACTCGATGGAAGGTCTCCACAATCTCGACGTCAGCTGGCTCGTTCTCGGTATCTACACCCTCATTCAAACCATCCTCCTGATGGTCTGCGATACCGACCACTTCCTCCCGAAGTGGTCGTTGCGACTTTTCCTTTCGGCTGTCGCCACCCAGATCGCCGGCCTCGTGCTCCAGGCTGGCGTCCTACTCGGAGCCGCCCAGGTGATTTCCGTCATGGGAATTGCCTGGATCGTCTTCGGGATGGTTCAGGACATAAAGATGCACCGACGAAACCAACAGATTTGACGCAAGGGAGCGGGACAGATCGCCATGGCAACCAATATCCGGGCAGGGAAACCGAATCAAGTCAGGCGCAAAATCGAAACCGAGGCCAGTTCGATATTCGAAAAGATATTGCTGACGGACATGCCTCGATCGGTTTTTTTCGTAAAGGGGAAAGTCCATTCTTGTCCAGTCGGCGGGCGCCTCGAATCGCGCTACATCGACCGGGGTGACAGCGTATTCATCGGCACCTATGACAACCGATGCACGGTCAACATGATCATCGAGGACATGCACCTGGCCAAGGAAGTCAGGAGCCACTAGAACGACGGTCGCCCCGGCCCGCCAATGGCAGGCCGGAAAACGACATATAATGACAGCCATTGGTATCGGGAAATCGACCAACCATCCGGCAAGGAGACAGCGCCAGTCCGACTAACGAGTATTAAGGTGCAAAAGCTCACTGGCCCCGGGTAAACGACATGCCTATCGTCCAAATAATTCTAGCTATTGCACTTGTACTGGCTGTCATCCTCGCCTTGTCTTTCATCGCCAAAGCCCAGCGCGCGGCGAAACGCGTGAGCGAGGACGGCAAGGTCATCCGGTTCGTCCTGACCAACAATCAGTCCGGGTTGATCCGATTGGATCGCGAGCACCGCATCGTCGAAATCGACGACGTCGCCTGCGAACTGCTCGACCAATCCCGGGACGCGCTGTTGAAACGCTCGTTGTTCGCCTTCATCGGGCGCGAACAATTGCCGGCGCTCGGTGACCGCAATGCCGCGGTCGCCACGACCAATCTCACCTTGACCAACGGCAACCGGCATATCCCCTGCCAGGTCATCTACCAAGTGATACTCGACCAGTATCAGCAACCGGACGGTTCCTATCTGCTGCTGAAAAGCCTGGCCGAACAACTTGACCAAGGCACCTACCTGCGTCAGGCGGCCGCGGTATTCGCCCATGCCGCCGAGGGCATCGTGATCCTGAACGGCAATGGCCGCGTCGAACTGGTGAATCCCGCCTTCACCACCATCACCGGTTTCACCAAGGACGAAGTGATCGGCCGGACGCCCCAGTTCTTCCGTTACGGCCACATCTGGGCCGAGCTCCTGGCCACGGGGCATTGGCAGGGCGAGATCGTCAACACCCGGAAAAGCGGTGAATCCTATCCGCAGTGGCTATCGCTGAGCGCCGTCTATGGCGCGGACGGCACGGCGCAGAGCTATATCGGGCTGTTCTCCGACGTCAGCCGGCTGAAGAAATCCGAGGACGAACTCAAGCACATGGCGCACTACGACGCCCTGACCGACCTGCCGAACCGCACCCTGCTGAGCATCCAGCTCAACATGGCCCTCGAGCGGGCCGCGCGGCGTTCCAACAAGTTGGCCGTGTTCGGGGTCGACCTGGACGGGTTCAAGACCGTGAACGACAGCCTCGGTCACCCCGCCGGCGACCTGCTGCTGCAAAAGATCGCCGCCCGCCTGCGCATGACCCTGCGCAGCGAAGACGTCGTTGCCCGCATGGGTGGCGACGAGTTCGCGATGATCATCGAAAACCCGCCCAGCGCCGTCCACATCGGCCATCTGGCGGAAAAGCTCATCGCCGCCGTCGACAAGCCGGTCGACCTGCAGGGCAGCAAGGCGCACGTCACGGCCAGCGTCGGGATCGCCATCTATCCGCAGGACGGCCACGACGCCACCTCCCTGCTCAAGGCCGCCGACACGGCGATGTACGCCAGCAAGCAGGCCGGCAAGAACACCTATCGCTACCACGACGAGGAAATGGCCCGGGCCGCCGACCAGCGCATGGCGCTCGAGCAGGGTCTGCGCCAGGCGCAGGAGCTGCATCAGCTGGAACTCTGCTATCTGCCGCAGTTGGACATCCAGAGCGGCCGGGTACTCGGAGTCGAGGCGCTGGTGCGCTGGCACCATCCGGAACTGGGCACCATCGACGCCGTCGAATTCGCCACCGTGGCCGAGGAAACCGGGCTCATCGTCTCGGTCGGCGAGTGGGCATTGCGCGCCGCTTGCGGCCAGATCCAGGCCTGGACGCGGGAGGGGCTGTTCTCGGGGAGCGTGTCGGTCAAAGTCGCCGGCCTGCAGATCGAGCGCAACGACTTCTACGCCAGCGTCAACCGTGCGCTGGAAGAAACCGGCGTGGAGCCCGGACGCCTGGTCATCGAGGTCAACGAACACACCCTGTTGCGCAACACGGCACACGTTCTGGCGGAACTGGACCGCCTGCGCAACCTGGGTGTCGGTATCGTCATCGACGATTTCAGCATCGGCCACGCCTCGCTCGCCTACCTCAAGAATCTGCGCGTCCGCGGCATCAAGATCCACCAGCGGTTCGTGCTCGGCCTGCCGGCGGACAAGAACAATGCCGCCATCACGCGCGCCATCATCGCCATGGGGCATAGCCTGGGCTTCGATCTCATCGCCGAAGGCATCGAAACCAAGGAACAGGAAATATTCCTCGAGGAGGAGGGATGTGCCCAGGCCCAGGGAAGGCTGTATTCGAAGCCCATCCCGAGAGGCGAGTTCGAGTCCTGGCTGCAGGCCCGGCTCACCGCCGTGGCCGACGCGCGCAACGCGCTTGCCGACGCCAGCAACGGCGCACGCCAGCCGTGACCACGGCCGGACAGGCCCATTTCTCCCGCTTGCCGCGCGGCCATGCGGGTGACCCGACCGTCACCGCGGCACCGGCCGGCAACGGCGCCCAGGGAACGCTCGTCATATCTCGACTTTGAGGCAAGCGCTCGCATGATCAACCGTTCCGCCTGGTTTCCCATCCTGTTCTGGGTGATCGCCGTCGCCTGCGCCGGTTACATCCTCCATTGGCAGTACCGAAGCGCGCGCAACCTGCTCGGTACCCAGGCGAGCGTCGCGCTGGAACGCGAATTGCACCAACTCGACAACGCCCTGTGGGGACGCCCGAACGGAATGGACGAGGCGGCGCGGTTCCGGCAGTTGTTCCTGCCCATGGAGGACAAGAGCTCGCATTACTTCATCGTCGACCGGATCGGCCGGGTGGCCGCGGCGGACCAGGCGAATGCGCAGGCGAAGGCCGCCGCCGACCTTTTCGACGAGACTGCATTGGCGGCCCTGAAACAGCTCGACGGACAAGGCGGCACCCTGATTGCGGCCGATGGCGAGGGCTTGCTCGGTCTCCAGGCCCTGCGCGCCGTCAATACCCGGCAGCCCGGCGGCATCCTGGTCATCCAGCGCAACCTTTCGACCGAACGGGCACGGCTCGCCTACCACTACCTCAGCGCCCTGGTGTCGTTCGCACTGCTCGCCCTGATCGCCAGCACGTTGTTGTTCCTGGTCATGATGCGCGGCGTCAATCGACGCCTGGGTCAGGTCACCAAGGCCATCTCCCGGTTCGCCCAGGGAGACGGTTCCGCACGCGCCGACATGGTCGGCCACGACCCGATCGCCCGGTTGGCGGGCGCCTTCGACAACATGGCGAACCGCATCGGCCAGGAACGTTCCAACCTGGCCGAGAGCGAGGAGCGCCTCAAATTCGCCCTGCATGGCAGCAACGCGGGGATATGGGACTGGCGCATCGACAGCGGACACACCTACTATTCGCCGCGCTGGAAGAGCCTGCTGGGGTACGGCGAGCGCGAAGTGCTGGCGCACTCCGAAGAGTGGCTCAAACGCGTGCATCCCGACGACCTGCCGCGGGTGATGGCACAACTGAATGCCCACATGACCGGCGGCAGCGACTTCTTCGAGAGCGAACACCGGCTGCGCCGCAAGGGCGACGACTATATCTGGGCCCTGGAACGCGGCGTCGTGCTCAGGGATGAGCGTGGCAAACCTTACCGCATGGTGGGGGCCCTGACCGACATCACGGCCCGCAAGGAGATCGAATCGGCACTCCTGCGCAGCGAGGAAGCCTATCGCTCGGTCGTGAACGCCGTCACCCAGGTGATCTTCCGCTGCGACGGCGAGGGCCGGCTGACCTTCCTGAACCCGGCTTGGTCCGACCTAACCGGCAACCCGATCGACAGCAGCCTGGCACGGCCGCTGACGGATTTCGTCGCCGCCGAGGACCGCAGCCAGGCCACCTGGCTGATCGAAGCGGCCAACCGCGGCGAACACGGTACCGTGGCCGGCGAACTCCGGCTCACCACCCAGGACGGCGGCACCCGCTGGTTCAGCCTGCATGCGCGTTCCCTCGGCGCGGACCGCGCGAGCAGCGGCATCGCCGGCCTGCTGACCGACATCGACCCGCTCAAGAAGGCACAGGACGCCCTCACCCGGAGCAACAAGGAGCGCAACACCATTCTCGACCTCAGCCCGGATGGCTACGTGTTCATCGACCGCGACCGGCAGGTCGTCTATGTCAACCCGGCCTTCCTCGCCATGACCGGCCTCGCGGATGTACGCATCGTCGGCAAACCGCTGGACGAGTTGGAGGGCTTCCTCCAGGCCTTGTCCGATCCCGCCAAGCCCCTGCCGCATTTCGTGGATACCGCCGATGACGTCGAATACCTCGTCCATCTCGCCAACCCCGCCAAGTCCATCCTGAAGTGGCTGATCCGCCATATCCGCGACGAAAATGGACAGCTCCAGGCCGGGGTCATCTTTTTCCGCGACGTCACCGCCCAAATGGAAATCGACCGCATGAAGAGCGAGTTCCTGTCTACGGCGGCGCACGAGTTGCGGACCCCGATGGCGAGCATTTACGGCTTCGCCGAACTGCTGCTGGCGCGCGAATTCGACGCCGCGACGCAACGCGATCTGATCCAGCGCATCCATCGCCAGACCAAGAACCTCACCAACCTGGTCAATGAACTGCTCGATCTCGCCCGCATCGAGGCGCGGGGTAGCAAGACCTTCAAGTTCAAGGACCAGGCCTTGGCGCCGGCGGTCATGAATACCCTCGGGACGTTTTACGTGCCGCACGAGACCCATTCGCTGGAAGTCGAGCTCGAGCCGGATCTCGCCAGCGTCCATATCGACACCGACAAGTTCCAGCAGGCCATGGTGAACGTGCTCGGCAATGCGCTGAAATACTCCCCGAGCGGCGGGACGATCCTGGTCAGCTCTGCACACAAGGTCGAAAATGGCCGTGCCTTCGTGGGTATCAGCATCCAGGACCAGGGCATCGGCATGACGGACGAGCAGATGGCGCATATGTTCGACCGTTTCTATCGCGCCGACACCTCCGGGGCGATACCGGGCACCGGCCTGGGCATGTGCCTGGTCAAAGAGATCATGGCCATCTTCAATGGCCAGGTCACCGTCACCAGCGAATTCGGCCACGGCACCGAGGTCACCCTGTGGCTGCCCGTCGTCGATCCGACCATCAGCAAAGGCTAACCTGTCATGACAACCGAGCCCGTTCCTCCGCCCGACATGGCCGCCAAACGGATTCTGCTGGTCGACGACCAGGAGGACATCCGGCTGCTGTTGCGGCTTGCCTTGGCCCCACTGGGTGCCGAATTGCTCTTGGCGACGAACGGAGCGGAGGCGCTGCGCATGGCACAGGAACGGCGACCCGATGTCATCATTCTCGACGTCATGATGCCCGGCGGCCTGGATGGCTATCAGGTTTGCCGGTCTTTGCGCGCTGAAACGACCACGCCACGCCCGTTCATCGTCCTGCTGAGCGCGAAAGGGCAGCAACGGGACATCGAAGAAGGCCTGCGCGCAGGCGCCGATCACTACATGCTCAAGCCATTCAGTCCATTAGAATTGAATGATTTGATCATGCGCTCTCAGACCGCCTGAATCATGCCCGACCCCTTGCCGCGGCACGTTTTCCGGGCGTCGACGCGCTCTCCTTGACCCTTGGGCGGCACGCAGCAGAAGCCGGAACGACCCACCACGACAAGGTTCCGTGTCCGGACGACCGACCGTTCATCGGACTAAAATCTCCATTTATCAGTAAATACACCTATTCCCCAATCCGCCGGATTGTGGACCAATAGAAACCGGATAAACTTCGTAAAGACGCTATAAGTGATACCATGCGTCGATCGATCGGTCCCGCCGGGCAGGCTCTCCAGGCCAGTGGTCGGGCGAGGATGGGGTACATCTTTTCTGGCTATGTGGAGGTTTACGAACATGTGGAATGCAATCAAACAATTCGCCCGTGACGAAGAAGGCGCAACCGCCATCGAGTACGGCCTCATGGCGGCGCTGATCGCGGTCGTCATCATCGGTGTGGTGACCGATATCGGCGAAGCGCTGGTCACCAAATTTACCTCTATCGTCACCGCCCTGACCTCTTCCTGACGATCACTGAAGCCAACCATTCCGGGAAACATCAACGCGTAGAGGCATTGCCAACAACATGCTGATCGCGGCTGTCCTGGTTATCTGGGCCGGATGGTTGGCTGTATACGACTGGCGGCAGCGGCGGTTACCGAACTGGCTGCTGCTGGCCGGGGCGGCGCTGGGCGGCCTGTACGGCCTGGTCTCCGGGGCCATGCCGTACGGCGTCCGGATATCGGATGGCGCGGGAACAGCCGTCTTGGCGCTGGTGGTGTTCTGGCCTGCCTACCGGATGGGCTGGATGGGAGCGGGGGACGTCAAGTTGTGCGCCGTGATCGGTTGGCTGGGTGGCGTGAAGTGTCTGCTCGGCGTGCTGCTTGGGGGCAGCCTGCTGGGAGGGGTGTACGGCTTGGCCCTGATGATGCGTCCCACGCTCGCCGATCGTTTGACGGTTGCCGAACTCGATCTCCGACTGCGGCGCCGCATCCCATACGGCGCGGGTATGGCGGTAGCCTTCATCGGCTGGAACTTCGTCAAGGTCTACACCGGGGTGCCGATGGGAACCTGAGGACAAGATGAACGATAGGGGACCACAAAAATTGCGTGAGGGACGCCGGACACGTCAGCGCGGGGCCGCAGCGGTTGAGTTCGCCTTGGTCTTCGTGCTCTTCTTCATGGTCATGTACGGCGCCATCGCCTACGGCGTGGTGTTCGCGCTCCGCCATACGTTCACCCAGGCGGTCAACGAAGGGGCACGTGCCGCCCTCCAGGACGTCGGCGACATCGCTGCCCGCGAGGCGCTCGCGCTGAGTACGGCGACGACGGCCGTCAGTTGGCTGGGCGCCAGGGCGCCGACCCCCGTCGTCAACACGGATTGCGTCGCGACCACCGCGGCCTTCACCTGCGTCAAGGTCACCATCACCTACGACTACGCAGCCAACCCCATCATCCCTGCCATCCCCGGCCTAGGCATCGTCCTGCCGGACACCCTGACCGCGCAGGCGGTCGTGCAGATCTCATGACCGGCTTCAACCCATCATAAGGATTCGATATCGTGGGAAAAACGCAAAAAATCGTCGGACTGGCCTTGGTCGTTCTGGCATTGCTGCTAGGCGCCTACGCTTGGATTTTGAGTTCCCGCATGGCGGCCGAACAAAAGGCCGCGCAGCCCAAGATGCTACCCGTCGTGGTCGCCCAAGTCCGCATCCCGGCCGATACCGAGGTCAGTCCCGAGATGGTGAAGACATCGCTGTTTCCGTCCCGGCCTGATGGGGCGTTCAGCGACCTCAATTCGGTGATCGGCAAGGTCGCCTCGGCCGACATCGCGGCCGGCGAGCCGCTACTTCAGGAACGCCTGGGCGGTGGCCTGCGCGCCATGCTGCAGCACATCGCGGCGGACGAGCGTGCCGTGGCCATCCACGTCGACGAGGTGATCGGGGTCGGCAACCGCCTGCTCCCCGGCGACATCGTCGACGTCTTCTTCACCCTGCGCCGCAACGGCACCGAGATCGCCAACACCCAGTCGCGCCTGTTGTTGGAGAAGTTGCCTGTCCTCGCCTTCGGCAGCAAGGACGTCGGCGCCATGGCGGGCGGCAGCGCGGCCGTCGGCGGCAAGGTGCCGGTCTCCGGCGGGGCCGCCTCGCGTAGCGCGGAGATGCCGAAGACGGCGGTCCTGGCCGTCAAGGTGCCTGACATCGACAAGTTGGTACTCGCCTCGGAAAGCGGCCGTCTGATCCTCGCCCTGCGCCCGCACGAGCAACCGCAGGGCGCGGAAGTGCTGGTGACCCCGGCGACGGACGCCGCGAAGCCCGGCGTCGCCCCGGCCGCCCCGGCCGCCGTCGTTCCGGCAGCGGTGGCCGTCGTCGCCCCGCCCGCCCCCCTGACCCTCACCCAGCTCATCGCCATGACCGAGAAGACGGCGCCCCCGGTGCAAAGCCAGGCCGGCGCGAAGACGGGCAAACGTGGGCGCAGCAGTCAAACGGCGACCGTCATCGTCATGCATGGCCTGAAGGAAAAGACCGTGCGCGTGGCGACGTCCGGGACGCGGCCGTGAAAACCATTGGAACCACCGGAAATAACAAGGGTTGGCAGATGACTACTGACATGAAGAAGCGGCTTGGCCGCGTCTCGAACGCAACCGTCGCCCGGATCGTGCTCCTGGCGACCCTGTTGCTGCCCATTGGCCTCGTGCCCGTCCGTGCCGAGCCACCGGCCCAGATCTACCAAGTCGAGGCGGGCAGCCAGTTGGCCGTCAAGCTGGACAAGGCGGCCCAGCGCGTTGCCGTGGGCGACGAGCAGATCGCCGAGATCAAGATGCTCAGCAAGCAGGACATCCTGGTCCAGGGCATCAAGCCCGGTGCGACCAGCCTCCTGGTATGGGACAAGGCCGGCAAGCTGCCGAGCTACTACACCATCCAGGTCAACAAGCCCGCCGAGAGCGCCCAGTTGGACGAGTTTCCCGGCTTGCGCCTGAAGTCGTCCGGCGACCTGCTGTTGCTCGAGGGCACCGCGCCCGGCATGGTGGAGCACGAAAAGGCCAAGCAAATCGCCCTGCACGCCGACGGCGAGGGCAAAGGCCCGGTCCAGGATGCCAGCAAGATGCCTTATGCGGGTGAAGTCCAGATCGATGTCCGGGTCGTCGAACTCAGCCGCAGCGTGCTCAAGGAGGCTGGCCTCGACCTGTTCTCGACCGCCTCCGCCATCACCTTCGGCACCTTCACGCCGGGTTCGTTGACCAAGGTCACGGCGTCCGCCGGCAGCGGCATCTCCGTGGAGACTTCGGCCAATCCGGTTTCCAGCGCGTTCACCCTCTTGCTCGGCTCCCCCTCGGGCGACGTGATCGGCCTGCTCGGCATGCTCGAAGGCAACGGCTTCGCCCGGACCCTTGCGCAGCCATCGCTGCTGGCCCAGAGCGGCCAGACCGCGAGCTTCCTGGCCGGTGGCGAGTTCCCGGTGCCGGTACCGCAAGCACTCGGCCAGACCACCATCCAGTACAAGCCGTATGGCATCCGCCTCGACGTCGCGCCTACCGTCCTCGCGGAAAATCGCATCGCCCTGAAGATCGCCCCCGAGGTCAGCGACCTCGACTTCGACAACTCCATCGCCATCAACGGCGTCACCGTACCGAGCCTGCTCACCCGACGCGCCGATACCAGCATCGAGCTGGGCAACGGCGAAAGCTACGTGATCGGCGGCCTGGTCAGCCAACGCGTCGTGAAAAGCCTGGACAAGTTCCCCGGCCTGGGCGACATCCCGGTACTGGGCGCGTTCTTCAAGCACGCCAGCCTGTCGCGCGACGATAAGGAACTGCTGATCATCGTCACGCCCAAGCTGGTCCGGCCGCTCGCCGCCAACGCCCAACTCGGGCCGTTGCCCGGCGCCGACCTGGCCAACTACAACCCAAGCCTCTGGCGCATGCTCCTGCAATCCGACCAGGAAGAGGCCGCCCGCTTCACCGGACTTTCAAAATAGGACTCGCCGGATCATGGTCGAAAAACGATTCATCGTCGTCACGGATAACGAAACCCGTTTCAACGAGCTGAACGACGCGCTGAAGAGCATCGGCACATCGGTCTGGCTGCACTGGAACACCGATCTGCTCGCCCAGCTGGTCGGCTCCCTGGGCACCGACATCATCTTCATCGACTTCATCGGCGACAATGCCGAGAAGGCGGCCGAGCTCACCCGCAGCCTGCTCGTCGTCTATCCGCGCCTCTGGGTGGTCGGTTTCGCCCATCGCGCCGACAGCGGCCTCATCCTCGAGGCGATGCGGGCCGGCGCCCGCGACTTCGTCGAGTTGCAGTCGCCCATGGATGCGATGCGCACGGTCAAGAGCATCCTGGAGCAGTCGCCATCCCTGCCGGCCCAGCCGAGCGGCAAGATGATCACCATGCTGGGCGCCCGTCCCGGGGTCGGCACCACCACCGCCGCCATGCATCTGTCCCTGCTTCTCAAGCAGGAATATCTGCCTGACCAGCCGGTGCTGCTGCTCGACTTCGGTTATCCGTCCGGAGACGCCGCGTTGTACCTGGACACCAAGGTCGCGTTCAATTTCTGCGATGCCGTGCGCAGCCTGCGCCGCTTCGACCAGGCCTTGCTGAACACCGCCTTCGCACACCACAAGAGCGGCCTGGCGATCATGTCGCTGCCGCAGAACCTGGCCGAGTTGCGCGACATCACGCCGACCGACGCCATGACCATGCTCAGCCTGCTGAAGTCCTACTTCAAGGTGGTCGTGGTCGATCTGGGTGGCTTCGCCGGCCTCGACCTGCTGCTCTACGCCCTCGGCATCTCCGACCATGTCCACCTGGTCTGCGAGCAGACCATCCCGTCCGTCTACTCGGCCCGCCAGATGCTGGGCAACCTGCGTGACCGCGGTTTCGACGCCGAACGCATCGGCATGCTGACCGGCAAGTACGACACCCGCATCGACATGGCCCCGGCGCAGATCGCCGAGAACCTGCAGATTCGCCTGGATGGCCACCTGCCCCAGCGCACGGAAAAGATGATCGCCTGCGCCAACATCGGCAAGCCGTTGCTGGAAGTCGCGCCGAACGATCCCTATCTCAACGCCTTGCGCGGCATCGCCACCACCCTGACCGGCGTGACCGGCGTCCGGAACCCGGCGCAGAACATGTCGGTCCTGCGCAAGATGTTCAGCTATGCGTAACGAGGAAACGGGCATGGATTTCGATTTCGCACTGGGCCAGGACCCCAACAGCGAGTTCCACCAGTCGGATGAGTTCCAGGACATCAAGGGCATGATGCACGGCCGCTTGGTGGACCGCATCGAGGACCTCGGGACCGACTTCGCCAACTGGACGCCAACGATGGTCAAGCGTTTCGTGGCCCAGGAGGTCGAGGCGTTCACGTCGACCAACCGGATGCCGCTCAACGCGACCGACATCCAGCGCATCGTCGGCGACCTGACCGACGAACTGACCGGTCTCGGCCCGCTGCAAAGCCTGATGGCGGACGAATCGGTGTCGGACATCCTGATCAACGGCTACAAGGAAGTCTTCATCGAGCGCAACGGCCTGTTGCAGAAGAGCAAGATCCGCTTCATCGACAACAAGCACCTGATGCGTATCGTGCAGCGCATCATCGCGCCGCTCGGCCGCCGAGTCGACGAGGGCAGCCCCATGGTGGACGCGCGCCTGCCCAACGGTGGGCGTATCAACGTCATCATCCCACCCGTCTCGATCAACGGCCCGGTGGTCTCGATCCGCAAGTTCCGCACCCGCGCCCTGGAGGCCTCCGACCTGCTCGCCTACGGCACCCTGACCGACGAGATGCTGGACTTCCTGCACCAGGCGACGGTGGCCCGCTGCAACATCATCATCAGCGGCGGCACCGGCTCCGGCAAGACCTCGTTCCTGAACATGCTCACCCAGTACATTCCCGAGGGCGAGCGCATCATCACCATCGAGGACGCCGCCGAACTGCAACTGTTGCACGAACACGTGGTACGCCTGGAAACCCGGCCGGCCGGGCTGGAAGAGGTGGCCGAAGTGACCGCGCGCGACCTCGTGCGCAACAGCCTGCGCATGCGCCCGGACCGCATCATCGTCGGCGAAGTCCGTGGCGGCGAGGCGGTCGAAATGCTGCAGGCCATGAACACCGGCCACGACGGCTCCATGTCGACCATACACGCCAACTCGGCGGGCGAATGCCTGCACCGGCTCGAGATGCTGCTCAGCTTCGGCGGTTGGCAGGGCAGCGAAACCAATCTGCGCCGGCAGATCGCCGGTGCCATCGACATGGTCGTCCACCTGGCCCGCCTGTCCAACGGCAAGCGCCGTGTGATGTCCATCGCCGGGATCACCGGAGTCGAGGACAACGTCGTCTCGCTCCAGGAGTACTACCGCTACGAGCCCGCGCTGGCCAACGGCCGCGAAGGCTGGGTCAACACCCACTGCCAACCCAAGTCGCTCAAACTGAAGCGGTTCTGGAGTCCCGCACGTAGCCGAGCGGAGGCCATGTGACGGAATTCTATCTGATCATCCTCCTGGCCATCCTGTGCCTGATCGCCGCGGGGGTGTTCGCCTGGCGTTCGGGCTCCGAGAAACAGCGCTCGAGCAAGACCCTGGAGCGCCTGGAGTCCGTCTTCCACCAGAACGAACTCGCGCCCGGGGGGCGCGCCGCACCGGTGCCGCAAAAGGTGGTCAAGCCCCTGCCCTTCCTGGAAACCTGGCTGCAACGCGCCGGCTTCGCGCCCTCGGCGCGCCTGTATGCGCTGCTGGCCGCACCGGCCCCGGTACTAGCCCTGCTGGGTGGTCTCGCGTTCGGGATCAAGGGCGCCTTGGTGGGTCTGGTCGTCCTCTACCCGATCGGCCTGACCTTCTTCCTGCGTTGGCGCATCGAAGGGTACGCCACCCGGGTCGTCGAGCAGTTGCCGGGGTTCGTCGATACCGTGGCGCGCATCCTGAGCGTCGGGGTCAGCATCGAACTCGCCTTCCGCAACGCCAGCGCCGAATGTGAAGAGCCGCTGCGCAGTATCACCACTCAGATTCTGGTCCGGACCCAGGCCGGCATGGCACTGGAGGACGCGATGAGCCAGGTCGCCGAGAGCTACTCCATCCGGGAACTCAGCTTCCTGGCTTCGGTGTTCTACCTCGGCGTCCGCTACGGCGGCAATGCCCGCAGCGTGCTCGAGCGCATCTCCCTGGCCATGCGCGAACGCGAGCGCGGCCAGAAGGAACTCCGCGCCATGACCTCGGAAACGCGCGCCAGCGCCTGGATATTGAGCGCCCTGCCCGTGCTCGTGGGCAGCATGATCATCATCCGCAACCCGGGCTATCTGCTCGGCATGTGGACGGATCCGACCGGTTACAAGCTGTTGGTCGGCGCTTTCATGATGCAAGTCATCGGCATGTGGCTGTTGTTCCGCATGGCCAAACTGCCGACGCAATAAGGGACCGCACCATGTCGATGCCCTGGATCATCGCACTCACCGTCGGCCTGGCCGTATTCGGAACCGGTTGGCTGATCTATGGCTACCACCTGCAGATATCCAACCAGATCCGCCGCCGGCGCCAGCTCGACCGCCTGGAGGCCCGCGTCCACGATGGCGAGACGGCCGAGATCGAGGAACTCCTGGACAGCAAGTCCCTGTGGGAACGCCTGGCCCTTACGCTGACCGGCCAGACGCGGGCCGGAACGCCGTCGGAACACGAGAACGAAGTACGCCTGCTGCTGATCCGGGCAGGCTACCGCGGGATTCGGCCGTTCGTGTATTTCCAGGCCATCCGGACCATCCTGACCGTCGTCATCCTGGCCCTGTTCGCGAGCTACGCGCTGGCAAGCGGTTCGAGCAATGCCTGGCTGAAGGTCGTCGCCGCGGTCGCCGTCGCCTACCTCGCGCCCAAGTTCGTGCTCTCCGCCATGGCCAAACGGCGCCTCGGCGTCATCGCCAACGAGATTCCGCTGTTCGTCGATTACGTACGCATGATGCACGGCGCCGGGGTGAGCTTCGAACAGTCCATCCAGTTGTTCGCCGAGGAACAGCGCATCGGCCTGCCCGCCCTGGCCCACGAATTTGCCTACGTGCAAGTCGCCATCAAGTCCGGGCGTTCGCGCGCCGCTGCCCTGCAACAGATGGCCGACCAGCTCGGCCTCACGGACTTGCGTGAACTGATCGCCCTGATCAACGATTCCGACCGCTATGGCGCCGGCCTGCAGGAGCCCTTGAAGCGGTTCGCGGTCCGGCTCGGCGAGAACCGCCGTTTCCAGATGCAGGATTACGTCGGCAAGCTCGCCACCCGCATGGTGGTCGTCATGGTGCTGTTCCTGTTGCCGGCCCTGTTGATCATCACCGCCGGCCCCGGCTTCCTGGCCCTCATCCGGGCTTTGAGCAACACGCCATCATGATCCGCTGGGTGCCCTCTGCCCCGATGGCCGCCGCCGCGTTGGCGGGGCTGCTGGCGTTGTCGGCGCCTTGGTCGTCCGTCCTGGCCGCCGACGGCGCGACGATCGCCAACCCGGTCACGACCACCATCAAGCCGATTACCGACGAGGACAAGGGTGCGCGTGCCGACTTGGCGACCGATCCCGCCCTCTATCTGCAGTTGATCGCCAAGCTGCAGGACAAAGGCCTGTATTTCGCCTCCTTGGCCCATCTGGATGCGTTCGACAGGCGTTGGCCGGGCGAGAAGAAGGCGGTCCTTTTGCGTGCCGATGCGCTGCGCGAGACCGGCTACGTGAACAAGGCTTCGCTGCTCTACGAGAGCCTGATGAAAAGCCCTTACGAGGCGGGCGCGCAACACGGCCTCGGGCTCATCGCCAGCAAACAGGGCGATTTCAACGCCGCCCTCCAGGCGCTCAACCGGGCCGCCGAGCTCGATCCGACCAACGCCGTAGTCCTCAACGACCTCGGATACGTCCAGTTGCTCACCAGCCAGATGGCCGATGCGGGTTTCAATTTGCACAAAGCCACGGAACTCGACCCGCAGGACACCCGGGCCGGCGCCAATCTCGCGCTCTACTACGTGCTGGACAACAAACAGAGCCGGGCGGAGGGGATCATGGACTGGTACCGGCTATCGGAAAACCAACGCAAAGAAATCAAGGACAAAGCGGACGCCCTAAAGGGACGCAATAGCCCGTAAAATGGCACAATATTGAGTATTTTCCCTTAAACGTCCGTTTTATTCGAATTAGGTCGCCCCGATGAAAAATACGAATGTCCAAGAAGTCTATTGCACGACACGGGAAGCCGCCCAGATGCTGGGTGTCTCGCTGCGTACCGTCCAACTCTGGGTGGAGAGCGGCGTACTGAAGGCCTGGAAGACCGACGGCGGCCATCGCCGGCTGCCGATGAGTGCCGTGAACGAACTGATCCAGCAGCGCATGGGCAAAGGCCAGATGCCGCCGCCCTCTTCCAATTTATTCAATATTTTGGTCCTCGAAGATGACGAAGACATGGTCAAGCTTTATCAGATGACCATGGAAGGTTGGCAGATACCCATCCAGGTCACCTTCGTCTCCAGCGTATACGAAGCCCTCATCGTCATCGGCCGCGGGCAACCGGATCTGCTCATCACCGACCTCAAGATGCCGGGCGTAGACGGCTTCGAGATCGTCAACCTATTACGCAACGACGATGCCCTGCGCAATCTGGATATCGTCGTGGTGACCGCGCTGAAGCGGGAAGAAATCGAGGAAAAAGGCAGCCTGCCCGCCGACATCACCGTTTTCACCAAGCCCGTTTCGTTCGACCAACTGCTCGGCTACATCAAAGCCTGTCTCGCCCACAGGAAAATCTCGGAGAGTTCACATGTCGCCTAATTCGCATCGCCTCGCCTACGCGTCGGGCCTTTTGCTGTCCTCGTTGCTGCTATCCGGCCCCGCCGGTGCCGAGGAGCAAGCGGCGCAGACGAACGGACCGGCCGCCATCGTCATCGGCGGTTCCACGGAACGGATGCTCGAACTGCAGCGGGAAGGCTCCGCGGCCGGCACCTTGAATCCGGTGTCCGGCGACGTCGCCTCGGCATCCTACAAGCGTTATCTGGAGAGCTTCGACAAACCGATGCCGGATTTCAAGGACACGGTCGCCTCGAGCACCAAGCTGAACTCCAAGTAATCCGGCCACAGAGGTAACGCGGCAATGCCACGCCCGCAGCAGCAATTCGCCGTATCGATCGGCAAGCCCCGGCAAACCGGTGCCATCAGCATCCTGGCCGCCGTCAGCATGGCCGCCTTGCTCGCCGCGGCGATGATGGCCGTGGACCTCGGCAGCCTGTTCTATACCAAGCGCGAATTGCAGAAGGTGGCGGATACGGCCGCCCTGTCGGCGGTGAGCGACCTCCCCAATGCCGCACTGATCGCCACCGATACCGCTTCGCAGAACGGCTTTTCGATCCCCGGGGCGCACACCAACACCATGGAGGTGACAACCGGCCGTTACGACAGCACGACGCCGGACGGCGTCTATCTCGGCACGTTCATGCCCGGCGGCACCGACCAAAACGCCGTCCAGGTCCGGGTCACCACCCAGCAGCCTTATTTCTTCCTGGTCGGCACCCGCGAGATCGTCGCCACCGCGACCGCGACGCGCACGGCCGTGGCCGGCTTCTCCATCGGCTCCGGGCTGCTCAGCATCGATACCAGCCAGTCCATCCTCCTGAATGCCATCCTCGGCAAGCTGCTGCACACCAAGCTCAGCCTCGACGCCGTGTCATACCAGGGCCTCGCGACCGCGCACGTCACCCTGCTCGACCTCGTCAAGGCGGACGCCTCGGTGGGTACCGTCGACGAGTTGTTGAATGCCGACCTGACGCTGGCCGACCTGATGCTGCTCACCGCCAACGCGCTCGGCCAGGACAACATCGCCTACGTCAACCTGCTCAATCTGGCCAACCTGTCGGTGCTCGGCGACCTGCACCTCAAGCTGGCCGACCTCCTCAAGCTGTCCATCGCCGACAGCAACGCCGCGGCGAGCGCCGAATTGAACGTCCTGCAGTTGATCTCCCTGGCCGCCCAGGTGGCGAACGGCGACAACTTCCTCAACGTCCCGATCACCAACGTCAACCTGCCGGGCATCCTGTCCCTCGACCTGGCGCTGTCGCTGATCGAGCCGCCCAGCATCGCCATCGGTCCGCCCGGAACCGACGGCAACGGCGAATGGCTGACCCAGGCCCACACCGCCCAGGCCCGCCTGAAGATAGACGTCAAGGTACTGGAAATGCTCGGCGACGTGCTGCACCTGCCGATCTACGTCGAACTCGCCCAGGGCAACGCCTGGCTGAAAAGCGTCGTCTGCGCCAACCCGATCAACAACAGCACGGTCACCATCGGCGCCAGCTCCGGTATCGCCGGTATCTACATCGGCGAGATCAACGACGATGCCATGACCAACAAGGAGACCTCCGCCACCGTCGAGGAAGCCAAGATACTCGACGTTCTGGGGCTGCTCACGGTCTATGCCAAGGCGGCCATCGAACTGCCCGGCGGTGGTGGCGATCTGGTCTTCAACGGACCGTTCGACGACAACAACACCCAGCGCATCTCGGGCATCGAGACGGCCGGCCTGTTCACCAGCCTGATCAACAGCTTGTCGCTGCGGGTCGAAGGCGTCCTCGGCGAGCTCATCCAGATCGTCTTAGACCTCGTCGCTGCGCTCTTGGGGCTGCCACCTTTTACGGTTGCGGATCTGTTGAAACAGATTCTGGCGCTGCTCGTGCCCGTCCTGCAGCTGCTGGATGCCGTGCTGGCGCCGGTGCTGTCCCTGCTCGGCCTGCAACTCGGTTACGCGGACGTGACCAATTTCTACCTGAATTGCGGCGTGCCGCGCCTAGTCCGCTGACCCGGCCCGCGCGGCGCTCACAAAACCGGCCCAGGTAGTGGGATAATACCTGCATGGACAACGAGCAACCCCTCTCCCCCCGCCGCCGGCTCCAGGCCCTGCTGGCCATTCCGGACAGCCAGCGTACCGAGGCCCAGTGGGACGAAATCGTCGAGCTGGAAATCACCCTCGCCCCGGGCAACCGCGAAAACGGCCCCGGCCGCGACATGCGCCTGGTGCCGGCGCAGCCGCAGCCCCAGCGCAAGAGCCACAACAAGCCGAACAAGCCGCCCGTCAACAAGGTCGCCGCGAAGGCCCCTGACGGGGCTCCCAAGGCCAGCAACAAGCCGAACCGGAACAAGTCCCGGGGCAAGCAGCACAACAAACCCAAGCCGGTCACGCCGGACGCCTGATCCCAAGTTCCGCCATGGCCAGAGTGCACCCGGACGGCTGGCGCGAACTCAAGCCGGTCGGTGCCGCGGCGCGCGAAATCGAGACCCTCGAACGGCTCGCCGATGGCCTCCCGGACAGCTACACGGTCTATCACGGTGTGCACTGGACGCGCGTCCAGGAGGGCCATGCCTGCATCGGCGAGATCGACTTCATCATCGTCAACCCGGCCGGCCGCCTGCTCCTGATCGAACAGAAGACGGGCCTGCTGGAGGAAACCGCGGACGGCCTGGCGAAGCCCGGCGGCGAACGGGGCAGACGCCTCGTCGTCCACATGGCCCGGCACACCGAGGCCTTGCGCAGCCGGCTGAATGCGGCCTGCCAGGGCGCCGGCCCGGCGGTCGACGCGCTTCTCCATTGCCCCGACTACGTCGTCAAGTCGCCCGGCACGGCCGGCATCGACCCCAGCCGCATCGTCGATGCCGGGAAACGCGGCCGCTTGCTCGACGTCGTGCGCACCCTCCTGGGCGATGAGGCGGCGGCACCGCTCGCCGCCAAGGTACACCGCTTCCTGCGCGACGAGCTGCATCTGGTGCCCGACGTCGATGCCGCCATCGGCCGGAGCCGACAGGTCTACACCCGTCTGGCGGGTGGCCTGGCCCACTGGGCGCGCCACATCGACTGCCGGCCGTTCCGCCTGCGCATCACCGGCACCGCCGGTTCCGGCAAGACGCAGCTCGCCCTCCAGGTGGTCCGCGATGCCGTTGCGGCAGGCCGGCGCCCGCTCTACGTCTGCTACAACCGGCCGCTGGCCGATCACATCGCCCTCCTGGCACCTCCCGGCACGCTGGTGGCCACCTACCACCAGCTCGGCGACCGCATCCTGCGCGCGACCGGCCGGGCACCCGACTTCGCCCGCCCCGACGCCTTCCGCGGCCTGGAGCAATTCCTGGCCGACTACCGGCCCGAGCCCGATTGGCAATTCGACGAACTGGTCGTCGACGAAGGCCAGGACTTCGAACCGGACTGGCGCGCCAGTCTTCTGCGCCTCCTGCGCCCGGATGGCCGCGCCTGGTGGCTGGAAGACCCGATGCAGAATCTCTACGGCCGCCCCGGTCTGGACTGGGCCGGCTGGGTGACCTTGCGCGCCGACACGAATTACCGGACCCCGCGCGCCATCCTCGACTACCTGAACGGCCTCCTAGCGCCGGAGCAGGCGGCCGCCGCCGGCAGCCCGGTTTCCGGCGTCGAGGTCGAGGTGCTCCGCTACGCCGACGCCGAGGAACTGCTGGAGCGGACCAAGACGGCGGTCACGCGTGGCCTGGGTGCCGGCTTCGGCAAGGAGAACATCGCCCTGATCACCTTCCGTGGCCGCGAGCGATCCCGCTTCACCCCGCTCGACCACCTCGGCCCGCACAGCCTCAAGGCCTTCACCAACAAGTACGACCTGCTCGGCAGTCCGGTATACAGCGAGGGCGACCTGCTGGTCGACTCGGTCTACCGCTTCAAGGGCCGCTCGGCGCCCTGCGTGCTGTTCACCGAGATCGACTTCGAGACGCTCGACGAGGCGACCGTGCGCAAGCTGTTCGTCGGCATGACCCGGGCCACCCTGAAGTTGGTCCTGGTCATGTCGGAACGGGCCGCGCGGGCCGTCGAGGCCGGTCGCTGAGCGCCAGCCGGCGGCCGCGACGCGGGTCGACGAAAACCAATATGGCCAGCCCGACCAGGAAATAGCCGGCCAGCGACAGCATGGCCAGGCGATGGTCGCCACCCGACAGCCAGACGGCCAGGCCGTAGGTCACCGGCCCGAGGATCGCGGACAGCTTGACCGCCAGGCCCCACAGGCCGAAGAACTCGGCCCGGCGTGCCGGCGGGCTCAGGTAGCCGACCAGCGCCCGTCCCGCGGATTGCGAGGCGCCCAGGCACAGCCCGGCCACGTTGGCCGCCAGCCAGAACTTCGGCGCGTCGCTGGCCAGCCAGGCCAGGACCACCGTGACCAGCCAGCCGACCAGGGTGATCGCGATGGCCCGGCGGTGCCCGATGCGGTCCTGGACGTGCCCGAAGGCCAGAGCCCCGAAGGCCGCGGCGACATTGACCACCAGGATCAGCACCACCGTCTCCCGGGTGTCGAAATGCATCGCCTGCTGGGCATACACGGCGGCCAGGGCGATCACGGCCTGCACGCCGGCCTGGTAGAAGACGATGCAGACCAGAAAGCGCGCCAGGTCCGGAAAGCGCCGGCTGGCGCCGAGCGAACGCCAGAGCTGCCGGTAGGCGCCGGCTACGCCCGGGCCGCCGGCTGTCCCGGGGCCGTTCCCGACCTGGCCGCGTTCCCGGAGAAACAGGAAGGTGGGCAGGCTGGCCAGCAGGAACACACCCGCGGTGATCAGCAAACTGGCCGGCACGAAGGTCTCGGCCCCCAGGCCGCGGCCCTGGGCATGGCCGATGTAGGCGAGGCACAGGCCCAGGGTCAGCATGCCGCCCAGGTAACCGAGGCCCCAGCCCCAGCCCGACAGGCGGCCCAGGCCGCGACCGCGCGCCAGTTCCGGCAGGAAGGCGGCGATCAGGTTCTCGCCGGTACCGAAGAAGAAATTGCTCGCCACCACCAGCGTCGCGGCCAGCCAGAGGTCACCCGGTCCGGCCAGCCCGAGCGCCGCGGTCGTGAGTACGCAGCCGGCGACGCTGGCGGCGAGCAGCCGTTTCTTGGCCAGGTTGCGGTCCGCCCAGGCACCCAGGCCGGGGGCGCTGACCATGATCAGGGCGTAGGAGACGGCCAATGCCAGGGTCCAGGCCAGGCTGGCCCAATCGGCGTTGCCGGCGATGGCGGCGACGAAGTAGGCGTTGTAGACGGCGGTGATGACCACCGTCGTGTAGCCGGAATTGGCGAAGTCGAACATCGCCCAGGCCCAGGCCTCGACCTTGCCGACACCCGGCTGCAGGGTTCTCGATGACAAAGGCAACGTCCTCGCGCTGATGAGGACGGCAAGCTTAACGGCTAATCGCCCGGGCCGACAGTCGGCCGGGCCGGCCCGCGCCACCCGGCGCGGGCGCGGCGGCGGTACCCGTCAGCGGCCCGTCCCGGGCGCTCCGTAGGGCTGCGCGAAGATATTGCTCCAGGCGCTCGGGTCGGCATAGTTGAAGGTGTAGATCGTCCCGTACGGGGTCTCGGTCGCCACGTAGGCGCCACTGTCCTGGGCGGGCGTGGCCGGCGCGGCGACGGCCGGGACGTAGAACGGGAAGAACGGCACGACCGGCGCGGGCGCCGCCGGGCTGCCGGCGGGCGGCGTCATCGGCACGCTGTACAGGCGCATCATGTTGTTCAAGGTGGCCAGCCACCAGTTCGGGTCGAACGGGTTCATGTAGCCGTACGGCAAGGGTTGAGCCTGGACAGGTGACTGGGCCGGCGCCTGTGACGGCGTGTCGGCGAGCGCGCCGGAGGCCGCGAGCATGGCGAGGGCCGCGGCGGCCAATAGCGTGTAACGCATGTGCATGGAAACGCTCCTTTCGGTGATCCCCCTCTACCCACGCACTATAGCCATGCCCTGTTCAAACCTTGACCAGGTAACGGCTGTGGCACCAGCCGACCATGTCCATGACTCCGGCGACCGTGTCGAGGACGTCGACGCGCCACCAGACGCCCTGCCGTTCCAGCAACGCGACCCTGGCCGCCACCGGCAACGGACTCCCCTCCAACACCATGTACTCGGTGCCCGGGCCGGCCCGAACGTTGAGCGCCACGCTGGTCTCGTACACGTCCAGGGCACTGTCGGCGCGGCCCATCAGACGGGCGCGGAAGCTCGCCATCGGGAAGGCCGGCCCCGGGTCGGACTTGCGCCTGGGCGCGATGTCCTCGTGGCCGAGCACGTCGCGCAGACCGTACTTGGCCACCAGGGCCAGCCCGACTTCGAAGGCGACCGCCATCTGCGCCTCGCTGTACTCGTGCCACCCCGACGGCGGCGTACCCGGCTGGTCCTGCTTGTGGTTGGCCACCAGGACGTCGTCGTCCGCGTACACCCGCTTGCTGGCGGCCGAGACCCAGCGCCCGCCGGCCCTTTCCAGATGGCCGGCATTGTCCAGTTCGATGCCGATCGAAAACCCGTTCAGGCCGCTGCGGCCCGCCCATTGCGATTGCCCGGCGTGCCAGGCCACCCGATTGAACGGGACCAGTTGGGTCGCCACACCGTCGCGCCCGATGACCAGGTGGGCGGACGCCTTGGCGGCCGGGTTGCACAGCCAGGCGATCGCACCCTCCGCGGTACTGCCGCTGGTGTAGTGCATGATCAGATATTCCGGGGTCATCTCCACGCCCCGGTTGGGACTGGCGACATAGGCGACCGGATTGCCGTCGTCGCCGACAAGGCGATGGTTAACGATCTTCATGGCAGGCTCCTCGCTGGTGGCGTTGTGCCCGCCGCCAGGCGGATCACCCGCGCCGGCGGCGGACCTGATTTGATTCTAGTATCGAAATTTTCATTTCCTGCGAATTGTCCCCGGGGTGCAAAATCCCGCCGGGCCCGGTCGCCGGCACAGCAACCGGGCCCGCCATCCCCTACAATGCCGAGTGTTACGTAGCCACCCAACATCATGTCCAGCCCGCGCAAGATCCTCGTCACCTCCGCCCTTCCCTACGCCAACGGCAGCATCCACCTCGGTCACCTGGTCGAATACATCCAGACCGACATCTGGGTGCGCTTCCAGAAGATGCACGGCAACGAGTGCTACTACTGCTGCGCCGACGACACCCACGGCACGCCGATCATGCTGCGCGCCGAGAAGGAGGGCATCAGCCCGGAACAGCTGATCGACCGGGTCTGGCACGAGCACAAGCGCGACTTCGACGGTTTCCACGTCGCCTTCGACAACTACTACTCCACCAACAGCCCGGAAACCCGCCACTACGCCGACACCATCTATACCCGTCTGAAGGAGGCCGGCCTGATCGAGGTCCGTGCCATCGAGCAGTTCTACGACCCCGAAAAGGCGATGTTCCTGCCCGACCGCTTCATCAAGGGTGAGTGTCCGAAGTGCCACGCCAAGGACCAGTACGGCGACAACTGCGAGGCCTGCGGCGCCACCTACCAGCCCACCGAGCTGATCGACCCCTATTCCGCCGTATCCGGCGCCAAGCCGGTCAGGAAGACCTCGGACCACTACTTCTTCAAGCTTTCCGACCCGCGCTGCGCCGACTTCCTGCAGGGCTGGATCGTGCCGCCGCACGTCCAGGCCGAGGCCGGCAACAAGCTCAACGAGTGGCTGTCGGGCGGCCTGTCCGACTGGGACATCTCGCGCGACGCGCCCTACTTCGGCTTCGAGATCCCCGGCGCCCCCGGCAAGTACTACTACGTCTGGCTGGACGCCCCGATCGGCTACATGGGCAGCTTCCAGAACCTGTGCGACAGGAATGGCATGGAGTTCGGCGAATTCTGGCGGCCCGACTCCGAGGCCGAGGTCTATCATTTCATCGGCAAGGACATCCTCTATTTCCACGCCCTGTTCTGGCCCGCCGAGCTGCACCACGCCGGCTTCCGCACCCCCACCGGCGTGTTCTGCCACGGCTTCCTGACCGTCAACGGCAGCAAGATGTCGAAGTCGCGCGGCACCTTCATCACCGCCGAGAGCTACCTCCAGCATCTCAACCCGGAATGGCTGCGCTACTACTACGCCGCCAAGCTGAACGGCTCCATGGAAGACATCGACCTCAACCTGGAGGACTTCACCGCCCGGGTGAACGCCGACCTGGTGGGCAAGTACGTCAACATCGCCAGCCGCTGCGCCGGCTTCATCACCAAGAAGTTCGCCGGCCGGCTGGGACCGGTCGATGCGGCCGCCACGGCCGAATTTCAGGCCGCCTTCGAGGCCGGCGAGATCGCCCAGAGCTACGAGACCCGGGACTACGGCCGTGCCCTGCGCGAGATCATGCGCCTGGCCGACGTCGCCAACCTGTACATCGCCGACCGGAAGCCCTGGGAGATGGCCAAGCAGGAGGGCCGGGAGGCCGAATTGCACCAGGTCTGCTCGACCGCGCTGACCCTGTTCCGCGACCTGACCCTGTACCTGAAGCCGGTCCTGCCCATGCTGGCCGCACAGGTCGAAGCCTTCCTCAACGTGCCGGCACTGGCCTGGGGCGGCAGCTGGGCCGCGCTGCCGGCCGGCCACGCCATCAACGAATACAAGCACCTGATGACCCGGGTCGACGCCAAACAGGTCGAGGCCATGGTCGAGGCCAACAAGCAAAGCCTGGCCCCCACCCCGGAACCGGCCCCGGCACGCCACGCCGAACACCAGCAGCACGCTGCCCAGAGCGACGACGCCAAGGCGGCCGACGCCCACTACATCGGCATCGACGACTTCGCCAAGGTCGACCTGCGCATCGCCCGCATCGTCTCGGCCAGCCACGTCGACGGCGCCGACAAGCTGCTGCGCCTGGAACTGGACATCGGCGAGGCCAAGCCCAGGCAGGTGTTCGCCGGCATCAAGTCAGCCTACGCGCCGGAGAGCCTGGTCGGCCGCCTGACCGTCATGGTCGCCAACCTGGCGCCGCGCAAGATGAAGTTCGGCATGAGCGAAGGCATGGTCCTGGCTGCCTCCGGCGACGCCCCGGGCCTGTTCATCCTGTCGCCCGACGCCGGCGCCCAGCCCGGCATGCGGGTGAAATAATCCGGCCGGAGCGTTCCGACAACGCAGAAGGGAAAGGAATATGAGCAACAACCAATGCATCATCCTGGGTTCGGTACTCGGCAAGGACCTGAGTGAAGAGGAATGCGAGCTGTTCACCGAGCTCGGCACGGTCCGGGAGATGAAGGACGGCGAGGTCCTGATCAAGGAAGGCGAGGTCGACAACAGCCTGCACATCGTCATCGCCGGCAACCTCGCCGTGACGCGTCCGGCCGCCGGCGGCGACTGGGTCACCCTGCACGTGTTGCGCCATGGCGAACTGGCCGGCGAACTCGGCTTCATCGACGGCCTGGAACATACCGCGACCCTGCGCGCCCTCGGCCCGACGGCCGTGTTCAGCATGACCCGCGAGCGTTTCGATCCCCTGCTGGACAGCAACCCGCACATGGTGTTCCGGGTCATGCGCGCCATCATCCGCGGCGTCCACAACACCCTGCGGCGCATGAACCAGCAGCAGGTCGAGATGAACAACTACATCACCCATCAGCACGGCCGCTACTGACCCGGACCGGCCGATCCGGGTCATTCGCCCCGGCCGAGCACCCGTTCGATGCGGCGGTCGGGCACCAGCCACATCAACGCCACGCCGACGTAAAGGACCTGGGCCAGCCCGGTCGAGACGAAGGCGAGCGGGATCGCCGAGGCGTACAGCAGCGGCGACAGCTTGCCTTTGGCGTCGTTGCCGATCGCCCGGGCGAGCAGCGAGCCGTCGCCCTGGTCGGCGACGATCGTCCTCTGCAGCAGCCAGTAGGCCAGCGAGGCCAGCAGCAGCACCGCCCCGTAGAGCGCCACCGGCAAGGGCGCGAAGTGGTTCTCGCCCATCCAGCCGGTCACGAACGGGAACAGCGACAGCCAGAACAGCAGGTGCAGGTTGGCCCACAGGATGGCACCGCTCACCCGGTCGGTGGCATGCAGCATGTGGTGGTGGTTGTTCCAGTAGATGCCGATGTAGACGAAGCTCAAAACGTAGCTCAGGAACACGGGGACGAGCGGCGTCAGGGTCGCCAGGTCCTCCCCGTGCGGCACCTTCATCTCCAGCACCATGATCGTGATGATGATCGCCAGTACACCGTCGCTGAACGCCTCCAGGCGGTTCTTCCCCATACCCGTTTCCTCCTCGCGTGGAACCGCCCCAGCATAGTGGCTCGGGTGCCGGACCGGCAACCGGGCGGCTTGTCGACGCGCCGGGCGAGAGCGAGAATCGGGCATCGACTGCCTGATCGTTTCCCCCATGAATCTGTTTGCCGACGAGTTCTACTCGCTTGAGGAAGCCGCGGCCAGCGGTACCGCCGGGCGCGCGCCCCTCGACCACACCACCGGCCGCGACTTCGCCGCCATCGAATTTGCCCTGCGCTGGCAATCCGAACACGCCAACCACAACGACCTTTACGTCGCCAGCCAACTCAACCTGTGGCGCGACTGGTTCCCGCCCGAACTGGCGGCCGCCGTCACCGACCAGGCGGTCGGTGCCAGCCGGACGGTCGAATTCGCGCCCGGCCAGTTGGTGCCCGGTTACGAGGCCGCCCTGTGCCCCAGCGTCGACGCCCGCCGCTTCGAGCGCCGCGAGATCGACGGCCGCGCCGTCGAACCGCGCGCCGGCCGCTTCTATCCCAAGGGCCTGATCGCTGGCGTGCGCGACATCACCTCCGACGACATCACGCCGTTCCGGATCGCCGACCTGGCGGAAGACACGCTGGTCGCCGACCTCAACCATCCGTTGGCCGACCGGCCGCTCACCGTCAGCGCGCGCATCCTCAAGGCCTGGCAGGCCGGGGCGCAGCGCGGCGGCACCGCCCAGGACGTCCCCGACCTGATCGCCGGCAAGGGGCCCGGCATGCAGGTGCGCTGGCACGACCGGCCGACCGACTTCTTCGCCGCCGACGCCTTCGCGCGCGGCCGCGAGGAGCCCGACGGCGAGTTCTACCGCGGCGCGCGCCTGGTCGACCACCTGGACCGCACCGCCACCCGCCAGGTCGAGAAGCTCTATGCCCGCCTGCTGGCACCCGGCGCCCGCGTGCTCGACCTCATGAGCGGCTGGAAGTCGCACCTCGAACTGGCCCAGCCCGGCACGGTCGCCGGCCTCGGCATGAACCGCGAGGAACTCGACGCCAACCCGGCCCTGGCCGACCGCACGCTGCACGACCTCAACGCCGACCCATGCCTGCCCTACCCGGACGCCCATTTCGACGCCGTGGTCTGCACGGTATCGGTGGAATACCTGGTACGGCCGTTCGAGGTGTTCGCCGATGTTCGCCGGGTCCTCAAGCCGGGCGGCCGCTTCGCCCTGGTGTTCTCGAACCGCTATTTCCCGCCCAAGGCGATCCGCGTCTGGATCGACGCGCACCCGTTCGAACGGAGCGGACTGGTACTCGAATACTTCCTGCGCGACGGTGGCTGGACCGGCCTGAATACCTTCTCCCTGACCGGTCTGATCCGCCCCGAGGACGACCGCTACGCGGCCCAGACGCCCTGGTCGGACCCCATCCACGCCGTCTGGGGGACAAGGCGTGATCACCCGGCACCTGGTGATATCCGGCAAGGTGCAGGGGGTGTGGTACCGCGATTCCATGCGCGCCGAAGCCGATCGCCTGGGCGTCGCCGGCTGGGTGCGCAACTGCCGCGACGGCAGCGTGGAAGCGACGGTCCAGGGCGACGAGGCCGCCGTCGCCGCGCTCATCGCCTGGGCCCGGCGCGGTCCGCCGGCGGCCTCGGTGACAAACGCGGCGATATCCGACGGCAGCGGCAGTTTCACCGCCTTCGAACGTCGGCCAACCGCCTGAATGCGCCGGCCGGATCGGCCACGTCAGGCGAACAGGCTCAAGGTCGGTGCCGGCACCGGTTCCTGGTTGTCGTAGGCCGCCAGGGCGGCATTCCGGTCCAGCCCACCGGCCTGGTTGGCACGGCTGAGTTCAGCCTGCGCCTGCATGGCCATCTGCGCCGCCTGGGCGGCCACGGCACGATCCTGCGCGGACGGGTCGGCCGGCGCCAGGGCCGCCGCCTGGATGCGCTTCGCCTTGTCGACGGTTTGGCTCGGCGTCTGCGCCGGCGAGACGTCGATCTTCACTTCCCCGGCCACGGCGTACTGGCGACCGTCCGGGCCGCGCACGTACTGGTAGCTGGCGCCGCTGGTCAGCCCGGCGCCGGCCGCCTGGTGCGCCGCCTCGTGGGCATGCACCTTCTGGTCGATCTGCTTGAGGCGCACGACCTGCTGCTGTTGTTCCGGCGTAAGGGCCGCCTGCCCGGTCGCGGCACGGGCCGATTGCAGCGCCTGGAGGCTGCCGGAAGCGCCTAACGCCCCTATGGCCATTGCGGGAATGTTTCACGATATCGACGACCTGATGGTAGCCTGTGCTTTACTTTTCCACATCCGCTTACTAACCTGCCTCAGTCCACGGTCTGATTCTGCTACATGTCCATCGTCATCAAAACGGCCGAAGAAATAGCCAAAATGCGGGTCGCCTGCCGGCTCGCGTCCGAAGTCCTCGATTACATCACCCCCTACGTCCAGCCCGGCGTCACCACGGGCGAGCTGGACAAGCTCTGCCACGACTACATGGTCGAGGTGCAGGGCTGCGTGCCGGCACCGCTGAACTATGCCCCGCCGGGCCACAAGCCCTACCCGAAGTCGGTCTGCACCTCGGTCAACCATCAGGTCTGCCACGGCGTGCCGGGCGACAAGAAGCTGAAGTCCGGCGACGTCATGAACATGGACATCACCGTCATCAAGGACGGCTGGCATGGCGACACCTCGCGCATGTTCATGATCGGCGAGACCTCGATCCAGGCCAAGCGCCTCACCGAGGTCACCTACGAATGCATGTGGAAGGGCATCCTCGCGGTCCGCGCGGGCGGCCACTTCGGCGACATCGGCGAGGCCATCCAGAAGCATGCCGAGGCGAACGGCTTCTCCGTCGTGCGCGAGTTCTGCGGCCACGGCGTCGGCGCCCGGTTCCACGAGGACCCGCACGTCCTGCACTACGGCAAGGCCGGTACCGGCGAGATGATGCAGCCGGGCATGATCTTCACCATCGAACCGATGATCAATGCCGGCCGCAAGGATATCCGCATGCTCGGCGACGGCTGGACCGTGGTGACCAAGGACCACTCGCTGTCGGCGCAGTGGGAACACGCCGTGCTGGTCACCGAGACGGGCTACGAGGTACTGACGGTCTCGGCCGGCACCCCGCCGCCGCCGGCCTTCGTGCCGGCCTGACCGGGGCGGCGAGGAGAGCGGCATGAACGACGCCACCCCACTCGCCCAGCCGGACCGGCATTCGCCCCCGCCCCGGACAGGATTCCCGGAGTAATCGCATGGTGGACTTCTCCGTCGTCGCGCAATGGCGCCAACAGTACGGCGCGGACCGGCAACGACTGATCGACGACTACCTCGCCCGTCGGCGCGCGCGTCCGCTCCTGCGCGGCCTCTCGCGCGCCGCGGACCGCCTGCTTCAGGAAGTCTGGCAGGCCCACGACCTTCCCGCCGCCACTGCCCTGGTCGCCGTCGGCGGTTATGGCCGCGACGAGCTCTACCCGCACTCCGACGTCGACCTGCTGATCCTCCTCGACGACGACCTGCCGGCGGCCGAGGAGGCCCGCTTCGAGCCCTTGATCGGCCTGCTCTGGGACCTCGGCCTGCACGTCGGCCACAGTGTCCGTCGCGTCTCGGAGTGCCTGGACGAAGCCGCCGGCGACATCACCATTCAGACCAACCTGCTGGATTCCCGCCTGCTGGCCGGCAACCGCACGGTATACCGGCGCTTCCGACGCGAATTCGACGTCCACCTCGAACCGCACGCCTTCTTCAAGGCCAAGCGCCTCGAACAGCGCAACCGCCACGGCCGATTCGCCGACCGGGCCCTGTTGCTCGAGCCCAACCTCAAGGAAAGCCCGGGCGGCCTGCGCGACGTCCAGACCGCGGGCTGGGTCTGCCAGGCGGTCGGCCTGCCGGCCGATTTCCCCGGCCTGGCCCGGGTCGGCCTGATGAGCGCCGGCGAGGCCCGCCAGGTGGTCGCCCAGTTGAGCTTCCTGAGCCACCTGCGCATCCGCCTGCACCTGGCGGCGAACCGGCGCGAGGATCGCCTGCTGTTCGAGTTCCAGGAACGCCTGGCGGCCGAGATGGGCTACCACGCCCACCCGGGCCGGCGGGCCTCCGAGCACCTGATGCAGCGCTACTTCCGGGCCGCACGCCACCTGTCCCTGATCAACGAATTCGTGCTCGGCTGCGTGCGCGAACGCCTGCAACCGGACAGCCGCACCGCGCCCCTCCCCGACCACCCCGATTTCGCCATCCGCGACAACCGCATCGACCTCGTCGATCCCGAACTCTTCTCGCGCCGGCCGTCGGCCATGCTGGATGCCTTCCTGGTGCTCCAGCAGCATCCCGACCTGAGCGGATTCACCCCGACCACGCTGCGCGCCCTCCGGCGCGGCCGTAAGCTCGTCGACGCGGCATTCCGGCGCGACCCCGAGAACCGCACCCGTTTCATCACCCTGTTCCGGCAGACGCACGGCCTCACCCTGGCCCTGCGACTGATGCACCGGCTCGGCATCCTGGGCCGCTACCTGCCCGCCTTTGGCCGCATCACCGGCCAGATGCAGCACGACCTCTACCACATCCACCCGGTCGACGAGCACACCCTCATGGTGCTGCGCAACCTGCGCCGCATGGCCATGCCCGAGTACGACCACGAACTGCCGTTCGCGCACCGGGTGATGCGGGAATTCGGGCAGCGCGACCGGCTCTACCTGGCGGCCCTGTTCCACGACATCGCCAAGGGCCGGGGCGGCGACCATTCGCGCCTGGGCATGGCGGATGCCCGCCGCTTCTGCCGCGCCCACGGACTCAGCAAGCAGGAGGCCGAGGAGGTCGCCTGGCTGGTCGGGGAACACCTGACGCTGTCGGATACGGCGCAGAAGCAGGACCTCGCCAACCCCGAGGTCATCGCCGAGTTCACCCGCCATTGCGCCACGCTCGACCGCTTGACCGGCCTCTTCCTGCTCACCGTCGCCGACATACGGGGCACCAATCCGGCGATCTGGAACTCCTGGAAGGAAAAGCTGATCCGCGAGCTCTACCTGGCCAGCCGGCGTCTCCTGGAGGGCCACGCGCCGCATACCGACCTGGTCGAGCAGCGCAAGGAAGAGGCGCTCGCCACCATGCGCCTGTACGGCTACTCGGACGGCGCCGAGAAGAAGCTCTGGCAGCAGCTCGACGACATCTACTTCCTGCGCCACGAGGCCCAGGAGATCGCCTGGCACACCCGCCGCCTGCTGCCGCTCCTGGGCCGCCAGGACATCATCGTGCGGGCCCGCCTGGCGCCCATCGGCGAAGGCGTCGAGGTGCTGGTGCACGCCCCCGACGAGGAGGCCCTGTTTTCCCGCATCTGCGGCTTCTTCGCCGGCATGCGCTACTCGGTCCTGCAGGCACGCATCCATACCACCCGCGACGGCCGCGCCCTGGATACCTTCCTGGTCATGGACGAACAAAGCCGGGTGGCCTACCGCGACATCCTCAGCTACATCGAGTTCGAACTGACCGAGACCCTCAAGGCGCGGGCGCCGCTCGCCGACATCGCGCCGGGCCGCCTGCCGCGCCAGTTGAAGGCCTTCCCGATCCGCCCCGAAGCGATGCTGAGCGCCGGGGTGGACCCGAACGCGTGGCTGCTCACGGTGAAGGCCGGCGACCGCCCGGGCCTGCTCTACGACATCGCGCGCCTGCTCGGCCGCCATCGCGTGGTGGTGCGGACGGCGCGCATCAATACCATGGGACAACGGGTGGAGGACGTCTTCGTGGTGACGGGCGACCGGCTGGTCCAGCCGGAAGCGCGCCTGGCCATCGAACGCGACCTGATCGACGCCCTGGCCTAGGCTTCCGGGCCGCCCGCGGCACCCTGCTCGAGCCGGTACAACCAGGCGAGCAGTTCCGCCACCGCGACGTACAGGGCGGGCGGGATACGGTCGTCCAGGTCGACCTGCATGAGCAGCGCGACCAGTTCGGGCGATTCGTGCACGAACACGCCGGCCGCCCGGGCGCGGGCGATGATCTCCTCGGCCAGGCGGCCGTTGCCCTTGGCGACCACGCGCGGGGCGCCGTCGCCCTCGCCGTAGCGCAAGGCCACGGCCTGTTGGCGGTATTCATTGATCGGCATCTGCCAACTCGGCCTGAACGCTGGACAGGTTCAGTTCGGCGTCGCGCAGACGCTGCACCAGTTCGGGCAAGGCGGCCTTGATCTCGGCCAGGGTGTCCGGCTGGCCGGGGCGCAGGCGGACACGCAAGCCCAGGGCGCCGACGTCCAGATCGGCCGCGACGGTGCCCAGCCGGGGCAGCGTGAGACGCAGGCGTGAATGCCACTTCTGGCCGGCGGCGGCGTCTTCGGCACCCTCCTGATCCCGTTCGCCGACCTGCCACTCGGCCACCTGGCCGGGCCAGACCTGGCCCTGCCAGACGAACGGGCCGCCTTCGAGCAGGTGCAACTGCCGGCTGGCCAGGCGCGCGGCCTGCTCGGGCATGCCTTCCAGGTCCGGCAGGTCGAGACGCGGCCCGGGCGCCTGCGACAGACGTGCCTGCGGTTCCCGCTGGATCGTCTCCAAGCCCAGTTCGCCGCGTACCCACTTGCCCAGATGGGACTCGTAGAACAGCCCGCTCTCCTTGACGGTCTGCTGCAGACGCATGGGCAGCAGCCGGGCCGGGCTGGCCTGGTCGGCCACCACGCCCTGGGCGGTGGCCAGTGCCGTCTGCGAGCCCAACGCCGCGCGCGCGCCGTCGACCGCCTCGCCGGCCAGCGTCATGGCCGGGATGGCCGGTCCGGGCAGCACCGCGGACGCCGGCACATTGGCAGGCGCGGGCGCGAGCAGGATGGCCGGATTCGCGACCAGCGGGCGCCCGGTCGGCACGGCCGCGGCGCCCGCGGCCGACGCATTCCCGGTCCGTGCGGGGTCGGGGGAGGCGTTCGGCATGGCCTGGGCGAGTGCCTGCGTGGTCGCGGTGGCGCCGGCGATCGTGTTTCCGGGCACCGGCGTGGCGGCATCGATCGGCACATAGCGCACCAGGGCATTGACCTGCTGCGCGGCCTGGCTGACGCTCACCGGCGCGGTGGCCGGGGCCGGGGCCGCGTCGAGGACGAAGGTCGGCCGCGGCGACAGGCTGAGGAAGGTCAGCCTGACCACGTCGCCGGGGCGGGCCTGCTGCGGCAGGGCCATGTCCATGGCCTGGTTGGCGACCTGGACCACGTTGCGCCCGTTCGGCAGGGCTTCGAGGACCTGGCCATCGTACTGGCTACCCGGCTTGAGCTGGCCGAGCCCGGATTCCTTCCCGGCCTGCGCCGTGCCACCCGGATTCCTCAGCCAGGACAGCAGCAGTTCGGGCAGGGCCGTGATGTTCATGTCAGCGGCAGACCGCGGCTACCGGCAGCGGAAAGGCGGCGAACTGGGCGGACATGGCATTCATGGATCCGTGACGTGGCTACACCGCGTTATCGACCGGATTGCCCCAGGCTTGAGCCAGATCAATGATTTAGCCCGGAGGCGCGATCTCCCGGCCCTTGCCGTGCATGGCCACGATCAAGGTCGCCTCGTCGCGGGAAATGCCGCAACGGGCGGCGATCTCCGGCGCGATCATGCCTTGGCGGGCGTACTGGACGGCGTAGTCGTAGGCCTCGGTCCCGGCGGCCGCCGCCGCACCGCCGGGCGCCGCGTCGACCGTGTTTTCAAGTGCCTCCAGGCGCTGGCGCAGGGCCGCCAGCTCGCTGCGCAGCTCCGCCAGTTCCGTGTCCCGGCGGCCTCGCGCCACGCGCTGCCGGGCCAGCCCGACCAGCAGGTAGGCCGCCCCGGCGAAACATACCGCCAACAGGAATTCGCGCCAGGTGATCGTCAGTTCCATCATGGGGCCGAAGCATAGCCGGACGGGTCACCGCTTGTCGCTAGCCCGTTTCCGCGGGTCCTTCGGCCCGACCGGCCGGCTCGGCGGGGCCCGGCCGCTCGGCCAAGCGCCGATAGTGCTGGAAGCAGGATATCTCGCCAAATCCCGAGAAGTCGTCTTCCACCGAAAAGAGCGCTTCGTGCTCGCCCAGCGACCAGGTGCCGTCGACCAGCAGGCGCAACGGCACCTGCACCAGGTCACGGTCGAACTCGGCATCGTAGATGCGCTCACCGACCGCCGCCACCAGGTCGGCGACGAAGTCGAGCATGCCCTGCTGGATCGCCGCGACGCGGTCGAAATGCGTCTGGCTGTGGCCGGCCTGCTTGAACACCGGCCGCAGCCCTTCCCCGCTCCGCTCGAAATGCTGGAACTGCCCGGCCGGCGCCGTGAGCACCGCCTCCAGAATCAGGCTGTAGTCGAATACCGGCACGCCCGCGTGCTGCAGGGCCACGCCATCGCCATACAGGCCCTCGACCGCGACGCCGAGTTGCTTCAGGCCGGCGACCTTGGCCGTCGTGGCGAAATAGAAGCCGTCCAACTTGCGGCCGGTCAGCGCCATGAGGAACTTTTGGATGGTGCCCGAGAAACCGAGGTCGGACAGGGCCGCCGGGCCGTCCGGCACCTCGGCCCGCCAATAGTCCAGGTAGGCCGCGCGCTCCCGTGCGGCAATCTCGAGGATCGCCGCACGGCTGGCCAACATGCCGGACAGGACCGCGTCCTTCATGGCCGGGAGCGTCACCTCGCGGTCGAGGTCGAGATCGCCCGCGGCGCGATAGGCGGCCAGGATATCGTCCCCGAAGCGGGCGCGGATCAGGTCGCCGACACGGCCTTTGAAATGGGCGCCCAACAGGTAACCGAGGTCGTCCCGCGTCTGCATCGCGGCGACCCCGGCAGCCCGCCTCGAGGTCAGGAAATAGCGGCCCTGCATCCCGGCCAGCGCCGGTATCGAGGCCTGTAAGGCGGCGAAGACCTTTTCCAGCAGGTAGCCTTCGCGGCTCAGGAAGAGCAGGGCCCGATGCCCGGCGCCGGCACAGCGGCGGGCGAGCCATAGAACATAGTTGGCGACGACCGGGCCGAAGCACAGGTAGCCGATGTCGGCGAGGCCGTCCAGACGCAACGCATCGCCGAAGGCGGCCGGCGAACGGTCGCTCAGCTCGGCCAGGCGATTGCCCACCAGGCCGAGCCAGAGCTGGTCCGGCCAGGGCAGGAAGTCGCGCCGGTGCAGGGCGCTGAGGCAGGGCAAGGTCGCCAGCATCGCCGCCGGCCTGAGGATGTGGACCGGCGGCAGGAACCCGGCGTCCACCGGCAGCTGGATGTCCGAGTGTTCATTATCGCCGACGTGCAGCCAAGCGCCCGGCTCGACCCCTTCGCGCACCGGCAATTGGCGCCAGGCCTCGCCCGTGTCCTTGCGCCAGCCGGTTTCGCTGGACAGGTACAGGGTCTGGACGAAGTCGGCCCCAACGTGGTCGAGCATGCGGCGGATCAGCGCGGCCGGCAGGTACATGTCGGACACCGCGACGATGCGCATGCCCTGTTCGGCCAGTTGCCGCAGCAGGCGTATCGGCTGGCTGCGCGGGCGGGTGAACCAGAGTTCCATGCCCTGCTCGATCTCCTTGAGTTCGTCGATCAGGGCGGGGTCGGCCGGGAAGTGGGCCTGGAAGCTGGCGTAGATGTCGTCCAGGTCGACGTCGCGCCCTCCTTTGGCCTGCCGGGCCCTGGCCTCCGCCTGCTTGCGCAACCTCTTGAAATCGGCCAGGCCATGGCGCGCCTGGAGAAATTCGCCGATGAAATCGAACACCACGTCCGGGTGCAGGAACGGCCGCATGACCAGGGTATCGAAAACATCCACCGAGACGATCCGGGCACGGGCCGCCGCCGCCACGAGCTTGCCCGCCAGCGGCGCCGCGAGATGGTGGCGCCAGTTCTTGCCGCCGGTCGGGCGCAGACTGCCATCGTCGGCAAGTACACCCAGGGTGTAGCCTGCCAGGGCCGGGACGACCCCCAGATAGCGCTCGAGGGCGTGTTGCAAGGTACCGTCGGTCTGCCCGGATTCGACCGGGAAGCTGTCGACACCGAGGTTGAGGTCGAAGAGTGGCTTGAGCGCCTGTGGACGCGCCCAGAACATCGAGCCGGCCGGGAAATCGAGGTACTCGCCGGGGTCGATGCGGTAGCCTAGGCGCTGGGCGAGCTGCATGGCGATCGCCTTGTTGGACAACCAGGTGTGGCCCCAGAACGGCATGCCGGGATAGCTCTCCGGATACACCACGCCCAGCTTCGGGTCGGCGGCAAAGCGCCCGAATATGGCGCCCACGCGCTCCGGCGTGCCAAGCAGGTTCTGGTAAAGGTATTGCCGCCAGCCGGTCCGCTCCGTACCCGTATAGAGGGACTTCTTGGTATGGACGTGGCAGACCAGGTCGAGGGCCAGGATATCGTCCCGGAAGGCGACGAAGAACGGCGCCAGGTCGCGGCCCCGGTTGGCCACCACCCGGACGTCGAGGCGGGTCAGGTTGGCGAGTTGGGCCGCCGCGCCGCGCACCGTCTCGGCCGCCGCCTCGTCGACCACCGAGACCAGAAGGGCATAGGGATAGGGGAAACGCGCGAGCACGGCGCAAATCTCGTCGAACAGGTCGACGTAATACACGTGCGCCATGATGCCGATGCGATACGTCGGGATCGTCTCGTCGACTCCTGCCCCGCCCTTACCCTGCGACACCACACCGGCCGCGCGCCCCGCCTGGACCGCCCTGCTGTCCTGCAGGACCGCCTGGACCTCCCGCAAGACTTCCGTCACGCCAGCAACACGCTTCCCATCCGAAGCCTTGTTGATCGTCTGCGTCAGGAGCTGGCGGTTTCCCTTTTGCGTCGTCTGCCGGATCGACGCGAACATCTGCACGTCTTCGGTCAGTAACTGGGCCAGTTGGAAAACCAGCGCGTCACGCTTGGTCAGCCTGGCGGACAGGTCATCGAGGTGCCGCTTCAGCGCAACGTTGGTAGCCAATGTTGCGTTCAGTGCACGTTGGACGGTTGCCATGTCGGAACCAAGCTGCCGAAGCTGACCCTCGGCACCTTCCAACTTCGCCTGCAGTTCGCCTTGACGGAACAGGCAGTCGGCGAGATGTCTGTCCGCCGCGTCCATGTACGCAAACGGTGTGGCCATATCATCGTAACGGCGCTTGAAGCCCTCGAAACGCGCCACGGTCTCGGCGTCATCCAAGGAAACGTCATCACATGCCGCCAGACGAAGCAGCTCATATGCCGCACGAGTATCCGCACTGATCCGGGGCTCGCGCCTGAGTTCCTCGGCGGAGCAGAGGTTATGTTGGAGCCGGCTCTCGAGAAACGCCTGGCAATAATCCACAATGGATCGAGCAGTCTCATGGAACGGCAGACCCAAGGCACGCGCCAGCCGGCTCATCTCCCTGACCGGGTCCGCCATCAGACGGTCATAGTCGACGACGATCCGCGCCGCACCAGAGGTTCCGAGGACAGCGGGAATGACATGCCCCAGCCATAGAAATCCGCTCTTCTCGACGGTGAAGCCGTCGCGCCTCGCCAAGGACTGAGCCACGCTGAGCGGGTTTCGTACGGAGATCACATAGGACACGCTTAGGCCCTGCGTCTCGAACACGGTTTGCCAGAAGGGCAGTAGCCGGGACAGGCGCGGATCCTTGAGGCCGAAATGGCTTGTCTTGATCTTGCTGCCCAGAAGCTCGGCGGCGCGCACCCTGAACGATTCCAGCCCCGGCCCCTGCAGAGCCGCCGGATCGATTGCCGTCAACGTATGCCAGTTCGCCCCGAGTGCCTCCAAGAGCTCGTTGTTGAGCTTATTGACCTCGGTATCTTCGAAGAACCCCTTCTCGTTATTGTCGGCCACCCCCGGTATCAGGGACTCACCCAAGTCGACACCGAGGGCCTGAAGCGCCCTGGTCAGCGCGCTGGTCCCGCTGCGGTGCATACCGAGGACGACGGTGAGTCTGGCGATACCACGAGCCGTGTCGGGCCTTGGCTGGGCAGGCCTGTCGAGGATGCCTAGCCCGGAAAGACGTTCAACCAGATAGTCCGAACAAAACGTTTCTTCTTCGAAGCGGCTTAATCCCATCTCGGAACGGACGAAATTGTGGCCTTGGACAATGTCGTCATAATGGACGTGCCATCCCTTCTCGACCCGTTCAAGGGGATTGAACCGTTGCTTTCTTTCGGCAAATACCTTTTTCACCCCGTGCCCTTGCGACCGCACGGGGTAATGACGCAACAGGAACTTGTACGGAAATACGCGACGGTCTTCGAACGCGGCCTCATGGCCTCCTGAGCGCGCCAAATCCACCCTGACGCCCGACGACCGCCAGGCCTTGACCTGCTTGAAGTGCCCCGGTTTGCAACCGAACTCCCAGTGCCTGAAGTAGGTCCCGTAGTCGGTACCCGATTCGAACCCGTCGTCCACCGGTCTGAATTCGATAACCGTGTGATCCACCGCGTTGAAGCCCATTCTTTCCACATAGGCGAAGGCCTCACGGAGACGCATGTCCGACCAGGGTGCCTCCCTGATCTCGTCGGCGTCGTGGTGCAAATACCAGTTTGCCTGGATCGCCTGAGCCAACTCCTCCACCCGGGTGAGCAACGCGTGCCAATCATATGTACCGGTAGGGCCACCGGGTGGAAATTGCTCTATGGCGATCAGGCCCTTGCCAAGCAACGGTGTGGCATGGGCGACCGTGTCGTCGGTCGACCAGTTGTCGATGAGGTAGACATCGACCCCCTGATCAATCAGATGGCGGATGGAATGGAAGATGATGTCCGCTTCGTTGTAAGCCGTCATGAACGCGACCACGCGGAAATCCGTGGCGCAGGCGACCTGCCTCGGTGGCAACGCCCGGCCGTGCAGGACTGCGAGCGTCGTCTTCTTGGCCCAGTCCCGATTGTTGTTACAGGTGAGCCCCAGAAACGCCACATCGAACCCGAAGTCCTGAAGGAGCAGGCCCAGCTCCGCTTGGTTCCACTCGCGGACATGGGCCGTATTGGCCGGGGGACCGGCATCGTCGACACCGCGAACGAGATCGCGCTCAGGAGTGGACAAGATCGCAACGGGCGCATGGTCGAGGCACCTCGAAATGAATCCCAGAAGCGGCTTCGGATCGACCAGGTGCTCGATCACGTCGGAACATACCAGCACGGTCTTCTGAAGCACCTCCGGTGACAGCAAGTCGCCCTCCGCCGTCTCCAGGTCCAACGTAAGCCAAGTTCCGAAGCCATAATGGCTCCTGCAGTACTCGATATTGCTGCCGATATCGACGCCTACGATCTCAAAATCCGGGTGCAGGTCGGCGAGTTTGACGGCACGGCCACAGCCGATATCCAGGATATGCGTACATGCGAATTTCTTGGCCAGGTATCCGGCAAAGGCGTAAACGTGCGGCTGATGCAGGACACCCTCGGTACCAACGAGTGAATCCTCGAAATAGTTGGCTGTTGTCCGGGCTGTGTAGCCATCCTTAATGAAGAAGTTGTCCTTCGAGTTCACCACAAGCTGCCCTTTCGCCTTCTGTTATGCCTGCCATCGGGTGATCCGTCTGCAACTGAGCCCGGGCTGCCGTCGGTCCAGCCGTCCGTGACTCTCCGGCGCAACGCCAACCGGACGGTCATGGCATCCAGGCCTTCAGCCAGGATTCGAGATGGGTTTCCAGTGTCCAGCGCTCGGTGACAAACTGCCTCAGGGTCGCGCCTGCTCTCTGCAGTTCATCGGGTTCAGCCAGGTACCCCCGTATGGCCTCCAGCCACTCCCTATGGCGGTTTCGTACCCGCCGAACCGGGAACTCACCACGATAGGGGGTGACATCGGAGCAGACGACCGGGCACCCCAGGGCGCCATATTCGAGCAGACGCAGATGGCTCTTTGCGTGGTTGAACGGCAAGTCTTCGAGCGGCGCAACGGCCAGATCCAAGTTGAGGGACGCCAACTTTGCCGGGTAGTCGTCCAACTTCACCAGTGGATGGAATTCGACCGCCGCCTTGAGACTTTCCGGGCAGTAGCCTAGAAACACCCAGTCGGCCTCCGCCAGCGTGGCCTTGACGACGTCGACGATGAGGGCGAGATCGCCCTCGTGGCCCAGGCTGCCGGCCCAGCCGATGCGCGGTTTCGCGGCCGCCCGCCTGAGTGCCTTCAGGCCCTGCCACCGGGCGGCCTCGATGTAGTTCGGGCAGACGACGATATCCGTTGCGTACTCGCGCATCGCCTCGGCCAGGTAGTCGGTGGATACGACCAGACGGTCGCACAGGCCGATGGCCTTGCGCAGACGCTTCTTCAACTCGGGCAGGTTGGCGACCTGCGCGCTGGCGACGTGCCTGACCGGCGGATTGAACAACAGGTCGTCGAGCTCGAACACCTTGAATGCCCGGCTATTGCGGGCATAGCCCTCGATCAACTCGATGTTGCGGTTCTCGATCTGGCGTTGCAGGACGATGCTGTCCGGCTCGAACCGGATCAGCTCGGGAACGCCCAGGTAGCGGCTGCTCTCCAGCCCGTCGACCCGGCCGGCGCCGTTCAACGCGCGCATCGGCGCAAGTACGCGGTATTCGCCGCTACCGGCGCGGTCGCCGGGGTGCGCCAGGATACGCGGCCGCGGCCGATCGTCCGGCGCCAGCCGCAGCATGGCCTCGGGCTCCGCTTCCGGGTACCGGCCGCGCAGGCTGAGGTTGCGGTTGTAGGCCGGATCGAAGGCGATCTGGCGGCGCCACTTGGCGTAGAAATGCTGCCGCTCGGCCAGGAACCGGCGCTGCCGGTCGGTCAGCGTCGCCCGTTCGGTTTCCGACGCCTGGCTGGCCGAACCCTCGTGCAGCAGGGTGGCGAACGGCGTCCAGACGATCAGCCGGCCCAATTCGCCTATCTTCAGGCAGAGATCGATATCGTTGAAGGAAACCTGGAAGGCCGCCTCGTCCAGGCCGCCGACCTGCTCGTACAACGGCCGCGCCACGAGCAGGCAGGCCCCGGTCACGGCGGACAGGTCCTGGACCAGTTGCAGGCGTCCGTAGTAGCCGACGTCGGCCAGCTCGCTGCCCAGGTACGGGTGGTCGGCCGGACTGTTGTTGAGGCCGAGCACGACCCCGGCATGCTGAATCTTGCCGGTCGGATAGATCAGGCGGGCACCGACCACGCCGACCTCGGGACGCCGGGCGTGGGCCATCATCTCGTCCAGCCAGTCCTCGTGCAGCACGGCCGTGTCGTTGTTGAGCAGGAGCAGGTACTCGCCGCGCGCCTCCCTGGCGGCCTGGTTGTTCATGGCCGCGAAATTGAACGGCCCGGGGCTGGCCAGGACGCGAATTCGCGCATCGGCCTGCGGGAGGCCGGCGAGGTAGGCCAGGGCATCTGGCTCGGTGCTACCGTTGTCGACCACCAGCACCTCGAAGTTCGGATAGGCGGTCTTCGCCACCAGTGTGCTGAGGCAGCGGGCCAGGAAGGCCCTCTGGTTCTTGGTCGGGACGATGATCGACACCAACGGATGTCCGGCATGTCGATAGCGCAACCGGTAGGTCCCTTGCAGATAGCCTTCGTCCAGGCTGGCCTCCAGGCCGCAGCGATGCAGGTGATCGAGCAGTGAACGGTTGCGTGCCGCGACCATCTCGTCGGTCCCCCGCAGGCTGTGCCCGCCCTCCGGATGACGCAGGTAGAGCACCTCGGCAACGTGGCCGATGGCCGCCCCACCGCCCGCCTCGTACAGGCGCAGGCACAAGTCGAACAGATCGACGCCCTCGGCGGCGGGGTCGAAACCTCCGCACGCCAGAAAAGCCGACCGGCGCACCAGCAGCAGGCCGCCGACGGCAAACGAGGCCGAACGCAGGAGGTCGATGTTGAAGTCGGTCTTGAAGAACGGTGCCCCCGGACGGCCCGTCTCATCGAGGGCGGCCTCGTCACTGTAGAACGCGAGCCAGCCCGGGTGGCGGCCCGCCTCTGCAGCCAGGCGGACGTAGGCCTCGGTCGCCAGGACGTCCCCTGCCTCGATCATGCCGACCCAGCCGGCCTGCCCGGCCGCAATCAGCCGGTTGGCCTCGGCCAGCAACTCGCCGCTCGGGCAGTACTGCCAATCGGTGGCGCCACCGGGGACGAAATCCGCTGGCACGCGGGAGTCGGCCAACACCGTGAGATGCCAACCGGCGGCCTGCGGCACCGCCAGTGCGGCCAGGGTGCCCGGCAGCAGCCGTGCCGCGTCGCCGCGTACCATGGCGACCAGTTGGACCGTCATGGGGCCGGCCGGCTGGGTGAGCGGGGCGTCAGCCAAGTCCCGGTCTCCCTACTTCCGCATGCGCAGGATGTAATTGATGCCCAGGTATTTCTTCGCCTCCGACCAGATGAAGAGAAACTCGACGTCACGAAAGCCGATGGCCTTGGCATAGTCGATCAGGTCCCAACCGAAGTCGTAAACCAGCAGCGCCCCGACACCGCTGATCGGATCGCCATGGTAGACCGGCGGCAGGCGGTGCACGAGGCGGCCGCCGGCGTCGACCTCGGCACGGCGCTGGGTACGCTCGCGGCCGAATTGGAAGGGTACGGTGACCAAAGCGACGCCGCCCGGCTTGAGGACGCGCAGCATGTTGTCGAGTGCGGCTTCGAAGTCAAACACATGCTCCAGCACGTCCAGGCTGACCAGCAAGTCGAAGCTGTCATCGGCGAAACTCAGTTGCTCGAGACTTTCACAACGCAGGCCATGGCGATCGACGGAGCCGAGCGGCGCCTGGTTGGGGATGTACTCACTGCCGATGGTGAGCGGCAGGAAATCCAGCAAGGCCTTGTAGAACGCCGTCTTCCCCTCGCTGCAATAGACGACGCTCGTACGGTTGAGCGTTTCGCTCGTCACGATCCAGTCGAGCGTGGCGCGCATGCGGGTGTTCAGACCGCAGCGGCAAACGCCGCGCTCGCGCCAGACCGGGGTCTTGCCGTCGGCCGAGAACATGTAGTCGATCTGCACCTCGCCGACGCCGCAGGCGGGACAGTAGCCCAGCAGCCCGTAACTCGCCAGGTCCCGGACATAGTTGCGTTGGATGCCGTCCAGCATCGGATAGACGTGCTGGAAATAGTGCTCGGCCTGCCCCTGGTCCTTCACGCTGTAGATCAAGGCCAGATCCAGCATCGCTGCTCCCCCGCAAGAGATGGTATCGGCGCCCGGCCGGCCTCGCCGCCACCCGGCACGGCGTTCGGAGACGAGCGCGCGGTCAGGCCGCCTCGCCGCGCAGTCCGGCCGCAATGTTCTTGTTGATGGATATCAGAATATCCAGCTTGTCCGCATCCGGGAACGCCATCACGTCGAAGGTACGGCGGTCGACGAATGCCGAAAGGCTGATCAGATTGCGCTTGATCTCCTCCGGCAGCGGGTTTTCCTCGTCGAGCAACTCGGCCTGGAACACGGTCCATATGCGCTGGTTGTAACGCAAGGCGTCGTCGAGCTCGGATTCCCGGCCGGGCGCGTCCCAGTTGTTCCGCAGTTCGGCGAGCCGCATGGCGGCGCGCATGAGCACGCTGGCCTCGAGTTCGCGACCGGTCAAAGTGGCCTTTTCGACTTCCTGATAGGCATCAAGCGGATTGGCGGGCATGATCGATTAGCTCCTGTTCATAGTCGACCAGTTTCCTGGCCCCTTTGAGGGCTTGATAATACCTGCCGCAAGCCAAATCGGTGTTGATGGTGGCCAGATAATCCACGGTGCTGGGTGCCGCGGCGATGACCTCCTCAAGCAGACGGCGGTAGGTCTGCTGATATTTCGTGATGTTGGCGACGTCGATGTACATCAACTGCACGCAGAGGTAGATCCGCTTGCACACCGAGTCGGCCTTGTCCTCGGTAAGGATGTCCTTTTCCCGCAGGAGTGGGGTGTCGTTGAGGATGGAAAAGTCGGCGGCACTGTCGCCGTTCTGGACGACGGCGCCGCCGATGAATATCTTTTCGCCCGGTTTCAGTGTGATGCGAAGTGACACGGCAACCTTACAGGCCCGCCACCGCGGCCGTACCCGCCTGGGTCATCGCCTGCGGTGCGGCCGCCAACTGACGTCCGACACTGGAAACCAGCGCCAGCACTTCCGTTTCGCCACCGCCCTGCGCCATCTGGCCGGGCAGTTGGTCCGCGAACCGCGTGTGCAGGTCGCCAAGAAGCCGGTCCACCTGGGCTCGCACATCGGCCGCCTGGTTCCCCAGGGCAGCGACCTCACCATCGGTCGCGGCACCGGCGTCCAGCACGGGCAGCTCGGTTTCCTTCGGATAGAAAACCGGTTCGCTGCCATTGTCCACCGGCGGCACGCTCACCGCCTCCATCTGCCGGCGCAGACCGTTCAAGCTGTTGATATACGCCGCCCGCTGCTCGTTGCCCGGCGGGAAAGGCGGATAGTTCTTCACCTGCCCGACCTGCTGATCGAGTTGCCCCAAGAGGACCCCGACCTGCTCCAGTGCCTTGCCGACTTCCCGGACCGATACCGCGACATCCGCGGTGGCATCCTTGGCGCTGGCCAAGCCGGAGAATGTGCCGGCTGAAAGACTGACACCCGAACCGCCCGGCAGCGCGGACCCGTTCGCAGTGACGACCGGCCCCTGCGATGCGGTGGCCAAGCCATAATCCCGGGCAACGGATGCCGATCCGATAACAGTCATCTCGTTTACCATTGCCGCCTCCCGTACCATCGGCCGGAGGGGTTGCCCCCTGCCGGCCGGACGTCACGTCGCGAGGACGCTGGTTAGAACAGCCGCAGCACGCTCTGAGCCGCCTGCGAAGCGATCGACAGCGCCGTGGTACCCAACTGCTGCCTGGTCTGCAGGATCAGCATGTTGGCACCTTCCTCGTTGGTATCCGCGGCGGTCAGCTTGGTCGCGCCTTCGGTCAGCACGTTGTTCAGGCTGGTGATGAAGGAATCGCGCGCGGACAGGATCGCCAGGTTGGACGCCAGACCAGCGGAATTGGTGCGCAGGGAGGTCAGGGCATCGTTGAGGGAGGTTTCCAGGGTATCGATTTCAGCCGAGGTGTCGATGGCCGTGCTATCGGTGGCGGTGCCGATGGACAGGCCGGTGGAAGTGGCATCGAAGCCGGAGATGGTGATGTTGGTGCTGTTGTCCTCGTTGAAGGCAACCGACAGGGTATCGCTGTTCAGCAGGTTGATGCCCTTGTAGTTCGAATCGGTCGCGATGTTGTCGATTTGGCTCAGCACTTCGGTGTACTGGCTCGCCAGGTTGTTCAGAGCGGTGGTGTCCGTCGTGGAACGGGCCTGGGAAAGCAGACCACGCGCGGTTTCGATCAGGGTCGTGATCGCCGTCACGCCGCTGTCGGCGGCCTTGATGGTCTGGATCGCTTCGCCGATGGAGTCCTTGCGGCCGTCGAGCTGCGAGGCGCGGTCGGTGTGCGACTTGGCGGCAAAGAAGCTGGCCGGGTTGTCCAAGGCACTGTTGACCTTCTTACCGGTGGACAGCCGTTCCGAAGTACGGTCCAACAAAGTGCTGTTCTGCTGGAGGGAAACCAGCACGTTACGCATTGAGGCGGTCAGGGAGATGTCGCCGTAGGCCATGATGAACTCCTATTCTAGGTTCGAGTCGAGAGAGGCTTCTCCTCTCCGTTACCGACATCGCGATCGATGTGGTTGCCCCCGATTACGGCATTGAGTAGAAAAACTTTAGTGGCGGACGAAAAAGTTTTTTGCCGCTTGTCCGGGTGCGGCCGTGATCAGCCGCCGGCGGCGAACTCCAGGCGGGCGACACTCAACAGAACCCGGCGTACACGTTCCATGATCTGGGCCATGGTCGCCTCGATCTGGTCGCCGGAGATGGTCAGGGCACTATCCTGGCGCCCCGCCGCCCAGTTCACCGACGCCGCGACCGCCGCGTAGCAGAGGCCCAGTTCCTTGGCCAGGTAGGCCTCCGGCATGCCGGTCATGCCGACCATGTCGCAACCGTCGCGCGCCATGCGCTCGATCTCGGCCTTGGTCTCCAGGCGCGGACCTTGCACGCAGCCGTAGACGCCTCCGGCGACGAAGTCCTCGCCGCACTCGGCCAGGGCCGCCATGCAACGCTGGCGCATCTCGTCGCAATACGGCCAGGTGAAGTCGTGGTGGGTGACCGGGTCGCCGTTGCCGTATTCCGCGTAGGTGGTCTCGCGGCCATGCGTGTAATCGACGATCTGGTCGGGAACCGCCAGGCGCCCGGGGCGCATGTCGGGGTGGATGCCGCCGACCGTGGCGATGGACAGGACGTGGGTGACCTTCTGGGCGTGCAGCGCCCACAGGTTGGCGCGGTAGTTCACCAGATGGGGCGGCACCGTATGGCCGTAGCCGTGACGGGCGAGGAAGACGATGCCGTGGCCGTCGAGCTGGCCGAAGGTCAGCGCACCGGAGGGCATGCCGTACGGGGTGCGCACGACCTCGCGCCGGCTGATGTGCAGGCCGGGCAACTGGGTCAGGCCACTGCCGCCGATGATGGCCAGCATGGTCAATCCTCCTTCAGAGCGTAGATGGCGGGCAGGTTGCGCCACAGGCCGTAGGCGTCCATGCCCATGCCGAAGACATAGCGGTCCGGCAACATGAGGCCGACGTAGTCGGCCTCGATCGGCTTGGCGCGACCGAGTTCCTTCTCGGCCAGCACCGCGACCTCGACCCGCGCCGCGCCCAGTTCGAGCAGTTTGGCCTTGACCGCGGCCAGGGTGTAGCCCTCGTCCAGGATGTCGTCCATGAGCAGGACCACGCGCCCGTCGACTTCGCCGCGCGGCAGCGCACACCATTCGATCTCGCCGCCCCGGGTGCCATCGCGGTAGCGGGTCGCGTGCAGGTAATCGAATTGCAGGGGAAAGGCCAGACGCGGCAGAAGCTGGCCGGCGAACACCACGGCCCCGCCCATCACGCACAGCGCGACCGGAAAGCTGTCCGCCAGGCGTGCGCTGATCTGCGCCCCCAGCCGATCGAGCGCCTGCTCGATCGCCGCCTGGTCGTAGACGAGCTCGGCGCTCCTGAACATCGTCCAGGCCTTGTCGATTTCCGTCATGTTCAAGCCTCCAGGCCAGCCCGCTGCCGGCGCGCTTCGTACAGGCAGACCCCGGCCGACACCGAGACGTTCAGGCTCTCGACCTGGCCGTACATGGGGATGCGGACCAGGACATCGCAGTGTTCCCGGGTCAGGCGGCGCATGCCGGTACCCTCGGCGCCCAGGACCAGGGCGGCCGGGCCCGAGAAGTCCGCATCGGCGACCGCGATGCTCGCTTCCAGGTCGGTGCCGACGATCAGGATGCCGCGCTCCTTGAGCTCGCGCAGGGCGCGCGCCAAGTTGGTCACCGGGATGAACGGCACCGCGTCGGCGGCACCGCTGGCCGCCTTCATCGCCGTGGCGTTGAGGCTGGCCGCACGGTCCTTGGGCACGATCACGGCATGGGCGCCGAAGGCGTCGGCGCTGCGCAGGCAGGCACCCAGATTGTGCGGATCGGTGACGCCGTCCAGGACCAGCAGCAAGGCCGGCTCGGTCAGGTCCTCCAGGACCTCGTCTAGGGTGCGGGCGAGTTGGATCGGCTCGGCGAAGGCGACGATGCCCTGCGACTTGCCGTGCGCCATCTCCTCCAGCCGGCTGGCCTCGCTGGCCACCAGCTTGACCCCTTTCTCCTCGGCCAGCCGGCGCGCCTCCTGGGCCCGCTTGTCGCGTCGGGCCTCGTCCAGGTAGATGACCTGGACGCTGCCGGGGTGGTGGCGCAGCCGCGACAGGACGGCATGAAAGCCGTATATCAGAGAGCGTTGGCTCATGCACGACCCCAAAAGCCACTTCGGGCCACGTTCACAAAGGAGGTTTCGGTGCAGGCTGACCTGCCGCCAGGCAGGTTAAGCGAGCATCGCGAGCGGCCGTAGCCAAAACCGTATATCAGGGAGCGTTGGCTCATGCACGACCCCCAGCGCCACTTCGGGCCACGTTCACAAAGGAGGTTTCGGTGCAGGCTAACCTGCCGCCAGGCAGGTTAAGCGAGCATCGCGAGCGGCCGTAGCCAAAACCGTATATCAGAGAGCGTTGGCTCATGGTTTCGATTTCTTCGCGGCCGGCTTCTTGGCCGCCTTCTTGGCAGGGGCCGTGATTTTAGCGGGTTCCGCCTTGCCTGCCTTGGCCGGTTTCGGGGCGCCCGGTTTCGGGGCGCCCGGTTTCGGCGCCGGCGCGGGCTCTTCCGCCATGACGAAGTCGATCTTTGAGCTCTCCAGCTCGACCTGGGCCACCTTGATGCGGACCCGGTCGCCCAGGCGGAAGCGCTTGCCGGTGCGCTCGCCCAGCATCTGGTGCCGGGCACCGTCGTAGTGGAAGTAGTCCTGGCCCAGTTCGGATACGTGCACCAGGCCCTCGACGAAGACCTCGTCCAGGGCGACGAAGATGCCGAAGCTGGTCACCGCCGAGATGACACCGTCGAACTCCTCGCCCAGCTTGTCGCGCATGTAGTAGCACTTCAGCCAGGACACCACGTCGCGGGTCGCCTCGTCGGCGCGCCGCTCGGTCATCGAGCAATGCTCGCCGATCTGCTGCCAGTTGCCCGGCCGGTAGGTTTCGCCGACCAGGCAGGCGCGGATGGCGCGGTGCACCAGCAGGTCGGGGTAACGACGGATCGGCGAGGTGAAATGGGTATAGGACTCGTAGGCGAGGCCGAAGTGGCCGACGTTCTCCGGGCTGTACACGGCCTGCTGCAGGGAGCGCAGCATCACCGTCTGCAGGAGTTGCTCGTCCGGCCGCCCCTTGATCTTGGCCAGCAGGTCGGCATAGTCCTTGGCATGCGGATCGTCGCCGCCGGCGAGTACGAAGCCGAACTCGGCCATGAACTCGTGCAGCGCCTTCAGCTTGACCAGGGTCGGGCCCTCGTGGATGCGGTACAAGGCCGGATGCTTGCGCTTCTTGAGGAACTCCGAGGCGCACACGTTGGCGGCCAGCATGCATTCCTCGATGAGGCGATGGGCATCGTTGCGCGCGTAGGGGACGATCTTCTCGATCTTGCCGCTGGCGTCGTCGAACACCATCTTGGTTTCCAGGGTTTCGAAGTCGATGGCGCCGCGCTTGCCGCGCGCCTTGAGCAGCACCTTGAACAGCTTGTACAGGTTCTCGACGTGGGGCAGCAGATCCGCCTGGTCCTTCGGCACCTTCTTGGCGTCGTTGAGCCAGTCCCAGACCTGGGTGTAGGTCAGGCGCGCCTTGGAGTGCATCACGGCCGGGAAGAACCGGTATTTCTTGATCGTGCCGGTCCCGGCGATCTCCATCTCGCACACCATGCAGGCACGGTCGACCTTGGGGTTGAGCGAGCACAGGCCGTTGGACAGTTCCTCCGGCAGCATGGGAATCACCCGGCGCGGGAAGTACACCGAGTTGCCGCGCTCGTAGGCCTCCTTGTCCAGCGGCGAGCCGGGCTGGACGTAATGGGAGACGTCGGCGATCGCCACCCAGAGCTTGAAGCCGCGCCCGAGCGGCTCGCAGTAGACCGCGTCGTCGAAGTCGCGCGAATCCTCGCCGTCGATGGTCACCAGGGCCAGGTCGCGGACATCCTCGCGTCCCTCCAGGTCGCGCTTGAGCACGCCCTTGGGCAGCTTCTTCGCCTGGGCCGCCACCTCCTTGGGGAACTCGAAGGGCAGGTCGTGCTTGCGCAGGGCGATCTCGATCTCCATGCCCGGGTCGGCATAGTTGCCCAGGACGTCGACGATGCGGCCCATGGCCGGGGCGTGCTTGGTCGGCTGCTCGACGATGTCGACCGTCACCACCTGGCCGAAGCCGACCTTGAGCGACTCCGTGGGCGGAATGATGATGTCCTGGTTGATGCGCTTGTTCTCCGCCACCACCCACTGGTGGCCATGCTCGCGGTACAAGCGGCCGACCACGCGGCTGTTGGCCCGATCCAACACCTCGACGATCTTGCCCTCCTTGCGCCCGCGCCGGTCCAGGCCGCGCTCGCGGCACATCACGCGGTCGCCGTGCAGGACCTGATGCATCTCCTTCTCGGACAGGAACATGTCGCCGGAGGCGTCGTCCGGGATGAAGAAGCCGAAGCCGTCGGCATGGCCTTCGACGCGGCCGGCCTTGAGCTCGATCTTGTCGGGCAGGCAGAGGTCGCCGCGCCGGTTGATGACCAGCTGGCCGTCGCGCTGCATGGCGGCAAGGCGGCGATTGAAGGATTCGCTCTCGTCGACGTCGATATCGAGCCTGAAGGCCAGGTCATCGGCGGGCAGCGGGCCGCCGGCCTCCTCGACCAGTTGCAGGATGAATTCCCGGCTCGGCAACGGGTAATCGTATTTGTCGCGCTCGCGCTGCAGGAACGGGTCCTGCCAGCGCAGCCCCTTCTGGCCGCGCGCTTTGGAATTTTTTGCAGATTTTTTTTCAGACATTAAAAACTCACGTTGACAGGGTGAATAAGGCGTCGCTAGAATGCGCCCCTCTTTGCCCAGGTGGCGGAATTGGTAGACGCACTAGGTTCAGGTCCTAGCGCCGGCAACGGTGTGGAGGTTCGAGTCCTCTCCTGGGCACCAAATAAACTGCCAAGCAGTTTTTCAGCAGTACGAAAAGCCGCATGAACATCACGTTCTGCGGCTTTTTCTTTTTCCGGCGCGGCCGGCCCGCTCGCGTCGGCAAGCGGCTGCAGGGTTCCAAACAAGCTCATCCGTCCTAGTCGTATCGTATCGGCGCCCAAGTTCCGCGTCCGGTATCCCCCGGGGCAGTCCGGAAGACGGTCGACCCCGGCAGGGCCCAGGCGCCGCCAATGGTACAGACGCGTTCGCCAAACTGGAAGGGAAAAGCCTGCCGCGCCCGTAGGCGCCAGGCAAAAGCAAAGCGAAGGGACGGTCTGCTTCAGCGCATGTCGACGGCGCGTCGGCGCCGCACGGCGCCACCGACAAGGCCAAGCCCGGTAAGCATCAGCGCTATCTCGGCAGGCTCCGGTACCGGCGTGACGGCGTAGCCGAGGCTGGCATTTCCACCGGACAGATAGGTCGCCGTGGTACCGAACTCACCCTGGTAAACCCAGGTGCCGGTCAGACTGGCCGTGTAGGTGCCGGCACCGAGGCCGCTGACGGTGAAGCTACCGCTGTCGGCGGAACCGTCCAAGGTGGCGTCGATCGAAGTCTGGTTGCCGTAGACGTCGGTCCATACCAGCGAACTGATGGCCGCAACCCGGCCGCCCGCCTTGCTGCCCTGGTCGAACGTGTAGTAGAGCAGTTCGTCATAGTTGTACGCAAACGTTACGTCCGCGGTGTCGGTCAGCGTGAAACTGACGCTGTCGGTATCCGTATAGGTGCCGGCCGCCGCCGACCCAGCGACCAACATGGCGGCACTGAACGCCGCGAACAGCCGTGAGAGTTTCATGGTCATCTCCGTAAGTGGAATTACTTACGTCGAATTCTTGCTGCGTACAACCACTCCGGCAATGACCCGAACGGGCCGACAGCGGGGCCGACGTGGAAATACGCATGACATATCCATGGTGTACCCGCCACCGGACGAGCGTCAGGCCTCGCTGTAGCCGTTTGGGTTGCCGTCCTGCCAGCGCCAGGTGTCCGCGCACATCGCCTCGATGCCGCGTTGCGCACGCCACCCCAGCAGGCGCTCGGCCAAGGCCGGATCGGCATAGCAGCAGGCGATGTCGCCCGCGCGCGGCGCGGCGATCCGGTACGGTACTTCGCGGCCGCTCGCGGTCGCGAACGCCCGGGCCATCTCGAGCACGCTGTAGCCACGCCCGGTCCCGAGGTTGACGGTCAGCACGCCCGGATGGTCTTCCAGATAGCGCAGGGCGGCAACGTGGCCGAGCGCGAGGTCGACGACGTGGATGTAGTCGCGCACGCCGGTGCCGTCCGGCGTCGCATAACCGTCGCCGAACACGTTCAGGTAGGGCCGGCGGCCGACGGCGACCTGGGCGATGTAGGGCATGAGGTTGTTCGGGATGCCGTTGGGGTCCTCGCCGATCAGGCCCGACTCGTGCGCCCCGACCGGATTGAAGTAGCGCAGCAGGCCCACCCGCCAGTCCGGATCGGAAAGGTGCAGGTCACGCAGGATCTCCTCGACCATGAATTTGCTGCGGCCATAGGGATTGGTCGTCGCCCCGACCGGGAAGTCCTCCCGGATCGGCACCGCATGCGGGTCGCCGTACACGGTCGCCGAGGAACTGAAGACGATGCGCTTGACCCCCGCCTCGGCCATCGTCTCGCACAGCACCAGGGTGCCGGAGACGTTGTTGTCGTAGTAACGCAGAGGCTGCGCGACCGATTCGCCGACCGCCTTGAGGCCGGCGAAGTGGACCACGGCGCCAATCCTGTGGCGGGCGAAGATGTCGCGCATCTTCTCGCGGTCGCGTACGTCCGCCTGATGAAAGGTCAGCGGCCGGCCGACGATGCGCTCGACCCGGCGTATCGCCTCGGTCTTGCTGTTGCACAGGTTGTCCACCACGATCGGCTCATGGCCGGCCCGCACCAATTCTATGCAGGTATGGCTGCCGATATAGCCGGCACCGCCGGTCACCAATAATTCCATTACCGTCCCTTCGAGATGTTGTCGTAAATAAATAAGGTCCCGTGGCCGTTCGCTGTCCTGCGGCTCAGGCCTTGACCACGTTGGCGGCCGGTTCCAGGTAGACGCCCCGCGTGTCGACGATCAGTTGGGCGTGGCGCCGGATCAACTCGTAGTCGAAGACGTCATGGTCGGTCGCCACGAGGACACAGTCGTAGGCCGCCAGCGTCTCCGCGGTGACCGGCACGCTGGCGAGATCGAACCGATGCGCCCGCATCTTCGGGAAGGTCGGCACGAAGGGGTCCGCGTAATCGATCAGCGCCCCCTTGTCGCGCAGCTGGGCCATCAGTTCGACCGCCGGCGATTCACGCATGTCGTCGATGTTCTTCTTGTAGGCGATCCCCAGCACCAGTATCCGGCTACCCTTGACCGACTTGCGGTGCTCGTTGAGGGCGTCGGCGACCTTGCCCACCACCCAGTGCGGCATGTGGCTGTTCACCTCACCCGCCAGTTCGATGAAGCGGGTGTTGATGCCGTACTCGCGCGCCTTCCAGGTCAGGTAGAACGGATCGATGGGGATGCAGTGTCCACCCAGACCGGGCCCCGGCCAGTAGGGCACGAAGCCGAACGGCTTGGTGGCGGCGGCCCGGATCACCTCGTGGATGTCGATGGCCATGCGGTCGGCGACGATCTTCATCTCGTTGACCAGGCCGATGTTGACCGCACGGTGGATGTTCTCGAGCAGCTTGGTCATCTCCGCCGCGCGCGTGGAGCTGACCGGCACCACCCGGTCGATCACCTGGCCGTACAGCGCCCGGCCGACCTCCAGGCAGGCCGGGGTGACGCCGCCGACCACTTTCGGGATGGTCCGGGTGGTGAAGTCGGGATTGCCCGGGTCCTCGCGTTCCGGCGAGAAGACCAGGGCGATGTCGCGGCCGACCTTGAGGCCGGTCGACTCGACCCGCGGCAGCAGTTCCTCGTCCGTGGTGCCCGGATAGGTAGTGCTTTCCAGCGACACGACCTGGCCGGGCCGGAGATGCGGCACCAGGGAATCGGTGGTACCCAGGACGAAACTCAGGTCGGGCTCGCGGTGATCGTCCAGGGGCGTCGGCACGCACAGGATGAGGGCGTCGGCCTCGCGCGCCCGGGCGAAATCCGTGGTCGCCTCGAAGCCATGGCGCGCCGCGGCGATCGCGGCAGCCGGGATGTGCTTGATATAGGTCTCGCCACGATGCAGCTTGCCGGGCTTGTCCGGGTCGATGTCCAGGCCGAGGACCCGGTAGCCGGCCTCGACATAGCGCAGCAGCAGGGGCAGGCCGACGTAGCCCAACCCGACGATGCCGATGACGGCGGATTTATCGTTCAGTTTCGACAGCAGGGAATCGAGGCTCATCGGTCAGCAATCCTGTCAACAAGGTTCAGCGAGCCGGAAGTCTAACCGGGTCGCGGCGCGCCGTCCCGGCGCAGGACACGAGGGGCCGCACCCGGGGTGCCGGGATCTCCCCATGCCCGCGCCGCCTCTCAATACGCGTTTTGCTGTCCGGAGAGCACCCAGACCGTCTTGAAGACGATGTACAGGTCGAAACGCAGTGACCAGTGGCGCAGGTATTCGAGGTCGTATTCGACCCGTTTCTGCATCTTGTCCAAGGTCTCGGTCTCGCCCCGGTAGCCGTTCACCTGCGCCCAACCGGTGATGCCCGGCTTGACCTTGTGGCGGATCATGTAGCCCTTGATGACCTTGCGATACATCTCGTTGTGGGCGACCGCGTGCGGACGCGGTCCGACGATGCTCATGCGCCCCTGCAGGACGTTTATGAACTGCGGCAACTCGTCCAGCGAGGACTTGCGCAGGAAGCCGCCGATCGGGGTCAGGCGGCTGTCGTTCTTCTGCGCCTGGCGGATCGTCCCGCCATCCTCGCACACGGTCATGGAGCGGAACTTGTAGACGTAGATCTCCTCGCCCTCCAAGCCATAGCGGCGCTGCTTGAAGATCACCGGGCCGGGCGAGGTCGCCTTCACGGCGAGCGCGATGGCGGTCATCAGCGGCGAGAGCAGCAACAGGATGACCGTCGAAAGGAAGATGTCGCTGGCCCGCTTGAGGAAGCCGTTCCAGCCGCGGAACGGCGTCTCGCACACCGACACGACGGGCATCCCGCTTACCGAATCCACCCTGGCCTGGATCAGGTCGGTCACGAACATGTCAGGCACGAAGTAGGTCGATACCGTGGTATCGCGCAAGGCATCGAGCAGGCTCAGGATGCGTGGCTGGGAGGCCATCGGCAACGACAGGTAGATGGTGCTCACCGAATGGGTCTTCACGTAGTCCGGCAGGTCGGCGATCTGGCCGAGCAGCGGGTGGTCGCCGCGCTCGCCCAGGCGGGTCTCGGCGCGGTCGTCGAAGAAGCCGAGCACGTCGACGTTGTGATAGGGGCTGGCGCGCAAGCGCCGGGCCAGTTCCAAGCCTTGCGAATTGGCCCCGGCGAGGACCACCCGCTCCGGAGGTCCTTCGAGCACCTGGAGGTAAGGCAGCGCGAACCGGAACGCCACATGGCCCCCGATCACGGCCGCCGGCGCCACCGCCATCCAGACCAGCAGCAGGGGCAGCTCGAAATAGGCCAGGAAGTGGCTACCCCAAAGGAACAGCAACACCAGCGAACCGAGGACCGCCCAGCTCGCCAACACCTTGAGCACCATCCGTGCCGGCGGGCAATTCAAGCGGCTGCGGCCCGGATAGGTCACGGCGAACATCGCGAGCGCGAGCAGGACATGGCGCGAGCGCAATTCGCCCAGGAAATACTCGGCCAGCAGCATGAGCGAGAACATGATCATGAGCGGATCGATCAGCCGCTCGAGGCTGGCCAGCAGCCGATTACCCCCCCCTTCGCCCAAGGCGAGATGAGGAAGCGTGGGGTGGCCTATCTGTCCGTTGATTGCGTTCATGGCTTCATGGAGTCCGTTTCAGCCTCTGGCCAGGCTGCCATACTTGGCGACCGCCTGTGCCCGGCTGCTGACATTCAGCTTGTGGAATATGCGCTTGAGGTGGTTTTTGACGGTGTTCGGGCTGATGTTCAAGATCAGCCCGATCTCGTGGTTGGTCTTGCCCGAACGGACCCATTGCATGATCTCGTGCTCGCGCCCGCTGATCTCGCAAGGGCCCGGATCGCCGTCTGTCCGAATATCGGGCACCAGGCACTCGACCCGCCTCAATACGGCATCGATCTGAGGAACGAGAATTTCCAGAATCGCCGGCTCGACGTCGATCACGATGTCCTTGTCGAAGAACACGTAGATGCAATCGCTGCCACCGCGGCGATCGTGGATACCGTGGACCAGCGCGGAGCGCATCCGGCCCAGAGCCGCGATACTCGAGTTCACGGTACGCCCGGTGCCTACCGATTCGAAATCTTCGAGCACGTACCAGCGCTCGCCGCCGGCCAGCCAACGCCTGTGCAGTTCCCGCATCAGCGGGCCGGCATCGTCTCCCGACATGACTTGGCAGGTGCCGATGTCGGCGATGTTGGAGGCCACGTCGTAGCTGAGATGACCGGTCGCGAAATCCCCCCAGACCGCCACCAGTACGTCGTGCGGCAGGAGCACGCTTACCTCCCCTTGCAGCCATTTGAAGAAGTCGACATGGCGGCTGATCGCGGAGGCTTGGCGGGCAACGGCCCGCAGTGCCTCCCAACCTCGCATATCGATATGCGATCTCATGACATTCCCCGGTAGAATTTTTCTTGATGTAAGCAATAACTGCGCCGTCTTCCTCATCGCCGCGAATTCGGCTCAGCCCGCGGCGCAGCAATCCCGCCATGCGTCCGCGTCACAATACAAAACTCGTTTTAAAAACGTATGTTACGTATCACCCAATGGCAATCGTGGCGGCGAACAAACTGTACAGCATGCTCATGACCCCCCCATTTCAGGCGTGACCGCTGATGATTTCGCAGCCGAACCAACTAGTGCATAAATGATAAAACAAGCTTACATGTCCATTTTATGCGCATTGCTATTTCGTATGCACCATTTATGCGCACTCGTGTGCCAGGCAATTGAACGCAGAAGGCGACAAGCCGAGGTGATTCGCTTGGAAGCGTCAGGACTTCACCACCGCCTGATACACCAGCAACGTGCGGCGAGCGATATCGTGCCAGTCGAACCGGGTCTTGACCCACGCGCGGCGCTCGTTGCGCAGACCTGGCGTTAGTGGCTGAGCCGCGAAGGCGCGCAGTCGCTCGGCCAACGCCTCTGTGTCCCCCAAGGGAAAATAGTGCGCCGCCGGCAGCCCCACCTCGAGGTTGGCGGGGATATCGCTGGCGACCACCGGCAAGCCGTAGGACAGGGCTTCGAGCAGGGCAATCGGCAACCCTTCATGAGAGGAAGGCAAGACAAATATCCCCGCGTGGGCGTACAGCTGCCGTAGTGCCTCTCCCGTCTGCAAGCCCGTGCAGACCGTGCCCGGCGTTGCCTTCGCGGCCTCGATCACACTACGGACATATTCGTCGGGATGGTCCGAGGCCCCCACGATGGCCAGTTTCCATCCTGGCAATGCCGCTTGGTCGAAGGCTCTGATGAGGTCAAAATGGCGTTTCTCCGGAACCAAGCGGCTAACCAACACCACGTACCGACCCGCATCCAGCCCAAATTTGGCCAGCGCATCGGCACTGTCCGGCAGATCGGGCAACACGACTCCGTTCGGAATCAGGGTGCTCTCTCGGCCATGCTTCTGCCGTACGAGTCCGCGGATGACCTCCGATATCACGATGCGCCCGTGAGACCAGCGCATGCCGAAGCGCTCACCCAGTTGCAGCACCCACCTCGCAACCTGCCCCCATTTCTGGCGGTCGTAATCGGGCCCGTGGTGCGTCACCACCACTCTCAGCCCGAACAGTCTGGCTAGCGGCGTCATCACGGCCGGGCCGATGGCCTGGATATGCAATACGTCGGGCCGGCGTATCAGGCCGGCGTACAGCACCCCGAGGAAGGAATGCACTATCGCCTCAAGGCCCTTCGACTTAGGTGCCCACAATCGCCGGAAACGTACCCCTTGCCAGTGGTCCCCGACAGAAGGCGGCTGGTAAGCCGATCGGACGATGACCTCGACATGGCACCCGGCGGCTGCAAGCAATGGGCACAGGTGTTGGGCATGCGTTTCCACCCCCCCTTGGACACCCGGAAACCCCCGCAAGCCGAGCATCAACACCTGAATAGGCAAGACAGCCTCCGCCACGCCTAATCGGCCCGCAACATGTCGGCCAGCTCGGCCTCAGACAACACCACCTCAGGCTCACGTTGCCGGAAGGTGATGGGTTGCCCCGGAACCCCGGTCTCGCGCAGATCACCCTGGCGCGAATCCTGCCCGACGTCGTAATGCGGAACATGATCGATGCAGATCGGTTTGCCGAGGAACGACTTGATCTTGTTCTTGGCGACCCATGCAGTTGGATGCTTGATGTATTTCTTCATCACCGGCGCCGCCGTACCCACCATCCAGCAGTTCTTGGGGCAGGTGCGAACCTGAGCGCGTACCTTCTCCGCCTGCTCGCTGAACCACAGGTCCTCGAATCGCGCCACAGCCCGGATGTTCCCCATCGATTCCTTCCAGTAACGCTCTTCCAGGCCGTTACAAGGAAAGGCTTCCCCGTAGGGATCGACGAAGAAATTGGCAGTCCCAGCCTCGCAAGGCAGCATCCGCGGATTGCCACGGATGTAGTTGATCAGGCCCAGGTTGAAGAACGCGCGATACCAACTCTTCGGCGAATTCTCCTTGAGCAACTCCTCGATCAGCTTATGGAAGTTGCGGATCACCTCATCCTTGTTGGTGATCTCGTTGTCGTCTTTGTGGAAATAGTAGGAATTATGGAAAGCGGCCGTGGCGAACTCCATCCCCAACTCGCGCGACAACTTATACAACCAAAGCATGTCGGCCGAGTTGTGATTGGAAACCGTGCAGCCATAACCTATGTCCTTGACCCCCATTTCCTTCAGCGTCAACAGCACCCGCAAGGCCCGGTCGAAGGTACCGTCGCGGCCACGCAGGTCATCATTCTTCTCGGACAACCCTTCGATGCTTACCCGGATGCCAATATTGGGATATTTCTCGGCCATTTTGATGATCCGGTCCGTATGCCAGCCGGACGTCGAGATAACCACCCGGTCAGACTTGCGGAACATGACGTCGACGATTTCCTCCAAGTCGCGCCGGACGAACGGCTCGCCACCCGTGATGTTCACGAACTTGAAGTTCGGAAGCACCTCCAAGTCCTTAGCCGTAATTTCCCGCTTCTTGTCAGTCGGGTTCTCCCAGATGTCGCACATCTTGCAGCGCATCTGGCAACGATAAGTCGTGATGATCGAAACGTCGGTCGGGTATTCAGCAGCCATCTTTCAACCTCCCAGGACAGATTTGTAGACATTCATCAAGCCGGCGTTGTGCTTGGCCAATGAAAACTCCTCCTCAACCCTCTTCCTCGCTGCCTGACCCAGTTGTCTCCTGAGTTCCGGCGCACCCATCAACCTGGCCATCGCCGCGGCCAGGTCATCCTTGTTTCCGGGTTCGAACAGCAACCCGGTCTCTCCATCGGCGACCAATTCGGGGATGCCCCCGATCCGGCTGCCCACCACGGGTTTACCGTAAGCCATGGCTTCGAGCACTGACATCGGACAGTTCTCGTACCACTCCGACGGCACGACGATGACAGCGGCCCTGTCGATCACATCGCGGAGTTCGTCCCCCGTTACGTGGCCAATAAATTTAGCTTTCTTGTATTGCGATCTGAGATCGGCTTCCAAGGGTCCCGTCCCCGCCACCACCAGCGGCCACGCCCCGCCCGAAGACTCGTGGGCCACGAGCAGGCTGCCAACTCCCTTCTCCGAGCTCAGGCGTCCAAGATAGAGCGCATATCCGTCATCGGCTCCACTCCCCTGTACCAGATCGGTACCCACCCCGTTGTACAGCAAATGGATGCGTTCTTTAGGCACCCTGTGCGCGATGGCCTCAGACATGAAGCGGCTTGGCGCAATGTACGCATCAACCTTTTCGTAGTTGCCCATCCACCGTTGGACTGTGGCTTCGACGTAGAGCAGAGCACTCTTCCCAAACGAGCCCGACGCACAGCGATGGACCAACGCCTCCCGGAAGTTCCCCGTCAAACAAGCCGAGCAGGGCTGCCCGCCCCGCAATCGGTTATACGTCGGGCACACAAGCTTATAGTCATGCAGCGTCAGCACTACCGGGATTCCAAACAACTTAGCCGCACCGATGATCGAGGGCGTAAGTTGGTGATAGATGTTATGGCAATGCACGATGTCCGGCCGGGTCTTGCGCACCAAGCTAGCCATCTTATTGGCCGCCTCTCTAGAATGAATGAACTGAACCGCGGACATCACCTTCGTAAGCTTACCCTGCCGGCTACGGTAATCCTGGGTGCGTACGAAAGATGCCTTATAGGGACTATCCAGGTTCCGCGGATCCTCCATGGAAAAATCGACGGTTTCATTGCCTAGGCCGAGAAGGAATTCCCGTTCCTGGAACATGACGGTCTCCGACCCTCCGTTAGGAAAGAAGAATTTGTTTGCTTGCAATATTTTCACGCGACTACCATCGCCATCTTTAAATAAATCATCATGGGCATGAGAATATGATGAGGCAACTCTAAGGGCACTCTACAACCAACAACAGAGGTCACGTTCAACCATATCTTGAAGACGAAGCGTATCTTGGCGATACATATTCTTCAGATAGGCGATAGTCTCTGGCAACACAGGCGGAATGATGTCGTTACTTGGAATTCTATTTATCTTTCGATAGATTTTTTGTAAGCCGACATTTCCCGCTAGGCTCCAAACAGCGCCAAGGCCAACGCTTCTTGCCGCGCTCCGAATGGTCTCAACCGTATTTCCAAACGTTCTGTACTTGACGGCATAGCTTTCATTAGATTTTTGATGCAGGCTGGAAGAAGTATGGTTTGGGTCGATATCGAGATAGGAATAAACATCACCCGCAACACCATCTGGGTCCATTTTTATGTCTTGCATTAGGACTACTTTAATCTGCTGCTTAGGAAAGTTCTCATACCAGCGGGCCATATGTCGAGCATACATACCCTGTTCCAGATAGCTCGGATTGTCTCTAAGAGCATCCTCAAAGCTGGCATTGCGGGGATCGATGCGCCCAATTCTTACCATGTGCCTATGCTGGGACAAAGCGCGTTCAACGGGGTCTCTTAACGACACCAGAATAAGCGTTGATGCGTCAAGCAGTTTTACCCTGGCTGGCACTGAACACTCATTAAAATAGGACGGCGATATTTCGCCGACCAAAGATGCTTTCGGTTTGCTGTTGAACTGGCGGCCATACCACTTGTATCCGTTTTCGTAGTGGTAGGAAAAAAAATTAACCTCCTTGACGGTACTAACCGAAACCGCGGGATGGTCGGCAAGAATATCGTAAAGCCATGAAGACGCGCATTTCTGTGCGCCAATACCAACAAATCTACGCATTTTTCTGCCTTTTAATTCGAATCACAAAAAAGCACCAAAAAAATGATACAATTTATATCTTCGTGCTTACAGACGGCAGCATATTATTGGCGCCATCTTCTGGAGAATTCTGGAGGACAATATAGTCAACTGGATATTCGGGATTGACTTGTTTTCGAACAAGCCCCCTAATCCAGCCTGCGGTGTAGACCTGCAGGTTTAAAACACTAAAAATTCCGTTGCTGATGCTACCCTTCCGAATGATTTGGACCACAGTGAACGCCACCAATGCAACACTTAACAACGCGGTGGGAAATGGACTAATTGGGAGAACAAAAAGCGTGCCTGCGAACAGCAGCCAATAGACGCTAAAAGCCGCGTACATCTTATGTCGCCACAAAACTGTGAGAAGGTACGGCTTTCCCACTGCGGCATGCAACAGTTCACCGGCACCATCCACATATCGACTGATCCACCTTCGCTTCATCAACCGGAAACTGTCGTCGTTATGTACATGGTGCTTAAAAGCGGGTTCATTGAGTCGCTGCAAACGCCAGCCTGCAGACGTAAGACGTAAACCAAGGTCCATTTCCTCGAAACTGTGGAGGTTTCGATTGGTGAAGTAACCGAGTGCATTCAGAGCAGATCGCCTATAAAGCCCCCCACAGTCCAGCCAGCTTTGTAGGCCTGGGTACATTCGGCCGACAGTTTGCTTCTTTCTAATTTCAAGTTCGTACCCTTGCCCTCCGATGATTTCCTCTAGACCAGCGACCGCCCCAACTGTTGGATCATGATGCATCAATGCGATGGCATGTTGTAAGAATTTTGGGTATAGCTCCATATCCCCATCGAGAATGTAAATATACTCGCCTTTAGCCACGTGATAGCCAAGTTGTGGGCCAATACCACAACACTTTTCAGCGCAATTGCCTAATTGCACGATAGTAATTGGATATCGACTTGCCAATTCTATTGTTCGATCCGTAGAACAACTGTCCGCGAGGATCACTTCACCAGAGAAATCGGAGATTGCCGCGATAGCCGATTCAATGGCCTTTTCAATATGATCCTCTTCGTTAAGCGCTTTTATAATGATGCTGACGTGTGGGGCAACCTGACCGACTCTACGCATGGAATTGCTCTATATAAACAAGTTAAATGGTTACGAGATGTCCAGCTTTGAGGGTGATTGGATACGTCATCCGCTGGGCGTCGCAGTGAACAACACTTGCGGAAACGGCTAGGCAAAGGCCGATAATAACGTTGTGCCCTTGGACTAAGGCGTTATCTGGTCGCCGAATAGGGTTCACGAGGCGCCTAATCATGCTGGTCTGCGCTTCATGAGTTGCAACAATAAGGCGCGTTCGTCTGTTTTGATAGGCGGCCAGATCAGGAGCAAAAACCCATAAGCCAGCAAGCCCGCACCGCAGCCCAGCCAGACAGAAAGGTGTGACGCGGCCCAGCAACCCAGCACTCCTGAGCCTGCGGCCAACAGCAGCGCGTGCGCTGTCATTAACCAATCAAACCTAAAATGCAGCTTCAGTCTGTGGAACCACATCAGCACTACGGCAATCGAGAAGACGTTGCCAGCCATCCCGCCCACCACGAACCCCCATAAGCCAATATGGGGAAGCAGAATCAATGCCACAGGCAGGGAACTCGAAAGGGTGAGATTGCTGACTAGGAAGATCTCGTTACGCTCGATAGCACGTACTATGATCTCCAGTTGTGAACGTAAGCTTTCCAAGCTAAGCACGAACAGAAGGCCAATCAAGATGGGGGCAGCCTCGCCATATTTACCAGCTGTCGCCCAATCCAGAAGTACCACGCCGCCGACGAGGAGAATCACACTGGGGAAGCCCAGCGCCACTAGGCTCGCGCGGAAGGTCATGTTGGCAAGACGCGCGATTTCCTCAAAGTTACCGCTGGCGGCGTAACGCGCAAAGAACATTGGCTGAATCATTCCGTTCAACATGCGGGTAGGCAGATAACGCTGGCCATAATCCATGAGGCTATCCACAAAGCCAAAGACCCCCACCAGACCGGGGGGTAACATGGCACTGGCTGCTACCCGATTGGCTGCCCCCCCGTACAACATGTTTGCCAATGCTTGCAGATAACCCCATACCGCATAGCGGCGAATTCTTGGGCGGTTTTCATCAAACCAACCATCGTACCCATCGGCCCTATAAGGGTCCGCTTTCCAGCGTCGGTAAAATCCACTCAACAAGAATAGAAATACCACGCTCTCGCTAACGATCTCCGTCAAGATCACGGTCTGCAGCGTGAGTGCACCCTGTAGCAGCAGCAGCCCCGACGTGCTGAACCTGAGAAAAGCCCCGGCAGCCAAGCTGTACTGCGTCGCTTTCTGCCAGAGCAGCGATTCCATCGTGCGGAAGATGAACATATTCGTCAGCCGCAACCAGCCTACCGGCAGATACAACAATAGCCAGGGCAGCCAACTCACCAACTGGAACGAAGGTGCCCACCACTCCCGAGTACCCCACGCCAACGTCAGGGCAGCGGCGATGACCAGCATCTGAGTGCTGGTGCCGGCAAATATCAGCCGGTACATGGGCAAGTTGTTGTTTGTCGCCCTGAGTTCGGGCACATACCGGAACATCGTCTGGCCCACACCAAAGCTGGAAACCAGCCCGATGATCAGAACAACCGCCTGAAACACCGAGTAGGCGGCAAAGGCTGCCACTGGCAGCGTTCTAGCCACTAGGAGCAAAGCCCCAGCGGATAGCAGGGCGGTTAGTGCTTTGCCCGTCAGAAAGTGAACGAGGCTGGAGCGAACCGCCTCTATGCCATAGTGGTGCTGCAAGTCAGTTCGCCAATGAAATGCGGAAGCAGGAAACCGAATTGGCCGGAACCCCGACGACCAGCACCCCATCAGCCCCTACGGTCACGGTCCTAGCCGGCTGGCGAAAAAATACCCCCGGCGTCTGACGATCCTGATCAGCTGCAACGCCCACTCGGCCAGCAATAAAATCGTGCCGAACGGAAACCTTTTGGCCTCCAAAAACCGGCAACTCTACGTTGATCTCATGGGGCTGGGCCGCCCGATTGACCACCCATAGCCCCAAGTTGGCGAATGTGTCATCGGCCAATGCCACGGCCCGCACGTCATATCCGCCGATGTAGCCGCTTTCATTAGGACTGTTCGTCTGAGTCGCAAGAACGTTAGGCAGGCGGTTATCGTTCAATAGCCGCAGCACCCAATACATCGGCAATGGTTGCACACCAGAGCCAGCGTTGTTGAAGATGCTCCACTGCCCCACGGAATACAAGAATGCACCCTGAATGGCGGGCATCTGGGCCGTGGCAATCCAGAAATCCGCCGCCGACAGAGCTCCAGCCAAGCCGGACGTGAATGTGTTCGCCAAACGGCCCGTGATATCCGGGTTACGCGAACGGCCGTGCTCCGTAATCCACACGTTCGGCGCGCGCCCTTGGCGCGCGGCAGTGGCATCCCGAATGGCTGCCTGGAACATCTTCAACCGCCAGGGGATGGAACTCCGGAGGAGCAGCTCACTGCGCAGATCATCGTAGTAGTATTGAAAGGACAGGTCATTCACCATCGGCAGTGCATCCAGCACAGCTTGGTTAAAGGTCTTGTAAGGGCTTTTGCCACTGGATTTCTGGTACGTCAGGTTGAAATCCCGGAGGAACGCGACAAACTTGGCATCTGGGTCGGCTTGGCTCATTGCCGCGATGGTGTCACTGGCGCGCTCGATGTACTTGCTTGTCGGCCACTCATATTCGTTTCGATCCAGTTCATTCCCCAACTGGTAATAGCGGGGACCCGACGGCGCTTGGTCCCGAATGAATGCTGCCAAGCGCCCATTGCTTGCCGCCACCGTCGCGGAGGGTAACTCCGCATCCATGCTGGTGGTGCTCCAGCCATTCAGGTTTAAGGTGTACCAAAACCGGCCGTTCACGTCGTTCAGAAAAGACAAGTATTCCTCTGCCCCGAATCGCGCCGGCACGGGGGCGGCCCAGTCGGCCAGTTTTTGCGGCGTGCGGTAAATGGCAGGCCCCATGGCCCATTCCCAATTGAAATGGTTGGCCATGAGGCCGCCAGGGTAGCGGTAGACCAACCCAGGCAATACTTGGTACTGCCTAAGGAGACCAGGCTTAAGTTGCGAACTTCCAGCCTCAAGCGCATCTGACTCGAAGATTTGCGACTCAAAGTTCAAGCCCAGAAAATGATCCGGCAACCTCCGTAAAATCGTTGGAAAGACGTTGATGACTGCATCCGTACTCGCCTGCACCTCAATCAGCTGGTCGGTTGGCAGCGAGTCGGCAGCGCACCCTTGTACCAACACAAACGACACGGCAGCAGTTAGAAAACGTAGATGGTATATATTCATTTAAACAGATCTCCGAACTGCCGCCTACATAGCAGGCTTTTTCAGACATTTATTTTGAACCTGTTTGATCCAAAAAAGGCCATGACATCCCCATGGCTAGACGGCCATAAGCTAATTATCTTACGGGCTTCGCGTAGCCAAGTTTATTAAGCGTTTCTGCCGCAATTTTCTCAACCAGATTTATCTCGTCTTGGCTAAGCCTTTTTATGCTTTCAGAATTATAGTTTACCACCGCCGACTCCCTACCGTCCGCCATGTTATGTATCTGATATTTATGACGAAATGATTCTGATATCTTTCGTTTGTCTAGATTCAGGAATTCAGCGATTCTAGTCGATACTTGTTCAGGATCATCCGTGATGTCCTCATAGCTAACTCTCAAGTAGTTCCTTACGTGACAAGACTCCTCTAGCATAATTTCATTCACCATTGCCCAATGTTTGGCTGCATGTGCTATCGGCTGGCGCCCCTTTCTTTTTATGCCCTCACATACGGCATATCCGTCCCTCACGAGGCCAATGAAATGCGCAGTTGGAAAGTTGCTGTCAATCCACCTCATTCTTGCGACGTTAGCAGGTGTCTTTTCCACTATTACCGGAGCAATTGGCAACTGAAGGTCGCGCATCCAGTCAAAAAGAAGCCGCCGAGCGCGCTCTTTTGAGGCATCTCGACGAACAACAAGATCATCTAGATACTCAGACCACACCCTCTCGTGTCCTCTCTTTCTGGCGCGCCGAAATATCCGTGTATACATTTGACCTTCCATCGGCAAAGTAGACACTTGGCCAGTATTTTCTAGGACTCGTTGCAGGATACTTGTTCCGGAATTGTTGCAGCCGACGATAAAACACCATTTGTGCGCAGACACAAGTTCGTCAAAGTACCGATTAAAATACCTCTTGCCGCCCCCGATATGCCATTCAATGCTACGAGTAGCGTCTGCCGCCAAAACTGCGGATTTTTCCTTGTATCTATGAAATCTGGCTACCCAATCACTTGAGAGAGTAGTCATGACATGTTCTTTGCGCATTCGCTAATTCCGTAAGGTAGTTACAATATCTTCTCTAAGCGTCGATCTATTGAGTGCACTCATTACCGCTTCCCCAAATGTCTTTTCCGGCCGCAGAAGAAAATATCGACTTTCCCAGCAGTTCACGGACAACTCCGTTCTCAATTCATTGGTGCTGATGATGGCCGCCAATGCTTTGGTTAGCTCAGGCAACGAGTTCTGCTTGTACAGGATTCCGTTTACACCACTATTAATGAGATAAGGGAATGGTCCGTCGTTTGGTGCGATGACCGGAGTCCCAATGGCCAAAGCTTCCATGGCAGACATACAGCGTCCCTCCGGAAATTCGCTGCGGGTAGGAGTAACCATGGCCCAAGCCGACTGGATGAGGGCACCAATATCACCATGAGGGATTGGTCCCAACAGTTGGACATGGGCTTGGAGGCCGAACTCCTGCACTTTCTTGGCCAATATGAGTCGATCAGTTCCATCACCTGCGTAGACCAGTTGAGCAGTCATTCCATCCTTGATGAGGCAATGGAAAGCCTCAAGTAAATCAAAAATTCCTTTTTCCCTCACCATCCTCCCGAGAAACAGAATGCGTGGCGGCAAGGGTGGCTGAACATCCTGAAATCCGCCGTCGGGGCACAAGTCGGCGCAACCTGAATCAAATACGGTGATGCGATCCGGCGGCAGACCAATATCGGCCAGTTCCTGGGCTAGGTATGGACCATGGCAAATGGCAGCATCACAGCGCCGGATCAACCAAGCGTCCAAGCCATTGCGGATACGTCCCTTGATACCTGCGGCCTGACCGCTCAACCGATTGTGGGCAGAAAAAACCACAGGGGCGTGCAGAACCTTTCCAGCAATCAAGCAAATGGCCAGTGCATACCCTTGGCGACCACATAGGATGCGCTCCGGCTTTGCCGCCAGAATCTCCTTCGGATATCGAATTAAAGTTTTCAGCCGATGCCATAAGCCAACGTTGCAGTAGGTTCGTGCGCGCATCGTGCCATGTTCGACAGTCTGGTCCTGATCCAAAAATGCGGCGACCGTGACTGCGCTGACTTGGCCCTTCTCCAGAAAATCGGCGATGAATGCGTCAGGGCCACCAGTTGGTTTTTTCCCGTTGAGGGCTAAAACCCGCTCAACCTGTGCGGCGACGTCTCCGTTCTTGAAATAAAAATATCGATATTTGTATTGCTCGGTCATGCGATGCTGGCTACGGCTGTCCATCGTTGGATGGCTTGGCCGTAATCTCCCTAAGGTTCAAGTCTTCATTCATTCGGCGTTGCCAGTAGGCAATGTAGCCCAGCGTACCAATGACCAGAGTCTGGTATGGCAAGTCGAATACAAAGAAATTCTTGTGGGCCAAACTCAGCGCAAATACGGGAATCATGGCCTGGATGGCCCTGAATAAGGCGTACATGTTTCCGTCTGAATAGTAATGGCGTGCGACAAGGCTGGCAGTCCGCCACCCCCACCAGAACATGGCTAGAATAATGCATGTGCCAATCAATCCAACGTCCCATAGCATTGCCGGAACGGCGGTCAATCCAATCCCCATGTGCGCATAATGATCAGTGGCAAGACTCTTGATGGGAATGGCACCGCCAGTTGCCTCCTTAGACTGCGCTAGTCCGTGACCTATCAGGGTATGGCTAGGGTCTTGCAAGCCGTGGTGCTGTGCCCAAAAGCCATAGACGGAGTAACGGTTGAGGTACGTTGACCACCGGTTACGCAAATCCCCGAAGTTCTCGTCGATGGACCCCTGTATGTAGGTTTCCATGGTGATGCCACGTTCATTGGCGTGGATAGCCACGTATGAGGTGAGCAGTGCAAAAATCATCAACGCCGTAGAAACAACGCCGATCAAGAAAACATGGGGGCGTTTTGCAAGGTCTTCCCAGTAGAGCGCTAGAAACACCATTGCAAGGTAGATCACCGCAACCTTGGTTTCGTTGACGAACAGTGGAAAAAGCAGCAGGAGACTGGCCAGGAACATACCCCAGTTCGACATTAAATTGAGTTTCCAGCGGGCCAATATCCCTGCCCATACCGTCACCATGAATAACGCCAAGGTGGCGTTCGCGCCACCACCACGCCTGTCACCGCCGAATGTGCCAGAGACTATATCGACTGGCACAATGCCGAATCCCATTCCAGTTCGCTCAGGGACGAGAACAAGGTATTGCTGCAAGACAAATGGGATTTGTATTAGCGCGATCCAGAACATCGCCTTGGGGAAGGCCCGCATGGTTGCCTCGTCCCATCGGACGAGTGCCATCACAAAAAGAAGCGGCCATATCTGAAAATAGCCTTTTATGCCAGATATAGTCGTCCCTAGTGCTCCATGGTTAAAAAGGGTTGTAAAAACGGCTAGCAGGATAAAAACGCACGCTAACAGAATAATGCCTGGAGTACTGGTGCGTTGATATACGGCAGCTTTTTTAAACCCTTCTGCAACCACATACAGAAGAAGGAGAGAGGCCGCGCCAGCAATCAGCCAACTCATGGACTGAAAGGCCGGGAAATAGAGACGGACGCTACCAGCGATTACCAGGCTTCCGATGATGGCGGACCACAGTAGCAAACGCGGAAAGAATGCAACTGCAACTGCAGCCATTGCTCCACCGAATACCCCTGCGATAAGTAGGTCACTCGTAGAGGATACTAGCCCAAGAAATAATGCAACAGGGAGACTGAACAGTAAGACTGAGGCCGTGTTTATCCAAGCTGCTCTAGTGCGTGAGTGGGCAACGTGGGCATTCATTGCCACCCAGCTCCCATTGCGAAGGTAACTCCGGCTTTCCCGGAGAATTCGGCTTCATTCAGTTCATACCCACGCCAATATTTATTGCAAAGTATATACTGTTTATTTTTCTCACAAACAATAGCTTCTTGCTGCTCAGCCAGAATATCATAAAGGCACGACGAAGCGCATTTCTGTGTCGCAATGCCAATTAATGTCCCTTTCATACACCTTGACCAATCATGCCAATGATATGGCGCCTACCCTCTGGGGTTAGTGCACCGAGCAACGAATGTGCAAAATGATCCTGCAACCGGTAAGCAGCGCCTTCATCCGACTGGAGACTTGAAATTCGGAATAGCAAACCATCCGGAATTTTTCCGGTAAGACCGTATTTTATTTGTTCCAACTTCCATTTGACGCTACTGCTCATCACGGCCATATCGCCCATTGTAGTCCAGTAGGTAATTGGCTCTATGCGTCCACCCTGCTTGGCTACAAGCCGCTTGATCGGGATATCGCCTTGCCCCGTCGAGAAGGCATCCTCCCTGTTATTTAGCAGTTGAAACCCCTGCGCGGGATAGCAGACCTCTGGTTTATGCACCGCCATGGAATCGCTCTGGTTGCCGCCATACGCGATAGCCAGCATGACGCGTTCGCCATTGCCGTTAATGTAAGTTCGGGACAGCGTCTGACTATAAATTCTGTCTACCTTGGCCTGCACTTCCGGGTTAACCATCAGTTGGCCGATGTCTTGCTCCATTTTCCAGTCCCCGAATTGCCTGGGAATCATGGTTTCTAGGTCAACCTTGGGACCTTGGTCGGCAAGCATCTCTGTCGGCTTGAGGGCGTTGGCGAGCCCAGCCGCCGCCAGCATAGTCAAGCAAACGTAGAGGTAATGCAGACTGCGCTTCATCACCGCAAATATCCTTCATGTTCCAGCTTCAGGATGACGCTCTGAACCGCCTCATCCACGGTGTACCGGGACGTATCGATCGCCAGTTCCGGCTGCTCCGGGATCTCGTAGGGGTCGGAAACCCCGGTGAATTCGGGAATCAGGCCGGATCGGGCCTTCGCGTACAAACCTTTCCGGTCCCGTCCCTCGCAGACCTCGATCGGCGTGGAGACATGAATCTCCAGGAAGCCGCCCCAGCCCTCGATCATCTCCCGCACCGCCGCGCGGGTCTTGGCATAGGGTGCGATGGGGGCACAGATGGCGATGCCCCATGCTTGGTGATCTCGCTGGCGACGAAGCCGATCCGGCGGATGTTGATGTCCCGGTGCTCCCTGGAGAATCCAAGCTCGGAGGACAGGTTCTTGCGGACGATGTCGCCGTCCAACAGGGTGACGCGGCGGCCGCCCATTTCCATCAGCTTGACGGCGAGAGCTTTGGCCAACGTCGACTTTCCGGCACCAGAGAGGCCGGTGAAGAACACGGTGAACCCTTGCTGGCGGCGCGGCGGATAGGAGCGGCGCAGTTCTTCGACGACTTCCGGGTAGGTGAACCAGTCGGGGATCTTCAAGCCCAGCATCATCCGGCGGTTGAGTTCCTGGCCGCCCATGACCTGTTTGCGGCTGTAGGGCGGCGCCTCCTCCTGGGGGAGGTACTCGTCGCGGTCCTCGACGTAGACCATGCGTGGGAATGGGATCAATGTGACCGACACCGCCTCCAGGCAGGCCTGGAAGGCGGTGTTCTGCGTTTGCTGCCCGTTCTGTGCGGGCTCGTCGTGTGCTTCGTGGCGGGGCCCGGACGCGTAGTCCTGGCCGCGCCGGCGGGTCCCCGTTTCCAGGGTCTCGCCCCCGACGATGAGGTGGGAACAGCCATAGTTGCGGGCGGTGATGGCACGCAGCAACGTCTCCCGCGGGCCCGCGGGCAGCGGGATCATGGGGCTCAGGGCAAACAGGGTGGTGGCCGACGGCAGACGCGGCAGCACGGCCTGACAGGCGCGGACCAGGGTGACGTGACTGGATTCGAGCACCGGATCCGAGCCGGCGGTGGGCTGCAGCAACAGGTTCGCCTCGTGGCGGGCGGCCGCCTGCTGCATGAATTCGAGCTGGGGCCGGTGCATGGGCCGGCCGGGTTGGCTGGCGAGCACCCGGCGCCAGCCCCGGCGCACGAACTGTTCACGCAGCTCGCGCGGAGTGTGGCGCACCGAGGGGAAATCGTGCCGCGGCGGCAGGGCGACACCCTCGACACGGCCGGCGACGTAGTGCTGCCCCGGCTGGGCCAGGGGTTGGCTGAGCGGCACGCCCGCGCCTGCCGCCATCGCGGACTCGCCATCGGGATCGGCTGGCCAGGTCTCGCTGACGTGCAGGATGGCGGGCATGAAGCCCTCGCCGTCCCGTAGCGCGACGGTCTGGCCGGGTTTGAGCGCCTGCGCCGCCTTTTCGCTCACGGCCAGCGTGATGGGCATGGGCCACGGACGCCCGTCCGTCAGCGTCAGGGTGGTGAGTACGCTTTCGAAATCGGCCCGGCCCAGGTAGCCCCGCAGCGGCGAGAGCGCCCCGTTGAGCATCAGTTCGAGCTGGCAAATCTGGGTCCAGGTCAGGTCCAGCGAGGCCATGGCCAGGGTTTGCTGGCGGATTTCCGCCGCTCGTCCGGGCTCGACGAGCAATTCGGTCAGTTCGTCGCCGTAGGGAGGGATCAGTGCATCCATGCCGTTCGCCTACGCCTCTACCGAGTCGACCCGGACTCGCTCCGGGGCCGGTTACGGAATGCCACCGCGCCGAGCAGGACATCGAAGCCCATCATCGCCAAAAGTCCAACCATGAAAAGAACCATTCCCGTGAAGTCATGTGCAAAACCTTGTCCCGCCGCGTCACCGAAGTGGTAGGTGATCAGGATCAGCAGGATCACCCGGACCACGTTGGCGGCCACCGCAATGGGCACGATGCTCGCCAGCAACAGGGCGTTGCGCAGCACGCCGGTATGCCGCATCAGGTGCATGTAGAGCAGGCCCAGGGCGGACAGGCTGAAGATGGAGTGCAATCCGGAACAGGCATCGGCCACCAGGAGCTGGTACGCGCCGATGGTCAGGATCACGCCCGACCGGGCGACCGGGTAGCCGACCCCATGGAGGATGTTCGACGCGGCCGCCGAGACGAACTGCTTGAGCGGGCCGGTCAGGCCGTCGACGACGAAGCCGGGCAACGGCACCATGAAGGCCAGGAACAGGACCGGGAACCAAAGCCTGCGCACCGCCGGTCCGCCCAGGGTGATGAGCAGTACCCCGAACAGGACGGGGATCTGGGACCCGACCTCGAACAGCAGTATTTCCTGGGAGCGACCCAGGGCGTACGCCAACAGGCCGAAAAGCAGCACGCCCCAGCCTAGAACGGGCCGGGTGTGCCCGGCCGCAGCGGGGCTGGGGACGTCGGAATCCGCCGCGAAGGCAGCGCGCTGCTGCCAAGCCAGGTAGAGCGAAACCAGCAGGATGAGCGGCCCGTGGGCCTGCTCATCGGCCAGCCAGAGGCCATGAGCCAGGTCCCACCAGGTGGGCAGGTAAAGGACCGCCAATCCCAGCAGGACCGGCAGCCAGGCCAGCCAGGCCGGCGGCGCCCCGGCAACTCGGGAGGTCATCGAGGCCGTCATGCGTCAACGTACCGTGGCCGGTCAGAATTCGTTGACCACGGCGCCGACGATGCTCGCGTCGGCGGTCGTCAGCATCTCCTGGACCAGGGCCAGGGAGGCGAGCGGCGTGGTGTCCTTGCGGGCGACGAGCAAGGCGCCGCGGGCGCGCCCGGCGATCGACTGGGCGTCGACGGACTGGCTCATGGCCGGCGTATCGATCAGGACCACGTCATATTGCTGTTGCCATTCGTTGACCAGCGATATGAAGGTCGAACAGCAGATCAGCTCCTGCGGATTGGGCGGCGTCGGGCCGGCCGTCAGGACCGTCAGGTCGCGGAAATTGGCCACCTGGCTGAGCGAACTCGAGGTCGCCCGCTCGGCCAGAAGTTGCGACAGGCCGTCGCGGTTGTCCAACCCGAACAGGCGATGCTGGCGCGGGTTGCGCAGGTCGGCGTCGACCAGCAGGGTGTGCTCGCCCAGCTGCGAGAACACGATGGCCAGATTGGCGGCCAGCCAGCTGCGCCCCTCGCCGCGGCCGGCGCTGACGATGGCCAGCGTGTTGGTGCCCTCCTGCCGGTCCAGCCAACGCAGCATCAGCTGGTTGCGCAACGCCCTGAGGTTTTCCACCGTGTTCGAGAACGGCTGGTAGGCCGCGACCAGCTCCGTACTGAGCCGGCTTTCGCCCTGGCTGAGATACGGATAGTCGAACTGCTTGGCAAGGACCTGGGCGATGTCGCCTTCCGATACGAAGCGCAGCGCGACCGCCGCCTCGCCGAAACGGACCTGATGCTCCTTCTGGTATTGCAGGATGCTGTCGAGTTGTTCGGCGTTGATCTTGCCGCTGTCGAACAACGCGGCGCCGATATTGCCGGACTGGATCGGGGTCATGGGTGCATTCATGGTGGCGCTCTCAGGTTAAGGCGGCGGCTCGGCTCTTGAACCAGCCGCCCGGCTTCGCGGACAGCACGCCGAGGACGGGGACGCCGAGCAAATCGACGATGTCCTCCGGCGCCCGGACCCGGCGGTCGAGCATCTCCATCAGGAATGCCACGCCGACGGCCAGCATGCCGCCCAGGAACACGGCGAGCACGACGTTGAGCAGCAGCTTGGGACTGTCGGGCTTGATCGGCGCGATGGCCGGGTTCAGGACGGCGATATCGGTCTGGGTGGTCTGCGCCTCGAGCTGGCTCTGGCTGTAGCGCTGCAGCGCGGCGTCGTAGATCTGTTGCGCGTTCTGGACGTCGCGCACGAGCACCGAGACCTCGTCGCGCTGCTGCTTGAGCGCCAGCACCCGCGCCTTCTGCCCGGCCACCGCCCCGCGCAGGTTGGCCTCGCGCTGACGCGCCGCGCTGGCCGTGGTCGTGACGACCCGGGTCGCGGCGGTCTTTTCGGCTTCCAGCTTGGCACGCAGCGTGTCGACCTCGGCCTTGGAGCGGAGGTATTGCGGATGATTCTGACCGAGGTTCTGCGCCAGCTGGGCCAGCTCGGCCTCGCGCCGGGCGAGGTCGGTACGCAGTTGCTGCACCACGCCGCTGTTCATGACATCGGCGCCGTCGCCGCTCTGGCGCGACGCCGCGTCGATGCTGCTCGACTGGGCCGCCACCAGCTGGCTGGACAGTTCGCCCAGCCGTGAGGTCTCGACGTCCAGGCGTTCGTCCGAAGCCACCAGGCCGTGCTCGCGCTGGTAATTGGACAACGCGGTCTGTGCCTGTTCCAGATTGCCGCGCAGTTGCTTGAGCTGGTTCTCGTACCAGGCGCTGACCTGGCGGGCGGGCTCGGTCCGCAATTCCAGGTTGGTATCGATGTAGGCGCTTGCGAAAGCGTTGGCGACGACGGCTGCGAACTTCGGGTCGGCGCCCTTGAAGCTGATTCCCACGGCACTGGATTCCCGCGACGGGTCGACCGACAGGTTCTCGACCAGCTTGTCGGCCAGCCAGTCACGGATGTTGCCCTTGCCTTCCGTGGCCGTCTGGAAATCTGCCTTGACCTGCGGGATGTCGGCCAGCTTCAGGTGGTTGACCACCTTCACCGCCACGTTGTGGCTGGTGATGATGTCGACCTGGGTCGCGACGTAGCCGGACAGCAGTTGCACGGGGATCATCGCCCCGGTCACCGGGTCCTTGCTCTTGGCGTCCACGACGATGGTGCTGGTCGCCTTGTAGGTCGGCGGCAGGATCAGGCTGACCGCCACCGCGGTGGCCACGGTCACCCCGAGCACCCCGAGCATGAGCCACAGGCGGGCGCGCAGGATGGCAATAAAGGTCGCGAAGTTCATTCGATCATTCCTGTTGGTCAGAACAGACTCTCGGGCACGTAGATCACGTCGTCCGCCTTGAGGGCGTCGGACTTGGCGGGCGCGATCTCCTCGGCCTTGGCGTCGCCGTACCGGCGCACCACCTTGAGCGACTTCTCGCTGCCCCGCAGCGTGGGGCCGCCGCCCTGAGCCAGGCCTTGCATGACGGTCATGCCCCGTTCCAGGCGATAGACGCCCGGGCGCTGGACCTCGCCGTAGATGTAGAAGACCGGGGCGCGGTGGACGTAGAGGGTATCCCCGCCGGCCACGTAGACATCCGCGCTACGCTGGTCGTCCAGGAACATCGCCGCGATGTCCGCTTGGACGCGGTAGGGCTTGCCCTGCCGGACCCCGCTCAGGACGACCGTGTCGGCACCGCCCGGCGCGACGCCGCCCGCCATGGCCAGGGCCTCGCTCAACCGGATGTTGGCGGCGTCGAGCGGGTAGCGCCCGGGCCGGTTGACGAGGCCGAGCACGGAGACCTGGTTGCCGCGCACCTGCAGGAGTTCGATGTTGACCTGAGGCTGCTTGAGGAAGCCGCCGCGTTCCAGGCCGTCGGCGAGCCGTCGTTCCGCACCCGCCATCGTCAGCCCACCCAGCTTGACCTCACCGAGCAACGGGTAGGTGATCGCACCGTTCTCCGACACCCGCGTCTCCAGGGTCAGGTCGGGGTTCTGGAACACCGTGATCTTGATCGTGTCGCCCGAGGCCAGCGCGTATTCGGGCGCCGCCTCGGCGGCGCGCGCCGGCCCGGCCAACCAGGTCAGGAGCAGTACGGCGAAAGACATCACCAACAAGCGCATGTGCATATCCTTTTTATTGCAATCCGTTCCGCGACCGGCGGCCGGCATCGCCTCACTTCAATCCGGCCACGCCCTTCGCCGCCTCGTCATGGGACAGGGCGCTGTCCGGCGTAGCCGGGGCGGGTGCGGGTGCGGGACTGGCTGCCGGCGCGGGTGCCGCCGCCTCGGCCGGCTGGCCGAGCTCGCCGACGTATTCGATCTTGGCCGTCTCGCGCAAGCGCTTCATCTCCGCGCTCGCGGCCTTGGCGGCCTGCTGGGCGGCGAGATACTCGTTGATCTTCGGCAACGCGGCGGTCAGATCGACCGGGCGGGCCTGCGATTCCAGCACCTGGTAGAGCGAAAGGGTCTGCGGCCCTTCGTACATGACCATTTGGCCATTGCCCGCCGCGCCGAGTCTCGCCAGCGCGTCGATGGGCAGTTGCTCGGCCGCCTGCACGGCGATCCGAGCCTGGAAGGGGACGTTCTGGGCCTTCAGGCTGGCGGCGATCGCGTCCAGCGATTGCCCCTGGGCCACCGCCGTCTTGACGTCGGCAGCCTGCGGCAGGCCGTTCGGCAGGGCCAGTTCGCGCAGGCGATAGATCTTGCGCTTGGCGAACAGGTCCGGATGATCGTTGAAGTACTTCTCGGCCTCTTCCCGACTCGGGGCGGCCTGGCCGGCGGAGAGCTTGCGCAGATAGGCGCCGGCGATGATGTCGTATTTCGCCTCCTCGATCGCCATCATCACCTCGGGCGTACGATCGAGTTCGTCCTTCATCGCCTGCTGGTAGGCCAGTTGGCGGTCGATGAGCTTGTCGAGCACCTGCTTGCGCACGGCCTCGGGCGCATTGGCGAGCTTGGGCTGGCGGGCCAGCACGTGATTGAGCTGGTGCACGGAAATTTCGTCGCCGTTCACCTTGGCCAGTACCTGGCTGGCCGTCTTCCCATCCTTCTTGTCACCGCACCCGGACAGGAGCGCAGCGGCAAGGCAGGCGGCGAGCAACATTCCGGCCCAGTGGGGACGGGAGACGATGGGCATCAGAGGCATTGGATTGATCCGGTTGCGTTTCGAGTGAGCAAAAAAAAGCGAGGGGATTGCACCCTCGCCCTCGAATCTATAGCACTCACACGGCGCTTTTATTACGACGCCGGGCCATGTAACCGAGCATGCCGAGGCCGGACAGCATCAGGGCCCATTCGCCGGGTTCCGGAACCGGGGCGGCGGACAGGTAGACGCTGTAGCTGCCACCGTTCGCCTTGTTGCCTTGGCCGGTCACGGTCAGGGTGTGGGTACCCGCCGCCAGGGTGTCGGTATCCAAGACGTAGGCCCAGCTGCCGTCGACGGTCACGGTCTGGTCGACACCGTCCAGGGACACGGCGAAGTTGTTCACGCGCGAGGACTTGGTGGTCAGGCTCAAGGCGCTCACGTCGATCATGGTCGGATCGGTCAGGTCGAAGACGAAAGAATCGCTGAAGGCACCGTTCAGGCCGCTGACGTCCATGGACCAGACATCGGCGAGCATCTGGGTCTCGTCGACATCGTAGGTGGTGGCCATGGCGGTACCCGCCGACATCACACCGGCGCCCAGCAGGGCACCGAACAACACGTTACGAAAATTCATGTTTTGACTCCTCGGTAAATTACAGTTGGTAAAGCGTTGAGCAGGACGGGCGAACGGTCAGGCGCGCGGTTGTCCTTGTTGTGTCGTGGTACGCCGATGCACCATGAAGCCGAGCAGGCCGAGGCCGGACAGCATCATGGCCAACTCGCCGGGTTCCGGCACCGCGGCGACGGAATAGGAATACTGGCCCGCGATCCCGGTGGTGTTGCCGGTCACCTTGAAGAAGTAGTAACCCGGGTCGAGCGCGGGGGTGGTGAAGCTGATGTTGTCCCCGCTACCCAGACTGGCGACCAAGGTACCCGTGCAGTTCTGGTTGGCGTAGGAGCAGGTGCTCGCGCTGGCCGAATAGAGATCGACCGCGAGGTCGTCGATGTTCACCGACAACAGCACCATGCCGGCGAGATTGACCGAGTTCGGCATGTCGTTGACGCTGCCGACCACTTGCCCGGAAGCATCGAGCAGGGAGATGGAGGATTCGCCGACCGAGAAGCGCAGGTAATCGGTGAACGCTCCCGGGAACAGCAGGTTGTGGGTGTTCTCGCCGCTCGGAATGACGTCGAGATCGTCATAGTAGGCGTGGGCATTGGCGGCGAACACCAGGGCGGCGCCCGCAAGCGCCGTGGAAATCTTACTCCCGACCTTCATGATTAAACCTCCTTATATAAGCAACCAGTAATGGGTAGCTGTATTAGGCCAAACTGGGTGCAATATTATCAATGACCCGTTCAGGCTATCAATTTTTTATATATTTCGTATTTCTTTGTGTTGCACGGGAGACACACACGATGGTCGTTTTCCGCGCCGGACGGCGACTGCAGAGCGATGCCGACGGGGCCGGCCAAGCCCGGGCAAGGCCGGTGCCCGGCGCGACAACCTAGAAAGCGACATGGACGCCGACGCCGACCATCGTGTCCGTGTAGTCGAAACCGGGATAGTTCGAGTCACGATTCTGCCGGCGCGCCGTGGCGGTCACGCCGGTCGTCCGGGTCGGTTCCCAGGACCAGGTCAAGACCAGCGCGTTGCGCTTGTCGTCCCGCGACGGGCCGGCCCATGAACTCGGCGCCCCCCCGTACTGGTCGCGCCCGTAGACCAGGCTCGCCGCCAGCGTCTGTTTCGCCGTGATCGACCAGTAAGGCCCGACGCTGAGGTTGTCGGCCGTGTAATAGCTGCTGTAGACGTCCTGCCAGGAGCGCAACTGGCGCTCGTACTCGGCGCGCACGCCCAGCTTCCCGGTGGCCGCCCAGGTCAGGGTCGCACGTGCCCGCCAACCGTCGTAGTCGCGCTGGGGATCGTCGTCGTGGTTGCGATCGACATAGGCGGCCACCGCCTCGATGCGCGTCTTGTCGTCGACCGGGTAGACCAGGCGGGCCTCATACTCGGTCTGGTCGAAGTTGCCGACCGTGCTTCGATAGCGGCCGTTCCGGCTGATGTAGCGGAATTCGAGCTTGCGCCCCGAGCCCGGGTCGTAACGCAGGCCGGCGCTCCAGCCCTTCAGGTCGAAGTCGCGATCCTGGCTGACGTCGTTGTAGCTGTCCGACTGCTTTTCCTGGAGGTAGCCGGCGAGCGCGTGCCAACGGCTGACGACGTGGAAATCGGCCTCGAAGCGGTTGTTGGTGCGGGTGCGGACCGTGCGGTTGAAATCGTTCTTGGCGTCGAAGCCGACCAAGGCCTCGGTGCGGTCCGAACTGGCCACGCCGGAGATGCGCGGACTGACGTGCCAGTCCAAGCGGCCACTGTATTGGAAGCTGTCGTAGTCGAGAAAGCTGTGGTTGCTGTAGCGATTGCGTCCGACCGAGGCGTCCAGCCTGAAGCGCTGCTGGCTGAACGGTTTGTCGATGCTGACCCCGACGTCGGCGGTCAGGACGTTGTCCGACTTCTTGCCCCACGGCAGGGCCGCCCCGTCGTCCACCCGGAACAGGTTGCTGTCGTAGGTGTAGCCGGCGTCGGCATAGAGGTTGAAGACGTCCGCGTCGTCGGCCCAGACACCGGCGCTGACCAGCATGGCGGACAGCACGCTCAACCGGCCGGCCATTCTCCCTATGAATTCGCTCATGATTCGCCGCGCGTTGGATTATTAATTTTTTATGATAATGCCAGTTTTATTACAAATCTTATCTCCCGCGGCACGGGAATAGCGGCGACCTTGGTTTTGTTGTCCTGCCGCCACCGCCAGGACGCCGGCCGGATGGATGGCCGGTGCAGACGGGAGAACGCCGGAGCCAGTCCGGCATCATTGCGCAGCCAGCCGGCATTGCACCGGCCGGCCGGGGGCGGTCACTCGAACGGATGCCGGCGCACGATGGTCTCTTCGCGGTCGGGGCCGGTGGAGACGATGTCGATGGGCACGCCGCAGAGTTCCTGCATGCGATCGAGGTAGGACTGCGCGTTGGCCGGCAGGTCCTCGAAGCGGGCGACGCCGACGGTGCTTTCCTTCCAGCCCGGCAGTTCCTCGTAGACCGGTTCGCAGCCGGACAGGGCTTCGGAACCGACCGGCAGGATGTCGCACACCTCGCCGTCGAGCTTGTAGCCGGTGGCGATGCGTACCGTCTCCATGCCGTCCAGGACGTCCAGCTTGGTCACGCAGAGGCCGGAGATGCCGTTGATCTGGATCGAGCGCTTGAGCGCGGCGGCATCGAACCAGCCGCACCGGCGGGCACGCCCCGTGGTGGCGCCGAATTCGTGACCCTTCTCGGCCAGCCACTTGCCGTTGTCGTCGAACAGCTCGGTCGGGAACGGGCCGGAGCCGACCCGGGTGGTGTAGGCCTTGGTGATCCCCAGGATGTAGTGCATGCTGGACGGCCCCATGCCGGTGCCGGTGGCCGCGCCGCCGGCGGTGCAGTTGGACGAGGTGACGAACGGATAGGTGCCGTGGTCGATGTCCAGCAGGGTGCCTTGGGCCCCCTCGAACAGCAGGTTCTCGCCGCGCTTGTTGGCTTCGTAGAGCTTGCGCGGCACGTCGCCGATCATGGGCTTGATCTTCTCGGCCAGTTCCATGGCCTGGTCCAGGGTCTTGTGGAAGTCGACCGTTTCCCACTTGAAGTAGTTCTTCAGGACGTAGTTGTGATAGTCCAGCACCTCGCCCAGCTTGGCGGCGAAACGTTCGCGGTGCAGCAGGTCCTGCATGCGGATGGCGCGGCGGGCGATCTTGTCCTCGTAGGCCGGGCCGATGCCGCGCCCCGTGGTGCCGATCTTGCCGGCGCCCTTGGCGGCCTCGCGGGCATGGTCGAGGGCGACGTGGTGGGGCAGGATCAACGGGCAGGCCTCGGAGATGGTCATCCGGCCGGTGACGTCGACGCCTTCCTTCTCCAGCATCGCGACTTCGTCGATCAGGGCCTCCGGCGAGCAGACCACGCCGTTGCCGATGTAGCAGTGCACGTTGTCGCGCAGGATGCCCGAGGGGATCAGGTGCAGCACGGTCTTCTTGCCCCCCACCACCAGGGTATGGCCGGCGTTGTGGCCACCCTGGAAGCGGACCACCCCTTGGGCGCGGTCGGTCAGCCAGTCAACGATCTTGCCCTTGCCTTCGTCACCCCACTGGGTGCCGATCACGACGACGTTCTTGCTCATAGCGATTCCAAATCAGGTTTGGTTACAAAGGAATGATGGTCCAGGCGCCCGCCTCGCGCACCAGTTTTCGGTCGCAGCCCAGGTCAGCGCCCGTGCCGGCCTGGCCCGGGAATTCGGTCACCACCCGCTCGCCGGCCGCGCGCAACTCGGCGACGCGACCGGCCAACGCGGCGTCGCCGCCGAGCGGCGCCAGGATTCCGGGCCGGGCGGCCGGTTCAGGCAGGCTGTTCAGGATGCGGCGCAGGTCCAGGCTGAAGCCGGTCGCCGGACGGCTGCGCCCGAACACCGCGCCGGTGTTGTCGTAGCGGCCGCCCAGGGCGACCGACTGGGCCTGGCCGCCGACGTAGGCGGCGAACACCGCGCCGGTGTGGTAGCCGAATCCGCGCAGGTCGGAAAGGTCGACGGCCAGGCCGCGGCCGCCGTCCACGGCCAGCAGCGCCTCGAGGTCGTCGAGGGCGCGGACGACGCCGGGCAGGTCAGGCAGCTCGGCCCGTGCCGCGGCGAGCACCGAGACGTCGCCGTACAGCTCGGGCAAGCGCAGGAAGGCGGCCCGCCAGTGCCCGGCCAGCCCCTCGGTCAACTGCGCCAGGGTCGGCGCATCCTTGGCACGCAGGGCGCGGAACAACGGCCGTTCCACCTCGGCGGACACCCCGGCTGCGGCACTCAGGGCCCGGAACAGGCCGACGTGGCCGAGGCTGATGCGGACCTCCGGCAGGCCGGTCGCCGCCAGGGCCGCAACCAGCAGCTGGAGTATCTCGCGGTCCGCCTCGAGGCCGGCATGGCCGAACAGTTCCGCACCGAGCTGGTAGGGCTCGCGCGATCCGGCCAGGCCTTCGGGCCGGGCATGCAGCACGGGCCCCGCGTAACACAGGCGGGTGACGCCCTGGCGGTTGAGCAGGTGGGCGTCGATACGGGCGGCCTGCGGCGTGATGTCGGCGCGCAGGCCCATCATGCGGCCGGACAGGCCGTCCACCATCTTGAAGGTCTTCAGGTCGAGGTCGCCCGCCGCGCCGGTGAGGAGCGATTCGAGGTACTCGATCATGGGCGGACAGACCAGTTCGTAACCGTAGCCGTCGAGCAGGTCGAGCAGGCGGCGGCGCAGCATCTCGGCCTGGCGCGCATAGGGCGGCAGGATGTCTTCGATGTATTCGGGCAGTAGCCAGGCGTGCGTCATCGGGTAATCAGGAGCAGAAACAGGCCGCTCAGCATGGACGCCAGACCCATGAAGCGGATCTGGCCGTCCCGCAGGGCGGTCATGCGGACAAAGGCCTCACGCCAGGTGGCCGGAGCCAGGAAGGGCAGGACGCCTTCCAGCACCAGCATCAGTGCCAGCGCGGGCACGAAGATGTCGCCCAGGTTCACTTGCTGCTGCCACGGGGCGACTTCATGTAGCGGAAGAAATCGGAATTCGGCTGCAGCACGAGGACGTCGGTCTTGTCCCTGAAGCTGGCTTTGTAGGCCTCCATGCTGCGATAGAAGGCATAGAACTCCGGGTTCTTGGTGTAGGCGGCGGCGTAGATGGCGGTGGCCTTGGCGTCGCCGTCGCCCTTGATCTTCTGGGCGTCGCGATAGGCCTCGGCGATGATCACCTCGCGCTGCTTGTCGGCGTCGGCCTTGATCTGCTCGGCTTCGGCCGCGCCGGTCGAGCGCTGCTCGTTGGCGACCCGTTTCCGTTCCGCCTCCATGCGCCGGTAGACCGAATCGCTCACCTCGGTGGGCAGCTCGACCCGCTTGATGCGCACGTCCATGACCTGGACGCCGAACCGGCGGGCATCCTGGTCGGCCGAGGCACGCAGCTTCTCCATGATGTCGTCGCGTTCGCCCGACACCACGTCATGCACCGTCCGCTTGCCGAACTCGGCGCGCATGCCGTCGTTGATCGTCTGCGCCAGGCGGTTGAGGGCGCGCTGTTCGTCGCCGGCGAAGCTGACGTAGAACTTCTGGACGTCGAAGATGCGCCACTTGACGAAGTAGTCGACCAGGACGTTCTTCTTCTCCGAGGTGAGGAAGCGCTCCGGATCGACCGCGTCCAGGGTCAGGATGCGGGTATCGAACCAGCGCACGTTCTGCACCAGGGGCAACTTGAAGTAGAGCCCCGGTTCGCGCTTGATGCTGACCACCTCGCCGAGCTGGAAGACGATGGCCGCCTGGCGCTGGTCGACCGTGAAGATCGACAGCGACAGCAGCACCAGGGCGAGGACGATGGGAACGATCAGGCTGCCGAGCAGTTTCATGGCCGGGCCTCCCGATCACGTCCGCGGAAGAGATCCCGGTTGCGCGGGTCGGTATCGGCCGCCGGGGCACTGGTCGTGGCCGCCGGGGTGGCCGGCGTGGCCGCCTGGGCGGACGCGGCTCCGGCCGCCTGCATCAGCTTGTCGAGGGGCAGATAGAGCAGGTTGCCGCCCTGCTTGTCGTCGACCAGGACCTTGGTCGTGTTGCTCATCACCTGTTGCATGGCATCCTGGTACATGCGCTCGCGGGTCACCTGGGGTGCCTTGGCGTACTCCACGGCGATCTTGCTGAAACGGTCGGCCTCGCCCTGGGCGTCGGCAACCACCTTCTGCTGGTAGCCGAGGGCTTCCTGGTTCAGGCGCGCGGCGACGCCCTTGGCCTTCGGGATGACGTCGTTGGCGTAGGCCTGGCCCTCGTTCTTCAGGCGCTCGCGGTCCTGGCCGGCCTTGACGGCGTCGTCGAAGGCCGCCTGCACCTGTTCGGGCGGCTGGGCGTTCTGCAGGTTGACCTTGCTGATCGCGACACCGGTCTTGTAGCGGTCGAGGATGTTCTGCATCAGCTTGCTGGCCCGGTCGGTCACCTCGGCGCGGCCCTCGTAGAGGACGAAGTCCATCTTGTTCTTGCCGACGATCTCGCGGATCGCGGTCTCGGCCGCCTGCTTGACGGTCTCCTCGGGATCGCGGTTCATGAACAGCCAGTCTTCCGGGCTCTTCAGGGTGTATTGCACGGAAAGCTGCAGGTCGATGATGTTCTCGTCGTCGGTCAGCATGAGGGATTCGGACAGGTTCTTGCCGCCGCCGCCCCGGTAGCCCACCTCGACGGTACGCACCTGCTCGACGTTGACCACCTCGGCGGACTCGAACGGATACGGCAGATGCCAGCGCGGACCCGGCTGGGTCGTCTCGACGTACTTGCCGAAGCGCAGGACGACACCGCGTTGCCCGGTATCGACGATGTAGAACCCGGAGGCCAGCCAGACCATGACCGCCAAGATCAGCAACAGGCCGGCGCCGCCCGGGACATGGAAGTTCGCCGCGCCGCGACCGCCGCTGCCGTTGACGTTGCCGCCACCCTGCTTGCCGCCAAACAGGCCGTTCAGGCGCTGGTTGAAGCGCCGCCAAAGCTCGTCCAGGTCGGGCGGACCACCATTGCCACCGCCCCGGTCGTTACCCCACTGGGGATCATTCCAAGCCATCTTGTCCGATTTCAGTTTGTTGTGATTCCGGCCCGCGCCGGTCCTGGGCGAATTGCACCAGTGCCTGCCGCAGCAGATCGATGCCGGCGCCCGTTCTGGCGCTCAGCGACACGCGCGAAATGTTACCACACTCGTCCAGCGCGACCGCCGGCTCCACACCGGTCAGGTCGATCTTGTTCATGACCACGATGCGCGGCACTTCGTGGGCGCCGATCTCGTCCAGCACCTTGTCGACCTCCTCGACCTGGCGATCCCGGTTCGGGCTCGCCGAGTCGACCACGTGCAGGAGCAGGTCCGCCTTGGCGGTCTCCTCCAGGGTGGCGTGGAAGGCGGCCACCAGGGTGTGCGGCAGATGGGTGATGAAACCCACCGTGTCGGACAGCACCACCTGGCCGACGTCCGGCAGCCAGAGTTTGCGCGAGGTGGTGTCGAGGGTGGCGAACAGCTGGTCGGCGGCGTACACCTTGGCACGGGTCAGGGTGTTGAACAGGGTCGACTTGCCGGCGTTCGTGTAGCCGACCAGGGAGACCGAGAGCGCGCCGCCGCGCTGGCGGGCCCGCCGTTGCAGGGCACGGCTCTTCTCCAGCTTGGCCAGGCGGCCCTCGATGTTCTTGATCTTGGCGTTGATCATCCGGCGGTCCAGCTCGAGCTGGGTCTCGCCCGGACCGCCGCGCATGCCGATGCCGCCCTTCTGGCGCTCCAGGTGGCTCCAGCCGCGCACCAGGCGGGTGGCGTAGTGGCGCAACTGGGCCAGTTCGACCTGCAGCTTGCCCTCGTTGGAGCGGGCACGCTGGGCGAATATTTCCAGGATCAGGGCGGTGCGGTCGAGCACCCGGCACTGGATGCGCCGTTCCAGGTTGCGCTCCTGTACCGGCGAGAGTTCGTGGTTGAAGATCACCAGGCTGGACTCGGTCGCCCGGGCCGCCTCGGCGATCTCGTCGGCCTTGCCGCTGCCGACGAACAAGGCGGCGTCCGGACGCTCGCGGCGGCCCTGCACAACCTCGGCGACGGCCAGGCCGGCGCCGCCGGCGAGCAGTTTGAGTTCGGCCAGGCTGTCGGCGTACTCGGGGTCGCCGAAGTTGACGCTGGCCAGGACCACGGACAACCCGCGTCCGGTGGCATCGGACGTCTGCGGACGATCAAACATCGAGGTTCAATTCGGGTGCCCGGGGGCCGGCGCCGGCCTGCCTGCCGGAAACGGGAGGGCTGGGCCGCCAGGCGGGCGGGCAACGCAGGCGGGGACGCTCAGTCTTCCTCGCCCGGCTGACGGTAGGCGACGGCGCGTGCCGGCACCACGGTGGAGATGGCGTGCTTGTAGACCATCTGGGTCACGGCATTCTTGAGCAGCACGACGTACTGGTCATAGCTGTCGATATAGCCCTGCAACTTGATGCCGTTCACAAGATAAACGGAAACCTGCACCTGCTCCTGGCGCAGTGCGTTCAAAAACGGGTCTTGTAACTGCTGCCCTTTGCTCATGGCGTTATTCCTTATGAATCAATTCAATTGCGCAAGTCGCGACGCGACCCGCGGGACCGGGATTTTAACCTATCGCCGGATACATGCATCCTGAATATGCAGGATTTTGCAAATATTGCCAACCACATGGACGTCGCCGGCGCCGGCAAGTTCCGTTCCCGCCGGGCCACCTCGCCATCGCCCGGCGCGGCGCCGTGCCAGGCGCCGGCTCAGCCGAATTTCTTGGTGCGCTGGCGGCGCAGGCGCAGGGCCTTGTGGACCTCGTCCTTGGATGGCGGCGCCTTCGGCTTGCGGTTCTCGAACGGATTGTGGCCGGTCCGGAATTCCACCCGCAGCGGCGTGCCCTGGATCTCGAAGGCCTCGCGGAAGCAGTTCTCCAGATAGCGCTGGTAACCGCCTTCGAGGCTCTCCATGTGGTTGCCGTGCACCACGATGACGGGCGGGTTCATGCCCCCTTGGTGGGCGTACTTCGGCTTCGGCCGGAACTGGCCGGCGCGGGCCGGGTTGTGCCGGGCCACCGCCTCCTGCAGGACGGCGGTAAGGCGCGGCGTCGGCAGCTTGATCATGGCCGCCCGGTAGGCCTCGTCGATGGACTTCAACAGGCTCGGCACCCCGGTATTCTTCAGGGCCGAGATGTAGTGGAACTTGGCGAAGGAGAGGAAATCCAGCTTGCGGGCCAGTTCCTGCTTGATCTGGTTGCGCCGGTAGTCGTCGGTGTCGTCCCACTTGTTGATCGCCACCACAAGGGCGCGGCCGGCCTCGAGGATGAAGCCGGCCAGGTGGGCATCCTGCTCGGCGATATCCTGCTTGGCGTCCAGGACCAGGACGGCGACGTTGGCGTCCTCGATGGCCTGCAGGGTCTTGATGACGGAGAACTTCTCCACCGTCTCGGTGACCTTGCCCTTGCGCCGCACGCCGGCGGTGTCGATCAGGGTGTACTTGCGCCCCGCCCGTTCGAATTCGACGTAGATCGAGTCGCGCGTCGTGCCCGGCTGGTCGAAGGCGATCACGCGCTCCTCGCCCACCAGGGTGTTGACCAGGGTGGACTTGCCGACGTTGGGACGGCCGACGATGGCGATGCGCGGATGGTCCTCGACACTCTCGTCCTCGGCCGCCTCGAAGGCTTCCAGGACCAGTTCCATGAGTTCGCGCACGCCCTCGCCGTGGGCCCCGGACACGGCATAGGGCGCGCCCAGGCCGAGTTCGTGGAACTCCGAGACGGCGACGTCCGAACGCATGCCTTCGGTCTTGTTGACGGCCACGAACACCGGCCGGCCGGTCCGGCGCAGGCGGTCGGCGATGATCTTGTCCTGGGGCGTGGCGCCGGCGCGGCCATCGACCAGGAAGACGATGGCGTCGCCCTCGTCCACCGCCTGCAGGGTCTGCCGGGCCATCTCGGCCAGGATGCCGCCGTCCACCACGGGCTCGAAGCCACCGGTGTCGACCACCAGGTAGGGCTTGCCGCCGACCCGGCCATGGCCGTAGTGGCGATCGCGGGTCAGGCCGGGCTGGTCATGCACCAGCGCCGCCCGGGTCTTGGTCAGGCGGTTGAACAGGGTCGACTTGCCGACGTTGGGGCGGCCGACCAGGACGATGGTGGGTTTCACTGGATCTTGAACGCGTACACGCCGCCGTTGACGGTCTGCACCAGCAGGCCGTCGTCACCGAGCGCCTGCATGTGGCCGATCACCGCGCTGCCGTCGGTGCCGGCCCGGCCGACCAGGGCGCCCTCTTCCAGGCTGAGCAGGTGCACGATGCCCTGGTAGTCGGCGACGGCAACGTACTTGCTGAATACCACCGGCGTCAGCACCTCGCGGTCGAGCAGGCTCTCCTGCTTCCACAGGCTGGCGCCACGCAGCTTGTCGTAGCCCTGGATGATGGAATGCTCGTCGGCGGCGAACAGGAAGCGCGGGCCCATGGCGACACCGCCCGGACTCGAGAAGTCGCGCATCCAGACCGGGTTGCCGGTGGTCTGGTCGAAACAGCCGAGCCGGCCCTGGTAGGCGCCGGCACAGACCAGGTGGTCGTCCGCCGCCAGCGCGCCGGCGACGTCGGCGATGCGTTCGAGTTCGGTCACGCCCTTGGGCAGGGCCACGTTGGCCTCCCAGAGCGGGGCGCCGTTGGCCAGCGACAGGGCGGTCAGCTTGCCGCCCGGGTGGCCGGCGAACAAGGCCCGGCTGGTCAGCAGGAGGTCGCCCTGCAGGCGCGAGATGAGGGCGGGCAGGACCCGGCTGTAGACCCAGCGCTGCTTGCCGTCGGCGGCATCGAACAGCCAGATGCGGCCATCGTTGCCGCGCGCCGCCACGAGGCCGCCGGCCGCGACCGGCGCGGTGAGGATCTCGCCCGACAGGGTCGCGGTCCAGTCGAGTTGGCCGTTGTCGGTCCGGAAGGCCAGCACCTGGCCCTTGGGCGTACCGACCAGGACCACGCCGGAGCCGACGCCGACGCCGGCCGACAGGCTCTGCTTGGCCTCGGCGCGCCAGACTTCCTTGCCGGTGGCCAGATCGAGCTTGACGACGCGGCCGTCGGCACTCGCCGCGTAGACCGCCTGGCCGTCGCTGGCCGGCGAGAAGGCGTACGGCTTGCCCGCGCCGACGTTGACGTCCCACAGGCGGGTGAGCTTGGCGACCGGCTTGATCTCCGCCAGTTCGGCCGGCTTGGTCTTGGCCGAACCGCCGGACAGGCCGAACCAGCCGCCGACGTCCCCGATGACGTTCTTGGTGGTGCTGCAGCCAGCCAGAGCGGCCGCCAACAACAGTGCCAGCAATACCTTCATGTCAGCCTCCCAGGCCATCCAGTTTGGCTTCCACCATGGCCTTCATCGGGCTGGTGGCGTCGATCTTGTCCAGGGCCAGCTGGTAGGCGGCCCGGGCCTCGTCCTTCTTGCCCTGCTCGACCAGGACGTCGCCCTTGAGATCCGCGAACAGGGCCGCGAAGGCGGCGTCCGGCTCGACCGCCAGGGTCTTGAGGGCGCCGTCGTAATCCTTCTCGTCCAACTGGACGGAGGCCAGACGCAGACGGGCCAGCTGCTGCAGGCCCTTGTCGCCGGCATGGTCGAGGGCGTACTGGTACTGGGCCCGGGCGCTCTTCAGGTCGCCGGCCACGAAATTGGTCTTGCCCGCCAGCCAGGCGGCCGGAACCGCGTAGCCGGAACCGCTATAGCCGTCCATGATCTGCCCGGTCACTTCCTTGACCGTCTTCGGGTCGTTGGCCATGGCCGCCTGCACCGCCCGCTCGTAGAGGGCCATCGCTTCGCCGGCCTGCTTGGCCGACCAGATCTGCCAGCCTTTCCAGCCCGACACGCCGATCACGAACACGGCCACGGCGGCGATCACGTAGGTACCGTTCTGCTTCCACCAAGCCTTGAATTCGTCCAACTGTTCCTGTTCTTCGAGATCGAGTGCCATCTTCATTCCTTGCTGATAATCGTCGCCAGACCGGCCAGTCCGACCCGTTCCTGGGCGCCCTCGCCGCGCAGCGGCTTGACCGAGGCCTCGCCCGCCGCCGCCTCGTCGTCGCCGATGATCACGGCGAACCGGGCGGCGCTGGCGTCGGCCTTCTTCATCTGTGACTTGAAACTGCCACCGCCGCAGTGCAGGACGACCTTGAGGCCGGCATCGCGCAGGGTCTCCGCCACGGTCATGGCGAAGCGGGTAGCCGCCTCGCCGACGTTGACCAGGTAGGCGTCGGGCGTCGCGCCGGCGGGATTCTGCCCGGTCTCGGCGAGCAGCGCCAGCAGCCGCTCCACGCCCATGGCGTAGCCGCAGGCCGGGGCCGGCTTGCCGCCCAACTGGGCGACCAGGCCGTCGTAGCGGCCGCCGGCGCACACCGTGCCCTGGGCGCCGAGCCGATCGGTCACCCACTCGAACACGGTGTAGTTGTAGTAATCCAGGCCGCGCACCAGGCGCGGGTTGACGGTGTAGGCGATGCCGGCCGACTCGAGGCCCTGCTTGACCGCGGCGAAATGGCCCAGGGCCGCCTCGTCCAGTTCGTCGATCAGCTTGGGCGCCGCCTCGACCAGGGCCTGCATGGCGGGGTTCTTGGTGTCCAGGATGCGCAGCGGGTTGCTGTACAGGCGGCGCTGGGCGTCCTCGTCCAGTTGCTCCTTGTGCGCCTCGAAGTACTCGATCAGCTTGGCCCGGTGACGGGCGCGCGATTCGGCGCCGCCCAGGGTGTTGATCTCCAGGCGCACGAACTCGGCCAGGCCGAGCGCCTTCCAGAGCCGGGCGGTCATCAGCAGGTGCTCGACGTCCATGTCGGGGCCGGCGTAGCCCAGGGCCTCGACGCCGACCTGGTGGAACTGCCGGTAGCGGCCCTTCTGCGGCCGTTCGTGGCGGAACATCGGGCCCTGGTACCAGAGCCGCTTGCCACCGTCGAACAGCATGTTGTGCTCGACCGCCGCACGCACGGCCGACGCGGTGCCTTCCGGGCGCAAGGTGAGCGACTCGCCGTTCAGCTCGTCGACGAAGGTGTACATCTCCTTCTCGACGATGTCGGTGACCTCGCCGATGGCGCGCTTGAACAAGGCGGTGTGTTCCAGGATGGGGGTGCGCATCTCCAGGTAGCCGTAGCTCGCCAGCCAGTCCCGGATGGTCGCCTCGAAGTGCTGCCAGAGCGCGATGTCTCCGGGCAGGATGTCGTTCATGCCGCGCACGGCGCGCAGGTTGTCGTTCATGGTGAAGCCGTCAAGGATGGAAGTTCGGAGTCGCGGCGCGCCGACCCGGCGCCGGTCACGCCCCGCCCCCGTAGGTTCGTTGCACGTAGGCCTCGACGATGGCCTGGAATTCCTCGGCGATGTGCTCGCCCTTGAGGGTGACGGTCTTGACGCCGTCCTCGTAGACCGGCGCCACCGGGGTCTCGTTGCTGCCCGGCAGCGAGATGCCGACGTTGGCGTGCTTGGACTCGCCGGGGCCGTTGACCACGCAGCCCATCACCGCCACGCTCATGTCCTCGACGCCCGGATAGAGGCCGCGCCAGACCGGCATCTGGTTGCGCAGCCAGTTCTGGATGCGCTGCGCCAGCTCCTGGAAGAAGGTCGAGGTGGTCCGGCCGCAGCCGGGACAGGCGGTCACCAGCGGGGTAAACGAGCGCAGGCCCATGGTCTGCAGGATCTCCTGGCCGACCTGGACCTCCTTGGTGCGCGATTCGCCCGGCTCCGGCGTGAGCGATACCCGGATGGTGTCGCCGATGCCTTCCTGGAGCAGGATGGCCAGCGCGGCCGTCGACGCGACGATGCCCTTGGAGCCCATGCCGGCCTCGGTCAGGCCCAGGTGCAGGGCGTAGTCGCAACGCGCCGCCAGGTCGCGGTAGACGCGCACCAGGTCCTGCACGCCGGACAGCTTGCAGGACAGGATGATCTTGTCGGCGCCCAGGCCCAGTTCCTCGGCGCGCGCGGCCGACTCCAGGGCCGAGGCGATGAGCGCGTGGCGCATGACGTCCTCGGCGGCGTGCGGCTCGGCACGCCGGCTGTTGTCGTCCATCATGCGGGCCAGCAGTTCCTGGTCCAGGCTGCCCCAGTTGACACCGATGCGCACCGGCTTGTCGTACCGGCAGGCGATCTCGATCAGGGTGGCGAACTGGTCGTCGCGCTTGGCGCCGCGGCCGACGTTGCCGGGATTGATGCGCAGCTTGGCCAGGGCCTGCGCGCACTCGGGCACCTGGGTGAGCAGCTTGTGGCCGTTGAAGTGGAAATCGCCGATCAGCGGCACCTGGCAGCCCATGGCGTCGAGCTTGGCGCGGATGAGCGGCACCGCCGCGGCGGCCTCCAGGGTGTTGACCGTGAGCCGGACCAGTTCCGAGCCGGCGCGCCAGAGGTCATAGGTCTGCGCCACGCTGGCGGCGACGTCGGCCGTGTCGGTGTTGGTCATCGACTGCACCACGACCGGCGCGCCGCCGCCCACCGGGACACCGCCGACCAGAACGCGCCGCGCCGGGCGCCGCACCACGGGATGGCTCATTCCAGGGTCAACCTCGCTACCTTGTCGCCGGTATACGGCTTCAGGTCGATGCCGCGGCCGTCGTATTGCAGACGCACGCCGGCGGCGTTGCCGACCACCAGGCGGAACGGCGGCGTGCCGCGCAGGGTGAGCTGCTCACCGATCCGCAGCAGCCGGCTGTAGCGCTTCTCGTCGCCCGACATAACCTGGATCCAGGAATCGTTCTGCTCGGCGACCAGTTGGACGACGTGCGCCGGCCCGGCCGGGGCCGGCGGGAAGACCGGCAACTCGGGCACCGGCGGCACGGGCGCCCGCGCCGCGGCCGGGGCGGCCTGCGCCACCGGCGCCTGGACGGGGACGGGCTTGGCCGGAGCCGGCGGGACCGGGACCGGCTGGGCGGCCGGCGGCAACACCGCGGGCACGGCCGCCGACGGCGCCACCGCGGTCGCCGGGGCGGCCTCGGCGCCCGGCTGGCCGGGCACGCCGCCCTCCGCCGGCGGCACCGGTGCCATCGGCGCCGGCAGGGTGGCGTCCGGCATGGCGGGCAACGGCACCGGCTGGCTGGTCGGCGCCGGCGGCGTCGGCAGATAGGCCTCCTCGCCCTGGCTCAGCCAGGCGTACAGGGCCGCCACCACCAGCAGGAAGAGCAGGAAGACGACCATCGGCAGGAGCAGCCAGCGGCGCACCGGCGAGGTCCGGAAATGGACCTCCTCGGAATGTGCGGTGATCGCCTGCGTGCTCGCCACCGGGGCCTGTTCGGCCACCGGCAGGGCATCGACGGAAACCCCGACCAGGCGGGCGTAGTTGCGCACGAAGCCGCGCACGAACACCGGTGCCGGCAGGCGGCTGGCGTCCTCGGCCTCGATCGCCTCGATCTGCCGGCCGGTCAGCTTCAGCTTGTCGGCGACCTGGGCGACCGTCAGGCCCTTGGCCTCGCGTGCCTCGGCGAGGATGCGGCCGTAGCCTTCGCTCAACACCTCGCTCATGGCCGGTCCCCCGGCATGTCGTACTGGCTGTTCAGCAGCCAGGCGGTCTCCGGCGCCTCCGGATAGCTGCGCCGCAGTTGCAGGCCGTAGCTGGCCTCCGCCTCGCGGTTGCCGGAGGCGCGTTCCACCTTGACGGCGAGCCAGAGCGCGCCGGCATCGAGGCCGCCGTGCGCCTCGACCTGGCGCAGCAGCGACCGGGCCATCGGGGCATTGCCGCGGCGGAGGTGAATCTCGGCCATCACCAGGGTGGCCTGGGGCTGGTATTCGGCCCGGACCAGGGCGCGCTTGGCGTAGTTCTCCGCCTCGTCCAGGTTGCCGGCGCGCAGGGCGCACAGTCCGGCGTTGGCCAGGGCGCGTTCCGGGGTCGGGTAGAGGGGATTCTTCCAGGCCAGCTCATACTGGGCCATGGCCTCGTCGCGGCGCTTGCGCGTGCACAGGAAATAACCGTAGTTGTTGTGCGCCTCGGCATACTGCGGCGCCAGCTCGAGGGAGCGGAGGAAGTCGGCCTCGGCCTGCTTGTCCTCGAGGAGTTCGGCGTGCACCAGGCCGCTCATGTTGTAGGCCGGGGCGTAGGCGCCGTCGGCCTGCAAGGCCTCCTGCAGTTCCTGCAGGGAGATGGCGAACTGGCGCCGGGTGTAGTAGAGCGCCGCCAGTTCGGTATGCACGCGGGCACGCGGACTTGCCGACTCCATGGCCGCGCTGTCCTGCCCGGCCGGCTGGGTGCCGGGCTGGGCGGCACAGCCGCCCAGGACGATGGCGACGAATAGGGAAAACCAGCCAGTCTTCATGCTGCGGTCTCCATGCGTTTGAGGGTGCGTCGGGTCTTGTCGACCACCTGTCCGGCCAGTTGGCCGCAGGCAGCGTCGATGTCGTCGCCGCGCGTCTTGCGCGTCGTCGTGACGATGCCCTCGGCCATCAGGCGGGCGGCGAAGGCGCGCACCCGCTCGCCGGGGGAACGGCGATAACCCGAGTTGGGGAAGGGATTGAACGGGATCAGGTTGAACTTGCACGGCACGTCGCGCACCAGTTCGACCAGTTGCTCGACATGCTCGGGCCGGTCGTTGACGCCGTCCAGCATGACGTATTCGAAGGTGATGAAGTCGCGCGGCGCGTTGTCCAGGTAACGCCGGCAGGCGGCCATCAGTTCGGCCAGCGGGTACTTGCGGTTGACCGGCACCAGTTCGTCGCGCAGCGTGTCGTTGGGCGCATGCAGCGACACCGCCAGGGCCACCGGCATGTCCTCGCGCAGGCGGTCCATGGCCGGCACGATGCCGGAGGTGGACACGGTGACGCGCCGGCGCGACAGCCCGTAGGCGTGGTCGTCCAGCATCAGGGAAACGGCCTTGACCGTGTTGTCGTAGTTGAGCAGGGGCTCGCCCATGCCCATCAGGACCACGTTCGAGATGATCCGTTCCCCTTTCGGGTCACGCCCGAGGGCCTTGTTGGCCCACCAGAGCTGGCCGATGATCTCGGCCACCGTCAGGTTGCGGTTGAAGCCCTGCCGGCCGGTCGAGCAGAACCGGCATTCCAGGGCGCAGCCCACCTGGGTGGACACGCACAGGGTGCCGCGCTCGCCGTCGGGGATGAAGACGGTCTCGACATGGTTGCCGGGGCCGACTTCGAGCAGGAATTTGCGGGTGCCGTCGTCGGAGGACTGCTCCTTGAGCAGCACCGGGGGGCGGATCTCGGCCATCTCCTGCAGCTTGGCGCGCAGGCTCTTGGCCAGATCGGTCATCTGCTCGAAATCGTCCGCGCCGTACTGGTGCAGCCAACGCAGCACCTGCTTGGCGCGGAAGGGCTTCTCACCGATTTCCTGGAACCAGTCGGTGAGGCCCTTGAGGTCGAAGTCGAGCAGATTGACGGCCATCAACGAGAATAGATCTCGTGGCTGGGGAAGAAATAGGCGATCTCGACCGCGGCGGTCTCCGGGGCGTCGGAGCCGTGCACGGCGTTGGCGTCGATGGACTGGGCGAAATCGGCGCGGATGGTGCCCGGGTCGGCCTTCTTCGGGTCGGTGGCGCCCATCAGTTCGCGGTTCTTGGCAATGGCTTCCTCGCCTTCCAGGACCTGGACCATGACCGGGCCGGAGATCATGAACTCGACCAGGTCGTTGAAGAACGGGCGGCCCTTGTGCACGGCGTAGAAGCCTTCGGCCTCGGCGCGCGACAGGTGGAACATCTTGGCGGCGATGATCTTCAGGCCGTTGGATTCGAACCGGCTGTAGATCTTGCCGATCACGTTCTTGCCGACGGCATCGGGCTTGATGATGGACAGGGTGCGTTGGATAGCCACTTGGTAAATCTCCGGATGGAAAAAAGGACTGTAAAAGGCCGGCAAAAATAGCACGAAACCCCCTTAAAATGAAGGCGATTCAATGACAACAGGAGATCGCCGTGGCCGAGGAAAGCGTCCGGGAAGAAGGCTCCGACATCCGTCGCAAGGCAACCGCGCGCCTGGCCGTCGCCGGGCTGGTGACCGCCCTTGCCTTGGCCGCCCTGTGGTGGCTGGACCGCTCCGGCAAGGCAGCGCCGGCGGCGAAGCCGACGCCCCCGTCGCCCATCGTGTCCGCCCCGGTCGCGCCGCCGCCGGCGGCACCGCAGGCGAGCGACGCGCCTGGCACCGAACCGGGCGACGCGGCCAGCCCCCCGGCCGCCGACGCCCCGGTCGCACCGCCGCCCCCGCCGGCCCCGCAGATGGCCGTACCCGTCACGCCGCCGGCACGCGCCAACCACCCGCCCGCCCCGGCCGCCAGCGCAACCCCCGCGCCCCGGCCGGCCGCGCCGCAACCCGCCGCCGCCAGTGGCGACTACGTGGTCCAACTCGGCGTGTTCAGCAACCCGCGCAACGCCCAGGAGTTGGTCGCCCGCCTGAATCGCCAGGGCATCCGCGCCTACACGGAGACGCGCGTCCAGGTGGGGCCGTTCCGCGACCGCGCCGAGGCCGAGAAGGCCCAGGCCGAACTCAAGCGCCTCGGTGTCAGCGGCCTGGTGGGCACCACGAAATGAGCCAGCCGGGCGCCCCCGGGCCGGCCTGACAGGCGCAATCGACGCCCAGGCCGGCCGCCCAGGCGAGCCGGTCGCCGACGAACAGCAACGGCAGCTGGCCGCGCTGGTCGGCCGGAATGCCGGCCTCGCGCAGGAGATTCTTCAGGGTCCGGCCCGGGCGCCGGCAATCCGGACGCAGGCGCTCGCCGCCGGCCCGCCAGCCGACGCGTACCGCCTGCCCGGCCAGGCAGCCGGCCGCCAGCCCGTCGCCGAGCGCCGGCTCGAAACGCAGGCGGCCGCGGCCGCCCAGGTCCAGTTCCGGCTCGCCTTGCCAGAAGCGTTCCGGCGCCGTTTCCGGGCCCGGCGCCACCAGCACCGCGAGGCCGTGGCGGCGGCGCAGGCGCCACTCGCCGAGCGCCAGTTCGGGCTGCCGGTCCGTGCCGGCGTCGAGCAGTTGCGCCATGGCCTCGGCCAGCCAGGCGCGCCCGGGCAGGACACCCGCCTGCCGGTGCAGCCAATAGCGCAGCAGGTTGCGCGCCCGGGCCGGCGCCAGGGTGGCCAGGGCGGCCAGGCGCAGACCGTCAGTGTCGCCGCAGCGGGCCAGGTCGGCGGCCGCCAGATCGTCGAGCAGGCCGGCACTCTCGGCCAGTTGTTCGGCGGTGCGCGCGAGTACCACGCGGCTGGCCGGAAAACGCGATTCCAGCTCCGGCAGCACGGTGTGGCGCAGCCAGTTGCGGGTGAGCGCGAGGTCGCCGTTGCTGGCGTCGTCGACGTGGGCGACGCCGTGCTCGCGTGCGTAGGCCGCCAGGTCGGCGCGGGGAATCGCCAGGAGCGGCCTGAGCAGACGCCCGGCCGGATCGGCACGTTCCGCCGCCATGGCCGCCAGACCGTGCACGCCGGCACCGCGCAGGAGCCGGAACAACAGCGTCTCGGCCTGGTCGTCGCGGTGGTGGGCGAGGACGATGAAGTCGGCCGCCTGGTCGCGGTAGGCCTGGTAGCGGGCCGCGCGCGCCGCCGCCTCGAGGCCGTGTCCGTGCCGGCCGACGGCGACCCGACGCACGCTGAGCGGCACCCCGAGGCGGTCGCACTGGGCGGCACAGTGCGCCGCCCAGGCATCGGCCTCGGCCGCCAGGCCGTGGTGCACGTGCACGGCGGCGAGCGCGTAGCCCAGCTGGCCGCGCAAATCGGCCAGGATGTGCAGGAGGACGGAGGAATCGAGGCCGCCGGAATAACCCACGCACAGGCGGGCGGCGGGCGGCAGGCGGGGGCTCAGGAAATCGCGGACATGCGCGGCCAGGTCAACGGCCATTGCAACCGTAGCCCGTCCGGGCGCCCGGACGGCCGGGCCGGCCGGCCGCGGCGGCTTCAGCGGGCGCGCGTCTCTTTGAACTTGCCATAGCCCATGAGGCGGGCATAGCGGGTGTTGAGGAGGACGTCCATGGGCTGCTCGCGCACCTCCATGAGGGCATCGACCAGGGCGTCGCGCAGGTTTTCCATCATGGCGTCGGGGTCGCGCTGGGCACCGCCGACCGGCTCATGGACGACCTTGTCGATCAGGCCCAGGGTCTTCAGGCGCGGCGCCGTGATGCCCAGGCTCTCGGCCGCCAGCGGCGCCTTGTCGGCGCTCTTCCACAGGATGGAGGCGCAACCTTCCGGCGAGATCACCGAATAGGTGGAGTATTGCAGCATCTGCACCACGTCGCCGACACCGATCGCCAGGGCACCGCCGGAACCGCCCTCGCCGATGATCGTGCAGATGATGGGCGTCTTCAGCTCGGCCATGACGTACAGGTTGCGGGCGATGGCCTCGGACTGCCCGCGCTCTTCGGCGTCGATGCCGGGATAGGCGCCCGGGGTGTCGATGAAGGTCATCACCGGCAGTTGGAACTTCTCGGCCAGGCGCATCAGGCGCAGGGCCTTGCGGTAGCCTTCCGGGCGCGGCATGCCGAAGTTGCGGTACTGGCGCTCCTTGGTGTCGCGTCCCTTCTGGTGGCCGATCACCACCACCGGCTCGCCCTGGAAGCGGGCCAGGCCGCCGACGATGGCGGCGTCGTCCGAGAACGCACGGTCGCCGTGCAGCTCCTCGAAATCGGTGAACAGGCCCTTGATGTAGTCCAGGGTGTAGGGCCGTTGCGGATGCCGGGCCACCTGGGAAATCTGCCAGGCGTTCAGCTTGGCGTAGATGTCCTTGGTCAGGGTGACGCTCTTCTTGCGCAGGCGTTGGATCTCCGGCGCCAGGTCGACCCGTTTCTCCTCCTGCTCGTCGGAACCGGCTTCCTTCTCGGTCCCTTCCAGGAGGGTTTCTATCTTGGCTTCCAGCTCGGCGATCGGCTGTTCAAAATCCAGGAACGTGACTTTCATGTGCCGGAACGGGTATCGATGTCGGGGGCGCGCATTGTACCGCGCCGGCCCCCTCAGTGGTGGTGATGGTGGCCTTCGGGACCGTGCACGTGGCCGTGCTCGATCTCTTCCGGCAGGGCGGCGCGCACGTCGACGACGCGGCACTGGACACGCAGGGACTGGCCGGCGAGCGGATGGTTGCCGTCCACCACGACCTTGCCGTCGGCGATGTCGGTAACCGTGTAGAGCATGCGGTGCTGGCCATCCTCGCTGACGCCCTCGAACTGCATGCCGACCGCGACCTCGGCCGGGAACAGGTTGACGTCCTCCATGCGCACCAGCTCGGCGTCATAGTCGCCGAAGGCATCCTCGGGCTCCAGCATGACCTCCGCCTCGGCGCCGGCTTCCTTGCCTTCCAGGGCCGCCTCGACCTTGGGGAAGATGCCGTCGTAGCCACCGTGCAGATAGGCGGCCGGATGGTCGCTGGAAGCCTCCTCCAGCAGGTCGCCCTGACCGGTGGTGAGACGGTAGGAGATGGAGACGACGGTGTCCTTGCCAATTTGCATTTAGAGTTCCTTTACCAGTTTGAGCATTTCCTCGGCGTGGCCTTTGGCCGTCACGCCGTAGAGCGCCTGACGCACCTTGCCGGCACGGTCGATCAGGAAGGTCGAACGCTGCGCGCTTTCCCGCATCACGCCATCCACCTCCTTGTTCACCAGCACGCCGTAAGCCCGGCAGACGACGCAGTCCTTGTCGGCCAGCAGGCGGACCGAGATGCCGTGCTTGTCGCGGAATACCCCGTGGCTGATGCAATCGTCGCGCGACACGCCCAGCACAACGCAGCCGAGCCGGGCGAAATCGCCTTCCAGGTCACTGAATTCAATGGCCTCGGTCGTGCAGCCGGGCGTATTATCGCGAACGTAGAAATAGAGCACGACGTTGCGCTCCTTTCTCATATCCGCCAGCCGGACGATCTCCATGTCGGCATCCGGCAATTCGAAATCCGGTGCCTCGTCGCCCGGTTTCAACATATCGACCTCATGACATCAGTGGGACACGCAGCCATTATATGAGCCCGGCCATGACAAAGCGCAATCGCCCGATTGAATTCGCAGTTCCCGATCTGAAAGCCCTTTTGGGCGGCCTCTCGCCAACCCGTTTCTTCCGCGAATACTGGCACAAGAAACCCCTGCTCATCCGCAATGCCGTCCCCGGCCTGGAGCACGTCATCGACGGCGCCGGGCTGATGGATCTGGCCTGCCGCGAGGAAGCCGAAAGCCGCCTGGTGCGCCACGTGCGCGACAACTGGCGGGTCAAGCACGGTCCGTTCACGGCGGCCGAACTGGCCGCCCTGCCCAGGAAGGACTGGAGCCTGCTGGTGTCCGGCGTCAACCTGCTCGATGGCCGCGGCGACGCCCTGCTGAACGCCTTCAACTTCGTCCCCTACGCGCGCCTCGACGACCTCATGGTCAGCTTCGCCCCGCCCGGCGGCGGCGTCGGGCCCCACTTCGACGCCTACGACGTCTTCTTGATCCAGGGCCTCGGCCGCCGGCGCTGGGAGATCAGCGCCCAGGACGACCTGGAGGTGGTCGACGACTGTCCGCTGCGTATCCTCAAGCGCTTCCGGGTCGACCAATCCTGGGACCTGGAACCCGGCGACATGCTCTACCTGCCGCCGCAGTACGCCCATAACGGCGTCGCGCTGACCGACTGCATGACCTGGTCGATCGGCTTCCGCACTCCCAACACGCAGGAGATCGCCACCCAGTTCCTGATCTATCTGCAGGACACCCTGTGCCTGGACGGCGTCTACGCCGATCCGGACCTGCGCTATTCCCGCCAGCCCGGCCGCATTCCCGACGGCATGGTGCGCGGGCTCAAGGACATGATCCGGCGCGTACGCTGGAACGATGCCGACATGGACGAGTTCATCGGCCGCTACCTCAGCGAGCCGAAACCGCACATCTTCTTCGACCCGCCCGAGCGGCCACTGTCCGCCGCCGCGTTCGGGCGCCGCCTGGCGGCCAAGGGCGCGCGCCTGGATCCGCGCACCCTCATGCTCTACCTGGGTGACGCCTTCTACATCAACGGCGAACGCCTGGACGCCGAGCCCGGCCTGGCCCCCATGCTGCGCCAACTGGCCGACAGCCGGACCCTTCCGGCCGGGGAAGCGGACGCGGTTGCGGCGGCGCTCCTGCACGACTGGTACTGCAGCGGATACCTGCACATCGGACATTAATACTAGGGTGACACGAGTATAAAAAAGACTATCGGAACCTCTAGCATTAGTTGATCGTTTTGCTAGAATCCAGCGTCGATTCGTTAGCTACTTGCCGCGGATCGCAAGTTCGTTGATCAACTTTTTATTAAGGAAATATCAAATGAAATATTCCGTCCTGCTCGCCGCCCTCCTGGCCCTGGGTCTGTCCGCCTGTGGCAAGAAGGAAGAAGCCGCTCCGATGCCGGCTCCCGAAGCCGCCGCTCCGGCTCCCGCTCCTGAAGCCGCCCCGGCTGCTCCGGCTCCCGAAGCTGCCGCCCCGGCCCCGGAAGCTGCCCCGGCTGCTCCCGCCGAACCCGCCAAGTAATTCGTTACTTGTCGCGTGGAAGCCGGCCTTCGGGCCGGCTTTTTTTATGTCCGCGCTAGGCGCGGAAACGTCCGGCGTCGACGCCCAGCTTGCGCATCTTCGAACGCAGGGTATGTGGATTCACGCGCAGCAACCGGGCCGCGCCGTGCGGACCTTCGACGCGGCCGTGGCAGGAGGCCAAGACGCTTTCGATATGGCGGCGGATGACCGTCTCCAGGTCCTCGACCGGGGCCGCCGGCGAGGTCTCCCCGACGGTCGCGCGCGCCGGCGTGGGCACCGCCCCTAGGGCCCGCGCCACCTCCAGCCTGTGTCCGTCGCCGAGGATGGCCGCACGCTCGATCACCGACGCCAGTTCGCGCACGTTGCCGGGCCAGGGATAGGCCGCCAGCAGGTCCAGGTCGGCGGCGTCCGGCATGCGCGGCGGCAAACCCAGACGCTCGGCCGCCCGGAGCGAGAAATGCGCGGCCAGGGCCGGGATGTCCTGCAGGCGTTCGCGCAAGGGCGGCAACGGGATGGGGAACACCGCGATGCGGAACCACAGGTCCTCGCGGAACGCGCCGACGCCGACCGCCTGGCGCAGGTCGCGGTTGGTGGCCGCGACCAGGCGGACGTCGACGTTGAGCACGTGCTCGCCGCCGACGCGCTGGAAACTGCCGTCCTGGAGGACGCGCAGCAGGCGGACCTGGGCCGCGAGGGGCAGTTCGCCGATCTCGTCCAGAAACAAGGTGCCACCGTCGGCGCGCTCGAACCAGCCCTTGCGCGTGGCCACCGCACCGGTGAAGCTGCCGCGCTCGTGGCCGAACAGTTCCGAGTCGATCAGTTCCGCCGGGATGGCCCCGCAGTTCACGCGCAGGAACGGGCCGCCGGCGCGCCGGGAATGCTGGTGCACCGCCCGCGCCACGACCTCCTTGCCGGTCCCGGTCTCGCCCAGGATCAGGACCGGGGCGTCGGAGCGACCGACCTGACGCACCGCCGCCATGACCTCGCGCAGCCCGGCCTCGGCGCCGACGATGGCCTGGTTGCCGCCCGGCCGCTTCTGGCGCCCGGCCTGGCGTTCCGCGGCCAGCCGCTGCAGCAGGCGGCGACTGCCCGGCCCCAGGTTGCGGCCCAGTTCGACGAGAAAGTCGTCGACGCCGGCGTCGTCCTCGACACACAACGCCGCCAGGGCGTCCAGCTCAGAGATTTCACCTGAGTCCAATGAAATATCATCGTTTTCCATGAAATATAAATGATTTATCCGTGATATTTAACAGACTAGGCCAGGGCGCCACGTTACGCCAGTCGCGTTTCCCCGGCAGGCCCTGCCCCCGGGCGGCTTCCGGGGCGGCCGGGCAGAGCCGGCACGCCGCTTGCGTGGGCCGTGGCGTCCGTCATCAAGGAGCCCGCCATGCCTGCCCTCGCCTTCGCCGCCGCCCTACCACCGCTGTCGAGCCGGCGCACCCGGGTCTGGCTGGGCCTGGTCGGCGCCACGGTGCTGGTATTGACCGGCCTGCATTTCCTGCCCGGCGGCGACCTCGCCACGCGGAGCGCCCTCGGCCTGCCGGGGTTCACCTTGCTCGCCATCTTCCTGGCCGCCCTGGCCTGCGAGTTCATGGACTCCAGCCTGGGCATGGGCTACGGCACCACGCTGACGCCACTGCTCCTGGTGGCCGGCTTCGAACCGCTGCAGATCGTCCCGGCCATCCTGCTGAGCGAACTGATGACCGGCGTCGCGGCCGGGGTCCTGCACCAGCACGACGGCAACGTCGACTTCCTCGGTGACCGCCACGCGCGCCGGACCGTACTGCTGCTCGCCAGCCTGAGCGGCGTCGGCGCCCTGCTCGCGGTCTGGCTGGCGGTGAGCATCTCGAAGTTCTGGCTCGGCATCGGCATCACCGCCATCATCCTGGCCATGGGCGTCGTGATCCTGCTTACGCGGCGCCGCCAGGTGCCCTACCGGGCCAGTGGCATCGTCGCCGTGGGCGCCGTCGCCGCCTTCAACAAGGGCCTCTCCGGCGGCGGCTACGGCCCCTGGTCACCGCCGGCCAGGTGGTCTCCGGCCTGCCCGCCAAACATGCCGTCGCGGTCACTTCGGTAGCCGAGTCGCTCACCTGCCTGGTCGGGGTCCTGGCCTACCTGGCGGCCGGCAAGTCGATCGCCTGGGAACTGGCCGCGCCGCTCATGGCCGGCGCCATGCTCTCGGTGCCGATGGCAACGCTCACCGTCAGCCGGACCTCGGAAGCCGCCCTGCGCGGCGTGGTCGGCTGGGCCACCCTGCTGCTCGGCGCCTTCGCCCTGCTCAAGTTGATCTGATCCCCCGCGCCACCGGAGCCCCCGCATGACCGAAATACGCGCCACCAACATCACCTGGCACAGCGGCCACGTCAGCCGCACCGAACGCGAGGCCCTGCTCGGCCAGAAAGGCATGACCATCTGGTTCACCGGCCTGAGCGGCTCGGGCAAGAGCACCCTCGCCTTCACCCTGGAACATGCCCTGCTCGGGCGCGGCCGCCTGGCCTACGTCCTGGACGGCGACAACATACGCCACGGCCTCAACAAGAATCTCGGCTTCAGTGCCGCCGACCGCGAGGAGAACATCCGCCGCATCGGCGAAGTGGCCCGGTTGTACGCGGACACCGGCGTGATCGCCATCACCAGTTTCATCAGCCCCTATCGCGCCGACCGCGACCGGGTCCGGCAACTGCACCGCGAAGTCGGCCTGCCGTTCGTCGAGGTGCTGGTCGACGTCCCCATCGCGGTCTGCGAGAGCCGCGATCCCAAGGGCCTGTACCGCAAGGCGCGCGAGGCCCTGGCGGCCGGCCACGGCCTCGGCTTCACCGGCATCGACGATCCCTACGAGGCGCCCGAGGCACCGGAGATCGTACTCAGGAACGACATCCTCACGCCCCAGGAGGCGACCGCCCAGGTGCTCCGCTACCTGGACGTCGACGCGGCCTAGCTAACGGGCCAGGTGGGCGGCGATCCGGGCCACCGCCTCCTGCAGGCGCGCGACCTCGGTCGTATAGGCGAAGCGGACGTGGCGCTCGGCCCGGTAGCGGCCGAAATCGCTGCCCGGCGTGACCGCGACGCCGGCCCGCTCGAGCAGGTCGGCGGCGAAGGACTCGGCGTCGGCGGCGAAGCCACCGACGTCGGCATAGACGTAGAAGGCGCCCTGCGGCACCACCGGCACGCCGAAGCCCAGCCGGCGCAGTTCCGGCACCAGGTAGTCGCGCCGCCGCGCCAATTCCGCCTTGCGCGCCTCCAGCAGGGCGCGCGCCTCCGGCCCAGGGCCGCCAGGGCCGCGTGCTGGGCGGGAGTCGGCGCGGCCAGGAAGACGTTCTGGGCCAGGCGCTCGATGGCCGCCATGAGGAAGGCCGGGGCGAGCAGCCAGCCGAGGCGCCAGCCGGTCATCAGCCAGTATTTCGAGAAGCTGTTGACGACCACGACGTCCTCGCCCAGGCCGGCCGCGCTGGGCTCGTCGGCGCCATAGATCAGCTCGTGGTATATCTCGTCGACGATCAGCCAGCCGCCGCGCGCGCGCACCGCGGCGTGGATGGCGGCCAGTTCGGCGGCCGGGATGACGGTGCCGGTCGGGTTGCCCGGATTGGCGACCAGGACGCCGCGCGTGCGCGGCCCCCAGTGCCGCTCGACCAACTCGGCGGTGAGCTGGAAGCCGGTCTCCGGGCCGACCGGCACGCCGACGCCCGCGGCCTCGACCAGGCGGGCGAAGTGGCGGTTGCAGGGATAACCGGGATCGGCCAGGAGGACCTCCTCGCCCGGGTTGAACAGCGCCGCCATGACCAGGAGCAGGGCACCCGACGCGCCCGGCGTGACCGCCACCCGCTCGGCCGCGACGGCGACCCCGTGCCGGGCCGCGTAGTAGCCGGCGATCGCCGAACGCAGCTCGGGCAGGCCGAGGGCCGGCGTGTAGTGGGTATGGCCGGCGCGCAGGGCCCGGATGCCGGCCTCGACGATCGGTTCCGGGGTCGCGAAGTCCGGTTCGCCCACCTCCATGTGGACGATGTCCCGCCCGGCCGCCTGCATGGCCCGTGCCCGGGTGAGCACGGCCATGACCCGGAAGGGCTCGATGTCGGCGAGCCGGTCCGCCGGCTCAGGCCAGATGCTTGTCGATGAGTTCACGGACGAAGTGCTCGGGCTTGGCGCCGTGGAAGCGGTCCACCACCTCGCCGTTCTTGTACACCAGCACGGTCGGGAAGCCTCTCGCGCCGTTGCGGCCGGCGATCTTCATGTTGTCGCCCTCGTCGACCTCGACCTTGGCCAGGCGCACCTTGCCGCCGTACTCCGGGATCACCTTGGTGAGCACCGGGGTGAGGAAATGGCACGGCCCGCACCAGTCCGCCCACAGGTCGACCAGGACGAGATGGCTCTTGGAGCCCTCGATGACGTCGGCGTCGAAGTGATGGGTGTCGGTGTCGAAGATGCACTTGTCGCACACCGCGTCCTGATGGTCGTGGTCATGTAGTTGCAGTGTCATATGAACTCTCCAGACGGGAAAGGGGATCCTGTTTGTAGAAACGCCGCAGGCGTTCGTAGAGCGCCGGATAGTCGTCCGCCAAGACGTCCGGCATCTCGAAGAAACATTCCGACAGGACGGCGAAGAACTCCGCCGGACTCTCGGAGGCATAGGGATCGATGGCGGTCTCCTCGCCGGCGTCGACCCGGCGGCAGAAATCGGCATAGGCCTGCCCGAACGCGGCCGCCCAGTCGGCCACCGCGAGCCCGGAATGGAGCGGCGGCAGGCCGTCGACGGCGCCGTTCTTCATGTCGAGCTTGTGGGCGAACTCGTGGATCACCACGTTGTAGCCCTGGCCGCCGCCCGAATACAGCACGTCGTCCCAGGACAACACCAGGGGCCCGCCCTCCCAGGCCTCGCCGGACAGCGGCTGGCGCACCCGGTGGACGATGCCGTAGTCGTCGACGATCTCGCGCTCGGGCACGAACTCGGCCGGATAGACGATGACCTCGCTCCAGCCCTTGTACCAGTCGTAGCCCAGGTTGAGCACCGGCAGGGCCGCGAAGGCGGCGATCCGGGTCGCCATGGCGGCGTCGACGGCATGGCCGGCGGCACCGCTGAACGTCTTGTCGGCAAGCAGGCGGCCGGCCAATTCGCGCAACCTGGCGGCGTCATCGGCCGCGAGGCCGTCGAATACCGGCAGCGCCAGGGCCTCCGCCCAGGCGCCCGGGTCCAGCTGCAGGGACTGCCCGGCCGAAAACAGGGACTTCAGGAAGCCGGCCATGCCCTCACCCGGCGCAGCGCGCCCGGCACGGGCGAGCGGCCATTTCAGGCCTCGCGCGCCGCACGCCCAAGGTGTTGGCTGCGGCCGCCGCTACGCGGCTTGACATGCGCTGCGCCCATGTCAGCCTCCGCCGACACTCAGGCCTCGCGCGCCGCACGCCCAGGGTGTTGGCTACGGCCGCCGCTGCGCGGCTTGACATGCGCTGCGCCCATGTCAGCCTCCGCCGACACTCAGGCCTCGCGCGCCGCACGCCCAGGGTGTTGGCTACGGCCGCCGCTACGCGGCTTGACATGCGCTGCGCCCATGTCAGCCTCCGCCGACACTCAGGCCTCGCGCGCCGCACGCCCAGGGTGTTGGCTACGGCCGCCGCTGCGCGGCTTGACATGCGCTGCGCCCATGTCAGCCTCCGCCGACACTCAGGCCTCGCGCGCCGCACGCCGCCGCTCGTGTTCCTTGAGATGGCGCTTGCGCAGGCGGATCGACTTGGGCGTGATCTCGACCAGTTCGTCGTCCTCGATGAACTCGACGGCGCGCTCCAGGGACATCTCGATGGGCGGTACCAGGCGCACCGCTTCATCCGTTCCCGAAGCACGCACGTTGGTGAGCTGCTTGCCCTTGATCGGGTTCACCACCAGGTCGTTCTCGCGGCTGTGCACGCCGACGATGATGCCCTCGTAGAGCGGGTCGCCCGGGTTGACGAACATGCGGCCGCGGTCCTGCAGCTTCCACAGGGCGTAGGCCACGGCGGGACCGTCTTCGGCGGAGATGAGCACGCCGTTGCGGCGGCCGGGCATGTCCGGACGGATCGGGCCCCAGTCGTCGAAGACGTGGCTCATCAGGCCGGTGCCCCGGGTCATGGTCAGGAACTCGCCCTGGAAGCCGATCAGGCCCCGGGCCGGGATGCGGTATTCGAGGCGGACGCGGCCGTGGCCGTCCGGCACCATGTCCAGCATGTCGCCGCGCCGGAGGCCGATTTCCTCCATGATGGCGCCCTGGTGCTCCTCCTCGACGTCGATGGTGAGCAGCTCGTAAGGCTCCTGCTTCTCGCCGTCGACCTCGCGGGTGACCACCTGCGGCCGCGACACGGCCAGTTCGTAGCCTTCCCGGCGCATGTTCTCCAGCAGGATGGTCAGGTGCAGCTCGCCGCGGCCGGAGACCTTGAACACGTCGGTGTCGGCGGTGTCCTCGACGCGCAGGGCGACGTTGGTGTTGAGTTCCTTCTGCAGGCGGTCGCGGATGTTGCGGCTGGTGACGTACTTGCCTTCCTTGCCGGCGAAGGGCGAGGAGTTGACCTGGAAGTTCATG
>NZ_SJZB01000014.1 GCF_004337445.1 Parasulfuritortus cantonensis | reverse complement strand
GGGGGGTATCAACATCCTGGGCATGGGCGTGGCCCAGTCTCGGGGCCTGAAGAAGGGCGTGGTGGTGAACATCGAGGCCACCGTGTCGGCCATCCAGCGCGCCCTCGAGGACGCCGAACTGATGGCCAACTGCAAGATCGGCCAGGTCTACACGGGGATTGCCGGCAGCCACATCCGGTCCCTGAATTCGCACGGCATGGTGCCGATCCGCGACCGCGAGGTGGTGCAGAACGACATCGACCGCGTGGTCGAGACCGCGCGTGCGGTGAACATCTCGACCGACCAGCAGATCCTGCACGTGCTGCCCCAGGAATTCATAATCGACGGCCAGGAGGGCGTGCGCGAGCCGCTCGGCATGTCCGGCGTGCGCCTCGAGGTGAAGGTGCACATCGTCACCGGCGCCGTGTCGGCGGCCCAGAACATCGTCAAGTGCGTGCGCCGCTGCGGCCTCGAGGTCAAGGACCTGATCCTGCAGCCCCTGGCCTCCAGCATGGCCGTGCTGAACGAGGACGAAAAGGATCTCGGCGTCGCCCTGGTCGACATCGGCGGCGGCACCACCGACCTCGCCGTGTTCACGCGCGGCGCGATCCAGCACACCGCCGTGCTGCCGATCGCCGGCGACCAGATCACCAACGACATCGCCATGACCCTGCGTACGCCGACCCGCGAGGCCGAGGATCTGAAGATCCAGCACGGCATCGCCCTGCGCCAGTTGGCCGACGCCCGGGAAATGATCGAGGTGCCGGGAATCGGCGAGCGCGGCGCCCGCATGCTCTCGAAGCAGCTCCTGTCCGAGGTGATCGAGCCGCGCGTCGAGGAGCTCTACAGCCTGGTCCAGGCGGAACTGCGCCGGTCCGGCTTCGAGGAACAGATCTCGTCGGGGATCGTCCTGGCCGGCGGGACCAGCCAGATGAAGGGCATGGTGGAACTGGCCGAGGAGGTCTTCCACGTGCCGGTGCGGGTCGGTGTGCCGGAATACGTCGGCGGCCTGTCGGAGCGGGTACGCAGCCCGGCCTATGCCACCGGCGTCGGCCTGCTCATGGCGGGTTTGGAGAAACATGAACTGGACGAGGCGGCCAAGATCGAGGCGGCCAGCTTCGGCCAGGTGATGGAACGCATGAAGTCCTGGTTCAAGAACACTTTTTGAGTTTGTCGTTTTTTTGCGCGTGAAAAGGAGAGGGATATGTTGTTCGAACTCGAAGAAATGGATGTACAGGACGCCGTCATCAAGGTGATTGGCGTGGGTGGCTGCGGTGGCAACGCCGTGGACCACATGATCAACAAGGGCATGACCGGGGTGGAGTTCCTGGCCGTCAACACCGACGCCCAGGCGTTGCGCCGCAACCAGGCGCCGATGCAGCTGCAGATCGGTACCAACGTGACCAAGGGCCTGGGCGCCGGCGCCCGTCCCGAGATCGGGCGCGAGGCCGCCCTGGAGGACCGCGAGCGCATCGCCGAACTGATCGACGGCGCCGACATGCTGTTCATCACAGCCGGCATGGGTGGCGGTACCGGGACCGGCGCCGCGCCGGTGGTGGCCGAAGTCGCGAAGGAACTGGGCATCCTGACCGTCGCCGTGGTGACCAAGCCGTTCGCTTTCGAAGGCAAGCGCATGCGCGTCGCCGACCACGGCCTCAAGGCCCTGTCGGAGCATGTCGATTCCCTGATCATCATCCCCAACGACAAGCTGCGTGCGGTCCTGGGCGGCGGCGTCAAGCTGAACCAGGCCTTCGAGGCGGCCAACGACGTCTTGCACAGCGCGGTTGGCGGCATCGCCGAGATCATCAGCAACCCGGGCATGATCAACGTCGACTTCGCCGACGTGCGCACGGTCATGAGCGAGGTCGGCATGGCCATGATGGGCACCGCCCAGGCTGAGGGCGAGGGTCGTGCCCGGGTCGCCGCCGAGGCGGCCGTGAAGAGCCCGCTGCTGGAGAACGTCGACCTGCGCGGTGCCCGCGGCGTGGTGGTCAACATCACCTCGGACGAGAGCCTCACGATGGACGAGTTCTACGAGGTCATGAACACCATCCAGGGCTTCACCGCCGAGGAGGCTACGGTCATCGTCGGCACCGCCATGGATCCCGCGATGGGCGACATCCTGCGCGTCACCATGGTGGCGACCGGCCTCGGCAACCCGCTCGTGAGCAAGGCCAGCAAGCCTCAGGTGGTGGTCGACAACGTGCAGGCGACCGGCACCTACGGCATGGCCGGCGGCAGCCGTGCCGAGACTGCGGACCCGGACTACGAGATCCCCACCGCCATGCGCATGAACCCCAACCGGGGCCGGGCGACGGCGGCAATCGACGCCGCCCTGCAACAGGGCATCGAGACCCTGGACATCCCGGCCTTCCTGCGCCGTCAGGCCGATTGACGACGAGGGGATGGCAAAACTGGCTACAATTGCCGGATGATCAAGCAAAGAAGCATCAAGACTCTCATACGCGCAACCGGTGTCGGACTGCACTCGGGCCAGAAGGTGGAACTCACCCTGCGCCCGGCGCCGCCCGACACCGGGATTTTTTTCCGGCGCGTGGATCTGGCGGAGCCCGTGAGTTTCCGGGTGGCGCCGCATTTGGTCAGCGACACACGGCTGTGCTCGGCGCTCGAGTGCCAGGGTGCCCGCGTCGCGACCGTTGAACACCTGATGTCCGCCCTGGCGGGGCTGGGCATCGACAACCTGTACATCGACCTGGATGCCTCAGAGGTGCCCATCCTGGATGGCTCGGCGGCCCCCTTCGTGTTCCTGCTCCAGTCGGCGGGGATCGAGGAGCAGGACGTGCCGCGCCGATTCATCCGGGTGAAGAAGACGGTACGCGTGGAGGAGGGCGACAAGTGGGCGGAGATCGTCCCCTACGACGGCTTCCGGATCGGCTTCCAGATCGACTTCGAACACCCTGTGCTGAAACGCTCCGGGCGTGAGATCAGCATCGATTTCGCCGAGACCTCCTACGTCAAGGAGATCAGCCGGGCGCGTACGTTCGGGTTCATGAATGAGGTCGAATACCTGCGCGCCAACGGGCTGGCGTTGGGCGGCAACCTGGACAACGCCATCGTCATGGACGAGTTCCGGGTGCTCAACGCGGATGGCCTCCGCTACGCCGACGAGTTCGTCAAACACAAGGTGCTGGACGCGGTGGGCGACTTCTATCTGGCCGGCCAGCCCCTGCTCGGCAGCATCACCGCATTCAAGTCCGGCCACGGCCTCAACAACAAGCTGTTGTGCGCCCTGGTCGACGATGCCGAGGCCTGGGAACCGGCCAGCTTCGTCGACCCCGCCCAGACGCCCGCGCGCCTGGTTCGGCAAACTGCGATCATGGCGGCCTGATGCTGGCCGTGCGCGTGCTGTTCGGCCTGGTCGGGATACTGATCGTGCTGTCGCTGCTCGGCTACGCGGTCAGCCGCGACCCGCGCTGGCTGCGCTTTGCCAACCTCGGCCTCAAGTCCGGGATGGCGCTGGTCGGCATCATGCTCTTGGTCTACTTCATCGAGCGGGTCCTGATCGCGATCTGAGCGCCGGGGGGCAGACAAAAAAAGGGCGGCTCGGATGCCGCCCTTTTCGTTGTGGTGCCGGTTACTTCAGCGACACGGCGTCGTTGAGCAGTCGCGGCGTCAGGAACACCATGAGCTCGGTCTTGGCGTCCGTCTTGTAGTTGTTGCGGAAGAGCAAGCCGAGCACCGGGATGTCGCCCAGCAGGGGAATCTTCTCGGTGTTGTTGGCCTGTTCCTGTTCGAATATGCCGCCCAGTACGACGGTTTCGCCGTTCTTCACCCGCACCTGGGTCTTGAGCCGCTTGGTGTCGATCCTGACGGACCCGCCTGTCAACGCAACCGGAGCATCCTTCTGCACCTCGACGTTCAGAATGATGTCATCGTTGTTGAGTACCTGCGGGTCGACCAGCAGGCACAGCAGCGCGTCCTTGAATTCCGTGGTTGGCGTCTCCGAGGTGCCATGGTTGGTGACGTAAGGAACCTGCTGGCCCTGCAGGATGACCGCCGGTTGCTGATTCTGGGTGATCACGCGCGGGTTGGAAATGATCTTGCCGCGGTTGTCCGCCTCCAGCGCCTCCAATTCCAGCCCGAGGATCGCATTGCTGGCATCAATCAGACTCAGGCCGATGATGCCGGCGTTGTTGGTGCTGAATGTCGTATTCGCCCCGAGGTCGACGTTGTAGGCCGTGGTGCTCGTTGAGGAGAGTCCACCGGAAGCCATCGAGAATGCATCGTTGGCATCGGACGAAATACCGAAGCCCTTCCCGACGCGGGCCTTGAAGCCGAGCCGGGCGCCGAGCGAGCGGCTGAACGAGTCATCGGCGACCACGATGCGGGCCTCGATCATCACCTGGCGCGCGGGGACGTCGATCTCGCTGAGCAACGTCTTCATCTTTTCGATTCGCGCCGCAGTGTCTTGGATGAACACGGAGTTTGTCTTGAGATCGAAATTGACCGTACCACGCTTGGAAAGCATGCTGTTGGTGCCGGCAGCGCCGGAATTACCGGTCGAGCCGGAGGTGTTTTCCTTGCGACCGCCAACGCCTTGTGCGGCCGTGGAACAGGTGACCTTCTCGCCAGCCTGGACGCTGGTGATGGACTTGCCGGTCAGGATGGCGTAGGCATCGGGGGCGCGCATGTAGTTCAGATGAACGATCTCGGTCTGGAGCTCCTCGATTTCGGCGGCATCCATGCGTTCCTTTTCCTTGTCGGCCATTTCCTTGCTGGGGGCAACCCAGATGACGTTCCCGTTTTCGCGTTTGTCGAGGCCCTTCGTGAGCAGGATGATGTCGAGGGCCTGGTCCCAGGGTACGTCCTTCAGACGTACGGTGACGCTACCCTTCACCGATTCCGCGGCGACGATGTTCAGCCCCGTGAAATCGGCGATGACCTTGAGTACGGCACGGACGTCGACATCCTGGAAGTCGAGGGAAAGGCGCTCGCCGTCATAACGTTTCTTTCCGGAGGCCTTGTCGCCGGCATCGATCGGCGTGACCTCGAGGATGAAGGTCTTGCCGGTTTGATAGGCGAAGTAATCCCACTTGCCCTTGGGGGTGACGACCATGCGGGTGTTCGTGCCCTGGGTGAACGTCTCGATGCTTTGCGCCGGGGTTGCGAACTCACTCACGTCGAGCCGGCGCATCAGGTTCTGAGGGAGGGCGGTGTTGAGGAAATCCACCTGAATCGTCTTGCCCTTCTGCTTGATGTCGACGCCGACGCCCGGGTCGGACAGGGCGACCTCCACCCGGCTTTCGCTGTTCTTGCCGCGTCGGAAGACCACGTCCTGCACACTGGCGGTCGCCGAACTGGCGCTCGGTGAACTGTCGAAGTGAGCCGGCGCCGCGGTACCGGGAGCGTTGTCCGATCCACGCAAGGTGACAAGTACCCGGTTGCCTTCGTTCTTGAGATCGTAGGTGGCTGGCCCGGTCAGGTCGACGACCACACGGGTCCGGTCGGCGGTCTGGGCGATGTTGTAGCCCCGGATGACGCCGGTGTTGACCGTTTCGGACGCGCGCCCCTGCGGGTTCTGTATCCCCGGCAGGTCGATGACGATACGGTGCGGGTTCGTCGTGGTGAAATGCATCGGCGTGCTCGTCAACCCCTCGCTCAGGGCGATGGTGAGCACCTGGGCCTGGCCGCCTCCCTGGCCAACCTTGACGGATTGCAGGGTATTGGCCAGCGCGGAAGCTGCCACCAGTAGCATGCTGACCGCGGCGGCCATGCTGAAAATCCGGGTCCCGGTCGATTTCGCCATAGTGAGCCTCAATTCATTTGCTGTATGCAGAGTCGCCATCTTCATTGGGTATCCTGGGTCATGCTCATGACCGCCTTGGACGCCGCCCATTCGCCATTGGCGTCCTGGATGAGTTCGCTGATATCCAGGCCGTCTTCGTGGATGGCGGTAACCTTGCCATAGTTCTGCCCGATGTGTCCGCCCACCAGGATCATGTGCAGCGTGCCTTTCGGATCCTTGACTACGGCACGGACTGGCTGGCCAGGCTTCTTCAGTGTCCCCACCATGCGCAACGCATCGAGCGGGAATTCCTCGAGGGGCTCCCTCGGCCGCGACGCATCCGGGGCGCCCTTTCCCGTCGGCCGCAGGGTGCGCGCCGCGAACGGATCGAGCAACCCGTCACCCTGGTATACGAAGGCGTCCACCTTCTTGATCGCGGGCAAGGGTTCGATCTTGGCTCCGCCATCCTTGCCGGTTTCCGCCATGAAGGTGCGCAGATCGTCGAAGCCGTCGTCACCGCATCCGGACAGTAGCGCCAGGCTCAACAACAGGGGGGCCGGAAACGAAGCTATTCTCATGTCTTCTTACCCTTGGCCTGGTTCTTGCCCGCGGCTTTCGGCTTCGCGGGCATTTCACTCGGATCGAGGTAGCGATAAGTGCGCACCGTGGCCTCCATGACGAGACGGCCGGATTTGTTCGGTGTCAGGATGATGTTGTGTATGGTGACCACGCGCGGCAACTTGGCAATGTCACTGACGAAATTGCCCAAGTCGTGGTAGCCGCCATTGACCTTGATGGTCACCGGCAGGGTTGCGTAGAAATCCGCCTTCTGTTCGTTGCCCGGGCGGAACAGGTCGAACTCCAGCCCGCGACCGATGCCGATCTGGTTGACGTCGGAGAGCAGGTTGTCCATCTCGGACTTGTTGGGCAACTGCTTCAGCAACGCCGACAACGCCTTCTCAGTGTCGGCTAGGCGTTGCTTGTAGGCTTGGTAATGGATGGCTTGCCGTTTCTTTGTCGTATAGGTATCGCGCAGGCGCATCTCTTCGGTCTGCGCCACTTTCAGGCTGTCCATGGCCGGCGACCAGTCCATGTAATAGCCGACGGCGACGATGGCAATCAGGATGAAGCCGGCAACGACGGCCTTCACCGCCATGGGTGCCTGGGCCAGCTCGTTCGGGTTGAGACTGATCTCGTTGAAGTCGGACAATTTCATGATTGGCCGCCCTTCTTCGTGTCGGTAGCCCCCTGCTTGGCGGCCGTGCTGCCGGTGCCCTTGTTCGCGTCATCTGGCGCACCGGGCACGTTGGGAATCTTCTGCATCGCCTCGAGGCTGAACTCGTTCACGCGCATCTTGTTTTGCGAGGACACCTTCACCTCGATCAGGCGTGGCGCGGTAAGCCACTGCGAGCTCTCGATGTTACGCATCAACGCCGAAACCCGGGCACTGGATTGCGCATAGCCGCTGAGCGCGAGTTTATCCCCGGTCTGCTTGAGCGACTTGAGGTACATGCCGTCCGGCATCTCGCGTGCCAGTTCGTCAAACAGGTGCACCACCTGGGCGCGATTGACCTGCAAGTCTTCCACGACCTGCTTGCGGGCAAGCAGGGCGTTGGTCTTTTCCTTGAGCTGGGCGATTTCCTTGATCTGGGCGTCCAACTTGGCGATTTCGACTTTCAGGAATTCGTTACGTTTGTCCTGATGATCCTTCATGCCGGCAATGACGAAGTGGCCAAGCAAGACTGCGGCGAGGCCGGCCACGGCGGCACCGCCCAGCATGGCAAGCAGCGCCTTTTGCTGGAGCGCGCGACGTTGTTCGCGGTGCGGGAGCAGGTTGATGCGGATGGCGGTCATGCTGGATCGAACCTCCGCAAGGCGAGGCCGCAGGCGACGAACAGCGCCGGGGCGTCAACGGCGAGTTGGCGCGCTTTGACGTGATTGGAGACCGCCATCTTGGCAAACGGGTTGGTGATGACGGTGCTGATCTGGGTCTTGCCGAAGATGGCTTCGTCCAACCCGGGCACCGAGGAGCAGCCACCGGCAAGCAGCAGATGATCGACCTGCTGTTGGGGGGATGAGGCGAAAAAGAGCTGCAACGCGCGGCTGATCTCCTGTGCCGCGGAATCCAGGAAGGGACGCAGTACCTCCGATTCGAAACTTTCCGGAAGCAAGCCCTTGCATTTCGCGTCCTCGGCCTCTTCCCACGGCAGGCCGAAGCGGCGGCTGATCTCCTGGGTCAGTATCTGGCCGCCGAACGGGTGTTCGCGCTGATAGACGGGTTTGTTGTCGTGCAGGATGTTGATATGCGTGGTGGTGTGACCGATGTCCAGGATCGCGACGGTCTGGCCCTTGCCGCCGTTGGGCAGTTGGAAAGCGATCTGGTCGAAAGCGCTCAAGGTCGCGTAGGTGTCGACATCCATTACCGTGGTCTTGAGCCCGGCCGACTCGGCCACGGCGACACGCTCGTCGACACGATCCTTGCGCGTGATGACGACCAGCACCTCGTTGTCGTTCGGGTTGCGCTCGGAGGGGCCGAGGACCTGGAAGTCCAGCGTGATTTCCTCCATCGGGAAGGGGACCACCTGGGTGGCTTCCGAGATCGCCTGGGCCTCGAGGTCGGCGTCGGTGGCCTCCTTGGGCAGAATCAGCTTCTTCGCCGTTACGGCCGACGCCGGCAGGGCGAGCACGATGTCCCGCGTGCGCGTATCCAGCGCTTGCCAGGCTTCGCGCATTGCCACCTCGACCGCTTCGGGCTTGGTGAGGTTGCCTTCCGTGACGGCCTCGCGAGGCAGACGGGCGATCGCATAGCGTTCGACGCGATAGGAGCCGTCACCGCCAGCGCCGAGCTCAAGCATTTTCACCGCTGATGAGCTAATATCGACGCCGATCAACGGTTTCGACTTGCTGCTGAATAATCCGAAGCCCAAGATTTCCCTTTCATGCGGCCTGGTTAGCGCTTTTATTTAAGTTTCTTCTGCAAATCCTAGCAACAAATTTTTTTAAGGCGCAACTATATTTTCGCGCCGTGGCGTGGTCATGGCGGTGCGGGGATTGGCTTTGGGTCTGACCGAAGGAATGGCTTGATGCATAAGAAGTGGTGGTATTTCGCCCTATTGACCGGCGCGGGGTTGCTGGTTGGGGCGGTGGCCCTGGCGGGTGTCGCCGTGGCCATGATCTATCCCTCCCTGCCTAGCTTAGATGCCTTGACGGACTACCGGCCCAAGATGCCGCTCAAGGTGTACTCCGAAGACGGCGGGCTGTTGGCCGAGTTCGGCCAGGAGCGGCGCTCCGTGGTCCGTCTGAAAGACGTGCCGCTGGTTCTGCGACAGGCGATCCTGGCGGCCGAGGATGAGCGCTTCTACGAGCACGGCGGGGTCGATACCCAGGGTGTGTTGCGCGCCACCGTCGCCAACCTGCTCTCCGGCGGCGTCAAGGAAGGTGCCTCGACGATCACCATGCAGGTCGCGCGCAATTTCTTCCTGTCCTCCGAGCGCACCATGCGGCGCAAGTTGAACGAGGTGTTGCTGGCCTTCAAGATCGAGCACGCCCTGTCCAAGGACGAAATCTTCGAGCTGTACCTCAACCAGATATACCTGGGCCAGCGTGCCTACGGTTTTGCGGCGGCGGCGCAGACCTACTACGGCAAGCCGATCGGCCAGATCAACCTGGCTGAAGCGGCCATGCTCGCCGGCCTGCCCAAGGCCCCCTCCTCATATAACCCGGTGGTGAACCCGGCCCGCGCCAAGGCGCGGCAGCAGTACGTCCTGAACCGCATGCGCGAGCTGCGCTATATCAGCGCGGCCGACCTGGCCAAGGCCAAGGCGACCCACCTGGTGATCCGCGGTTCGGCTCAGATGTACGGTGCCGCGGCCAGCCATATCGCGGAGATGGCCAGGCAGTATGCCTACCAGCGTTACGGCGACCAGATCTACGTGAGCGGGATGCGTATCTACACCACCATACGCATGACCGAGCAGCGGGCGGCCGAGGATGCCGTGCGGGCCGGCGTCGTCGACTTCAACCGACGCCGCGGCTACCCGGGGCCCGAGGCCCAGGTCGCCCAGACCGGGGACGCCGACGCGCTGGCGCGGTCAGAAGCCGACGCACTTGCGCGCGACGAGGTCAACGGGATGTTGCCGGCCATCGTTACCGAGATCGGCAAGAAGCAGATCCGGGTACGGCTACGGAGTGGTGATGTGGTCTCCCTGGGCGAGAGCGAAGTCAAGTTCGCGCGCAATGCCCTGGCCGCCAAGACGGCCGCCAAACGCCTGCGGGTCGGCTCGCTCGTGCGGGTGGTGCAACTGGGCGCGGGGCAGCCCTGGCAACTGACCTATCTGCCCCAGGTCGAGGCGGCCCTGGTGGCGATCTCGCCGGATACCGGTGCGATCCGTGCGCTGGTCGGCGGCTTCGACTTCGCGCGCAACCAGTTCAACCATGTGACCCAGGCATGGCGTCAGCCGGGCTCCTCGTTCAAGCCGTTCATCTATTCTGCGGCGCTCGAACGAGGCATCACGCCGGCAACTGTCTTCGACGACGCGCCGCTGGAAGTCGACCCGGCGCAAACGGGCGACCAACTGTGGGAACCGAAGAACTACGACGGCGAAACCGATGGCCCGGTCACGGTGCGTACCGGCTTGATCAAGTCGAAGAACCTGGTGGCGATACGGGTCCTGCAGGCCACTGGTGTCGAGTTCGCCCAGGCCCATGCGCTCCGCTTCGGCTTCACGCCCGGGCGCATTCCCCCCTATCTGACCATGGCCCTGGGGGCCGGCGAGGTGACTCCGCTGCAGTTGGTCGCGGCCTACGGCGTGTTCGCCAATGGTGGCACGCTGATGCGGCCGTACTTCCTGACCAAGGTGACGGACAAGGACGGCAACGTCCTGGAGTCGTTCACCGCCCAGGCCGGCGAGCGAGTGCTGGAGCCGCGCAACGCCTTCGTGATGACAACCCTGATGCAGGACGTGGTGCGCCGCGGCACGGCCGCGGCCGCGTCCAGTCTGGGTCGCACGGACCTGGCGGGGAAGACCGGTACGACCAACGATCATCGCGACACATGGTTCGCCGGATACAGCCCGGATCGCGTCGCCGTGACCTGGATGGGATACGACCAGCCGAGGCCGCTCGGGCCCGGCGAGACGGGCAGCCAGGCGGCCCTGCCGATCTGGATGCGCTACATGGCTGCGGCATTGCGGAACGTGCCCGTGAAGACCTATGTGGTGCCGGATGGGGTGGTCACCGTGAACGTGAATCCGGATACCGGTGTACCTGACGCGTTCGGACAGCCGGAATATTTCTATCAGGAGTTCACCCCGGTTGCGCCTTTGCCGTTCGGTATCGGCGTCGGGGGCGTGAATGCCCCGTGATGGCCAGCGCAACCAGCACCTGCGCCAGCGTGTCGCCCAGTTGGCGGCCCAGTTGATGATGGAACACGGCATCAACGACCATGCCCAGGCCAAGCGTAAGGCGGCCAGGCAGTTGGGGCTGCCGGCGGGGACCGGGTTGCCGAGCAACGAGGAAGTCGATTCGGAACTGCGCCTGTATGCGTCCCTGTACGAAACAGACCTGCTCGACAATGAACTCGAGGTTCGCCAGCGCCAGGCCTTGGAAGTGATGGAGACCTTGGCCGCGTTCCAGCCGCGCCTCGTGGGGGGGCTGGCCCAGGGTATCGCGGCCCGGCATGGCGACATCGAGTTGGAGGTGTATGCGGATTCGAGCAAGGAATTCGAGCAATTCCTGCTCAACGCGGACATCGAGTTCAAGTCCGAGGAGCGCCGCGGGGGGTCGTTCTTTAACTTGTTTTCACATCCGGCCGATGTCCAGATTCGCGTATTGCCGGTACAGTCGATGCAAAGTGCCTCCAGGAATCTCCCGGAATCGCGCCGTCGGTTGACCGCGGACCAGTTGCGGCACCAGATGTCGGCCCAGATCGTCGGGCGGGAGGCCGAAGACGACGAGGCCGCGATGGACGTGACTGCTTATCCCGATTCCGACGCTTCGGCGACAGGCCGAGGCAGAACATGAACCTGGACGCCTGCACCCCCGAGGAGATCGAACGTTTCCGCATCGATCACGCCGGGGAGATCGAACGGATCCTGCGTGCGGTCATGGCCAAACGGGCTCTGGTGACCGCCTATTGCGAAGACGAACGGGACTTCCTGGTGACCACCCTGGTCGCGCTGGACAGCGCCAAGCACGCGCTGTACTTCGGCACCGGGCCGGATGCGGCGATCGACCGGGCCCTCACGGTCAGTCGCGTGGTGACCTTCAACACTTCGCACGATCAAGTCCGCGTCGTCTTCAAGACGCCGGCCATGACCGTGGTCGAACGCGACGGCGAGAAATTGCTGCGCGCCGACATGCCTGCCGAATTGCTGCGCTTTCAGCGGCGTGAATACTATCGGCTGCCGACGCCGATGACGCACCCGGTCAAGTGCCAGATCGACCTCGGCGGTTACGTCCTCGACGCCGTGGTGGTGGACATCAGCATCGGCGGCGTCGGGCTGCTGGCGTACAGCCAGGATGCCGCGCTCAAGGAAGGCGAGGTCCATCACGGCTGCCGATTGTCCTTGCCGGATGCCGGCAGCTTCGCCGTCAGTCTGCGGGTCAGGACGGTCTATGAACAGGTCATGAAGAACGGGCTCGCCTCGCGCAGGCTGGGCTGCCAGTTCATCGATCTGGCCCCCAGCCTGGAAACGGACATCCAGCGTTACATCATCCGGGTCGAGCGCGACCGCCGTCTGCACGGGCTCTGAACCGGCCCGGCAAGGTCCTCAGGCGGTCAGCCAGCGTGCTGCGTCGAGGGCGAAATAGGTCAGCACGGCGTCCGCGCCGGCGCGCTTGAAGCCGAGCAGGCTCTCCAGCACGCAGGCCCGCTCATTCAGCCAGCCGTTCTGTGCCGCGGCTTTGAGCATGGCGTATTCGCCGCTGACCTGATAGACGAAGGTCGGTACCTTGTAGGTCTCCTTGACCGAGCGGACGATGTCCAGATACGGCATGCCCGGCTTGACCATCACCATGTCGGCGCCCTCCTGGAGGTCGAGGCCGACTTCCCAGAGTGCCTCGTCGGCATTCGCCGGGTCCATCTGGTAGGTGTACTTGTTGCCGGCGCCCAGGTTGGCGGCCGAACCGACGGCATCGCGGAAGGGGCCGTAGAAACTGGACGCGTATTTCGCGGAATAGGCGAGGATGCGGGTATGGATGTGCCCGGCGGCGTCGAGTGCCTCGCGGACGGCGTGGATGCGCCCGTCCATCATGTCCGAAGGCGCCACGATGTCGGCGCCGGCCCCGGCATGGCATTCCGCCTGGCGGGTCAGTACGGCGATGGTCTCGTCGTTGAGCACGTAACCGCTGACGTCGATCAGACCGTCCTGGCCGTGGCTGGTGTAGGGGTCGAGGGCGACGTCGGTGATGATGCCCAGTTCCGGGAAACGGGCCTTCAGGGCCGCCACGGTGCGCGGGACCAGACCATCCGGATTGAAGGCTTCTTCGGCGCCGTCCGACTTGAGCGGGGCGTCGATGACCGGAAACAAGGCCAGTGCCGGCACGCCCAGGCGCAGGCAATCCTCGGCGACCGTGTACAGGCGGTCCAGGCTGAGGCGCTTCACGCCCGGCATCGAGACGATGTCCTCCTCTCGGTTACTGCCGTCGAGGACGAATACCGGCAGGATGAGATCCGCACTGGTCAGGGTGTGTTCCCGCATGAGGCGCCGGGAAAAGTCGTCACGGCGCATGCGGCGCATGCGCTTGCGGGGGAAACGGGCTAGGTCGAACATGAATCGGTCCAATCGTTCGGAAGATGAAAAATACTAACGAATACGCCACGGCGTCGGGGAACTTCTTGGTGACGCCCGTGGTCATTTAGCCAGACGGTCCCCTTCGTCTCCCGCTTTCTCCCTGAGCGGGTGTCCCGGCGCAAAGCCGGGGCGCAGTTCGCCCGGTTCTCATCCCCTTGAGCCGGGTTTTTTTTTGCCATCCTGTCCGGTCGCTGGCTTGGCAATCGGTTTCGGCATGTCGAGCCAGATCCGCAACTGTGCTTCGGCTTCTTCGACGCCAACCCGCTTGGTGCTCGAAAAAAGCTGTGCGGTCCCTTCCAGGCCGAGTTCCTGGAGCGTTGCGCGTGCCTTGCGCAGCGTCAGCGTGCATTCACTCCGGTTTAGCTTGTCGGATTTTGACAGCAGCACCAGCACCGGTTTGCCGGTCGCCCGGAACCACTCCAGCAACTGCACGTCCAGGTCGGTGAAGGGGTGGCGCGCGTCCATGATCAGGACCAGTCCGCGCAGCGGGGCACGGGAGGCCAGGTAGCCGCCGATCAACGACTGCCAGCCGCGTTGCTGTTCCAGCGGCGCGCGTGCGAAACCGTAGCCGGGCAGGTCGACCAGAAAACGCTGGTCGGCGACGCGGAAGAAGTTGAGGTGCTGCGTGCGCCCTGGGGTCTTGCTCACGAAGGCCAGCCGCTTGTGCAGCGCCAGCGTGTTGATCGCACTCGACTTCCCCGCGTTGGAACGGCCGGCAAAGGCGACCTCGGCGAGGCTCTCGGTCGGCAGGTCGGCAATGTGGGCGACGGTGATGAAGAACGAGGCGTTGAGCAAAGGCGGGAGTCCGGGGTGGTTGGCAGGGCTGAATCAATGCCGCTAGAATGCACAGGTTTGAATGTCCCGCGCAAGAATAACAGGAGCCATAGTGATGAAGCACCTTATTGTATTGCTGAGCAGTCTTTTTGTGGCCGGCGTCGCCTCGGCGGAAACCGGCGATGCGGCCAAGGGCCAGCCGATCGTCGACAAGGTCTGTGGCGCCTGCCACGGTGCCGACGGCAACAGCACCTCGCCCATCTACCCCAATCTGGCCGGCCAGCATCCGGAATACATCAACAAGCAGCTGAACGATTTCAAGGCCGGTCTGCGCAAGAACGCGACCATGGCGCCGAACGTGGCCAACCTGACCACCCAGGACATGCTCAATCTGGCCGCCTACTTCTCCGCCCAGCAGCCCAAGGTGCGCATGGCCAAGGACGCCGCGCTGGTGGCCGAGGGCCAGAAGATCTACAAGGGTGGCAACCCCGGCAGCGGTGTCCCCGCCTGTGCTTCCTGCCACGGGCCGACGGGTGCCGGCATCCCGGTGCAATTCCCCCGCCTGGCCGGCCAGCATTCCAAGTACGTGCTGAGCCAGCTGAAGAACTTCCGCAGTGGCGATCGTGCCAACGACGGCGGCAAGATGATGCAGGTCATTGCCCGCAAGCTGACCGACCACGAGATGCAGGCGGTGGCCGAGTACATTTCCGGCCTGCGTTGAGGCGAGCCATTTCGCGCACGTATCAAGAAGGCGGTTTCAACCGCCTTTTTTCGTTGTCCGCCCCGTATGAACATTCGTTGCACGGGGGTACTATTCGCCGTCGGATTTCGTGATGTTTGTACCGTTAACATTCGGCGCTGAATCGACGTTAATGCAGCTGGATTAGGACAGATCCGAAACCCGCTCGAGGAGGGCGGTTTGTAACACTCAACTAGGAGACACTGTATGAACAACGATCGCAGAAACATCCTGAAGGGCGCGGGTGCCGCCAGTGTGGTGACGGTGGCGGCGGCGGCCGGGCTGCTGAAGCCGGGGACGGTATGGGCGGCCGGGTGGAACAAGGCGGCGTTCGAGGCCAAGGATATGGCGGGTGCGCTGTCGAGCGAGGGAGCGAGTGGCGGCGCGGACAGCGGCCAGATCACGGTGAAGGCGCCGGACATTGCCGAGAACGGCGCGGTGGTGCCTGTGGAAGTGATTTCGGCGATTCCGGGCACGGAACACATCATCATTCTGGCGGAGAAGAACGGTTTTCCGCTGATTGCCGATTTTGGTCTGCAGAACGGAGCGGAAGGCTACGTGTCGACGCGGATCAAGATGGGAGCGACGTCGAACGTTGTTGCGGTCGTGAAGGCTGGCGGCAAGGTTTACAAGGCGGCGAAGGAAGTCAAGGTCACCATTGGTGGCTGCGGCGGCTGATCGGCAACGGATAGAGAAAGGAAGACAAGATGGCTGGGATGAAGATTCGTGCCTCGATGGCTGGAGATGTTGCTGAGATCAAGGCGCTGATGAACCACGTGATGGAGACGGGTCTGCGCAAGGATGCGAAGACGGGCGAGATCGTGCCGGCGCACCACATCACGAACGTGACGGCGACGGTGGGTGGCAAGGTGGTGCTGGACGCGCAGTGGGGCGGCGGCATTTCCAAGAACCCGTACCTGGCGTTCAAGGTGAAGGGTGCCAAGGCGGGCGACAAGGTCGTGATCGAGACCCTGGACAACAAGGGCGAGAAGGATAGCGCTGAAGCCGACATCGGCTGATTGCTTCCCGCTAGAGGAAGGGCCCGCCCGGCTCGGGCCGGCCCTTTTTTTGCGCCTGCTGCGCGCTGCCTCGTCGCCACCTGCCCTGGCGTTCGACCGAAAGTCCGTCATGTCTGCAAAGCTTGCAGTAACGCTGTGCGGCCTGCTGGCCGGCATTGCCGTTTCCGCCGCGGCGGAAGGCGTCAAACCGGTCAACATCACCCGCGACCTTCCCAGGGTCGAGGTGTTGCACCGCGGCATCAAGACTGTCATCGAACGCAATCCGGATCCCGACAACATGGTCGACCCGGATTATTCGCTCACCTCGCGGCCGTGCCCACCGTATTGCATCCAGCCGATGCAACTCGCCCCCGGCGTGGAAACCATCGGCGAACTGGAGATGCTGAATTACCTGCAGCGTGCCGGCCGCGATGATTCTGTCCTGGTCATCGATTCCCGAGACGGCGACTGGCCGTTGCGCAGTGGCGTCATTCCCGGGGCCGTGGTGATTCCGTGGACCGAATTGCACCCGGCGCACAACGACCCGGACAAGATCGCCGACATCCTGGCGCTACGTTTCGGGGCCGCGCGTGCCGGCGGGTTGTGGAACTTCGAGAATGCGCGTACCTTGATTTTCTACTGCAATGGCCCCTGGTGCGGGCAGTCGCCGACCAATATCAAGCAGTTGTTGGCCTACGGCTATCCGGCCCACAAGATCAAGTGGTACCGGGGTGGCATGCAGGATTGGAAGTTGCTGGGGCTGACCACAGTCCCGGCGAAATAGCTGTTTCGAAGCAAATAACTAAAGGAAGAGACAGATGAAACGAGTCGTCCCGTTGGTGTTGTCGCTGTCCCTGGCTGCTGCCGTTTGTGCGGCGGACCCCGCTCCCCTCCAGAATCCCTACCTTGCCAACGTCCCGATCTCCACCGGCCCGATGGTCTGGCCCATCACGCCGGGCAGTCGCGGCGTCGGGCCGTACGAGATGTCTCGCATCATCGCACCTGAAGAAAAGATGAAGATGATGAAGCAGATGATCCCGATGATGAACATGGCCACCCGCATGGACGTCAAGGATGTCATGAACATCATGACCACCAAGTACAAGGCCAAGGCGGGACTTTCCTTCGACGAAGTCGTCGAGTCCATGAAGCTGCGCGCCAACATGGACAACCTCAAGCTGGTCGGCCATTCGCCGATGTGGAAGGACATCCAGGCGGTGCTCGGGGATACCTCCGCCCCGCGCGTCGAGGTGTTCCATTTCTGCGACATCGCGGCTGGCCGCGAGGTCCTGAAATACGCCCCCGAGGCGGTCGTGTTCCTGCCTTGCCGGATTGCGGTCATGGAAGACGGCGAGAAGAACGTCTGGATACTCACCCTGGACTGGGACGTTTCCTGGCTCGATTCCATCTCGGGCCGGATGGGCTTGGACAAGCAGGCTGACGCGCTGGTCAAGTACGCCGCCCAGATCCGCAGCGAGATCGACGATGTCATGAAGGCGGCCGCGAACGGCGACCTTTGATGTGCTTCGGAAAGGAAAATCCATGAAATCCAAATACTTGGTCATCGCCCTGGCGCTGACCGCAGGACCTGCCGCGGCGGGATTCGAGAGCATGATGAACCCGATGGCCATGATGAACCCGGCTGGCATGATGAATCCGATGAGCATGGGCGGCATGATGAATCCCATGACCATGATGATGCCGATGACCATGATGGCGGCGCCCATGGGCATGGGGATGATGAACCCCATGGGCAGCATGATGAGCCCCATGGGCGGCATGATGAACCCGATGACCATGGCGGCACCGATGATGGGCATGGGCAGCGCCATGTATCCGGCCATGCAGATGGCCCCCAACATGATGAGCTTCGGCTATCAGGCGCCCCAGATGATGACCAATCCGTACATGGGTGGTCCGGCATCGGCCATGCCCTCGGGCATCATGCCCATGCCGTTCCAGAGCCAGGCCGCCCCGGCGGCCGCGGCGCCGTCGTTCATGCCGTTCATGCCCATGCCGCAGGCCGCCCCGGCTCAGCCGGCCGCCGTGGCGCCCGCTCAGGCGGCGACCCCGTTCGACCCGATGATGTGGATGAACATGTTCGCTCCGCAGCCGGCCCAGCCGGCCAAGTAGCAGGGCGCGGTCCCGCCCCGGAAAGGCACGCATCGCGTGCCTTTTTCGTTTCCGGGTTCAGGCCAGGCTGCGCAGGTCGGCCAGGATTGGGGCGATGACGGGTTCCAGCTTGCGCCGCATAAGGGAGCCGATGGCCGTACTGCGGCTGAATACCGGGTCGGCCAGCTTCGCGCCGACCTCGGCCAGCCGGGCCCGCGCGGCATCGCCCGGCTCGGGGTGGCCGGAGAAGTGCCGGCCGATGGCGTTGAGCGTGCGGCTGACCACCTCCTGGGTGTCCGGCCTGACCAGTATCTCGACGCAGGCATCGACGAACGCCCGGCTGTCCGCCCCGGGCAGGTCGTCCGGGCAGGACTCCAGGAAGGCCACGTAATAGCTGTTCTGACGCTTGCCTCGGCGCCAGATGGCGTCGCGCTGCTCGGCGGAGAGGGTGCCGGCGTAGAGCAACACCGCCACGGTGTCCATTATGGCCAGGTGATCCTCCTGGAGGAAGGGCAGGTGTTCGACCAGGAAATCGGTCAGGACCGGCCCCATGCGACCCTTGGCCACGGCTTGGCGCATCAGCATCAGGCGGGCGTGCTCGATGGTGGGCATGGCCCACCAGGCGTATTCGGCCAGTTGGTCGGTGAGGGCGGGCGAGTGGACGACCGCGACCACCGCCTCGGGTTCGCCGATCATCAGCAGTTGGCCCAGGTTGGCGCTTTCCATCTGGCCGTGCCGGGTCCAGCGCGACAGGTAGACGGGATAGCCGCCCGGCGAGCCGAGGGCGTGGCCGGACAGGGCTTCGCGGGCTAGGCGCAGGTATTTGTCGGCCCGGCAATCCGGGTGGAGTGGCATGGAGGCCTCCTCCCCGTTGCCGAGCAAGGCATGCAGGACCAGGCTGCCCTCATCCAGGCGTACCGCCTTGACGTCCTGGGCGAGCAGGACGTTGAGGCGGAACTGGTCCTCGTGGCTGAGCTCGTCGTTCATGGCGCCAGCTTGGCGAACACCCTGGCTGCGGCCGCGATGGTGGCGTCGATGTCGGCGTCGCTGTGGGCCGCGGAGACGAAACCGGCCTCGAACGCCGATGGCGCCAGATAGACGCCCTCGAGCAGCATCATGTGGAAGAAGCGGTTGAAGGACTCCTTGTCGCAGGCCATGACCTCGGCGTAGGAAGTGGGCGGAGCGGCCCGGAAGTAGAGGCCGAACATGCCGCCCACCGACTGGGCCGAGAACGGCACGCCGGCGTCGCGGGCGGCCTGCGCGAGGCCGTCGACCAGGCGCTGGGTGCGCGCGGTCAGGGTCTCGAAGAAACCGGGCTGGGTGACCTTGTGCAGCGTGACCAGGCCGGCCGCGACGGCCACCGGGTTGCCGGACAGCGTGCCGGCCTGGTAGACCGGGCCGGTCGGGGCCAGCTTGGCCATGATCTCGGCCTTGCCCCCGAAGGCGCCTACCGGCATGCCGCCGCCGATCACCTTGCCGAGGGTGGTCAGGTCGGGGGTGATGCCGTAGAGCCCCTGGGCGCACTTGGGGCCGGTCCGGAAGCCGGTCATCACCTCGTCCAGGATCAGCACGGCGCCGTGCCGGGTGCAGTTCTCGCGCAGGCACGCCAGGAAGCCGGGCGCCGGCTTGATCAGGTTCATGTTGCCGGCGACCGGCTCGACGATGACGCAGGCGATCTCGCCGCCGCGTTCGGCGAACACCCGGTTCACCTGGTCGATGTCGTTGTAGTCCAGCACCAGGGTGTGCTTGGAGGTGTCCGCGGGCACGCCGGCCGAACTGGGCGAACCGAAGGTGAGCAGGCCGGAACCGGCCTTCACCAGGAGGCTGTCGGCGTGGCCGTGATAACAGCCCTCGAACTTGATCATCAGGTCGCGGCCGGTGTGGCCACGGGCCAGCCGGATGGCGCTCATCGTCGCCTCGGTGCCCGACGACACCAGGCGTACCTGGTCGAGGCCGGGCAGCCAGGCGGTGAGGAATTCGGCCATCTCCAATTCGCGCGCCGTCGGGGCGCCGAAGGACAGGCCGAGGGCGGCCGTCTCCTGGACCGCCCGGACGGCGTCCGGATGCGCGTGGCCGAGGATCAACGGGCCCCAGGAACCGACGTAGTCGAGGTATTCCTTGCCGTCGGCGTCCCAGACCCGGCTGCCCAGGCCGCGCTCGAAGAAACGCGGCGTGCCGCCCACCGAGCGGAAGGCACGCACCGGCGAGTTGACGCCGCCGGGGATGTGTTTCTGGGATTCTGCGAATAGCTGGTCGTTGCGGGAGGTCATGGGCGGTGAGTCTCAAAGAGTTTCGTAAAGTCGCGGCTGGCGCGTTCCGGGTCCGGGCTATTGTATACGGCGCTGATAACCGCCAGCAGGTTGGCGCCGGCCGCCACCAGGGGCGCGGCGTTGCCGAGGTCGATGCCGCCGATGGCGCACACCGGCAGACCGGTGCGGGCCTTGGCGGTTCCGATCAGGCCCGGGTCGGCACGCTTGGCCAGCGGCTTGGTCGGCGAGGCGTAGAAACTGCCGAAGGCGACGTAGTCGGCACCCGCGCCCGCCGCCGCCTCGGCCAGGTCCAGGCTCTGGTAGCAGGAGGCGCCGAGCAGGCGCGCCGGCCCGATGCGCTTGCGGGCCTCGGCCAGGTCGCCGTCCTCGCCGCCCAGATGGACGCCGTCCGCCGCGCAGGCCTCGGCCAGTTCGATGTCGTCGTTGACGATCAGCAGGGCGCCGTAACGCCGGGTCAGGCCGCGCAGGGCCGCCGCCTGTTCGTCCCGGTGGCAGGCCGTGGTGGCCTTGTTGCGGTATTGCAGGATGCGGCAGCCACCCTTGAGGATCGCTTCGGTGACCGTGACCAGACGCGCCGTGTCGCCCCAGTCCGGGGTGATGGCATAGAGCCCTTCAGGAAGCATCGGCCTCGTCGCGCGCCCAGAACAGGCGGTCAGGGATATTCTGGCCCATGCCGATGCGATAGCCGTTGCGCAGGGCCTCCCAAGTGTACTCCTGGGCCGACTTGACGGCGTCGGCGATGCCCAGCCCCTGGGCGAGGAGGGCGGCGGCGGCCGAGGCCAGGGTGCAGCCGGAGCCGTGGTAGCCGCCCGGCAGGCGCTCCCATTCCAGGGTCTGGATGACCCCTTCGAGGCCGTACAGGGTGTTGATCACTTTGGGCGTCTGCTCGTGCGAGCCGGTGATCAGCACGTATTCGCAGCCCAGGTCGATGAGGCGGCTGGCACACTCCTCCAGGTCGAGGTCGTCCTCGCCCAGTTCGTCCTCGGCCAGGCGCCGGGCCTCCATGCTGTTGGGCGTGATCAGGGTGGTTTGCGGCAGGAGCAGGTCCTGCATGGCGGCGATCAGGTTTTCGCCGGCCAGCTCGTCGCCCCGGCCGGAGGCCAGTACCGGGTCCAGGATGAGCGGGATGTCGGGATAGTCCGAGACGATCTCGGCGATGGTGGCGACCGCCTCGACGCTGCCCAGCATGCCCAGCTTGAAGGCCGCGACCGGCACGTCCTCCAGGACGCCGCGCGCCTGGTCGGCGATCCAGGTGGCGTCGAGGGGCAGGAAATCCTCGACCCCGACCGTGTCCTGGACGGTGACCGCGGTGACCACGGTGAGCGGGTGACAGCCCAGACTGACGATGGTCAGCAGGTCGGCCTGCGAGCCGGCTCCGCTGGTGGGGTCGGTGGCGGCAAAGCTCAGAACGGTGGGCAGTTGTGGAGACATGGTTTGAGGCTTATGGTACAAATCAGTATGAGTAATTATCCCATATGCAAACTGCGGACGATGTCGTACGGGTGGGCACGCTGGGATCGAGGAGCATCAATGGTAAAGCGTTGGTTGCCGCTGCTGGGGGCCGCCCTGATCGGCGTCTCCCAAGGTGCGTGGGCTCTGGTCATGAACGTTACCCTGGATTATGACCAGGATCGCGACCATGTCGCCACACAAAGTGCCTTCAACGAACTCGCCGCGCGCATCGGCAAGTCGCTCGGCCAGCCGGTGCGCCTGGTCATGACCCAGAATACCGAGCGGGTCGGCGAAGAGGTGCGCCAGGGCGGCTACGACATCCTCCTCGCGCCGGCCCAGATCGTCGGCCTGGCCATGCGCCACGGCTACGTCCCGGTTGCCCGTACCGAGGCCGAGGCGCGCATCGTCCTGGTGACCGACAAGTCCAGCGGGGTCCGGACCTTCGAGCAGGCCAAGGGGCACAGCGTCGCGCTGCCCAATCCGGAGTCCCTGGTCAGCTACATGGTCAAGGGTGAACTCAACGCCCAGGGGTTGTCGATCGGCGGTTACTTCGGCCCGGTCACCTACGTGAACCGCTATGGCGCGGTCCTCTATGCCCTCGACATCGGCCAGGCCGAGATCGGGGCGGTCAAGGAAGGCCCGGCCAAGGACTGGCTGGTGCGCCATCCGGGCGCCCTCGTGATCAAGGCCTACGACCCCGTGCCGCTGGCCGGCGTGGTGGTCAGCGGGAAACTCGACGAGGCCATGCGCGACAAGGTCGGGCGTGCTTTCGTCGGCCTCGGGGCCGACATGGCCGGTCGCCTGGCGAAGAGCGGCATGGGCGCGTTCGACCAGGCCGACAGTGCCGATTTCACCAAGGTTTCCACGCGCGGTTTCTATACTCCGGAAGTGCTGCCCGGGGCGACCATCGTGACGGCCGAGCAGGCCCGCCGGCTCATGGCCCAGGGAGTACCCCTGTACGACGTGCGTCCGGACAGCCATTATCGCGAAGGCCACATCAAGGGGGCGCGCCACGTGCCGTATGAGATCAACAGCCCGAAGGAGCCGGACTACGACGACTCGGTCGACAAGTTCAACCTGGCCAAGCTGCCGCAGGACAAGGGCGCGCCGATGATCTTCCAGTGCAACGGTGCCGAATGCTGGTACAGCTACAAGGCGGCCCGCTACATGCTGAAACGCGGCTACAAGCAGGTCTACTGGTTCCGCACCGGGTTGCCGGCCTGGAAGGCGGCGGGTTACCCGGTCGAATAGGGAGGTCGATGGCATGGATCTGCAAGGCACCCGCGTGATGGTGATCGACGACAGCAACACCATCCGGCGCAGCGCGGAAATCTTCCTGCAGCAGGCCGGCTGCGACGTCATCCTGGCCGAGGACGGCTTCGATGCCCTGGCCAAGATCGCCGACCATCACCCGGACGTCATCTTCGTCGACATCATGATGCCGCGCCTGGACGGTTACCAGACCTGTGCCCTGATCAAGAAGAACAGCCGCTACCGCGAGACGCCGGTGATCATGCTGTCGTCCAAGGACGGCCTGTTCGACCGCGCCCGCGGCCGCCTGGTCGGCTCGGACGAGTATTTGACCAAACCATTTTCCAAGGATGCCCTGCTGTCGGCGGTGAACCGCCACCACGGCGGGGCCGGGACGGACAGCTAGGAGTGGAGTGAATGCCGATCAAGAAAGTGCTGGTGGTGGACGATTCGCCGACTGAACGATTCCACCTGGTGGAAATCCTGCAGCGGGGCGGATTCGAGGCGGAGACCGCCGAGAACGGCGAGGAGGGCATTGCCAAGGCCAAGCTGGTTCGTCCGGACCTGATCCTGATGGATGTCGTGATGCCGGGCGTCAACGGCTTCCAGGTCACCCGCACGCTGTCGCGCGATCCCGATACCAAGGACATCCCGGTCATCATGTGCACCTCCAAGGGACAGGAGACGGATCGCGTCTGGGGCATGCGCCAAGGGGCGGTCGCCTACCTGGTCAAGCCCATCGTCGCCGAGGACCTGCTGGACAAGATCGAGCACCTAAGCTGATGGAAGAACGGCTCAACCTGAGGGAATTCCAGAGCCGCCTGGCGGAACGCCTGAAGGCGAGCGCGGAGCAGACCGGCGAGGCCGCCAAGCTGGGCTTCCTGGCCGGCGGCCGCTACTGGCTGACCGCCCTCGACCAGGTCAGCGAGGTGGTGACGGTGACGCGCCTGGCGCGCACGCCCTGGACCCGGCCCTGGTTCCTCGGCGTCGCCGGGGTGCGCGGCACCATCTACGGATGCACCGACCTGGCCGCCTTTCTCGGCCTCGCCTCCGCCGAGACGCCCGACGAGGTGCGCCTGCTGCTGGCCAATCCCCGGTTCGGCGCCCACGCCGCGTTCCGGGTCGACCAGGCGCTCGGTCTGCGCAACAGCGCGGACATGGAGCGCATCCCGCGCGCGGACGACGACGCCCCCTGGTTGCTGACGCGTTTCCGCGATGGCGACGGCACCGAATGGACGGAAATCGCCCTGGAGGGCATGCTGGCAGAACCGCGCTTCCTGCGGGTGGCTTGACAGTGGCGTAACAGGCTCTTGACGGAGATGAGAACAAAATGGACAAACCGCAAGTGAACGCGGCCAGCGGCGAGCAGGGCAATCTGGGCGCAAGGCTGTCGGCCTGGCAGGAACGCATGTCGAGCCTGGACCCGCGCCGGTTGAAGATGCTCCAGGGCATGACTTCGGAGCGCCGCTACCAGGTCCTGGTGCTGACCATGATCCTTTCCGTGCTGCTGACGGCGGTGTTCATGCTGCTCTACGTGGTCCAGGTGGGACACCGCACCGAACGGGTGGAGGTCGCCAGCCATCTGCAGATGTTGTCGCAGCGTTATTCGAAGACCGCCCTCCAGGCCGCGCTCGGCAACAAGGCCGCCTTCGGCCAACTCAAGGAAAGCGAGCAGGCCTTCGTGAAGGGCCTGGATGCCCTGACCGCGCGCGCCGCGGTGTTCTCGGGCCAGGCCGAGCTGGCGGGCTTGAAGAAGCGCTGGGAGACCTCGCGCAAGGACATCGACACCCTGCTGACCCAGCAGGATGTCCTGGTCGCCCTGGGCCAGTCGATCAGCCAGATCAACGCACGCAACAACGACCTGCTCGACCTTACCGAGCAGGTGACCGCCCTGCTGCCGCCCGGGCGAGCCTTGTCGTTTGCCCACCAGCAGGCCCTGTGGACCCAGCGCATGGCGAAGAACGCCAATGCGCTGGTGGCCGGCGAGGTCATCAACCCCGAGGTGGCTTATCAACTGGGCCAGGACGTCAAGACCTTCGGCGACGTGCTCAACGGCATGCTCAACGGCGACGCCGAACTGGGCATCGCGGCCGTCGGTGCCGGCGCGGCGCGCGACAAGCTGCTCGAGCTCAAGGAGTCCTTCGGCGCCTTCTCCACCCAGGTCAACCTGATCCTGAACAACATGCCCAAGCTGCTCGGCGCCAAGCGTGCGGCGCGCGAGTTGTTCGACGAGAGCGAGCAGATCCTGGCCATGACCGGCAAGCTCACCGCCGCCTACCAGAACGATTCCAGCTGGGTCTTCCTCACCCTGGGCGTGTTCATGGGCCTTGCCGCCCTGGCCAGCCTGGTCATGCTGGCCCTGACCAACGTCGCCGAGTCGCGTCTGCGCGCCGAGCAGGCGGCGCATGAGCAGGAGGCGGCGGCGCGCGAGAACCGGCGCAACCAGGAGGCCATCCTGCGCCTGCTCAACGAGATGGGCGACCTCGCGGACGGCAACCTGACCGTGCGCGCCACGGTGACCGAGGACATCACCGGCGCCATCGCGGACTCGGTCAACTTCGCCATCGAGGAATTGCGTACCCTGGTCGACAACGTCAACCGGGCGGTCCACCAGGTGACCCAGGCCACCGAGGACGCCAAGCAACTGTCGGAAGGCATGCTGGCCACGACCGAACGTCAGGCCGGCGAGATCGGCCAGGCCACGGACTCGGTCGCGGTCATGACCGAGTCGGTCAACCGGGTGGCCCTGAACGCCTCCGACTCCGCCCACGTGGCCGAGCAGTCGCTCGAGTTCGCGCGCAAGGGCGGCGACTCGGTGCGGGCGGCCATCGCCGGCATGAACGCCATCCGCGACCAGATCCAGGAGACCTCGAAGCGCATCAAGCGCCTCGGCGAGTCGTCCCAGGAGATCGGCGAGATCGTCGAGCTGATCGGGGACATTACCGAACAGACCAACGTCCTCGCCCTCAACGCCGCCATCCAGGCCGCGGCGGCCGGCGAGGCCGGGCGCGGCTTCTCCGTGGTGGCCGAGGAAGTGCAGCGCCTGGCGGAACGCTCCGGCCAGGCGACCCGGCGCATCGGTGCCATCGTCAAGACCATCCAGACCGACACCCAGGACACCATCAACGCTATGGAGGCGAGCACGCGCGGCGTGGTCGAGGGCGCGACCCTGTCGGACAACGCCGGCCACGCCCTGCAGGACATCGAGTCGGTGTCGGACGAACTGGCACGCCTGATCCAGAGCATTTCGGACGCCACTCAGGAACAGGTCGACATCGCCAACCGGATCGCCGAGACCATGCAGCAGGTGCTCGGCCAGACCCGCGAGGCGGCCGACGGGGCCCGCAAGAGCGCCGAATCGGTCGGCCAGCTCACCGTGCTGGCCGACGACCTGCGCGTGTCGGTGGCGGGCTTCACCCTGTAAGGGATAGGTGAACGTGAACAGTCTGAACGATTTCGATCTCGGTCCCCTGACTTGGGTCAAGGGTGAGATCGACGTGGCCTGCAACGCCGGGATCGCCGCCTTGCAGGCGTGGAACGGCGAGGACCTGACCCCGCTCAAGCAGGCGTTGACCTATTTGCACCAGGTCTCCGGGGCCATCCAGATCGTCGGCCTGCAAGGCGTCCACCAGCTCGGCAGCGCCATCGAGGGCCTGCTCGCCGACATGCAGAGCAGAGCGGACTTGCGCAACGCCGACAGCGCCGCCCTGGCGGTGCGCGCGGTGCAGGCGCTCCAGGGCTACCTGGACAATCTCATGGCCGGGGCGGCGAATGCGGAACTGGCCCTGATGCCGATCTACGGCGAGGTGCAAATCCGGCGCGGCGCGGAGGCGCCGCCGCCGAGCGAGCTGTTCTATCCGGATACCGGCCTGCGCGCACGCCGGCCGGGTGGCGAACCCGCCCTCGACGACGGCGAGCGCGGACGCGCCATGCGCCAGGTCCGCAGCAAGTACCAGAAGGGTTTGTTGCGCTACCTGCAGAACCAGGATGCCGCTGCCGGCCTCGCGGCCATGGCGGAGGCGGTACGCGAACTCCAGGCCCTGGTGCCCGGCGCCGCCCAGTACACCTTCTGGTGGACGGCCGAGGCCATGCTGGAGGCGCTCGCCGCCGACGGCGCCGCCCCCGACGCCTGGCTCAAACGCCTGCTCGGCCGTCTGGACCTGCAGATGCGCCGGCTGGCCGAAGGCGCCCGGCAGTTGGCCGACAGCCTGTTCCGCGATGTCCTCTATTGCCTGCTGCGCACCCCGGGCGGGGGCGAGCGGGCCGATGCGGTGCGCGAGCTGTTCGAGCTCGAACGCTACCGCCCGGCCGCCTGGAGCGGCGTCGACGAGCAGCGTGCCGAGGCCCTGCGGCCCATGCTGGGCCGTCTGCGCGAGGTGCTCAATGCCGCCAAGGATCACTGGCTGCACCTGTGTTCCGGGCGCAAGGACAGCCTCGATCCCCTGCGTGCCAGCGTGGCCCAGATCGGCGACAGTGCCGGCCGGATCGGCGACCCCGCCCTGTCGACGCTGGCCGACGCGATCCGCCAGGTGATCGCCGGCCATGCCGACGAGGCGGCCCAGAACGAGGCCCTGCAGGTCGAGATGGCCACGGCCATGCTCCTGCTGCAACACGGCGCCGAGAACTATTTCAAACTCGGCCAGGACTTTGGCAGCCATGCCGAGGTACAGGCCGGGCGCCTGCGCGCCGCGGTGTCGGGCGAAGCCCCGCTGGTCGCCGCGCCGGGCGAACCGCTGCTCGACGAGATCGCCCGCCAGGCCCAGGAGAAGCTCCTGCTGGCCCAGGTGACGCGGGAGATCCAGAGCAACCTGAACCAGATCGAGGAGATCCTCGACAAGTTCTTCCGCAACCAGCAGGACCGTGGCAGCCTGCCCCTGGTACCGAGCCTGCTGAAGCAGGTCCAGGGGGCGCTCAGCATCCTGCAGCTCGAACCCGCGGTCGAGCTGGTCCGCGTCGTCACCGACCGGGTCGGCCTGATCTCCGAGGCGGACCATGCCATCGTCCCGGACGAACTCAACTGGATCGCCGAGGCGGTCTCCACCCTCGGCCTGTATGTCGAGGCCTTGCGCAACGGCCGTGACGACCCGGCCGGACTGATCCGGCTGCTGCACCCCGAGGCCGAGGCGGAACCGGCGGAGACGAGCGTCGAGGAACACCTGGCCGCGCTCAAGGAAGGCCTGGTCGCCACCGTCGACCGCCTGGCGGAAGGCGGCGAGGCGGACACCCTGCGCGGCGAGTTGCGCGCCGATCTCCAGCGCATCGCCCAGGATGCCGATCTGGTCGGCGACGCGGCCCTGCGCGGCCAGGCCGACGAGGTCAGGCGCCTGCTCGACGACAACGCCGCCACCGACACCGTGCGCGTGGCGACCCACGCCCTGGCGGGGTACCCCTGCCGGCTCCGGTCGTCCCCGAGGCGCCCGCCGCCCCGGCGCCGGCGAGCACCCAGGAGGTCGACAGCGAGCTTCTGGAGATCTACCTGGAGGAGGCCAAGGAGGTTCTCGCCGGCATGGCCGAGCGCCTGGCCCGCCTGCGCGAATCGACCCAGGCCCACGACGACTTCGTCGACATCCGGCGCGGTTTCCATACCCTGAAGGGCAGCGGCCGCATGGTCGGGCTGATCGACCTCGCCGAGGTGGCTTGGGAGGCCGAGCAGACCCTGAACCTGTGGCTGCGCGACGAACGCGCCATCAACGTCGCGATACTCGACTTCGTCGACCAGGCGGCGACCGGCTTCCGGCGCTGGGTGGGCGAACTCGCCGAGACCGGCGCGATAGGCCGGCTCGATGCCGACGCGGTGGTCGCCCTGGCCCGCCGCCTGCGCGGCGAGGAGGTCGAGGCGCCCACTGCACCAGCGGCCCCGCCGGCCATGCCGGAGGCCCCGGTCGCCGCGCCCGCGGCGGTCGCGCCGCCTGAGCCGGAGATCGTGCAGATCGGCCGGCACAGCCTGTCCGCCGCCCTGTTCGCCATCTTCTCGGACGAGGCGACACGCCGCCTCGCCGATCTCCGCCAGCATCTCGCCGACCTCGCCGTGGTCGCCGACGAACATGTCTGGGCCGAGTTCGCCCGCGCCGCCCATACCCTGGCCGGCATCGCCCGGACCACCGGGCTGACCCCGCTGGCCGAGGCCGCCTACGCGCTGGAAACCTGGATCGGTGCCTGGCCGGACAAGCAGCGGCCGCTGGCGGCCGAGCCGGAGGGCGTGTTGTCGGGTGTCGTCGACCTGCTCGGCAACGGCTTGGAGCAGATTGCCCGGCACGAATGGCCGAGCTTCCCGGATGACCTGGCCGAGCGCCTGACGGGCCTGAGCCCGGCACCGGCGGAGTCCGCGACGGGGGCTGCGGAGGAGGAACTGTTCGCCGCCCTGCTGGCCGAGCCGGAACTGCCGGAAGCCGGTTCGGAGCCCACCCCGGAACCTGTCCCCGAGCCTGTCCCGGAACCCCTCGTTGCGCCCGACTGGCCGGCCGAGGCGCCGCTCGAAATTCCCTTCCAGCCGGCCCTGGAACCGGTTTCGGAGCCGCCCTTCGAGCCGCTGCCGGAGGCCGTGCCGCCGGCCCCCGAGCCGCCCGTGCCGGAGCCCTGGGTGCCCGTGCCGACCCCGGAATTCCCCGTCGAGCCGGTACCCGTCGAGTTCTTGCCGGAGACGGTCCCCGAATTCCAGCCCGAAGGCATGCCGGCGTCCTTCGCTCCGGTGGCCGAGCTGGCTCCGCCAGTCGCCCCCGAGGTGCCGGTCGAGCCGGCCCCGGCGATCGCGGCCGAACCGCCCGAGGAGTGCGACCCGCAACTGCTGCCGATCTTCCTCGCCGAGGCCGAGGAATTGCTGCCGCGCATCGGCGACAGCCTGCGCCGCTGGCGCGCCGCGCCCACCGATGCCGAGCCCTGCCAGGCCCTCCAGCGCACCCTGCACACCCTCAAGGGGAGTGCCCGCATGGCCGGTGCCATGCGCCTCGGCGATGCCACCCATGCCATGGAGACGCGCATCGTCGACCTCGGCACGCTGGCCCCGGAAGCGGCCTTCCTGGACAGCCTGGAGCACGACTACGACGCCCTGGCCGAGCGTGTCGACCGCCTGCGCCAGCCGGCGCCGGTGGCAGCCGTCGCGCCGGCGGTCGGCGTCGCCGCGCCGGAGGCGGCTCCGGTCGCCGTGCCGCTGGCCCCGACCGCGGAGGACGACAACGCCCTGCGTCAGGCCTTCCGGGCCAATGCCAACATACTCGACGCCCTGATCAACGAGGCCGGCGAGGTCAGTATCGCCCGTTCGCGTATCGAGGACCTGGTCACCCACTACAAGCTCACCGCCCAGGAGTTGACCGCCAACGTCGAACGCCTGCGTGGCCAGTTGCGCGAACTGGAGATCGAGGCCGAGACCCAGATCGGCGCCCGCATGTCGAAGCTGGACGAGAGCCATTTCGACCCCCTGGAGTTCGACCGCTACACGCGCCTGCAGGAACTCACGCGCCTGATGGCGGAGAGCGTCAACGACGTTTCGACCGCCCAGGAGAACCTGCTCGGCAGCCTGAACGACGTCGAGTACGCGCTGCTCCAGCAGTCGCGCACCACGCGCAGCCTGCAGCAGGAACTCATGCACATCCGCATGGTGCGCCTGAACAGCCAGGCCGAGCGTCTGCACCGCATCGTCCGCCAGGCCGCCAAGGAGGTCGGGCGGCGCGCCCACCTGCTCATCGAGGGGGGCGACATCGAGCTCGACCGCTCGGTGCTCGACAAGGCCATGGCGCCCTTCGAGCATCTTTTGCGCAACGCCGTCGCGCACGGCATCGAGGCGGCCGAGCGGCGCCAGGCGCTGGGCAAGCCGGAGTACGGCGACATCCGCCTGACGGCGCGCCAGGACGGCACCGAGGTGGTGTTGACCCTGAGCGACGACGGCGGCGGCATCGACCTCGACAAGGTGCGTGCGCGCGCCGAGGCCATGGGCTGGGTGACGCCGGACGACAGCGTGGAACGCGAACGCCTGGAGTCCTTCCTGTTCATGCCCGGCTTCTCGACCATGGAGACGGTCACCCAGGTGGCCGGCCGCGGCGTCGGCTTGGACGTGGTGCGCAGCGAGATCGCCTCGGTGGGCGGTCGTATCCGTCTCGACAGCGAGGTCGGTCGCGGCACCCGGTTCACCATCCGCTTGCCCACCACCCTGGCCCTGACCCAGGTGGTCCTGGCCCGGGCCGGCGACCAGGTGTACGCCTTCCCGGCCGGCATGGTGGTGCTGGTGCGCGAGGTCAGGGAGGCCGACTGGCATGCCATCGTCAGCGCCAGCGGGGTCGAACTGGACGGCCAGAACTACCCGCTCCGTTCCCTCGCCGAGCTCACCGGCCAGCAGCCGCAGCCTGCCGAGGGACACTACCGGACGGTGCTCCTGCTGCGTTCGGGCGACGAACGCGTGGCCATGCGCGTCGACAAGTTGCAGGGCAACGTCGAAGCGGTGGTCAAGGCGATCGGCCCGCAGCTGTCCCGGGTGCCCGGGGTGGCCGGTGCCACCGTCCTGCCGGACGGCCGCGTCGCCCTCATACTCAACCCGTTCGCGCTCATGGAAAGCGCGCCGGGGCAGGCCTTGTCGGTGGTCGAAGGGGTCCGCACGGAGGCCGTCCAGCCGCTGGTGCTGGTGGTCGACGATTCCCTGACCGTGCGCAAGATCACCGGGCGCCTGCTGCACCGCGAAGGCTACCGCGTGGCCACCGCCAAGGACGGCGTCGAGGCCCTCGAGTACCTGCAGGGCGAGGTGCCGGCGGTCATGCTGCTGGATATCGAGATGCCGCGCATGGACGGCTTCGAGGTCGCCCGCCACGTGCGGGCCGATGTCCGTACCCGGGGCGTGCCGATCGTCATGATCACCTCGCGCACGGCGGACAAGCACCGCGACCATGCCCTGGACCTCGGGGTCAACCTGTACATGGGGAAACCCTACCAGGAAGAAGAACTGCTGGCGGCAATCGCCGGCTTCGTCGCAGGACAAGGCTGATCGGCGGGCCTGGGCAGCGCGCCTGCCCGGCCCGACCGTCCCTGCACCATTTCGGAACGCGGTCGGCCGCCCCGGTCCCGGCCGCGACCTAACAATCATCTCCCCAGGATCGCCTCGGCGATGCGAACGGCCAGATGTTCGCTACGAGGCTTACGTATGTAAAAAACATTGCCGTTATGTCGTTCGTTTCGTAACGGCACGGCCCTGGTGCGCCCGGTCCGCCGATAGTGCGGTGGTTGGGGATGAAATCCGATGGATTTTCTCAGTTATTGCATTGTATCCATTTAAAACAATTGGATACGTAATAAAAAAGGTGTTGGCACAGTGCTTGCTGAACGCTCGACCGGCAGTTGTTAAACCGTTTCATTTGTTAGGAGCGTTCCATGTCGGGTGTAAATCACAAAGACAAGCTGGCCGAGGTTCTCGCGAAGGGGTTGGATCGCCGCGGCTTTCTCAAGATGGTCGGTGCGGGTGCCGGCCTGGCGGCGGCCAACGCCCTGACCGGCGGCGGCCTGGTACAGGGTGCCATGGCGGCGGCGCCGAAACGGGGCGGCACCATCAAGCTGGCCTGGATCGACGCGGTTGACACCCTGGATCCGCATTTCACCTCCTCGCTGGGTTCGGTGAAGATCCTGAACAACATCTACAACGGCCTGCTCAAGGTGGCCTACGACGGCAAGAAGGTCTCCTTCGTGCCCGACCTGGCGACCAAGTGGGACATGCCGGACGACAAGACCCACGTCTTCACCCTGCGCAAAGGGGTGAAGTTCCACAACGGCGACCCCTGCGACGCCGCCGCCGTGAAGTGGAGCCTGGAACGGGTCAAGGACCCGGCCGTGGCCTCGCCCCATGCCTGGAAGTTCGAACAGCTGGCCGGCATCGACATCGTCGACGACCACACCATCCGCATGCGCTTCAACAAGCCCTACGCCTTCCTGCCCGTCGCCCTGACCGGCAGCACCGGGCGGGCCGGCACCATCGTCAGCAAGAGCGCGGTGGAGAAGTACGGCAAGGCCTTCGGGCGCAACCCGGTCGGCACCGGCCCGTTCAGGTTCGTCGGCTGGCGCGAGAACGAGTCGATCACCCTGGAACGCAACCCTGACTATTTCGAGCCGGGCCTGCCCTACCTGGACGGCGTCCAGATCCTCCTGATCAAGGAGCCCACCGCCGCCGTGGCCGCCATGATGGCCGGCCAGGTGGACGGCATGAGCCTGTCGCCCTTCCAGTTCATCCCCCAGTTGCGCGCCAACAAGGACCTGCGCGTCTACGGCGAGGTGGAAGGCAACTACAGCTACGTCGGCATGAACAACCGCCGCGCCCCGTTCGACGACCCCATGCTGCGCAAGGCGGTCGCCTACGCCATTGACCGCAATGTCATCGTCAAGCAGGGCTACTTCGGCGAGGCCATCCCGGCCTACAGCCCGATCTCGCCGCCCATGACCGGCTTCTACGACAAGAACATCGGCAAGACCGGGCGCGGCCAGTTCCTCGACCTCAAGAAGGCCATGGAGTACCGCAAGAAGTCCAAGTACCAGGGCGAGGTGAATCCGGTCTACATCGTCAGCCAGGGCTTCACCGGCTCGGGCGGCAGCGGCACCCGCAACTCCCAGCTCCTGCTGCCCATGCTGGAGAAGATCGGCATCAAGCCGAAGATCGAACTGCTCGACCGGGCGGTCTGGACCAAGCGGCGCAACAGCGGCGACTTCGACATGTACGACGAGGCCTGGATCGCCGACCTGGACCCGGACGAGACCATCTACCCGGAATGGCACTCGGGCAAGCCGTGGAACTTCGTCGGCTACAGCAACGCCGAGTTCGACAAGCTGATCTCGGACGCCCAGGACACCCTCAACCAAGGCGTGCGCAAGAAGCTCTACACCAAGGCCGAGGACATCCTCATGGCCGATGCCCCCCTGGCGGTGCTGGCCCACATGAAGGTGTTCAAGATCCTGCACAAGCGGGTCCAGGGCTTCCAGTACATCCCGGTCGACCTGCTCAACCTGCATTCGGTCTGGCTGCCCTGATGCTCGGTTCCGCCGCCGCCAAACTGGGCCAGACCCTGCTCGTGCTGCTGATCGTCTCGGTGGCGAGCTTCGCCTTCCTGAAGCTCGCCCCGGGCGACCCGGTCAGTATCATGCTGGGTTCAGACTTCTCCCAGGGGGCCTACGACCAGCTGGTCCACGACCTCGGCCTCGACCGGCCCATGGCCGTGCAGTACTGGCATTGGCTGGCCGCGTTCGTCAAAGGCGACTGGGGTACCTCCTACATCACCAGCCAGGACATCTTCGAACTGGCGGTCATGCAGGCCCTGCCGGTGACCCTGACCCTCGCCGCCCTGTCCCTGCTGGTGGCGCTGGTGATCGGCATCCCGGCCGGCGTGCTGGCCGCCCTCCATCGCAACAGCTGGGTCGACGTTGCCGCCACGGCCCTGGCCATCGGCGGCAACGCCTTCCCCAGCTTCTATCTCGGCATCATCCTGATCTGGGTGTTCGGCGTCGGCCTCGGCTGGTTCCCCACCCTCGGTTTCGTCGCGCCCTGGGAGGACTTCTGGCAAGGCCTGTGGCACCTGGTCCTGCCGGCCATCACCCTGGGCGCCTGGTACGTCGGCCTGATCGCCCGCATCACCCGCTCCAGCCTGCTGGAGGTCCTCGGCCAGCCCTACATCCAGGCCGCCCGGGCGCGTGGCGAGCCCGGCTGGCGGGTGGTCTGGGTGCACGGCATGCGCAACGTGCTGATGCCCCTGGTCACCGTGATCGGCCTACAACTGGGCGGCATGCTGCGCGGCGCCGTGATGACCGAGGTGGTGTTCGCCCTGCCCGGCCTGGGCATGATGGTGACCACCGCCGTGCTCAACCGCGAATACATCGTCGTGCAGGCCGGCATCATGCTGACCGGCCTGCTGTTCGTCGTCGTCAACCTGGCCGTGGACCAGACCTACCAGTTCCTCGACCCCCGCCTGCGGAGGCGCACATGAGCGACGCCACCCCCATGCCGGCGTCCGCCTGGCGGCGCCGCTTCCTGACCCCCATCGCGCGCCAGCGCACCGCCATGGTCGGCCTCGCCATCCTGGCCGTGTACGTGGTCGGGGCCCTGCTGGCGCCCTGGATCGCCAGCCACGATCCGACCGCCCAGGACCTCATGGCCGCCCTGCAGGGGCCGAGCGCCCAGCACTGGCTGGGCACCGATTCCTTCGGTCAGGACCTCTATTCGCGCCTCCTCTACGGCGCCCGCCTGGCCCTGGTGATCGGCTTCGCGTCCGTCGCCCTGGGCCTGGTGGTGGGCGTGGCCATCGGCCTCGCCGCCGGCCTCATCGGCGGCCGCACGGAGTGGCTGCTGATGCGCATCACCGACGGTCTCCTGGCCTTCCCGGAACTGATCCTGGCCATGGCCTTCATGGCCGTGCTGGGGCTCGGCACCGAGAACCTGGTCTACGCCCTGGCCCTGTCCTTCGTCGGCCCCTTCGCCCGCATGACCCGCTCGGACGTGCTCCAGGTGAAGAGCCAGCCCTACATCGAGGCGGCCCGCCTGATGGGCGTGCCCACTGCGGCGGTGATCTGGCGCCACGTCCTGCCCAACGTCGTGTCGCCCATCCTGGTCCAGGGCGGCATGCGGGTGAGCATCGCCATCCTGCTGGAGTCGGGCCTGTCCTTCCTGGGCATCGGCGTGGTGCCGCCCACCCCGGACTGGGGCCTGATGATCGCCGAGGGGCGCGCCTTCATCACCATGGCGCCCTGGATCTCCGGCGTGCCCGGCCTCGCCCTGGCCATCCTGCTGGTGGCCCTCAACCTGGTGGGCGACGGCCTGCGCGACGCCTTCGACCCGAGCACCCAGAGGGAATGATGCAGACCGCCACGATCCAAACCGCCGCGCCCCTGCTCGAAGTGAGCGACTTCAGCCTGCACCGCGGCGCCGCCGCCGTGCTCGACCGGGTCGGCCTGACCCTGCGGCCGGGCGAGACCCTGGGCCTGATCGGCGAGTCCGGCGCCGGCAAGTCCACCCTGGCCATGGCCGTGATCGGCCTATTGCGCGAACCCGAGGTGGGCCTGTCCGGCAGCCTGCGCTTCCATGGCGAGGAACTCACCGGCCTGGCCGAGGCCCGTTACAGGAAGTTACGCGGCAACCGTATCGGCCTCATCTTCCAGGACGCCACGGCGGCCCTGAACCCCTGCTACACGGTGGGCGCACAGATCGCCGAGCCGTTGCGCCGGCACCTGGGCCTGTCCAAGTGGGACGCCCGCGAACGCGCGGTCGAGCTGATGACCAGCGTCGGCATTCCGGAACCGCGTCTGCGCCTGAATGCCTATCCCCACGAACTGTCGGGCGGCATGCAGCAGCGCGTGATGATCGCCATCGCCCTGGCCTGCAACCCGGAGCTCCTGCTCGCCGACGAGCCCACCAGCGCCCTGGACGTCACCATCCAGGCCCAGATCATGGAACTGATCCTGGAACGGGTGCGGGCGCTCAACTCCAGTGCCATCTTCGTCCTCCACGACCTCGCCCTGGGCGCCCAGGTGTGCGACCGCATCGCCGTCATGTACGCCGGCCAGATCGTCGAGGAAGGCCCCAGCGCCGAGGTCCTGGCCCGGCCCCTGCACCCCTACACCCGGGGCCTCAAGTCCTGCGTGGTGGAACTGGGCTCCGAGGACCTGCAGCCCATCCCCGGCCAGGTGCCGCCCCTCAACGCCATGCCCGAGGGCTGCCGGTTCGCGCCGCGCTGCCCGAAGGCCCAAGACGTCTGCCGGCGTGAACGGCCGGCCCCGGAGACGCGGGACGGCCGCCAGGTCGCCTGCTGGTTCATAGACTGACAGGATCATGGAACGACAGACCGTATTCACCCTGCTCGACGTCGAGCGCACCTACGAACTGGGCAAGGCCGGCTGGTTCGGCAAGTCGCGCGGCCGCCTCAAGGCCCTGGACGGCGTCCGCCTGGAACTCCGGCGCGGCGACAGCCTGGCCCTGGTGGGCGAGAGCGGCTCCGGCAAGTCCACGCTGGTGCGCATCATGCTGGGCCTGGAGCCGGCCAGCGACGGCCGCGTCCTGTACGGCCAGCACGACCTCGGCCAGCTCGACCCGGCGGCGCGCAAGCGCTTCGCCCGCGAGGTGGCCTTCATCTACCAGAACGCGCGCGGTTCCATGAACCCGCGCCTGCGCATCGCCGACATCCTGGCCGAACCCATCCGCCTGCACCGGCTGCGCCCGGAGGCCGAGATGACCGGGCGGGTCGCCGAGCTGCTGGCCCGGGTGGGCCTGCCGGCCGAGATGGCCGAGCGCTTCCCCAACGAACTGTCCGGCGGCCAGATCCGCCGCGTCGCCATCGCCCGCGCCCTGGCCGCCGAACCCCAGGTGATCATGGCCGACGAATCGGTGGCCGGCCTCGACGTCTCGGTCCAGGCCCAGGTCCTGAACCTGCTGCGCGACCTTTGCCGCGAGGGCGGCATCACCCTGGTGTTCATCACCCACGACCTGGGGGTCGCCAGTTACCTGTGCGAACGCATCGCCGTCCTCTACCTCGGCCGCATCGTCGAGCAGGGGCCCACCGGCGCCATTCTCGGCAACCCCCGTCACCCCTACACGCGCGGCCTGATGCAGGCCTTCCCGAAGTTCGGCGCGCCCCTGACGGCGCCGCTCAAGGGCGAAATACCCAGCCCGGTCAACCTGCCCCAGGGCTGCCGGTTCGCCGGCCGCTGTCCGGAGGCACGCGACGCCTGCCGCGAGACCGACCCCGTCCTGGCCGAGCAGGCGGGCCGCCAGGTCGCCTGCCATTTTCCCCTGGAGGTGGCGCAATGAGCCGCTATGCCCGTTCCGCCGGCGGCGCCGTCACCGCTCCGCACCACTTGGCCGCCGCGGCCGGCGCCGAGGTCCTGGCGGCCGGCGGCAACGCCATCGAGGCCGCTCTGGCGGTGGGCTCCACCCTCACCGTCGTCTATCCGCACATGAACAGCCTGGGCGGCGACGGCTTCTGGCTCATCTCCGATGCCGACGGCCGCCTGCTCGGGCTGGACGGTGCCGGGCCGGCCGGCCAGCGTTACACCCCGGAGGTCTACACGGAACGGGGGCTGGACGGCGTGCCCATGCGGGGTGCGTTGGCCGCCAACACGGTGGCCGGACTGGTGTCGGTCTGGGGCGAGGCGTTCCGGTTCAGCCGGGAGGCCTGGGCCGGCCGGCGGGCCTGGGACGAGCTGCTCGCCTCGGCGCACGCCTATGCCCGCGACGGCTTCCCCTGCAGTGTCGGCCAGGGCGCCTTCCTGGGCCAGAAGTGGGACGAACTGGGCGGCTTCGACACGCTGGTGTCGACCTTCGCGCCGGACGGACGCCTGCCCGAGGCCGGGGCGACGTTCCGCCAGGCCGGCCTGGCGGCCTCCCTGGCCCTGCTCCAGCGCGACGGCGCCGACGGCTTCTATCGCGGCGAACTCGGCTGGCGGGTGGCGGAAGGCCTCGCGGCGGCCGGGAGCCGGCTGACCTCGGACGACCTGGCCGGCTTCCGCTGCCGTCTCGTACAGCCCATCGGCGTGCCTTACCGGGGTGGCCGGGCGGTCAACATGCCGCCGCCCACCCAGGGGCTCGCCTCCCTGCTCATCCTGGGCCAGCTCGACCGCTTCGACCTGACCCGGCGCGGCCACCTGTCCGCCCGCTACGTGCACCTGGTGGTGGAGGCCACCAAGCAGGCCTTCCGTCTGCGCGACCGCCACGTGGCCGATCCGGAACGGGTCGCCGTGCCCGTGGACCAACTTCTTGCCCCGGCCAGCCTCGACGCCCTGGCGGTGGCCATCGACCCCGAGCGCGCGGCACCCTGGGGCCGCGGCGTCGGGCCGGCCGACACGGTGTGGTTCGGCGTCGTCGACGCCCAGGGCCGCGCGGTGAGCGCCATCCAGAGCATCTACCACGAGTACGGCAGCGGCATCGTGGCCGGCGACACCGGCATCGTCTGGCAGAACCGGGGGGCCTCTTTCTCCCTCGACCCGAGCCATGTCAACGCCCTGGCGCCGGGCAAGCGGCCCTTCCACACCCTCAACCCGGCCATGTACCTGCGCGACGGCCGGCCGCACCTGGTCTACGGCACCATGGGCGGCGACGGCCAGCCGCAGACCCAGGCCGCCGTGGCCACCCGCGCCCTGGACTACGGCCTGCCCCTCGACCAGGTGCTCGACAGCCCGCGCTGGCTGCTCGGCCGCACCTGGGGCCAGAGCAGCGACACCCTGAAGTTGGAGGGCCGCTTCTCCGATTCCGTGTTCGCCGACTTGGCCGGGCGCGGCCACGCGGTCGAGCGGGTCGAGGACTACGCCCAGATGATGGGCCACGCCGGCGCCCTGCGCCGGCTGCCCGAGGGCGGCTTCGAGGCCGCCTCCGATCCCCGCAGCGACGGTGCCGCCATCGCCGTCTGAACCTCAGTCGAATAGGAAACCCTATGTTGGACATCGCTTCCTTCCTGGCCCTCGGCCTGGTCGCCGGCCTCCTGGCCGGCATGCTGGGCATCGGCGGCGGCGTGGTCATCGTGCCGGCGCTGATCTGGATATTCCAGGCCGAGGGAATGTCCGGGGAGATCGTCCCGCACTTGGCCATCGGCACCTCCCTGGCCACCATCGTGTTCACCTCGCTCTCTGCAATTAGGGCCCAGCAGAAGCGCGGCGCCATCGACTGGAGCGTGGTCAGGCTGCTCGCCCCGGCCACCCTGCTGGGCGGCTTCGCCAGCGGCTACCTGGCCGGCTACGTGCCGGCCGCTACCCTGAAGGGCCTGTTCGCCACCTTCCTGCTGTTCGTCGGCACCCAGTTCATTCTGGACTGGAAGCCGGCCGCCCACTGGCGCCTGCCGGGCCGGGCCGGACTGTGGTCCACCGGCCTGGGCATCGGCGCCTTGTCGGCCCTGCTGGGCATCGGCGGCGGCAACATCACGGTGCCCTTTCTGCACGCCTGCAACATGGAACTGAAGCGGGCCATCGCCATCTCCACCGCGCTGGGCTTCCCCATCGCCCTGTTCGGCGCCGCCGGCTTCCTGGTCACCGGGCTGGGCAACGCCACCCTGCCGGCCGGCAGCGTCGGCTACGTCTCCCTGCCGGCCCTGGCCGCCGTGGCGGCCGTGTCCATGCTCACCGCCCCCGCCGGCGTGCGCCTGTCGCACGCCCTGCCGGTGAAGAAGTTGAAGCGCATCTTCGGCGTATTGGTGCTGCTCATCTCCCTGCGTATGCTGTGGAACGTGCTGATGTAGACGGACGGACTTCGATGAACGACATGGATCAGAAGATTTTGGCGATGCTGGTGGACGATGGCCGCATGAGTTTCGCCGACATCGCCCGCGAACTGGGCGTCTCCCGGGTGCACGCCCGCGACCGGGTGCAGCGCCTGATCGAGGAGGGCGTGATCGAGAAGTTCACCGTCATCGTCAACCCGGAAAAGATCGGCACCACGGTGTCGGCCTTCTTCGACGTCGAGGTGGACCCCCAGGGCATCGAGTCGGTGGCCCAGGAGCTGGCCAGCCAGCCCGAGGTGCGCAGCCTCTACATCATGAGCGACATGCGCAGCCTGCACATCCACACCCTGACCGAGAACAACGAGGCCCTGGAGCAGTTCGCCCGGCGCAACCTGCTGTCGCGCCGCCACATCGTCCGGGTCGACTGCAAGCAGCTCCTGACCCGGGTCAAGCACCGCCGGGGCGGCACCCGCATCTAGCCGTTTCGGACCCGCGCTAGTCCATTTGTGCTATAGAGACAGGGCCGGCGGCCTGGCTGGACGGCCGTCGATCGACAGGAAAGGGAATGCCCATGAGTGCAACGTCTGCCCGCGCATATATCGAACGGATGCGCAACGATGAGCTTTTCGCCCGGCGGGTTCTGGCCTGTGCGGATGCCGAGCAACGCACCGCGCTGGTCCGGGCCGAAGGCTATGATTTCAGCCGCGCGGAGATCGGTGTCCTGGCCCAGGGCCTGAACGACGACCTGCTGCGCCGGGCCACCTCGCAGGAGTCCCGCCTGGGCTACGACTCCGAGCTCGGCCACGGCGTCGATCCGCCCAAGAAGATTCGTCCGGCCCACTGACGGGGCGTCCGGTCAAAGGAAATCCAGGGGGCAGGGCCGCGCCGGCAGGATGTCGGCGGCGCGCAGGAAGCCGACCTCGTCCGGCGTCAGCCGGCTGACCACCCAGGCGGCCAGTTCGAACTGGCGGCGCCGGATTCGGCACAGGTCCGGCGCCGGCGTGGTGTCGGACCCGGTCGCGGCGAGATGGTCGTGCCGGCAACCGCCCGCGCAGTAGCGCCGGGCGACGCAGCCGGCGCAGTCGGCATTCGCCACCACCGGGCTGGTCGCGTAGCGGGCGCGCCGGAGGCCGCCGCCGGCGATCGAGCCGAGACGGAATTCCGCCGCGCCGACGAAACGCTGGCAGGGATACACCTCGCCGGTCCGGTCGATCGCGACCATGCCCATCCCGGCACCGCACGGGTAGTCGCTCGTCTGGCCGTTGAGGAACGAGACGATGCCGGCATACAGGCTGGTGGACGACACCAGGATGCCCAGCCGGTCCGCGTCGCGCGCCCGTATCGCCGCCAGCCAGTCCTCGGCGCCCGCTTCCAGCCAGTGCATGTAGGCGGGGCTGTCGCGCCCGGCGTCGCCGACGGGCGCGGCCGGCGTCGCCGGCAGGATCGATATCTCCCGGAAGCCGAGGTCGAGCAGCGCCCGGACCACCGTCGCCGGGTCGCTGTCGCCGACCAGGGTCGCATGGGCGCCGCTCCCGGGCAGGGCCGCGAGCAGGGCCTCGACGCCGGGCACGATGTGGGCGTGGGAGGCGCGCCCGTTGGCGAACGGGCGCTGGCGGTCGTGCAGGCCGGCCGGGCCGTCCAGACTGACCTGTACCTTGAAGCGGTGCGCCTGCAGGAAGGCAACGATCTCGTCATCGAGCAGGGTGCCGTTGGTGGTCAGGTAGAAGTCGACGTCCTTGCCCTGTCCGGCGGCCGCCGCCAGCGCGTAGTCGGTCACCTCGCGCAGGAGCGGGAAGTCGAGCAGCGGCTCGCCGCCGAGGAAGCCCAGGTGCACGACGGTGGCCGTCCCGGCCTGCGCCAGGAGCCAGCGCACCGCCTGGCGGGCCGTGTCGGGGTGCATCCGGCCGGCCGCCCCGTATCGGCCATGATCGCCGTAGCAATAGGTGCAACGCAGGTTGCAATACTGGTTCAGGAACAGCACGGCGTTGGTGACCGGCGGCAGCTCAGCCGGGGGCCGGCGGGCGGGCGCGCCGTCGTCCAGCATGGCCAGCGCGTCCAGGCGGTCTCGTGCGGCGGCGTCCAGCCGGGCGTCCGGGTCAACCAACAGGGCGGCGAGCTGGCCGGCCAGCCCGGCCTCGATCGGCCAGGCGCGCATGGCCTCGATGTCGATCAGGCCGTGTTCGCCGTGCCTGGCGACCAGGTGGAAGGGCTTGACCGCTCCGGTCACGCGGCGCGTTTCCGAGCCCGGGCCCGGCTCAGCCGGTCCAGTCGATGATGCCGGTATACGCCGTGGCCAGGACGATGACGCCGAAGCCGATGCGGTACCAGGCGAAGGGGGTGAAGTCGTGGCTGGAGATGAAGCGCAACAACCAGCGCACGCACAGGAACGCGCTGACGAAGGAGGCCACGCCGCCGACCGCGAACAGGGGCAGGTCGGCGGCGCTGAACAGCTCGCGGTGCTTGTAGACGTCGTACAGGGTGGCCGCGAACATGGTCGGGACGGCCAGGAAGAAGGAGAACTCGGTGGCCGCCTGGCGCGACAGGCCGAAGAACAGGCCGCCGATGATGGTGGCGCCGGAGCGCGAGGTGCCCGGGATCATGGCCAGCGCCTGGGCGAAGCCGACCTTGAGGGCGTCGCGCCAGGTCATGTCGTCGACCGTCTCGGCCCGGATGGTGTGCTGCCGGCGTTCGGCCCAGAGGATGAGCAGGCCGCCGACGATGAACGCCGAGGCCACCACCAGCGGGTTGAACAGGTAGGCCTTGATCTGCTTCACGAAGAGCAGGCCGAGCACCGCGGCGGGCATGAACGCGACCACCAGGTTGAAGGCGAAACGGCGCGATTCCGGCTCGCGCGTCATGCTGGCGAGGACGTGGCCGAGCCGTTGCCGGTAGACCCAGACCACGGCCAGGATGGCGGCGAGCTGGATGGCGATGTCGAACACCTTGGCCTTGTCGTCGTGAAAGCCGAGCAGCTGGCCGGCGATGATCAGGTGACCGGTGGACGAAATGGGCAAAAATTCGGTCAGGCCCTCGACGATGCCGAGTATGAGGGCCTTGAGTAGTAATAGGGTATCCAAGATGGGCCTCCGCGAGAGGCCCGATTATAGCCGCTCAGGTTTCCGGTTTTGTGTCGGCCGGCGCGTGCACCACGGCATCCAGGCTCTCGGCTTCCCAGTCCGGCCCGGGCGCGGCGGCAGGCGTCGCGGCGGCCTTGCGGGTCCGCTTGGGCGCATGGCTGCCGACGCTGACCGGCTTGCGCGGCGGCGCCGGCTGCATGCTGCCCAGCATGTTGCCGACCAGATCCTTCACCGAATGGCTCTCCAGGCGGAATTCCGCCCCGCACTTGGCGCAGGTGAAGGTCTTGTAGGGCAGCAGTTCCACCAGGGCCAGCAACTGGCTCAGGCTCTGGTTGCGTACCAGGCCGGCCAGGTTGTCCAGGTTGAACTCCGGCGCCGGCGCGTGCGCGGGCACCGGCAGCCTGGCCTCCGCCTTGGCGCGGGCGCCGCAGTACGGGCAGGTCTTGCTGAGCAGGATGGAGTGGGAACGCATGGCCGGATTGTGAACCTTTAGGCCGGCTTCGGCACCCGCTCCGGCGGGATCGGTGCCCAGACCGTCTTGCGCCGCGACTTGTCGCCGCGCAGGAGCTTGAGGTCCCGTTTGGGCAGGGCGAGCCAGGCGGCCAGGAAGTCCAGTACGGCGGCGTTGGCGGCCCCCTCGACCGGGCGGGCGCTGATCCTCAGCTTGAGGGCGTCGCCGTGCAGGCCGGCCAGTTCGCTCCGGGAGGCACCCGGCTGCACGTGCAGGGTGATTTCGCAGCCACCGCCGGCCCCGGCCGCGAGCCAGACCGGGTAGGCGCTCATGGCAGGCCGAACGCCAGGCGGTGGGCGAAGGTCTCCAGGCCGGCCACCGGCACGATCAGGATCAGCTGCAGCACCACGAAGGCGGCCAGGGGCGACAGGTCGATCCCCGAGATCGGCGGGATGAAACGCTGGAAGGGTGCCAGGACCGGCCGCGCCAGGGCGTAGAACACCGGCGCCGCGGGCGAGAACGGGTTGACCCAGCTGATGATCGCCTGCACGAAGATGAGGGCGATGAGCAGGTAGATGACCAGCTTGACCGCCGCCGCGACGGTCAGGAGCAGGAAGGCCGGCCAGACCGCCGCGCCGGCGGCCAGGAAGGGATAGCCCGCCAGCCAGTGGCTGGCCACCACCCAGACGAACTCGGCGAGCAGGAAGAACATCAGGCTGGCGAGGTCGAGCCCGAACAGGCCGGGGATCAGCCGGCGGGCCGGGCGGACCGCGAAATTGGTCACCTTGACGACGAACTGGGCGAACGGGTTCTGGAACGGCACCCGGGTCAACTGCATGTAGAAACGCAGCCAGAACGCCGTGGCGGCCAGTTCGCAGGCCATCCGGAGGAGGAATTGCGCGGCGTCCTGGAACATCACTCGGCGCCCAGTTGGTCGCCCAGTTCACGGGCCCGCGCCGCCGCCGCGGCGGCGGCGGCGGCGACCGCGGCGCGGACGCCGTGCTCCTCGAGGGCGGCGACCCCGCGCTCGGTGGTGCCGCCCTTGGAGGTGACCCGGGCGCGCAGTTCGGCCGGTTCGCTGCCGTCCTGCACGGCCAGGGCGGCGGAACCGTAGACGGTGCCGAGGGCGAGCGTGCGGGCGGCGTCGGCGTCGAGGCCGAGCGCGCGGCCGGCGCTCTCGAGCGCCTCGATGAACAGGAAGACGTAGGCCGGGCCGCTGCCGGAGATGGCGGTGACGGCGTCGATCAGGGCCTCATCGGCCACCCAGACCGTCTCGCCCACCGCCTTGAGCACGGTCTCGGCGCGCGCCTGCTGCTCGGCCGAGACGTCGGGCAGGGCGTACAGGCCGGCGATGCCGGCACCGACCAGGGCCGGGGTGTTGGGCATGGCGCGGACCACCGCCTTGTGCTGGTTGAGCCAGCGCGCGATGTCGCCGGCGCGCACGCCGGCGGCGATCGACAGCACGCAGGTCTCGGGCGCCGGGCGCGGCAGGCTGGTGAGCACCGCGCGCAGCACCTGCGGTTTCACCGCCAGGACCAGGACGTCGACGGCCAGCGTCGCGGCCGCCTCGGCCTCGACCGTGATGCCGTAGCGGGTCGCCAGGGCGGCGCGGCGGTCCGGGTTCGGCTCGGTGACGCGGATGTCCGCGGCCGCGAAACCCTGGCGCAGCATGCCGCCGATCATGGCCTCCGCCATGTTGCCGCCGCCGATGAAACCTACCTTCATATGTACTCTCTCTTTCCGAAGATCGCGGTGCCCACGCGTACGATGGTGGCACCTTCCATGATGGCCGCCTCGAGGTCGCCCGACATGCCCATGGACAGGGTGTCGAGGCCGAGACCGGCCGCTTGTTCGAACAGGCCGCGCAGGCGCGCGAACTGGCCCCGCTGCTCGGCGGGGTCGTCCGTCTCGCGCGGGATGGCCATGAAGCCGCGCAGCTTCAGGCGCGGCAACGCCGCCACCTGGCGGGCCAGCGTCAGGGCTTCCTCCGGTGCGACGCCGTGCTTGCTCGCTTCGCCGCTGACGTTGACCTGGATGCAGACGTTCAGCGGCGCGGCCTCGCCCGGGCGGGCTTCGGCCAGGCGCTCGGCGATCTTCAGGCGGTCGACGCCGTGCACCCAGGCGAACCGCTCGGCGATCGGCCGCGTCTTGTTGCTCTGGACCGGGCCGATGAAATGCCACTCGATGGCCAGGTCGGCGAGTTCGTCCAGCTTGGCCAGGGCCTCCTGCAGGTAGCTCTCGCCGAAGGCGGTCTGGCCGGCCTGCCAGGCCTCGCGCACGGCGGCGCCCGGGAAGGTCTTGCTGACGGCCAGCAGCATGACGGCGCGCGGATCGCGCCCGGCCGCGGCACAGGCCTTGGCGATGCGCTCCCGGCAAACTTGCAACCCCGCCGGAATTGCACCCATAATGGTTTCAGACCTTTGCCCGTCTTTATTCATAACTACGCGAATTATAAGATGGAAATTTCCGACCTCCTGACTTTCGCGGTAAAGAACAAGGCGTCCGACCTGCACCTGTCGGCTGGGCTGCCGCCCATGATCCGGGTACACGGCGACATCCGCCGCATCAACGTGCCGGCGATGGACAACACCCAGGTCCGGGCGATGATCTACGACGTCATGAGCGACGCGCAGCGCAAGGCCTACGAGGAATTCCTGGAAACCGACTTCTCCTTCGCCCTGCCCGGCGTGGCGCGTTTCCGGGTCAACGCCTACAACCAGGAGCGGGGCGCCTCGGCCGCCTTCCGGACGGTGCCCTCCAAGGTGCTCACTCTCGAGGAACTGGAGGCGCCGCGCAGCTTCAAGGAGATTTCCGACCAGCCGCGCGGCATCGTCCTGGTCACCGGGCCGACCGGCTCGGGCAAGTCGACCACCCTGGCGGCCATGATCGACTACGTCAACGACAACCTGCACGGCCACATCCTCACCATCGAGGACCCGATCGAATTCGTGCACCAGAGCAAGAAGTGCCTGATCAACCAGCGCGAGCTGGGACCGCACACCAAGAGTTTCGAGAACTCGTTGCGCTCGGCCCTGCGCGAGGACCCGGACGTCATCCTGGTGGGCGAAATGCGCGACCTGGAAACCATCCGCCTGGCCCTGACCGCGGCCGAGACCGGCCACCTGGTGTTCGCCACCCTGCACACCAGTTCCGCCGCCAAGACCATCGACCGGATCATCGACGTGTTCCCGGCCGCCGAGAAGGACATGGTCCGGTCCATGCTGTCGGAGTCGATCCGTGCCGTCATCTCGCAGGCCCTGATGAAGCGCAAGGACGGCAGCGGCCGGATCGCCGCCCACGAGATCATGATCGGCACCCCGGCCATCCGCAACCTGATCCGCGAGAACAAGGTGGCGCAGATGTATTCCTCGATCCAGACCGGCCAGGCCCTGGGCATGCAGACCCTGGACCAATGCCTCACCGACCTGGTGCGGCGCAACTACGTCGATCCCGGCGAGGCGCGCACGGTCGCGGTCAACAAGGACCTGTTCAGATGAGCGGCACGAACCCCGTAGCCGGCTGGCTGCGCACCATGGTCGAACGCAAGGCGTCCGACCTGTTCCTGACCGCGGGTTTTCCGCCCGCCCTGAAGGTGGACGGCAAGGTGGTGCCGCTGTCGGAGGTCAAGCTGACCCCCGCCGAGACCCAGTCCCTGGCCAAGTCGGTGATGACCGAGAAGCAGTGGAACGGTTTCCTGAACAACAAGGAAGCCAACTTCGCCATCTTCGACGATGCCATCGGCCGCTTCCGGGTCAGCGCCTTCATGCAGCAGAGCCGGGTCGGCATCGTCTTCCGGACCATCAATACCACCATCCCCGAGATCGCCGATCTGCACCTGCCGCCCATCCTGAAGGATGTCGCCATGATGCCGCGCGGCCTGATCCTCATGGTCGGCGCGACGGGCAGCGGCAAGTCGACCTCGCTGGCGGCCATGATCGGCTACCGCAACCAGCGCCGGGCCGACCACATACTCACCGTCGAGGACCCGATCGAGTTCGTGCACCAGCACGGCCAGAGCATCATCACCCAGCGCGAGGTGGGTACCGACACCGAGGACTGGCACACCGCCCTGAAGAATTCCCTGCGCCAGGCCCCGGACGTGATCCTGATCGGCGAGATCCGCGAGCGTTCGATCATGGAATTCGCCATGTCCTACGCCGAGACCGGCCACCTGTGCCTGTCCACCCTGCACGCCAACAACGCCAACCAGGCCCTGGAGCGGATACTGAGCATGTTCCCCCTGGAGCGGCGCGAGCAGTTGCTGCTGGATCTATCCATGAACCTGCGCGGCATCGTCTCGCAACGCCTGATCCCGCGCGCCGACGGCAAGGGCCGCATCCCGGCGGTGGAGGTCCTGCTGGGTACGCCGCTGATCGCGGACATGATCCAGAAGAACCGCCTGGACGAGATCAAGGGCCTCATGGCGAAGTCGCGCGACCTCGGCATGCAGACCTTCGACCAGTCGCTCTACGACCTCTACGCGGCCGGCGTGATCAGCCAGGAAGAGGCCTTGCGCAACGCCGATTCCTACAACGACCTGCGCCTGCGCATCAAGCTGGGCGGCCAGCAGGAGGACGACCTCTCGAACCGGGCGACCGGTCCGTTCGGCGTCGTCTAGGCGGCCGCGGCCGTCACAGCGTCTTGTCGAGCCAGGCGCGCACCTGACCCAGGAGGGGGCCGTCCTTGCCCTCGAAGAAGTGGTCGGCACCCGGCACCACGACCTGGGTCGAGCCCTTCTGTTTCAGGCCGGCCGCCCGGGTGGCGGCGCCGGCGAGCACCGCGGGCAGGTCGTTCTGGCCGTACAGGTCGAGGATCGGCATCCTCAGCTTCGCCGTGTCCAGGGCCGCGGGCGCCCCGATGGCGACCCAGGCGACGACCGGCGTGGCGGGGGTCTGGCTGAGGTAGTGGTAGCTCATCCGGGTGCCCAGGCTGTGGGCGACGATGGCGACCTTCGTGTAGCCCTTGTCCTTGAGGAACTGCACCGCCAGTTTCAGGCGTTCGGCCGCCTCGTCGAAGGTGGGCAGGTAGTCGTCCACCTTGGCGTCGGCGGCGAGCACCGGCATCTGCACCGACAGGGTGGCGTAGCCGGCCTCGGGCAGTTGCTGGCGCAGGGCGCTCACCAGGCCCCAGTCCGGGTGCACGCCGATGCCGTGCACCACGACCAAGCCGGCCTTGGCGTTGGCGACCGGCGTGTACAGGCCGAGGAACTTGTGGCCGTTGGCCTGGGCGAGCCAGACCGGGTCGCCGACCAGGACCGAGGGCAGGACCTCGTCGGCCCACTTCTGTTCGCGGGCGTAGTCGGCGGCGCAGGCATTCAGGCTGGCCAGCAGGGCGGCCAGGGCAAGCAGGTAACGCATGTCATCTCCTCTCGATCGTCACGTAATGAGTCCGTACAGCATGCGCAGGCCGAGGACATAGAGCAGGCCGGCGAATATCTTCTTCAGGCGCGGCACCGGCAGGCTGTGGGTCAGGCGGGCGCCGAGCGGGGCGGTCAGGATGCTGAACAGCGCCACCCCGGCGAGCGCGGGCAGGTAGACGAAGCCGGCGCTGTGGGCCGGCATGCCGGCGGCGACCTGGCCGGACAGCGAGTAGCCCAGCGCGCCCGAGACGGCGATCGGGAAGCCGATCGCCGCGGAGGTGCCGATGGCCTCCTGGAAACGCACGTTGCACCAGTTCAGGAACGGCACCGACAGGGTGCCGCCGCCGATGCCGACCCAGCTCGACACCAGGCCGATCACCGTGCCGGCCGCGGTCATGCCCGGCCAGCCGGGCAGCTCGCGCTGCGGATTGGCCTTGAAGCCGAGCAGCATCTGGGTCGCGGCGTAGAACAGGAAGGCGACGAAGAACCAGCGCAGGCCGCGGTCCGGCAGCCAGGCCGCGGCGATGGCGCCGGCCAGGGTGCCGAGCACGATGCCCGGGGCGATCCGGCGCACCGCCGGCCAGCGCACGGCGCCGTGGCGATGGTGGGCGCGCAGGCTGGACAGGGAGGTCAGGACGATGACCGCCAGCGAGGTGCCTAGGGCCATGTGGATGTTGTAGGCGGCCGGAAAGCCCTCGTAGGCGTAGATCCAGGACAGCACCGGCACCAGGACCAGGCCGCCGCCGACCCCGAGCAGGCCGGCGATGAAGCCGGACACCAGGCCGAGCGCGGCGTAGGCGGCCAGAAAGGTCAAAGCCGGGCCTGGATGAAGTTCCACTCGTCCGGGTCGACCGGGGTGATCGAGAGCCGGTTGCCCCGGGCCAGGATGCGCATGTTGGCCAGCTCCGGACAGGCGCGGATCTCGGCCAGCGGCAGCAACCGGGTCTTGCGCACGATCCTGACGTCGACGTTGAACCAGCGCGGGTTGTCCGGGGTCGCCTTGGCGTCGTAGTACTTGCCGTCGGTGTCGAACTGGCTGGCATCCGGGTAGGCCGCCTTGGCCACCTCGGCGATGCCGGCGATGCCCGGCTCGGCACAGGACGAGTGGTAGAAGAGGACGCCGTCGCCGACCTTCATCTGGTCGCGCATGAAGTTGCGCGCCTGGTAGTTGCGCACGCCGAACCAGGGCACGAAGCCATCGCGCACCAGGTCGTCGATGCCGAATTCGGAAGGTTCGCTCTTCATCAGCCAGTACCGCATCCGTCGTTCTCCAATCTATAATCCGACAAAATCTCTCGGATATTCTGCCATGACCGGTTTCGATCTGGACGCCATTGTCGGGGCTATCCGGCAAAACTGCCACATCTCGGACGCCCAGCACGCCGGCGACCTGACCCTGTGCACCTTCCTGCTCAAGATGCGCGAACTCTACCGCTGGGAACACGCCATCCCGCTCAGCCGCGAGATGGCCCGCGCCGAGGTGGGCGACTGGATGAACCTGCGCGGCCAGCTCTGGGATGGCCTGGAGGCCGTCCCCTACGAGCCCGTGCCCCTGCCGGACGGCCCGGTCGACCCGTTCGAGGCGGCGCGCATCAATGCCGTGCTGCTCGAACACGGCTATGTCTACAGCGGAGGCTACGGCCGCCACTGCAAGCCGCACTTCTTCCTCGGCGAGCTGCTCCGGCGCGAACGCCGGCACGGCTTCGACGTCTACGTCACCGGCCACGAACTGGCGCGCGACCTCGAGGCCCCGCCGGGCATGTACCTGGACCGCACCCTGTTCATCCGGACCGAGGCGCTGCGCCGCTGGCTCTGGGAGAAGTACGAGGAATGGCGCTGGAGCCGCAAGAACGACGCCATGGCCAGGGCGCTCGCCTGCTACCCGTTCGACACCGCCCCGGAGGCGGCCCTGGATGCCATGACCGCCACCGAGATGGAATCGGTGCTCCTGCACGAACTCGGCGAGGCCCGCGTCGGCGCCGCCCTGGGCGAGGCCTGGGAGGGCCTGCTGCTGACCGTGATGCGGAGCCGGGCCGAGATCATGGTGCGGGCGGTACGCGACCTCTACGCGGACTGCCTGTCCACCTTGCCGGGCCTGGTCGAGCGCGGCGACCCGGCGGCGCTGCACTTCTTTTTCGCCAACTTCGTCGGCATGCGCCGCAAGCTGGCGCCCGAGCTGGCGCAGGCCTACGAGCATTGGCAGGCGGGCGGCGACCTGGCCGGCATCGAGCAGGCGGCGCGCCAGGGCCTGGCCCGCTGGCAGGCCGAGACCGAGGCCCTCCTGGCCATGCACGCGGAACTGGGCGACGCGACGGTGGCGGCCGTCGAGGTCCGCTACGACGGTCCGCGCCGGGACCGCAGCTGCCCCGAGCAGGCCCGCGCGGCCTAGCCAGGACGGTCGGGCATGGGTATAGAATCCATGCCATGGCGGCGCCTCGACCGTCGCCGCAGACAAATCCAATACCGTTTCGCTGTATCCCGGCCGGTGCCGCGTTGTCCCCGCGGTCGCACCTCCGGGCCGTTCGTCCGGCGCCATTTTCGAGATGGAGGAGACCGCCATTGACCGAGTTGTCGACCATCCTGGTCGTTGACGACGAGCCGCGTTCGCAGGAGGCGTTGCGCCGCACCCTGGACGAGGACTTCAACGTCCTTACCGCGTCGGGCGCCGCCGAGGCCCTCGCCCTCATGGAGGACCACCGCGTCCACGTCGTGCTCACCGACCAGCGCATGCCGGGCATGAGCGGCGTCGCCTTCCTGCGCCAGGTGCGCGAGGCCTGGCCGGACACCGTTCGCATCATCATCTCCGGCTATACCGACAGCGAGGACATCATCGCCGGCATCAACGAGGCCGGCATCTACCAGTACCTGCTCAAGCCCTGGCACCCGGACCAGTTGCTGCTCACCCTGCGCCGGGCCGCCGAACTGCAGCGCCTGGAGACCGAGAACCACCGCCTGACCCTGGAATTGCGCGCCGCCGAACCGCATCTGCGCGGCCGCGTCGGCGAGAACCGGGCGCGCCTGCGCCAGGCCTTCGCGCCGGATGCCATCGTGCGCGCGGCGGACAGTCCCATGCAGGCGGTCTGCCAGCTGGTCGAGCGGGCCGCGAACTACGACGTGCCGGTGCTGATCGAGGGCGAATCGGGCACCGGCAAGGAACTCCTGGCGCGCGCCATCCACTACGGCGGCGGCCGCGCCGAGCAGCCGTTCGTGGTCGAGAACTGCGGCGCCCTGCCCGACACCCTGCTGGAGTCCGAACTGTTCGGCCACAAGAAGGGCGCCTATACCGGCGCCAGCCAGGACCGCGTCGGCCTGTTCCAGCAGGCCCATGGCGGCACCCTGTTCCTGGACGAGATCGGCGAGACCTCGGCGGCCTTCCAGGTCAAGCTCCTGCGCGTGCTCCAGGAGGGCGAGTTCCGGCCCCTGGGCAGCAGCCGCACGGTCGCGGTGGACGTGCGCGTGGTCGCCGCGACCAACCGCCACCTGGAGGACGAGGTCCGCGCCGGGCGTTTCCGCGAGGACCTCTACTACCGCCTGGCGACGGTGCCCGTGCGCGTGCCGGCCCTGCGCGAGCGGCCCATGGACATCCCCGAACTGGCGCGCCGCATCCTGGCCAAGGTGAGCGCCAACCTGGGCCGCCGGGTCGACGGCTTCGCCCCCGAGGTGCTGGCCTGCATGCAGGCCTACGCCTGGCCCGGCAACGTGCGCGAACTGCAGAACGAGATCCAGCGCATGCTGGTGGTGTCGGACCGGGCCCTGCTCGATCTCGACGCCCTGGCCCTGGCGATCCGCCAGCAGGCCAGCCTGGCCGGCCTGCGCCCGCCGCGCGACGAGGCCGGCACGCCGGCCGGCGGCCGCCTCGACGCCATGGAGGCACGCCTGCTCTGCGAGGCCCTGCGCAAGCACGACGGCAACCTCACCCATGCCGCCAGCGAGCTCGGCCTGTCCCGGCCGGGCCTGCGCGCCAAGCTGCGCCGGCTCGGCGTCAGCGTCCCGGTACGCGGGCGCGGGCGTCCGGCCAGGACGCTGGGGAGGGAGGATGGCTGAGCCGCTCAACCTGCTCTGGCTGCAGTCGGGCGGTTGCGGCGGCTGCACGCTGTCCCTGCTCAACGCCGAGCAGCCCAACCTGGTCGACCGCCTGGCCGACGCCGGCATCCGGCTGCTCTGGCATCCGAGCCTGAGCGAGGCCAGCGGCGACGAGGCCCTGGCCGTCCTGGCCGCCTGCGCGGAGGGCCGCGAGCGCCTGGACATACTCTGCCTGGAAGGCTCGCCCATGACCGGCCCGCACGGCAGCGGCCGTTTCCACATCCTGGCCGGCACCGGCCGGCCGATGATCCACTGGCTGCGCGAGCTCGCCGGCCGTGCCCGTCACGTCGTCGCGGTGGGCAGCTGTGCCGCCTGGGGCGGCATCAACGCCGTCGGCGGCAACCCGGGCGGCGCCACCGGCCTGCAATACGACGGCGAGACCCCGGGCGGCCTGCTCGGGCGCGACTTCCGGGCCGGCGCCGGCCTGCCGGTGATCAACGTCGCCGGCTGTCCGATCCATCCCGGCTGGCTGCTCGACACCCTGCTCGGCATCGGCCTGGGCCGTTTCGGCATGGACCAGCTCGACGCCTACCGGCGCCCGCGCCTGTACACCGACCACCTGGTCCACCACGGCTGCCCGCGCAACGAGTACTACGAATTCAAGGCCAGCGCCGGCAAGGCTTCCGACCAGGGCTGCCTGATGGAGAACCTGGGCTGCAAGGGCACCCAGGCGCACGCCGACTGCAACATGCGGCTCTGGAACGGTTCCGGCTCCTGCCTGCGTGGCGGCTATGCCTGCATCCGCTGTACCGAGCCCGGCTTCGAGGCCCCCGGCCACGCCTTCGAGCAGACGCCCAAGCTGGCCGGCATCCCGGTCGGCCTGCCGGTCGACATGCCGCGCGCCTGGTTCGTGGCCCTGGCCGCCCTGTCCAAGTCGGCGACGCCCAAACGGGTGCGCGACAACGCGGTGTCCGACCACATCGTGGTGCCGCCGGCCAGCAAGGCGGGGGCGAAATGACGCGCGAACGCCGGATCGTCGGGCCCTTCAACCGGGTCGAGGGCGACCTCGAGGTGCGCCTGGACATCGAGGACGAGCGCATCGCGGCGGCCAGCATCAGCGCCTCGCTGTACCGGGGCTTCGAGGCCATGCTGCCGGGACGGCCGAGCGAGGACGCCCTGACCATCGTGCCACGCATCTGCGGCATCTGCTCGGTCTCGCAAAGCATCGCCGCCGCCGCCGCCCTGCGCAACCTGGCCGGCGCCGCGGCCACCCGCAACGGCCTGTTGGCGGAGTGCCTGGTCGGCGCCTGCGAGAACCTGGCCGACCACCTGACCCATTTCTACCTCTTCTTCATGCCCGACTTCGCGCGCCCGGCGTACGCCGGGCGGCCCTGGTACGACGAGGCCGCGGCGCGCTTCCGGGCGGTCGAGGGCACGGCGGCGCGCGACGTCCTGCCGGCACGCGCCGCCTTCATGCACCTGATGGGCCTGATGGCGGGCAAGTGGCCGCACACCCTGAGCCTGCGCCCGGGCGGCAGCGCGCGCCCGCTCGCCGCGGGCGACGTCCTCCAGCTGGTGGGCCTGGTGCGCGACTTCCGGCGTTTCCTCGAGCAGCACCTGTTCGGCGACCGCCTGGAGGCGGTCACCGGCCTGGCCGGGCTCGACGACCTGGCGCGCTGGCGCCGTGCCGGCGGCGGCGACCTGCGCCGCTTCCTCGCCATTGCCGACGACCTCGGCCTGGACCGTGCCGGCCGCGCCGGCGACCGTTTCCTCAGCTACGGCGCCTATGCCGGGCCGGATGGCCGCCTCTGGCCGGCCGGGGTGTGGCGCGACGGCCGGGTCGCCGGGCTGGACGTCGAGGCGGTCAGCGAGGACGTCAGCCATGCCTGGCTGGAAGGCGGCACCCTGCCGCCCCTGCTCGGCCGGACCGTGCCGGACCCGGACAAGCCCGGGGCCTACACTTGGTGCAAGGCACCGCGTTATCGCGGCGAGGTCGTCGAGACGGGCGCCTTGGCGCGCCAGATGGTGGCCGGGCAGCCGCTCGTGCGCGCTCTGGTGGCGGAGCGGGGCGGCAGCGTCACGGCGCGGGTGCTCGCGCGCCTGCTCGAACTGGCCGCCGTGGTGCCGGTCATGGAGGACTGGGCGCGCGCCATCGAGCCGGGCGCACCCTGGTGCGACGCCCTGGCCCTGCCCGACGACGGCGAGGCGGTCGGCCTGGCCGAGGCGGCGCGCGGCAGCCTGGGCCACTGGCTGGTGGTGCGCCAGGGCCGCATCGCGCGCTACCAGGTCGTCGCCCCGACCACCTGGAACTTCTCGCCGCGCGACGGCGCCGGCACGCCCGGCGCCCTGGAACAGGCGCTCGCCGGCCTGGCGGTGCCGGGCGGCGACCTGACGCCGGTCCAGCACGTCGTGCGCTCCTTCGATCCCTGCATGGCCTGCACGGTGCACTGATGGACAAGCTGCGCAAGCCCGAACCGGTACTGCCGACGGCGATGCTCGAGGCGCTCGGCGCCGAGGACGGGCTGGGCGGCCTCGGCGAGGAGGTCTGGATCGAGGTGATCCGGAAGATGGACGAGGTCTACAACGACCTGCTCCAGTACGAAGTCGCCCTGGAGGAGAAGAACGCCGCCCTCGAGGAGTCGCAGCGTTTCGTGATGTCGGTGCTGTCGTCGATGTCCGACATCCTGGTGGTGTGCGACCACGACGGCCGCATCGAGGAGGTCAACCCGTCCCTGCAGGCCTGCTCGGGCGACACCCCGGAACGGCTGATCGGCCGGCCGATGTTCGAGCTGTTCGCCGACGACGGCTCGCGCGCCGCCGCCGAGCGCATGTTCACCGGCCACGGCGACCGCTCCGTGCACGACTGCGAGTTGAACCTGCGTGCCGCCGACGGCGGCGCCATGCCGGTCTCGCTCAACTGCACGCCGCGTTTCAACCACGCCGGCGCCCGCGTCGGCATGGTGGTCACCGGGCGCCCGGTGGGCGAGCTGCGCAAGGCCTACCAGGCCCTGCGCGAGGCGCACGAGGACCTCCAGAAGACCCAGCAGCAGCTGCTCCACGCCGAGAAGATGGCCTCGCTCGGGCGCCTGGTCGCCGGGGTCGCCCACGAGCTCAACAACCCGATCAGCTTCGTGCTCGGCAACGTCCATGCCCTGCAGCGCTATACCGGGCGCCTGGAACGCTACCTGGCGGCGATCCACGGCGGCGCCCCGGCCGAGGCCCTGGCCGGCCTGCGCGCCGAGCTGCGCATCGACCACCTGCTCGCCGACCTGCCGTCCCTGATCGAGGGCACCGTCGAGGGGGCCGAGCGCACGCGCGACATCGTCGACAGCCTGAAGCGCTTCTCGGCGGTCGACCGCAACGCCTTCCAGGCCTTCAACCTCACCGACGTGATCGAGCGCGCCGTGCACTGGGTGAGCAAGGCGGCGTCGGACGGTTTCCGGGTCGACATGGACATCCCGGAGGGCATCAACGTATTCGGGTCGCCGGGCCAGATGCAGCAGGTGATCATGAACCTGGTCCAGAACGCCTGCGACGCCACGGCCGGGCAGCCGGAACGGGTCCTGCGCATCCACGCCGCCCGGGTCGGAAACCGGGTCGAGGTGCGTTTCCACGACAGCGGGCCGGGCATCCCGGAGGACAGCCTGGCACACGTGTTCGAACCCTTTTTCACGACCAAGCCGGTCGGCCAGGGCACCGGCCTGGGCCTGGCGATCAGCTACGGCATCGTCGAGCGCCACGACGGCCGCCTGAGCGCCGGCAACCACCCCGACGGCGGCGCCGAATTCGTCATGACCATGCCCCTGGCGCGGCCATGACCAAACTGCCGGCGGCGAGCCGGACATAACGACGACGATCAGCAGAGAAGAGGGCAACGACAAATGAGCTTCAAGAAGAAACTTACCCAGGGCGTGCACCGCTACATCGAATTCGGCGAGTACGATCCGGAAGGCAAATACGCCGGCGAGGAGCAGGAGGGCAACATGAGCTGGAGCGGCGGCACGCTCGGTTACATCAACAGCAAGTCCAAGCTGCCCATGCTGCCGCTGCCGCCGGCCATGCAGAAGATGCTCGACCACGCCTGGACGGCGGCCAGCCCAGCGGCCGGGGCGAGCCGGAGCGGCGTGCAGATGGGCGGGCACCGCCAGGGCGTAGCGGTCAAGCAGCCGGCCCCGGGCTACCAGAAGATCAACACGCCGGCCATCATCGCCAAGGCCGACCAAGGCTTCCACAACAGCCAGGTGGCCAGCGGCGCCACCCACCTGAAGAGCACCTTCGCGACCGACTGGGCGCTGCACAAGGGCTTCGACCGGGTGCGCGCGTTCACCTTCCGGGGCGACAAGCGCGACCCGCTGGCGATCAAGAACGCGGGCGGCTTCAAGCCGCCCATCACGCGCACGGACGACTGGTACGTCGAGAACGTCGTCTACAAGCAGTTCAGCCGCTGGTTGAAGGACCGCGCGGGGATGGACATCACCTGGCCGCAGTTCCGCGATGCCATCCAGAAGTCGATCCCCGACCAGACCATGAAACAGGCGGTCTGGCACTACGGCACCTGGCGCATGATGGTCGACCTGGAGCAATTCCACCTCGGCCGGATGCTGGCGGAAGAGGCCATGAAGGGCTTCATCTCCACCACCCGGGCGGTCACCGTGGCCAAGGGCTACGCCTCGAACAGCAGCACCGCGGGCTGGGTCTACGTGACCCGGATCGACGGCGGCTACGTCGTGCCGGACCAGGCCAAGCACCAATGGACGACCATCTTCGGCGAGCAGGAGATCGCCATGCCGGGCGCCGTGACCTGGGAGAACGTGATGGGCTTCCGGCAGGTGACCAAGGGCGCCTTCCCGAAGTTCACCGGTCCGATCTACCTGCGCGACCACTTCGTCAGCGAGGAGAAGGACGCCGCCGAGAAGGTGTACAAGCTGTTGAGCGGCAAGAAACAGGCCTGACCGGCCGGGGCCGCCCGGCGGCCGTTCCGTGAAGGGAGCCTAGCGATGAACGGGTCCAGGAGCAGCGGTAGCGCGGCCGATACCGGCCCGGCGACGGCCGGGGTGGCCGCCATCCCGTTCACCGAGGTCGCCGGGCGCCTGCTCAACGCCGTGGCGCTGGTCGACGCGGCCGGCCTCATCCGCTACGCCAATCCGGCCTGGGACGCCATGTTCGGCTACCCGGCCGGCGAACTGGTCGGCCTGCCGCTCGACCGCCTCCACCCCGGTTGCAGCGAGCAGGACACGGCGGCCCAGGCCGGCCAGGCGACCTGGCAGGGCGAGCTCAGGAGCCGGCGCAAGGACGGCACCGAGTTCTGGGTCGACGCCCGCATCTATCGCCTCGACCATCCCGAGCTGGGCCGCGTCTCGGTGCGCGTGCAGTGGCAGATCCCGGAGCGCCAGCCCCAGTTCGACGATATCGTCGAAGCCATCGCCGAGGCCGTGCTGGTGGTCGCGGAGGACGGCCGCATCGTGCGCGCCAACGGCCGCGTCGCCGAGGTGTTCGGCTATGCCGAAGCCGAGCTGGTCGGGCAGGCGGTGGAACGGCTCATGCCGGAGCATCTGCGCCGGCAGCACGCCGGCCTGCGCGCCCGGTTCGCCGAAGAGACCCGGCCGCGCGCGATGGGCGCGTCGCGGGAGCTGTTCGGCCGGCGCAAGGACGGCAGCGAATTCCCGGTCGAGATCGGCCTCGGCCCCATGCGGGTCGGCGCCCGTCGCTACACCGTCGTCAGCATCGCGGACGTCACCAAGCTGCGGGCATCGGAACGCGAGGTGCTGCGCCTGAACAACCAGCTGACCGACCGGCTGGCCGCCCGGCTGGCCGATACCGAGTCGGAACTGCGGGCGAGCGAGCGCAACCTGCGCGAACTGGCCGAACACATCAACGAGGTGTTCTGGCTGGTGTCGCCGGACTGGCGCACCGTCCACTACGTCAGCCCGGCCTACGAGACGGTCTGGGGGCGCGACCGGGCCTCGCTGTACCTCGACGCCGGGGCCTGGCTGGCCGCCGTGCGGGCCGACGACCGGGCCCGGGTGTCGGCCTACCTGGCCGCGAAGAAGGCCGGCGACCAGAGCGAGATCGACCTGCCCGAGTACCGGGTGGTGCGGCCCGACGGCAGCGAGCGCTGGATCAAGGCGCACGGCTACGGCGTGCGCGATCCGGCCGGCCGCATCTGCCGGATCGCCGGCATGGCCGAGGACATCACCGAGCGCAAGCTCATGGACGAGCGCCTGCGCGCCAGCGAGGAGCGCCACGCCGAGGCGGAGCGCAACAAGGTGGAGGAGGAGCGCCGCCGGCTCAGCCTGGAACTGCACGACGAGGTCGGCCAGATGCTGGCGGCGCTGAACATCAACCTGGAGATGGTCCGGCGCCGGCAGGCCGGCCCGGAGGCCGCCGAGCCCTTGCAGAACGCGCGCCAGATCACCGCCGAGCTGATGAAGACGGTCCGTCGCATCGTGCACCAGCTGCGCCCGCCGCAGCTCGACGACCTCGGCCTGGCCGCCGCCGTGCGCGGGCACCTGGAGCTGCTGCGCAGCCACGCCATGATGGCGGTCAGCCTGTCCGAGAACCTCGGCCTGGAGCGCCTGCCGGGGCCGGTGGAGATGACCTGCTTCCGGGTCGTCCAGGAAGCCCTCACCAACGCCGTGCGGCACGCCAGTGCGGCGACCGCGGCGGTCGTCCTGACCCGTAGCGCGGACGCCCTCAGCCTGTCGGTCAGCGACGACGGGGTCGGCTTCGACCCCTCGGCGGCGCCGCCCGGCGGGCCGAATTCGGATCATCTCGGCCTGCGCGGCATGCGCGAGCGCGTGCACGGCCTGGGCGGCGAGTTCGAGGTCCGGTCCAGCCCGGGTAAAGGCTGCCGGATAACTGCCGTTATTCCCCTTGGCAAGGATGGTTAAAGACGGGGGAGCAGGGCGTCATGACGGTGTGCATCGCGATTGCGGACGACCACAAGCTGGTCCGGGCCGGCCTGGCCATGCTGATCCGGGAGATCCCGGGCTACGAGGTGGTTGCCGAGGCGGGGGACGGCCAGGAGGCGCTGGAGCAGGCCCTGGCCCTGCGCCCCGACCTGATCCTCCTGGACATCCAGATGCCGCGCCTGTCGGGGCTGGACTGCCTGGCCCGCCTGCGGGCCGCATTGCCGGACACCAAGGTGCTGATGCTGTCCATGCATGCCAACGAGGAACACGTGCGGCGCGCCCTCGAACTCGGCGCCCTCGGCTATCTGCTCAAGGATGCCACCCCGACCGAACTGGAACTGGCGCTCAGGACCGTCCTGTCCGGCAACGTCTGGCTGTCCGCGGTGATCTCGCCGCACGTCCTCGGCAAGGCGGCCGCGCCGGCCGCCGGCCGGGAGGCGGAGCTGACGCCCAGGCAGCAGGTGGTGCTCAAGCGCCTGGCCGAGGGGGCCAGCGTCAAGGAGATCGCCTACGAGCTGGACCTGAGCGTGAAGACGGTGGAGACCTACCGGGCCCAGATCATGGAGCGCCTCGGCCTGGGCGACCTGCCGGCCCTGGTCCGCTACGCCATCCGGAACGGCATCACCCAGCTCTGAGCGCAGCGCGGCTCAGGTATTTCGAAGTCGATCCCGCGGATTCCCTGATACCGGCGAGCGGGCCGCGACGCTAGCCTTGAAACCGTAACGTCAGGCCGTCTGCCGCGTCCGCCCAAACCGGGCGGCGGGCCGGCCGGGGGAGCGGGATATGCAAGCGATCCGGGTGGTGGTGGTCGAACGCGACGACGGCGTGCGGGCCCAGCTGGCGGCACGCCTGCGGGAACTGGGCGTGGCGCCGGTCTGCGCGACGGCCGACCTGGAGGACGCGTTGGACCTGTGCGCGGCCCAGGCGCCGCAACTGCTGTTGTGCGGCCTGCCCGTCGGCCTGCCGGACTGCCTGGGCCTGCTCCACGGCGTGGCCGCCCTGAAGCCGGCGCCGGCCGTGGCCTTCCACGGCGCCGACAGCGACATCGACCAGCTCGAGACGGCCTGCCTCAATCTCGGCCTGCGCTACCTCGGCCTGCTGGCCGCGCCGGCGAGCCAGGCCCGGCTGCAGCGCATGGTCGGCCAGTTGCGCGCCTTCCCGGCGGACCGGGAGGCCAGGTCGTGAAAGCGCCCCTGCGCCCCCTGGTCCCGGCTGCCGCCGTCCTCGGGCTGGGCTGCCTGTTCGCCCTCTGGTTGCGCGGCGGCATCGTGCAGGCGCAGCAGACCGAAAAGGCGGCCCGCTTCGACGGCCTGGCCCAACGCATCGCCGGCCAACTGGGGCAACGCCTGCAGACCTACGAATACGGCCTGCGCGGGGCGCGCGGCGCCGTCATCAGCGCGGGTCCGGAGGGCATCACCCAGGCGCGTTTCCTGGCCTACAGCCGGTCCCGCGAACTGGACCGGGAATTCCCCGGCTCGCGCGGCTTCGGCTTCATCCGCCGGGTGGCGCCCGGCCAGGAGGCGGCCTTCCTGCGCCGGGCGCGCGCCGACGGCAAGCCCGACTTCGCCATCCGGGAACTGGCGCCCCACGGCGGCGACCGCCTGGTCATCCAGTACATCGAGCCGGAGGCCAACAACCGCCAGGCGGTCGGCCTCGACATCGCCTCCGAAGCCAATCGCCTGCAGGCCGCCGCCACGGCCATGCGGACGGGGACGCCGGTCCTGACCCGGCCCATCACCCTGGTCCAGGCCAGCGGCAAGCCTAAACGCGGTTTTCTGTTCCTGCTGCCGATCTACCGGTCGGGCATGGCCCTCGATACGCCGGAGCGGCGCGCCCGGGCGGCCTACGGCCTGGCCTACACGCCCCTGGTGATCGACGACGTGTTGGCCGATTTCGACCTCGGCGGCGGCACCGTCGCCCTGGCCCTCCACGATGCCGACCGCAAGGCGGCGCCGGACCGCTTCTATGCCTCGGCCGGGGCCGACGGCGCCGCCGCGGACGGCCTCGCCAAGCGCCTCCCGGTCTCCCTGTACGGGCGCGACTGGCTGGTCGAGGTCAAGGCGCAGCCCGGCTTCGTCGCCGGCCTCAACCTGGCCGACCCCGACCGCGCGGCCCTGGAAGTGGTGGCGGCGGCCGCTCTGGTGGCCATCCTGGCCTACGGCTTCCTGGCCAGCCGGGAACGGCGCCGCCAGGCCCTGCTCGACCAGGGCCGCCTGGCGGCCATCGTGGCCAGTTCCAACGACGCCATCATCGGCAAGACCCTGGCCGGGGTGGTCACCAGCTGGAACCGGGCGGCGGAGAAGATATTCGGCTATCGGGCCGAGCAGGCGATCGGCCACACCCTGACCGAGCTGACCGTTCCAGCGGAACTGTACGCCGAGGAGGCCGACATCCTGGCCCGGGTCGGCAACGGCGAAACCGTACCGCACTTCACCACCCGTCGCCGGCGCAGCGATGGCCGCCTGATCGACGTTTCGATCACCGTATCGCCCCTGCGCGACGAGGGCGGCCGGGTCGTCGGCGCCGCCAAGACGGTGCGCGACATCACCGAGCAGAAGCGCAGCGAGGCACGCTTCCACCTCGCCGTGGAGGCGGCGCCCACGGCCATGCTGATGGTCGACGCCGGCCAGCTCATCACCCTGGCCAACCGCAAGGCCGAGGAGCTGTTCGGCTACACCGGCGCGGAACTGCTCGGCCTGCCGCTGGCCCGGCTCATCCCGGACCGCTACCGCGCCGCCCACGCCGGCCACGTCGAGGCCTTCGTCGGCCACGCCAGCGCCCGCGCCATGGGGGCGGGCCGGGAACTGTTCGGCCTGCGCAAGGACGGCAGCGAAGTGCCGGTCGAGATCGGCCTCAACCCGGTCGAAACGCCGGACGGGCCGCTGATCCTGGCCTCGATCACGGACATCTCGGTGCGCCGAGGGCTCGAGCATCGCCTGCAGGCCACCGTCGAGCGCCTCAAGCTGGCCGTCGACGCCGCCGGCCTGGGCATCTGGGTCTGGCACCTGGCCGACAACCGCCTGGACTGGGACGAGCGCATGTTCGAGCTCTACCGCGCCCCCGCCTCGCTGCGCGACAGCGGTCTGCACTACGACTTCTGGCGCGACCACGTCCATCCCGACGATGTCGCCATGGCGGAGCGCAAGCTGCACCAGCACCTCGACGGCGTCGGCGTCTACGATCCGACCTTTCGGGTCATCCGGGACGACGGCAGCGTCCGCTACATCCAGGCCGCGGCCATCCTCGAACGGGGCCCGGACGGCCGCCCGGTGCGCATGGTCGGCATCAACCGCGACGTCACCGGGGCCAAGGCGGCGGAGGCCCGCATCCTGGAACTGAACGCCACCCTGGAGGCCCAGGTCGCCGAACGCACCGCCGAGCTGCACCGGGCCATGGGGGTGGCGGAGCGCGCCAACCAGGCCAAGTCCGAGTTCCTCGCCAACATGAGCCATGAGATCCGGACGCCGATGAATGCGGTCCTCGGTCTTTGCTACCTGCTCGAAAAACAGGAGCTGACGCCGGTTTCGCGCGACATGGTGCAGAAGATCCACGGCGCCGGGCGGTCGCTGCTCGGCATCATCAACGACATCCTGGACTTCTCCAAGATCGAGGCCCAGCGCCTGGTCATCGAGCAGGTGCCGTTCCGCCTCTCCGACGTCCTCGACAACCTCGCCAGCATCATGTCCTCCGCGGTCGGCAGCAAGGCCATCGAGGCGGTGGTGGCGCCCGTCCCGCTCGGTGCCGACTTCCTGCGCGGTGACCCGCTGCGCCTGGGCCAGGTGCTGATCAACCTGGCCGGCAACGCCATCAAGTTCACCGATGAGGGCGAGGTGGTGATGGCGACCGAACTGGTCACCTCGGACGCCGACGGCGTCCGCCTCCGGTTCAGCGTCCGCGACACCGGCATCGGCATCCCGCCGGACAAGCAGGAGGCCATCTTCAGCGCCTTCACACAGGCCAACAACTCGACCACGCGCAGCTTCGGCGGCACCGGCCTGGGGCTGACCATCAGCCGCCGCCTGGTCGAGCTGATGGGCGGCACCCTGCGGGTCGCCAGCGAGCCCGGCAAGGGCAGCGCGTTCAGTTTCGAGCTGCCCTTCGAGTTCAGCGACCCGGCCCACAACGCCATGCCCGAGATGCTGCACCAGCGCCTGCTGATCGCCGACGACCAGGCGACCGCGCGCGCGGTCCTGGCCGAGACGGCGGCCAGCCTGGGCTGGCACGCCGACGCCGTGCCCGACGGCGACGGGGCCGTCGAGTTGACGAGCCAGTCCGGCGCCCACCCCTACGACGTCCTGCTCCTGGACTGGCGCATGCCGGGCCTCGACGGCCTCGCCGCCGCCAGCCGCATACGCGCCCGCTTCGAGCACGGCGACGCGCCCATCATCGTCATGGTGACGGCGTTCGACCGCGACCTCCTGGCCGGGCAGCCCGGCGCCGACGCCGTCGACGTCGTGTTGTCCAAGCCGGTCACCGCATCGAGCCTGTACAACGCGGTCCTGGAGGCCAAGAACCAGCGCGGCCGCCTGCGCGACGTCGGCCAGCCCGCCCGCGACCAGGGCACGACCCGGCGCCTGGCCGGCCTGCGCGTGCTGGTGGTGGACGACAGCGACATCAACCGCGAGGTGGCGCAGCGCATCCTGGCGGACGAGGGTGCCACGGTCGAACTGGCCGAGGACGGCCAGGCGGCGCTGGCCGTCCTGAACGGCCGCCGGGACCATTTCGACGTCGTCCTCATGGACGTCCAGATGCCGGTCATGGACGGCTACGAGGCGACCCGGCGGATTCGCGCGACGGCCGACCTGGCGGACCTGCCCGTGGTCGCGCTGACGGCGGGGGCGTTCAGGAGCCAGCGCGACGCGGCCTTCGCGGCCGGCGTCGACGACTTCGTCGCCAAGCCGTTCGACGTCGACGAACTGGTCGGCGTGGTCCGCAAGCTGAGCCGGAACGGCCGGGCCGGCGCGGCGGTGGCGCCGGAGCCGACGGCCGAGGAACCGCCCGGCGCCGCCGCCGTCCTCGACCTCGACCGGGCCCTCAAGGTCTGGAAGGACGCCGAGGCCTACCGGCGCTACCTGCGCAAGTTCGCCGATGGCTACGCCGATGCGGCACGGCAACTGGCCGGCCTGGAAGGCGCCGACGCGGCGGCGGCGGCGCACCGGCTGCGCGGCGCGGCCGGCCAGCTGGGCATCGGCGTGGTCGCCGACGCCGCCGCGGACCTGGAGCGCCGGCTGAGCGCCGGCGAGCCGGCGGCGGCCGGGCTGGCGCGCCTGCGGGTGGCACTGGCGGACGCCATGGCGGCAATCGCCGACTACGCCGGCGCCCCGGTCCCGGCGCCCGCCGGGCTGTCCCGGGCGGCGGCGCCGGAGGCCTCGGCGCCGGCCCTGGCGGCGTTGCTGGAGGCCCTCGACGGCGACGACGCCGCACGGGTCGAGCGGGTCCTGGACACCCTGGCCGCCCTGCTGCCGGGCGAGTCGCTGCGCCGCCTGCGCACGCTGGTGGCGAACTACGACTATCGCGCCGCCGAGACGGAGGCCCGCCGCCTGCTCGGCGCAGCCAAGCTGGAAATGGAGGTCATGCCATGTCGAACGCCCCGATCCTGATCGTCGACGACGAACCGCTCAACCTGGACGCGTTGCGCCACATCCTGGAGCAGGACCACCGCCTGGTCGTCGCCCGCAACGGCCGGGAGGCGCTCGCCGCCGTGGCCAAGCACAAGCCGTCCCTGATCCTGATGGACATCCAGATGCCCGAGATGGACGGCTACGACGCCTGTCTCGCGCTCAAGGCCGACCCGGCCACCGAGGCCATCCCGGTGATCTTCGTCACCAGCCTGTCGGAGACCTGGGACGAGGCGACCGGCTTCGAATGCGGGGCGGTGGACTACATCGTCAAGCCGGTCTCGCCCCAGGTGGTACGGGCCCGGGTGCGCACCCACCTGTCGCTGGTGCGGGCCAGCGACCTGGAACGCAGCTATCGCGACGCGATCTACATGCTCGGCCGCGCCGGCCACTTCAACGACAACGACACCGGCGTGCACATCTGGCGCATGGCGGCCTACGCCCGCGAACTGGCGCTCGCCGCCGGCTGGCACCACGACGACTGCCACAACCTGGAGCTGGCGGCCCCGATGCACGACACCGGCAAGATGGGCATCCCGGGCAGCATCCTGCGGAAGCCGGGCAAGCTGGACGCCGACGAATGGCAGGTCATGAAGACCCACGCCCGCATCGGCTACGAGATCCTCCGCGGCAGCGACGCCCCGGTATTCCGGCTGGCGGCCGAGGTGGCGCTGCGCCACCACGAGAAATGGGATGGCAGCGGCTACCCGGACGGCCTCGCCGGCAGCGCCATCCCGGAGTCGGCGCGCATCGTGGCGATCGCCGACGTGTTCGACGCCCTGACCATGCGGCGCCCCTACAAGGAGCCCTGGCCCATGGCGCAGGTCATCGCCCACATGAAGCAGGGCGCCGGCAACCACTTCGACCCGGCCCTGATCGCCCATTTCACCGCGATCCTGCCCCGCCTCCTCGCCATCAAGGCGGAATGGGACGCCCGCGAGGCGGCCTCCGGCGGCGCCGCCGCCGCCGGCGCCGAGGCGGCCCGGCCGGCCGAGCGGGCGCTGGTATTGAGCGCGAAGGAGGTCATCCACGCGCACCGGGAATGGAAGGTCCGCTTCCAGCGCGCGATGGCCCAGCGCCTGCGCCTGAACGTCGAGGAGATCGCTTCCGACCAATGCTGCCCGTTCGGGAAGTGGCTCGGCTGCCTGGGCCACGGCCGCCGTCGCCCGCCGGCCAGCCACGAGGACTGCGCCGCCCTGCACCGGGCCTTCCATGCCGAGGCCGGCCGGGTCGCCGACCTGATCAACCGGGGCGACTTCCGGACCGCCGCGCGCATGCTCGCCCACGGCTCAGTCTATGCCCAGGCCTCGGACCGCCTGGTCGCCGGCGTCAAGGTGCTGTTCCGGGAGGTCCAGGAAGGGCAGGCGGTCGGCCACGAACCGGCGCTGGCGCGGCCGGTCGCGGCGCGGGGATGACGGCAGGATGTCGCCGGCCGGTCCGCCCGGATAAATGGCAAGCCAATTTCCTATTTTGGCGGCCGATAAAAAGAAAATAACTTTTTCTTTTTTGCGGCGCGATCCGTCCGGAGGTTTCGAAAATATTGATTTATATGAATAAAAAATAAACGTCCGGGCTGGCACGGAACTTGTTGTGACCTCTCCACCCATTCGACCGAGCGTCAGGAGGAGAGACATGACGGAAACCTTTTACGAGGTGATGCGCCGGCAGGGCATCACCCGCCGCAGCTTCATCAAGTTCTGCAGCCTGACGGCGGCATCCCTGGGCCTCGGCCCGTCCTACGTCGGGCGCATCGCCAACGCCATGGAGACCAAGCCGCGCACGCCGGTGATCTGGCTGCACGGCCTGGAATGCACCTGCTGCTCGGAATCCTTCATCCGCTCCGCCCATCCGCTCGCCAAGGACGTCGTCCTGTCCATGCTGTCGCTCGACTACGACGACACCCTGATGGCCGCCGCCGGCCACCAGGCCGAGGCCATCATCGCGGAGATCAAGGCCAAGTACAAAGGCAACTACATCCTCGCCGTCGAGGGCAACCCGCCCCTGAACGAGGACGGCATGTTCTGCATCCACGGCGGCCGGCCCTTCGTCGAGGTGCTCAAGGAGACCGCCGCCGACGCCAAGGCGGTGATCGCCTGGGGCGCCTGCGCCTCCTGGGGCTGCGTCCAGGCCGCCAAGCCGAATCCGACCCGGGCCACGCCGATCGACAAGGTCATCTCGGGCAAGCCGATCGTCAAGGTGCCCGGCTGCCCGCCCATCGCCGAGGTGATGACCGCGGTGGTCACCTACATGCTCACCTTCGACCGCATCCCCGAGCTGGACCGCCAGGGCCGGCCGAAGATGTTCTACGGCCAGCGCATCCACGACAAGTGCTACCGGCGGCCGCACTTCGACGCCGGCCAGTTCGTCGAGGCCTGGGACGACGAGGCCGCGCGCAAGGGCTACTGCCTCTACAAGATGGGCTGCAAGGGGCCGACCACCTACAACGCCTGTTCCACCACGCGCTGGAACGACGGCGTCTCCTTCCCGATCCAGTCCGGCCACGGCTGCATCGGCTGCTCCGAGGACGGCTTCTGGGACAAGGGCTCGTTCTACGACCGCCTGACCGGCATCAACCAGTTCGGCATCGAGGCCAACGCCGACAAGGTCGGCGCCACGGCGGCCGGCGTGGTGGGCGCGGCGGTGGCGGCGCACGCGGCGGTGAGCGCGCTCAAGCGCGGCCGCCTGGAACAGTCCGACGGCGACAACAAGTAATCAGGAGCGAACATGGCATACGAGACTCAAGGCTTCAAACTGGACAACTCCGGCAAGCGCGTCGTCGTCGACCCGGTGTGCCGGATCGAGGGCCACCTGCGCGTCGAGGTCAACCTCGATTCCAGCAACGTGATCCGCAACGCGGTCTCCACCGGCACCATGTGGCGCGGCCTGGAGGTCATCCTCAAGGGCCGCGACCCGCGCGACGCCTGGGCCTTCACCGAGCGCATCTGCGGCGTCTGCACCGGCACCCACGCGCTCACCTCGGTGCGCGCGGTCGAGGACGCCCTGGCCATCCAGATCCCGGAGAACGCCAACAGCATCCGCAACATCATGCAGCTGACCCTGCAGGTGCACGACCACCTGGTGCACTTCTATCACCTGCACGCGCTCGACTGGGTCGACGTGGTGTCGGCCCTGTCCGCCGACCCCAAGAAGACCTCGGAACTGGCCCAGAGCATCTCCAACTGGCCGCTGTCCTCGCCCGGCTATTTCCGCGACCTGCAGAACCGCCTGAAGAAGTTCGTCGAGTCGGGCCAGCTCGGCCCGTTTATGAACGGCTATTGGGGCAACCCGGCCTACAAGCTGCCGCCCGAGGCCAACCTGATGGCGGTGGCCCACTACCTGGAGGCGCTCGACTTCCAGAAGGAGATCGTCAAGATCCACACCATCTTCGGCGGCAAGAACCCGCACCCGAACTGGCTGGTCGGCGGCGTCCCGTGCGCCATCAACCTGGACGGCACGGGCGCCGTCGGCGCCGTCAACATGGAGCGCCTGAACCTGGTCAAGAGCATCATCGACCGTTCCATCGAGTTCACCGAGCAGGTCTACATCCCCGACCTGATCGCCATCGCCAAGTTCTACAAGGGCTGGCTGTACGGCGGCGGCCTGTCGTCCAAGAGCGTCATGTCCTACGGCGACATCCCGGACAAGGCCAACGACTACTCGGCCGGCAACCTGCTCCTGCCGCGCGGCGCCATCATCAACGGCGACCTCGGCAAGGTCCACGACGTCGACCTCAAGGACCCCGAGCAGATCCAGGAATTCGTCACCCACTCCTGGTACAAGTACCCGGACGAGACCAAGGGCCTGCACCCGTGGGACGGCGTCACCGAGCCCAACTTCGTGCTCGGCCCCAACACCAAGGGGACCAAGACCAACATCCAGGAGCTGGACGAGTCGGGCAAGTATTCCTGGATCAAGTCGCCGCGCTGGCGCGGCAACGCCATGGAGGTCGGCCCGCTGGCCCGCTACATCATCGGCTACGCGCAGAAGAAGCCCGAGTTCAAGGAACCGGTCGAGGCCTTGCTCAAGGAGCTCGACGCCCCGGTCCAGGCCCTCTTCTCGACCCTCGGCCGGACCGCCGCACGCGGCCTGGAATGCCAGTGGGCGGCGCACAAGATGTCCTACTTCTTCGACAAGCTCATGGCCAACCTGAAGGCCGGCGACCTGAGCACCGCCAACGTCGACAAGTGGGAACCGGCGACCTGGCCCAAGGCCACCAAGGGGGCCGGCTTCACCGAGGCGCCGCGCGGCGCCCTGGGCCACTGGGTGAAGATCCAGGACGGCAAGATCGACAACTACCAGTGCGTGGTGCCGACCACCTGGAACGGCAGCCCGCGCGATCCCAAGGGCCAGATCGGCGCCTTCGAGGCCAGCCTGATGGACACCCCGCTGGCCAAGGCCGACCAGCCCCTGGAGATCCTGCGCACCCTGCACAGTTTCGACCCCTGCCTGGCCTGCTCGACCCACGTCATGGCGCCGGACGGCCAGGAAATGACCAAGGTACGGGTGCGTTGACGCGCCGCTGAACCAAGGAGACAGACATGCTTTCAGCACAGGACATGCAGGAGGCCGCCGCCCACGGGCGCTCGGTCAAGGCGATCTACGTCTACGAGGCGCCGGTACGGCTGTGGCACTGGGTCAACGCCCTGGCCATCACCATCCTGGCGATCACCGGCTACTTCATCGGCTCGCCCCTGCCCAGCATGCCGGGCGAGGCCAGCCAGCACTTCGCCATGGGCTACATCCGGTTCGCCCACTTCGCCGCCGGCTACGTGCTGCTGGTCGGCTTCCTGGGCCGCATCTACTGGGCCTTCGTGGGCAACCAGCACGCCCGCCAGCTGTTCAAGCTGCCCATCTTCAACCCCAGGTGGTGGCGCGAGGTGCTGTTCGAGCTGCGCTGGTACCTGTTCCTGGAGCCGGACCCGAAGAAGTACGTCGGCCACAACCCGCTCGCGCAGCTGTCCATGTTCTTCATGGTCACCCTGACCATGGTGTTCATGATCTGCACCGGCTTCGCCCTCTACGGCGAGGGCGCCCAGGACGGCAGCTGGGCGCACACGGTATTCACCTCCTGGGTGATCCCCCTGTTCGGCCAGAGCCAGGACGTGCACACCTGGCACCACCTGGGCATGTGGGTGATGGTCCTGTTCGTCATGCTGCACGTCTATGCCGCCGTGCGCGAGGACATCATGTCGCGCCAGAGCATGGTCTCCACCATGTTGTCCGGCTGGCGCCTGTTCAAGGACGACAAGCCCTGAGCCCGGCCCGGCCATGACCGTTTCTCTCCTTCCTTGCTCCTTCGCAGCAGGCTTTGTCGGCGCCGCGCACCGCTCCGGTGCGCCGGCCCGGCCTCTTTTCTTGCGTACTCCGCCCGGCCTTTCCAGCCGCCGGCCGCCCCATCCGGGGCGCATGCTGCAGAGCCATTTCCTGGCCCCCAGCGGCATGACCCAGGGCGAACTCGCCCGCCTCCTCGGCGTCTCCCGGCGCCGCATCAACGAACTGCTGAACGGCCGCCGCGGCATCAGCCCGGACACCGCCCTGCGCCTGGCCGGCCATTTCGGCACCGACCCCACCCTGTGGACCGCCTGGCAGGCCGCCTTCGACCTGCACCAGGCCTGGCGCGCCCTGCGCCGGTCCGCGCAAGCCTGAGAGCCCGCGCCATGAACCCCACACCTGCCGCAGCCAGCCCTGTTACGGACCCCGTAACAAGGCGGCCGCTCGACTACGCCTGCGACACCCTGGTCCTGGGCATCGGCAACCTGCTCTGGTCCGACGAGGGCTTCGGCATCCGCGCCCTCGAGGCGCTGCACGCGCAGTGGCGCTTCGGGCCGCAGGTGCACCTGCTCGACGGCGGCACCCAGGGCCTCTACCTGTTGCCCTACGTGGAAGGCTGCCGGCGCCTGCTGGTGCTCGACGCGGTCGACTACGGCCTGGCGCCCGGCAGCGTCAACGTCGTGCGCGACGACGACGTCCCGGCCTTCATGGGGGCCAAGAAGATGAGCCTGCACCAGACCGGCTTCCAGGAGGTCCTGGCGGTGGCCGGCCTGCGCGGCTGGCGGCCCGAGGCGGTGGCCCTGGTCGGCGTCCAGCCGGCCATGCTGGAGGACTACGGCGGCAGCCTGACCGACACGGTCAAGGGCGTCCTGCCCGCGGCGGTCGCCGCCGCGCTCGGCCTGCTGGCCGAATGGGGCGTCGCGGCGGAGCCGCGCACGGCGCCGCCGGCCGCCGACGAACGCATCACCCTGGCCAGCCTGGACATCGTCCCCTACGAGGCCGAGCGGCCGAGCGCCGAGGCGGCCTGGCGCCTGGGCGACGCGCGTTTCCTGAACGAGGGGGTGGCCTGATGTGCGTCGGCATCCCCATGCAGGTGCTGACCTGCGACGGCCTCAGCGCGCAGTGCCTGGGCCGCGCCGGCGAGCGTCGCGTCGACCTCGCCCTGGTCGGCGCCCAGGCCCCCGGGACCTGGCTGCTGACCTTCCTGGACGCCGCCCGCGAGGTCATCGACGCCGAAGCCGCCGGACGCATCGAGGCCGCCCTGGACGGCCTGGCGGCGGCCATGAACGGCGAGACCGACCTGAGCCGCTTCTTCGCCGACCTGATCGACCGGCCGCCCGAGCTGCCGGAATTCCTGAGAGGAGAACCGAAATGACCATGAACCATCCCTTGCTCGACCGCCTGGCCGAGACCGTCGGCCGCACCCTGGCCAGCGAGGCCGACCTGGCCGCCCTGGCCGCCGAACCGGGCGACTGGGTGCTGTTCTGCGGCGGCAACCCGAGCCAGTTCCCGGAGTGCCTGGACGTTGCCGTGGTGCTGCCCGAATTGCTCGCCCTGCGGCCCGGCCGCCTGCGCGCCGCCGTCGTGGCGCCGGGCCTGGAGGCGGCGGTGCAGGCGCGCTACGGCTTCAGCCGCTGGCCCAGCCTGGTCTTCCTGCGCCAGGGCGACTACGTCGGCACCCTGTCGGGCATGCAGGACTGGACCGTCTTCGTGGCCCGGCTGGGCGAGATGCTGGCCGCCCCGGCCAGCCGCCCGCCCGGCATCGGCATTCCGGTCGCCGCCGCCCAATCCGCCCACGCCTGCCATTGAGGTCCGCCATGAAGCCCTTCCCGATCCCCGTCCACGCCGTCGGCCCCGGTTCCCAGCCCGAGGACGACGCCCTCAACTACATGCCCATGCCGCACGACATGCAGACCTACCGGCCGCCGGTGCTGCCCGAGCCCGAGCAGATGCAGGGCCGGGCCGGGGCCCGCCGGGCGCTGGCGGCGGTGCTCGCCGTCCTGGCCGGCGGGCAGCCGGGCCGCGTCGACCTCGGGGACCTCGAGCCGGCCGCCCTGGAACTGCTCGGCCAAGTGCTCGGCGAGGGCGAGGTGAGCGCCCGGGCGGAATCCGGCGATAGCCTCGTCCTGGCTCAGGAGAGCGTGTTCGCGGGCGTCTGGCGGGTGCGCGAACAGGCCGCCGGCCTGACCGTCGCGGACGCCGTCGAGGTCGCCGACGTGCCGGCCGCCTTGCGCGCCCGACTGCACGCCCCGGTGCCCGCCATCGCCCGTCCCGAAGCCGGCGCCGGGGTGGCCAACGCCCCGGCCCTGCTGGCCGAGATCGAGGAACAGCTCGGCCTGGGCACGGCCCAGCACGTCATCAACCTGACCCTGCTGCCCTTCACCCCGGGCGACGGCGACTACCTGGACCAGGCCCTGGGCCGCAACGGCGTCACCATCCTGTCGCGCGGCTACGGCAACTGCCGGATCACCGGCACCGGCGTGCCCCGGGTCTGGTGGGTGCAGTACTTCAACGCCCAGGACGCGCTCATCCTCAACACCATCGAGATCGCCGACGTGCCCGAGGTGGCGCGCGCCGCCGCCGACGACCTGGCCGACAGCCGGGAACGCCTGGCGGAAGTGCTGGACTGGATCGGCTGAGGTCGGCACCATGCAGACCTTCGAAGGCTCCTACCTGGGCGACGCCGCCCGCATCGACCCGGATGCGCGGCTGGAGTGCAAGATATGCTGGTACGTCTACGACCCGGCCGAGGGCGACCCGGTCTGGCAGGTGCCGCCCGGCACCGCCTTCGCCGACCTGCCCGAGCATTGGCGCTGTCCGCACTGCGATGGCGCCAAGGAACAATTCATGGTGTTGCATGACTGACAGACAAGACGATCCCAGTGCCCGCCTGGAGGCCACCTTCAGCCGCATCGCCGCCGAGCGCATGGCCGGGCTGCCCATCCTCAACCCCGCCCTGGCGGTGGCGGCGGTGGGTTTCCGGCCTTGGCAGGACTACTGGCTCGGTGTCCTGGTGACGCCCTGGTTCCTGAACCTGGTGGCCTGCCCGACCGGCGCCGACGAGGCGGCCGACCTGAGCGAGCGCGTCCTCGCCCTGCCGTCCGGCAATTACGAGTTCGCCGCCGCCCACGAGGACGGCCTCGGGCTCTACTTCGCCTGCCCGCTCATCTCGCCGATGTCCCAGTTCGCCAGCCAGGCCGACGTCATGGCGGTGGCCGAGGAAATCGCCAAGCGGGTCTTCGTGGCCCCGGCCAAGCCGGCGCCGCCGGCCAAGGACGAGCCGGACCAGGGCCGGCGCGGTTTCTTCCGCGCCCTGATCCCGGGCGCCAAGCAGGCATGATCGGGCTGCCCGAGGGCCGCATCGACGTCGCCCTGACGCGGCGTCCGGGCCGGCCCCCCGAGGTCGCCATCGCCAGCACCCGGCGGCCGCTCGCCCAACGCCTGCTCGCCGGCCAGACGCCGGAGCGCGCCGTGCAACTGGTCGGCATGCTGTTCAGCCTGTGCGGCCAGGCCCAGCGCAGCGCCGCCGAACTGGCCACCGAGGCGGCCGCCGGCCGGCCCGCCGCCGGGCCCGGGCCGGACCGGGCCGGCCGCATCCTGGCCGAGATGGCCCATGAGCATGCCTGGCGCCTCCTCCTCGACTGGCCGCGCCAGGCCGGCCTGGCCGACGCGGCGGCGGATCTGCGCCGGCTGCGGCCCACCGGGGCCGGCCTGGACCGGGCGCTGCTCGCCGACCTGGTGGCCGGGTCGGTCCTGGGCGAGGCCCCGGCCGCCTGGCTGGAACGGGTGTCCGGGCCGGACGGCCTGGCCGCCTTCGACGCCTGGCGGAACGCCGGCGCGACCCTGCCGGCCCGCCTCTGCGCCGGCCTCGAACGCGAGGCGGCGGTGGCCGCGCCGGCCCTGCTGCCGCCCCTGGCCGGCCTGGAGGCGGCCGCCATCGAGGCGGTGGCGCGCCAGGCCCTGGCCGACGAGGACTACGCCATGCGGCCGCGCCTGGCCGGTGCCCGGGTCGAGACCGGCGCCCTGGCGCGCGGCCGCGCCGAGCCGCTGCTGCGCGCCTGGTCGGCGGCCCGTGGCGCCGGCTTCGGCGCCCGCATGCTCGCCCGCCTGCTCGAACTGGTGCGCCTGGCGGTACGTCCGGCGGACGCCGGCGCCGGCCTCGCCGCAGCCTGGAACCCCGCCCCGGGACTCGGCATCGCCGCGGTGGAGACGGCGCGCGGCCTGCTCATCCATGCCGTGGCGCTGGAGTCGGGGCGCGTCGCGCGCTACGCTATCGTCGCCCCCACGGAATGGAACTTCCAGCCCGACGGTCCGTTGGCGGCGGCCCTGCGCGGCCTGCCCGACGCGGCCGACCTGGCGGCGCGGGCGCGCCGCATGGTGCTGGCCATGGACCCGTGCGTGGCGTGCGGGATCGAGGTGAGCGATGCATGAGATGTCCCTGGCCGAAGGGGTCATGGAGATCGTCGAAAAGGCGGTCGCCGAGGCCGGCTGCAGCAAGGTGAAGGAAATCCGCCTGGAGATCGGGGCCCTGTCCGGCGTCGAGGTGGAGGCCATGCGCTTCTGCATGGACGCGGTCCTGCGCGGCGGCCCGGCCGAGGGCGCGGCGGTGGTGTTCGAGGTCACGCCCGGCCTGGGCTGGTGCATGCAATGCGCCGACAGCGTGCCGATCGCGGCCCTGTACGAGGCCTGTCCGCGCTGCGGCAGCTACCAGGTGCAGGCGACCGGGGGCATGGAGATGCGGGTCAAGGACCTGCTGGTGGAATAAGGGGCCGCCCCGGCGGGGCGGTCCGAGTCAGGAGAACGGAATGTGCACGGTATGCGGTTGCGGTAAGGGCGAGACCCGGATCGAGGGTGAGGAACTGGAACACGAACACGTCGGCGCGGACGGCACGGTATACCGGCACGTCCACAGCCACGGCTACGGCCTGGGCGGCCACAGCCATGGCCACGAGCACGCGCATCAGCACGAGCACGGCCACGAACACAGCCACGCGCACAGCCACGCCGACGGCACCGTGCACGAGCACCCGCACGGCCATGTCCACAGCCATGAGCACGCCCACGAGCATGACCATGCCGACGCGGCGGCCGGCCACGGCCACGGCGAGCTGCACCCGGCCGATGCGCCGCACGGCCACGACCACGGCGAGGCCGAGCTGCACGCCGGCGCGCCGGGCCACGAGCACGAGCATGCCCACGGCCACGCGCACAGCCACGAACACAGCCATCAGCACGAGCACAGCCATTGGCACGACGACGGCACCGTGCACAGCCACGCCCACGGCCATGCCCACAGCCACGAACACCAGCACATGCACGTCCACGACGACGCCGGCACCGCCCACGACCATGGCGAGCTGCACGGCGCCGGCCTGGCGCACGAGCATGGCCACGGCGATGCCGCCCTGCACGCGCCCGATGCCCCCCATCAGCACGGCCACGACCTCCACTACGGCCTCGGCCCGGCCCATGCCCACGCGCCCGGCCTGAGCCAGGACCGCATGGTCCGGATCGAGCAGGACATCCTGGGCAAGAACGATGCCCTGGCGGCGCAGAACCGCCGCTGGCTGGCCGAGCAGGGCGTCTTCGCCGTCAACCTGGTATCCAGCCCCGGCTCCGGCAAGACCACCCTGCTGGTGAAGACCATCGAGGCCCTGGCCGGCGAACCGCCGGTCAGCGTCGTCGAAGGCGACCAGCAGACCAGCAACGACGCCGACCGCATCCGCGCCACCGGGGCGGCGGCGGTGCAGGTCAACACCGGCAAGGGCTGCCACCTGGACGCCCTGATGGTCGGCCAGGCCTTGACCCGGCTGACGCCGGCGCGCGGCAGCCTGCTGATGATCGAGAACGTCGGCAACCTGGTCTGCCCGGCCGCGTTCGATCTCGGCGAGGCGCACAAGGTGGTGATCCTGTCCGTGACCGAAGGCGAGGACAAGCCGCTCAAGTACCCGGACATGTTCCACGCCGCCGACCTGATGCTGCTCAGCAAGGTCGACCTGCTGCCGCACCTCAGCTTCGACGTCGAACGCTGCGTCGACTACGCGCGCCGGATCAACCCCAAGCTGGCCGTGCTCAAGGTGTCGGCGGTCAGCGGCGAGGGCATGGCGGCGTGGCTCGACTGGCTGCGGGCCGGCGCGCGCATCGCCGCCGGCTAGCCGGCGGCCCGGTGACGCGGCCCTGACACGGTCGCGCGCCATACTGCGCCGGTCCCGCGCAAACCAACGGCCGCCCGGTGCCGGAAAACGAACCGCAACACCCCCTCCCGGGCCGCGCGCCCAAGCCGCCCGCCGCCGGCCTGAGCGCCTACGCCGGCGCCGGCGCCGTGACGGCGCTCGGCCTGTTCGCGACCGACGTCGGCTACGGCTTCCTGGCCTACGCCGGCCTCGGCCACGGCTTCGCCAATACCGGCATCGTCGCCGCCTTCCTGGCCTCCGTGCTGGGCAGCCTGGTGCCGGCCCTGGTGGGCGGTTCCGGGCCGAGCTTCGGCGGCCCGCGCCCGGCCCAGACGCTGATCTTCGCGGCCCTGCTGGCCGGACTGGCCGGTCCGGGCGGCACCTTCGACCCGGCCCGGGTCGCCTTCGTCGCCATGGCCTGCGTCGTCCAGGCCGGCCTGATCCAGGCGGCCTTCGGGCTCTTCGACCTGGGCCGGATCATCCGCTTCACGCCGCTGCCGGTGCTGGCCGGCTTCACCAACGGCGTCGCCCTGTCCATGATGCTGGGCGCCCTGGCGATCATCTTCTCGGCCACGGGCGGCCAGGCCGGCAGCGGGCCCGGTGCCGTCGAAGTCCTGTCCCGGCTGCTGGTCGCGCTGGCCCTGCTGCTGCTCATGTACCGGGTCCAGCGCCGGCTGCCCAAGCTGCACTGGTCGCTGGTCGGCCTGGCGGCCGGCACCCTGGCCTATTTCGCGTTCGGCCACTGGCTGCCCGGCCTGGACCTGGGCGAGATGCTGCCGGCGGTCGCCGTCGCCACCCCCAGCAGCGGGGTCGCGGCACTCGACTTCACGTCGGCGGCCGGCCTCGACTGGCGCCGCGACCTGCTCCTCGCCCTGGTGCCGGCGCTCTCCGTCGCGACGCTGAATTCCCTCGAGGCGCTGGTCATCGCCAACCAGCAGGACCTGGTCGACGGCACCCGCCACGACAGCCGCCGCTTGCTGCTCGGCCAGGGCCTGGCCAACTGCCTGTGCGGGCTGCTCGGTGCCCTGCCCAGCGCGCCGTCCAACTCCAGGCAACTGGTCGCGCGCCAGGTCGGCGGCCACGGCCGCCTGGCCAGCGTCGCCTTCGCCGGCACCATGGCCGCCCTGTTGCTCATGACGCCCCTGTTCGTGGCCTGGATTCCCAAGCTGGCGGTGGCGGTCCTGCTGCTCTACATGGCCGGGAGCATCGTCGACCGCTGGGGGCGCATGCAGCTGCGCGCCTGGTGGCGGGGCGAGGGCAATGCCGAGTTCCAGGCCCAGGTGCGCAGCAACCTGGCCGTGATGGCGGTGGTCATGGCCGTGGCGGTCACGGTCAACCTGCTCGCCGCCATGGCGGCCGGGGTCCTGCTCGCCATGGTCCTGTTCGTCCGCCACCACAGCCGTTCCATCGTCGCCCGCGTCTATCCGGGCGACCGGCGCCACTCGGCGGTCATGCGGCCGCTGGCGGACATGGAGGTACTGCGCCGGCAGGGTGGCCGGATCGCCCTGGTCGAACTGTCCGGGCCGCTGTTCTTCGGCAGCGGCGAACTGCTCATGGACGAGGTGGAGGCCCTGGCCGGCGAGGTGCGCCACATCATCCTGGATTTCCGCCAGGTGGGTACGATCGAGGCCTCGGGGGCGGGGGCGATCCAACGCATCGCCCGGCAACTGGGCCAGCGCGGCATCACCCTGGCGCTCGCCTCGATCACGCCGGAGGAGACGCGCGGCCGCCTGATCGTCGAGTCCAGCGTGCACAACCGCCTGCCCGCGGCCGTCTGGTATGACGATGCCGACCTGGCCCTGGAGGCGGCCGAGGATGTCCTCCTGGCGGCCGACCAGGATGCCGCCGGCAAGCCGGCCGGACACGGGATCGACGCCCTGCACGGCCTGGACGCCGCGCAGGTCGCCGTCCTCCTCGAGTACACCGGCCGGCACCGCTACGGCAAGGGCGAGGCGCTGTTCCGGCGCGGCGATCCGGGCGATACCCTGTACCTGCTCCTGGCCGGCCGCATCGAGATCCGGGTCCCGCTCGGCGAGGGCGGCCGCTTCAAGCGCCTGGTGGTGCTGCGGGCCGGCGCCTTCTTCGGCGAGATGGCGATCCTGCGCGGCGCGCCGCGCTCGGCCGACGCCATCGCCACCGCCGACGGCTCCGAGGCGCTCAGCCTGCACGAGGGCGACATGGCGCGGCTGCACCGGGAGCACCCGGACATCGCCCTCGCCCTGATGCGCGACATCGGCGCCCATCTGTCGGCCCGCCTCGCCTCGGTCACCGACGAGTTGCGCCATGCCCTGGCCGGGGCGCGCGAATAGCCGGCCCGGCCGGGAAGCGGCTATGCTAGCGGCCGGGCATGCGAGAAGGACTACGGCAATGAAATATCTCCACACCATGGTACGGGTGCGCGACCTCGATGCGTCGCTGGCCTTCTACGGCGTCCTCGGCCTCGCCGAGGTCAGGCGCTCCGAGCATCCGGAGGGGCGCTACACCCTGGTCTTCCTGGCCGCGCCGGGCGACGAGGCGGCGCAGATCGAGCTGACCTACAACTGGGACGACGAGGATTACGGCACGGCCCGCAACTTCGGCCACGTCGCCTACGCGGTCGACGACGTCTACGCCGTGTGCCGGCGCCTGCAGGAGGCCGGCGTCACCATCAACAGGCCGCCGCGCGACGGCCGCATGGCCTTCGTGCGCTCGCCCGACCTGATCTCCATCGAGTTGCTCCAGCGTGGCCCGGCCCTGGCGCCGCAGGAGCCCTGGGCGTCGATGCCGAACACCGGCGTCTGGTAGGCGGACCGGCCGGGAAAGGACACGGACATGCGCATCGCGGTGGCGAGTCGGGACGGCCGCACGGTGGCCGGGCACATCGGCAAGTGTGCCGACTGGATCGTCTACGAGGCCGAGGCCGGCAGCCCGGGCGAGCCGGCGCGGGTGGCCGAGGTCGGCCGGGTCGCCCTGGCCAAGGAATTCGTGTTCCACCACTACCAGGGCGACGCGCCGCATCCGCTGGCCGGCTGCACGGCGGTGATCGGCGCCAGCGCGGGCGACAGCTTCGTCGCCAAGATGGCCAAGCGCGGCATCGAGGCGGTGCTCACCGCCGAGCCGGACCCGGCCCGGGCCGCGGCCGACTACGTCGAACACCACGTGACGCCGGCCAAGCCGCGTCCCATCGGCGGCCTCATCTGCAAGTTGCGCGACGCCCTCTCGGGCGAGAAGTAGCGCGCGCCGGCCCGCTCAGGACGACTTGATCAGGGTGCCGACGCCCTGGTCGGTCATGATCTCGAGCAGGAGGGCGTGCTCGACCCGGCCGTCGATGATGTGCACCGCCTTGACGCCGCTCTTGGCGGCTTCCAGGGCCGAGCCGATCTTGGGCAGCATGCCGCCGGACAGGGTGCCGTCGGCGACCAGTTCGTCGATCTTCTTCGGGGTCAGGCCGGTGAGCAGGTTGCCGTCCTTGTCCAGCACGCCGGGCGTGTTGGTGAGCAGGACCAGCTTCTCGGCCTTGAGTATCTCGGCCAGCTTGCCGGCCACCACGTCGGCATTGATGTTGTAGGTCTCGCCCTCCTCGCCGACGCCGATGGGGGCGATCACCGGGATGAAGTCGCCGGAGTCCAGGAAGGCGATCAGGCTGGGGTCGATCTTGGTGATCCGGCCGACGTGGCCGATGTCGATCAGGTCGCCCGGGTTGTTCTTGTCCTCCATCATCAGCTTCTGGGCGCGGATGAAGCGGCCGTCCTTGCCGGTCACGCCGACGGCCTTGCCGCCGGCCTGGTTGATGAGGTTGACGATCTCCTTGTTGACCTGGCCGCCCAGGACCATCTCGACCAGTTCCATGGTCTCGGCGTCGGTCACCCGCATGCCCTGGATGAACTTGCCCTCCTTGCCGACCCGCTTGAGCAGGTCCTCGATCTGGGGCCCGCCGCCGTGCACCACGACCGGGTTGAGGCCGACCAGCTTGAGCAGCACCACGTCGCGCGCGAAGGCCGCCTTGAGCACCGGGTCGGTCATGGCGTTGCCGCCGTACTTGATCACCACGGTCTTGTCCCAGAAACGCTGGATGTACGGCAGGGCCTCGGCGATCACCCTGGCCTTGTCGGTGGCGGAGATGTGGGAGAGCGGCATGGCGGGTTCCTAGGGCTGTGGGTTGCGCGGATTTTACAAAAGAAAAGGGCGGCATCGGCCGCCCTTTTGTACCAGCGCGCCGCCTTTATTCGATCGCCAGGCGGCGGCTCGCCGACGTCGCCCGCTTGGGCAGCGTCAGTTCCAGGACGCCGTTGTCGAAGCGGGCCTTGGCGTTGGCGTCGTCGACCTCCTGGCCGAGCGAGAAGCTACGCGACACCGTGCCGTAGTAGCGTTCGCTGTGGAGCACCTTTTCGCCTTCCTTCTGCTCGCTCGCCCGCTTCACTTCGGCCGCGATGGTGACCAGGCCGCCCTCGACGCTGACGTGGATGTCTTCCTTCCTGGCACCCGGCATCTCGGCGTGCACGGTATAGGCCTTGTCGTCTTCCTTGACGTCCATCTTGATCTGTACGGCTTCGCCGCTCGGGTAGCGCACCGGACGGACGAAGAAGCCCTTCATCAGATCGTCGAACAGGTCGTCTACTGCAAATGGATCACGGCGTACGATGTTGGCCATATCGAACCTCCTTTCTGATCTGGCTGGCGGTGTACCCGCCTGGTACTTTCAATATAGGCGTCCAGGCCGTTTTCAAGATCGACGTATCTTGTTAATTCGGCTCATTAAAATCGCCGAAGCGGGGGTAATATGGCGGCTCCCGGCGGCCCGCCCTGCGGCCGCCCGTCACGTTCCGAGGAGATCGCCATGCAACGCAAGCAAAAGAACCTGTCGTCCCTGGCCTGGGCATTGGCCGCCGGTGTGACCTTCGCCTTGCCGGCGGCGGCGGCCGACAACCCGTTCGCGACGCCGGCCGGCAACGGCGCCTTCCACCAGGCGGCGGCGGACGAGGCCAAGTGCGGCAAGTGCGGCGCCGCCATGGGCATGGGCGACGCCAACAAGGCGGAACCGGGCAAGACCAGCGCCGAGAAGGCGACCGCCAGCAAGGACAAGGCGAAGGCCGCCAAGGACAAGGCGAAGAGCAAGGCCAAGAGCACCGAGGCCAAGGCCGGCGAAGCCAAGTGCGGCGAGGGCAAGTGCGGGGCCGCCATGGGCATGCCCGAGCCGAACAAGTGCGGGGCCGGCAAGAAGCAGTAAGGCCACGCCGGTGCGGGTCCGGCGCCGCGGCGCCGGGCCGCTTCAGCCCAGCATCATGCCGCGGATCATGTAGTAGAGCAGGGCCGCCATCAGCGCCGAGGCCGGCACGGTGATCACCCAGGCGGCGCCGATGCGCAGCAGTTGCGAGCGCTTCACCAGTTCGTGCCGGTAGATCTTCTTCAGCCCCTTGCGCTCCAGCTTGGAGAAATGCGCCGGGTCGAGGGACTGCTTGGCCTGCTCCTTGAGGTCGGTGAGCATGTGTCCCTTTTCCTCGATCGAGGCGATCCGGAACTTGGCCATGAAGGCGTCGATGGCGGCCTGGTCGTCCTCGGCATGGTGCGCCTTGATCACCTCCAGCATGCGGGCGTAGTTGCTCTTCAGGTATTCGCGCAGGAAGCCGACCCCGAAGACGCCGCCCACGGCGATGTGGGTGGAGCTGACCGGCAGGCCCAGCTGCGAGGCCAGGATGACGGTGACCGCGGCGGCCATGGCGATGCAGTAGGCACGCATCTGGTCCAGCTCGGTGATCTCCGAGCCGATGGTGCGGATCACCTTGGGGCCGTACAGGCCGAGCCCGATGGCGATGCCTAGGGCGCCCACCACCATCACCCAGAGCGGGATGGAGGCCTTGGCGCCGACCTCGCCGCCGCTGTGGACGATGACGTCGGAGATGGCGGCCAGGGGGCCGACCGCGTTGGCGACGTCGTTGGCGCCATGGGCGAAGCTGAGCAGGGCGGCGGAGAAGATCAGCGGCGTCGTGAACAGCTGGTTGACGCTCTGCTTGGGGGTCTCGCCGGTGAGTTTCTTGTTGGCGGCCAGGGGGCCGACGATCAGGTAGATCATGATGGCGATCACCAGGCCGGTCAGCGAGGCGTTCAGGAAGTCGGTCTTCCAGACCTTGTTCAGGCCCTTCAGGATCAGGTAGGTGGAAAACGCCCAGGCCATGACCGCGACCAGCAGCGGCACCATCCGGCGCCCGGCGGAGATCATGTCGGGCTTGTAGGTGATGCTGCGCTTGATGAAGTACAGGAAGGCCGCCGCGACCACGCCGCCGAGGATCGGCGAGATCACCCAGCTGGCCGCGATGGTGCCCATGGTGGCCCAGTTGGCGACGTCGAAGCCCTGGGCGGCGATGCCGGCGCCGAGGACGGCACCGACGATGGAGTGGGTGGTCGAGACCGGCGCCCCCATGGCGGTGGCGATGTTTAGCCAGAGGGCGCCGGCCAGGAGGGCCGCCATCATCAGCCAGATGAAGGAATCGCCGTTGCCGGTCCGGGTCGGGTCGATGATGCCGTTGCGGATGGTCTCGACCACGTCGCCGCCGGCGATCAGCGCCCCGGCGGCCTCGAACACGGCCGCCACGATCAGGGCGCCGGCCAGCGTGATGGCCTTGGAGCCGACCGCCGGGCCGACGTTGTTGGCGACGTCGTTGGCGCCGATGTTCATCGCCATGTAGCCACCGATCATGGCGGCGATCACCAGCATCAGGCTGCCGTGGCCTTCGCCGCGCATGGCGACGTACATCATGACGCCGACCACGAAGAGCAGGCCGATGCCGAAACGGAAGAGTTCGTTCTGGCCGGACTTGGTGGCCTTCTCGATGTCGTTGAGGTGTTTGAATTCCATGGTGCTCGGGGGTTGCGGCACGCCCCGTAATCAGACGTGATTGTCGATTATCGGTTATCCGCCGGTTGTCACAAAATTTTCATCCAATCGTCATAACATCCTGGCAACGCCATTCAACGTGGAGACCGTGATGTCCGCCACCATTCTGGTCGTCGAGGACGAGCCGGGAATCCAGGAGGTACTGAAGTTCAACCTGTCGCAGCAGGGCCATGACGTGATCGTCGCCGGCGATGGCGAGGACGCCATGAATCTGCTGCGCGGCGCGCTGCCCGACCTGATCCTGCTCGATTGGATGCTGCCCGGCATGTCCGGCGTCGACGTCGCCCGCCGGGTGCGCGGCGACAGCCGCCTGAAGGGCATCCCCATCATCATGCTGACCGCGCGTGCCGACGAGCGCGACAAGATACTCGGTTTGGACACCGGTGCCGACGACTACATCACCAAGCCGTTCTCGCCGCGCGAGCTGACCGCCCGCATCAAGGCGGTACTGCGCCGGCGCGCGCCCGAGATGACCGAGGACCCGGTCGAGATCGGCGGCCTGCGCCTCGATCCGATCAGCCACCGCGTCCACGGCGGCGAGGTCGCGCTCGACCTCGGCCCGACCGAGTTCCGCCTCCTGCACTTCTTCATGACCCACCCGGAGCGGGTCTATTCGCGCTCCCAACTGCTCGACCACGTCTGGGGCGACCACGTCTTCGTCGAGGAGCGTACCGTCGACGTGCATATCCGGCGCTTGCGCGGGGCCCTGGAATCGTCCGGCCACGACCGCCTGATCCAGACCGTGCGCGGGGCCGGTTACCGCCTGTCGGCGACTTTGAACTAATATTGGCCCTCCCTCGGCAAAACCCTTCCTGACATGTGGCCTTACTGGTGGCGGCGCCTGCCCCTGGTGGGTGTCCTGGTCTCGGTCTTCCTGATCTTCCTGGCCAGCCACGGCCTGGTGGTGGCGCTCTCGGTCACCCTCCTGATCCTGGCCACCTACGTGGTGCGCCACCTCTGGCAGCTCGCCCAGCTGGACCGCTGGCTGCGCAACCCGGGCGGGCCGGCGCCGAGCGGCGTCGGCGAGTGGGGCGACGTCTTCTACCTGCTCAACAAGCACCTGCGCAGCAGCCGGCACGGCCAGGACATCGCGACCGCCGGCCTGGAGCAGATGCTCCAGGCCACCCGTTCGCTGCCCGACGGCGTCGTCATCCTGGACAAGCGCGACCGTATCGCCTGGCTCAACGACGCCGCCGAGCGCTACCTCGGCCTGTCGCGCACGCGCGACATCGGCCAGTTCATCTACTACCTGCTGCGCAACGCCCGCTTCGTCGAATGGCTGGCCATGGACGACCACGGCCAGTCCCTGCGCATGCGCGCCCCGATCCTGCCGGAGGTGACCCTGAGCCTGCAGCTGGTGCGCATGTCGCTCGACCAGCGCATGCTGCTGGCCCACGACGTCACCGAGCTGGAACGCGTCGACGCCATGCGGCGCGACTTCATCGCCAACGTCTCCCACGAGCTGCGCACGCCGGTGACCGTGATCGCCGGCTTCCTGGAGACCTTCGACGAGATGGAGCGGCCCGATCCCGGCGCCCTCAAGAAGCACTTCCGCCTGATGCGCGAGCAGTCCGACCGCATCCGCCACCTGCTCGACGACCTCCTGGTTCTGGCCAAGCTGGAGGGCGAGCAGGACATGAAGAACGAGACCGTCGACGTGCCGGGCATGGTCGAGGTGCTGGCCGGCGAGGCCCGCTCGCTCAGCCAGGGCCAGCACGAGATCGCGGTCGAGATCGCCACCCGGATGAAGCTGATCGGCAGCAGCCAGGAGCTGCGCAGTGCCTTCGGCAACCTGGTCAGCAACGCGGTCCGCTACACCCCGGCCGGGGGCCGCATCACCCTGCGCTGGCGCCTGGCCGAGAGCGGCAACGCCGAGTTCTCGGTGGTCGACACCGGCGAAGGCATCGACGCCAAGCACATCCCGCGTCTGACCGAGCGCTTCTACCGCGTCGACCGCGGCCGTTCGCGTGCCAGCGGCGGCACCGGCCTGGGCCTCGCGATCGTCAAGCACGTGCTGCAACGCCACCAGGGCAAGCTCAAGGTCGACAGCGCGGTCGGCAAGGGCAGCACCTTCACGGCCTCCCTGCCGGCCGACCGGGTCATCCCGGAGACGGTCCCAGACGCTGAGCCAGCGCCTCGCTCAGCCGTGGCCTGACGGCGTCGGCCGGCGCGGCCGGACCGGCCGCACGCCGGGGCGGCGCCCAGATGGCGTCCGGGAAATGGCGGTCGCCGGCGAAGCGCGGGATGACGTGCCAATGCAGGTGCGGCACCATGTTGCCCAGGCTGGCCAGGTTGACCTTGTCGGGCGCCAGCACCGCGCGCACGGCCGCCTCGACCGCGAACACCACCGCCATCAGGCGCGTGCGCTCGGCCTCGCCGAGATCGGTCATCTCCTTGACGTGGCGGTTCAGGATCACCCGGCAGAAGCCCGGATAGTCGGCGTCGTCGACCAGGATCACCCGGCACAGGTCGTCGCGCCAGAGGACATCCAGGCCGGCCTCGGCGCAGAGCGGGCAGGCGGTCAAAGGAGGACCTTCTCGATCACGTCGCCCTGCGTGGCGCGGGCGACGAAGTCGGCCATCCAGTTCGGCCCGAGCAGGTGCTTGGCCAGTTCGACGACGATGTAGTCGGCCGTGGTGCCGGCCTCGTCGCCGTAGCGGGACAGGCCCTGCAGGCAGGACGGGCAGGAGGTGACCAGCTTGACCTCGGCGCCGGGGCGTTCGCTGCGCAGGCCGTCGGCGACCCGGCGAATCTCCTCCGACTTGCGGAATTTCACCTGGGTGGCGATGTCTGGCCGGTTGGCCGCGAAGGTGCCGGCCTCGCCGCAGCAGCGTTCGCTCAGCTTCACCTCGCCGCCCAGCAGGGTCTTGGCGGTGCCGAGCGGGCTGGCCAGCTTCATGGGCGTGTGGCAGGGGTCGTGGTACATGTAGCGGACGCCGTCGACGGCGTCCAGCTTGACGCCCTTCTCGGCCAGGTACTCGTGGATGTCGAGGATGCGGCAGCCGGGGAATATCTTGCCGAACTCGTACTTCATCAATTGGTCCAGGCAGGTGCCGCAGGACACCAGCACGGTCTTGATGTCGAGGTAGTTGAGAGTGTTGGCGACCCGGTGGAAGAGCACCCGGTTGGCCGTCGTGATGGCCTCGCCGCGCTCGCGGTCGCCGACCGAGATCTGCGGGTAGCCGCAGCACAGGTAGCCGGGCGGCAGCACGGTCTGGGCACCGACCTCGTGGAGCATGGCGAGGGTGGCCAGGCCGACCTGGGAGAACAGCCGTTCCGAGCCGCAGCCGGGGAAATAGAACACCGCCTCGTTGTCGTCGCCGTTGCCGCCCTTGCCGTGCAGGACCGGCACCACCTTGGCGTCCTCGAGGCCGAGCAGGGCGCGCCCGGTCTTGTTGGGCAGGCCGCCGGGCAGGGGCCGGTTGAGGAAGTGGACGACCTGTTCGGCCACCTTGGGACGGCCGACCGAGGCCGGCGGCAGGCGCTTCTGGGTGCGTTCCAGGGCCAGGCGGTGGACGAACTGGTAGCCCAGGCGCTGGCCCAGGTAGCCGAATTCGATCATGCCCTTGCGCAGGAAACGGATGGCGCGCTCGTCGGTGCTGTTGAGGAACCACTGGGCCAGGCTGCTCATCAGGCGCGGCTTCTTCTTGCCGGTGCTCTTGAGCAGGTGGCGCATGGCCGTGGAGACGTCGCCGAAGTCGATGTCGACCGGGCACGGGTTGACGCACTTGTGGCAGACCGTGCAGTGCTCGGCGACGTCGTCGAACTCGTCGAAGTGCTTGAGGCTGACGCCGCGCCGGGTCTGCTCCTCGTACAGGAAGGCCTCGATCAGCAGCGAGGTGGCCAGGATCTTGTTGCGCGGCGAATAGAGCAGGTTGGCGCGCGGCACGTGGGTGTTGCACACCGGCTTGCACTTGCCGCAGCGCAGGCAATCCTTGATGGAGTCGGCGATGGCGCCGATCTCCGACTGCTCCATGATCAGCGACTCGGTCTCCAGCAGGCTGAAGCTGGGCGTGTAGGCGTTCGACAGGTCGCCGCCGTGGGCCAGCTTGCCCTTGTTGAAGTGGCCGTGCGGATCGACCCGTTCCTTGTAGGCGGCGAAGGCGCGCAGCGCCTCCTCGGGCAGGAACTCCAGCTTGGTGATGCCGATGCCGTGCTCGCCCGAGATCACGCCGCCCAGGCCGACCGCCAGTTCCATGATCCGGGCCACCGCCGCGCTGGCGGTGGCCAGCATGGCGTAGTCGTCCGAATTGACCGGGATGTTGGTGTGCACGTTGCCGTCGCCGGCGTGCATGTGCAGGGCGACGAAGACGCGGCCCTTGAGGACCTGCTTGTGTATCCGGTCGCAGGCGGCCAGGACGGGCTCGTACTCGCGCCCGGTGAACAGCTGGCGCAGTTCGTGGCGGACCTCCTTGCGCCAGGAGATGCGATCCTCGTGCAACTGGATGGCGCGGAACACCGCTTCCTCGCCCAGGCGCTCGAGCCGGTCCAGCCAGCGGGTCCGGACGCGGCCGAGCAGTTCCAGGGCACGGCCGCGCCGTTCCTCGGTGAGCCGGGGATCGGCACTGACGTCGTCCTCCTGCTCGAAGAGGGGCAGGGTGCCCTTGAAGAAGGTCTCCACGGCGGCCAGCAGGTCGAGCTTGTTGGCGATCGACAGCTCGATGTTGATGCGCTCGATGCCGTCGCTGTAGTCCGCCAGGCGGTCGAGCGGGATGACCACGTCCTCGTTGACCTTGAAGGCGTTGGTGTGGGCGGCGATGGCCGCGGTGCGCGAGCGGTCGAGCCAGAACTTCTTGCGCGCTTCCGGGGTGCTGGCGATGAAGGCCTCGCCGCCCTTGCCGCGCGCCAGCTCGGCGATGTGGGCGGCCGCGGCATCCACCGCCGCCTCGTCGTCGGCGGCCAGGTCGGCGAGCAGGAGCATGCTCGGCCGGCCGGTGCGGTTGGACTTGGTAGCGTAGCCGACCGCCTTGACGTAGCGGGCGTCCAGGTGCTCAAGGCCGGCCATCAGGCAGCCGCCCGGCTGGCCGTCCATGTGCGCCTTGATCTCGACGATGGCCGGTACGGCATGGTGGATGGCGCCGAAGAACTCCAGGCACACGGTGCGCTGGTGCCGGGGCATGCGGTGCAGGATGAAGGTCGCCTGGGTGATCAGGCCGTCGCAGCCTTCCTTCTGGATGCCGGGCAGGCCGGCCAGGAACTTGTCGGTGACGTCCTTGCCCAGGCCCAGCTTGCGGAAGGCCGGGCCGGGGATGGCGAGCAGCTCGGGTTCGCCCTTGGGCTTGCCGTCGGCATCGTAGCGGCGCAGTTCGAAGCGCGCGGTCTCGACGTCGTGGATCTTGCCCAGGTTGTGGTCGAGGCGGACCACCTCGAGCCAGTCGGCCTCCGGGGTGACCATCTTCCAGGAGGCCAGGTTGTCGAGTGCGGTGCCCCAGAGGACGGCCTTCTTGCCGCCCGCGTTCATGGCCACGTTGCCGCCGATGCAGGAGGCGTCCGCGGAGGTCGGGTCGACCGCGAAGGCGAGCCCGGCCGCCTCGGCCTGCTCCATGACCCGGCGCGTGACCACCCCGGCGCCGCAGCGGACCACCGGGGTGGGCGCCGCGTGGCCGGGCAGGACGACCTGCTCGATGTCCGACTTCCAGTCCAGCTTTTCCGTGTTGATCACCGCCGCCTTGGCGGTCAGGGGCACGGCGCCGCCGGTGTAGCCGGTGCCGCCGCCGCGCGGGATGACGGTGAGCCCGGCCTCGACGCAGCCCTTGACCAGGCCGGGGATCTCCTCCTCGGTGTCCGGGTAGAGGACGACGAAGGGGTATTCGACCCGCCAGTCGGTGGCGTCGGTGACGTGGGAGACCCGGGCGAAGCCGTCGAAGGCGACGTTGTCGCGCCGGGTGACGTGGGCCAGGCGGTGCAGGATGTCGCGGCGCAGGTCGGCGGTCTCGGCGAAGCGGGCGGCGAAGGCGTCGACCGCCTGGTGGGCCAGCCGGAGCAGGGCGCCGACCCGCTCGTTGCCCTGGCGCCGGGCCTCGATCTCGCGCAGGCGATGGCGCAGGGCGTCGATCAGGAGGTCGCGCCGCTTCGGGTTGGCGAGCAGGTCGTCTTCCAGGTAGGGGTTGCGCGACACCACCCAGATGTCGCCCAGGACTTCGAACAGCATGCGCGCGGAGCGGCCGGTGCGGCGTTCGGCGCGTAGCTCCTCGATCAGCCGCCAGCCTTCCTGGCCGAGCAGGCGCAGGGCGATCTCGCGGTCGGAGAACGAGGTGTAGTTGTAGGGGATTTCGCGGATACGTTCGCCGGACATGGGTGCAGGAGCCGGCGCGGCCGGCCCGAAAGTTTGCAAGCGCGGATTTTATCCCACACCGGCACATTTATGACCCTGCCGTCCGCCGCCTAAACCGCCGCAGCCTCCCGGGATGGGTCTAGAATGGGCGCGTCACCGCAATCGACGTCACCATGATCGGTCTCCTAATCGTCGCCCACGGCAGTCTGGGCGAGAGCCTTATCCAGTGCGCCACCTACGTGCTCGGTCAGCGGCCCGAGCGCCTGCAGGCCCTGGATTTGATGGCCTATCCGGATGCCGACGCCATGCTGGCGGTCGCCAAGGAGCACATCGAGGCCCTGGCCGCCGGCAACGACGGCGTCCTCGTCCTCACCGACGTCTACGGCGCCACGCCCTGCAATACCGTCTGCAAGCTGCTCCGCCCGGGCCGGGTCGAGGGCGTCGCCGGGGTCAACCTGCCCATGCTGCTCAAGGTGCTCAACTACCGCAACGAGCCGCTCAACCTGCTCGCCGACCGGGCCGCCAACGGTGGCCAGGCCGGGGTCATGCACATCCGTTTCGAGCACTGCGATGCTTGAGCGCGAGGTCGAGATCGTCAACAGGCTGGGCCTGCACGCGCGCGCCTCGGCCAAGCTCACCCAGACCGCGTCCAGCTTCCAGTCCGACGTCTGGTTGTCGCGCAACGGCCGCCGGGTCAACGGCAAGAGCATCATGGGCGTGATGATGCTGGCGGCGGCCATGGGCACCACCATCAAGATCGACATCGAGGGACCCGACGAGACCGAGGCGATGTCCGCCCTGGTCGGGCTGATCGGCGACCGCTTCGGGGAGGGCGAATGACCTTCACCCTGCATGGCATCGGCGTCGCCGGCGGTTTCGCCATCGGGCACGCCCAGCTCTACTCCAACGACCGCCTGGAGGCGCCCCACTACGTCCTCGGCCAGGACGCCATCGAGCCCGAGGTGACCCGCTTCGACGACGCCATCCGCGAAGTCCGCTGCGAGTGCGAACAACTGCGCGAGCACCTGCCCGAGGGGGCCCCGGCCGAACTGGCCGCCTTCCTCGACCTGCATCGCCTGATCCTCAACGATTCCATGCTGTCGCAGGTGCCCAAGGACCTGATCCGCGGCACCGCCTGCAACGCCGAGTGGGCCCTGGCGCAGCAGACCGAGGCGTTGCTGGCGCAATTCGACAGCATCGAGGACGCCTACCTGCGCGAACGCCGCCAGGACATCAAGCAGGTCGCCGACAAGGTCCTCAAGGCCCTGCTCGGCCACCCCGGCCAACTGCCGGTGAAGGTCTCCGACGAGCCCACCATCCTGGTCGCCCACGACCTCAGCCCGTCCGACATGGTGCTGTTCAAGCGCAGCCCGTTCGCCGGCTTCATCACCGACCTGGGCGGCGCCACCTCGCACACGGCGATCCTGGCGCGCAGCCTGGGCATCCCGTCGGTGATGGCGCTGCACAACGCGCGCACCCTGATCCAGGAGGGCGACCGGATCATCGTCGACGGCAACGCCGGGGTGGTGATCGTCGACCCGGACGAGAACATCCTCGAGGAATACCGGCTGCGCCAGAACGAATGGCGCCTGGAGCAGCAGAAGCTCAAGCGCCTCAAGAGCAGCCCGTCGGCGACCCTGGACGGCCTGGCCGTGGAGCTGATGGCCAACATCGACCAGCCGGAGGACGTCAAGGAGGCCCTGCAGGAGAACGCCGCCGGCATCGGCCTGTTCCGCAGCGAATTCCTGTTCCTGAACCGCACCGACCTGCCCTCCGAGGACGAGCAGTTCGAGGCCTACCGCAAGGTGGCCAAGGCGATGAAGGGACGGCCGGTGGTGATCCGCACCCTCGACATCGGCGCCGACAAGTCGCCCGCCTGGCTGCATGCCGACAGCGTCAACCCGGCCCTCGGCCTGCGCGCGATCCGCCTCTGTCTGGCCGAGCCGCCCCTGTTCCTGGCCCAGTTGCGCGCCATCCTGCGGGCCGGCCGCTACGGCCCGGTGCGCATCCTGATCCCCATGCTCGCCAGCCTGGGCGAACTGGACCAGGTCCTGGAACTGATCGACGTCGCGAAAGCCAGTCTGGACAAGGACGGCATCACCTACGGCAAGGACACCCAGATCGGCGGCATGATCGAGGTGCCGGCCGCCGCCCTGGCGGCGGAATGGTTCGCGCGCAAGCTGGACTTCCTGTCCATCGGCACCAACGACCTGATCCAGTACACCCTGGCCATCGATCGTGCCGACGACACCGTCGCCCACCTGTACGACCCCCTGCACCCCGGCGTCATCCAGCTCGTCGCCCATACCCTGAAGGTGTGCCAGCGCCTGAAGCGGCCGGTATCGGTATGCGGCGAGATGGCCGGCGACCCGCGCCTGACCCGGCTGCTGCTCGGGCTCGGCCTGCGCAGCTTCTCCATGCACCCGGCCCACCTGATGGCGGTCAAGCAGCAGGTCCTGCGCAGCCATGTCGCCAGCCTGGCGCCCATAGCCGGCAAGCTGGCCCGGGCCGGCCGCCCGGAACGCATCCAGGGCTACCTGGAACGCCTGAACGGCTGAGACTCAGCCGCTCAGCGCCTCGACCAGGTCCTCGGCCAGGTCGCGCAGTTCGTCCTCGTGCAGGCCCAGATAGGCCACCGCCTTGTCGTACAGTGCGCCGACCTCGTGGTCCGGCTCGCCCAGGCCGTCGCTGATCAAGCGCTCGGCGACCTGGGTCACCGCGATCAGGGCCAGCGATTCCGCGGCCAGGCTGCCCCGGGGCATCTCGTAGGCGCCGACGTCGTGGTGGTGGCGGATGGCCGCCGCCAGCGTGGCGGGCAGGCCCCAGTTGCGCGCCAGCAGGGCCCCGACCACGGCATGGCTGCAGCGGTAGCGGGCATCCTCGATGGCGACCAGGGGCTGCTCCTGGGTCAGGGCGAGGTCGAACACCTCGCCGTAGTCCGGGAAGCGGCGCATCATGACCGGGACGGCGGCATCGTGGAACAGCCCGTAGGTGTAGGCCAGGTCGGCGGGGATGCCGCGCAGCTTGCGCGCCACCATGCCCGACGCCAGGGCGGCGGCGTTCGAGCGGTTCCAGAAATGGTCCAGAAATTCGGCCGGCAGGGCGTCCGCCAGGCTGTTGCGCAGGGCGACCGCGACCACGATGCAGACCACGTTGCGGGTGCCCAGGCGGGCGATGGCCTGGCCGACGTGGTCGGTCACCGCGCCACGCCGGAACAGCACGGAATTGGCCATCTTGAGGGCGTACGCGGACATGCCGACGTCGCCGGCGATGATCCGGGTCAGCACGGTGATGTCGGGGCTGTCCTTCTGGGCCTCGGCCATGACCGCGGTGACGGTGTTCGGGCAGGGCGGGATGTCTATCCCGGCCAGGGCCTCGTCCATCTCCGCATAGCTGAGTTCGTGCGGCGTCGACCGCTCCATCTTTCTCTCCCGTTGGTGCCTATAGGGCGTAGCGCGCGAATACCCGGTTGCCGTTGTCCTTGTAGGTGACTTCCTCGCACAGGGTCTTGACCAGGCGGATGCCGCGGCCGTGGGTCTGGTACAGGCTCTGGTCGTCGTCCGGGGCGTCGATGTAGGCGTGGTAGTCGAAGCCGCGGCCGCTGTCGCGCACCTGGATGTCCAGGAAGGGGCGCTGGTCGGCCATGTGCAGGTGGAAACCGATGTCGATGACGCCGTCGTTGAGTTCGGCCAGGCGGCGCTCGCGTTCCTCCAGGTAGCGTTCGAAGCCGCCTTCCAGGCTCTTGGTGCGCGAGTCGAGACCCAGGACGCCGTGGTCGAGGGCGTTGTTGAACAGCTCCGAGACGATCAGGAACAACTGCCCTGGTGCGGCTGCAAGGGTTTGATCTGGCCGATGAAGCCGAGCATGGCGGGGACCACGTCGATGCCGCGCAATTCGTCGGCGCCCCAGCGCAACTCCATGCGCCACTCGGACAGGCTGTGGGCCGTGGCGGCGGCCGGCTGGGCGCGCAGGGTCCGGCGGCGCTCGATCGGGACCCGGACGACCAGGACCGAGAGGTCGTCGTGTTCGAGCCGGCCGGCCAGCTGGCGCTTGACGCCGTCTTCGATGGCGGCCAGGCGCAGGCCGGTCGGGGCCTGGCCCAGCAGGGCATCCAGGCCGGCCTGGTTGAGGCGTTGGCCGTCCGGGCTCTCGGCCTCGATGATGCCGTCGGAGACCATGACCAGCTCGCCCGGGCGGGCATAGTTGACCACTTCGGTGGCGCCCGAGAACAGCTCCGGCGGCAGGATGCCGAGCGGCGGATGGCGCGACGGCCAGCGCATGGTGACCTGGCCGTCGTCGTCGACGAACAGGACCTCGGGGTTGCCGCCGTTCCAGATCTCGATGGTCTGGTTGCGGGTGTCGATGGCGGCCAGGGAGGCGGCCACGAAACGGTCGATGGGCAGGAATGCCTTCAGCTTGCTGTTCAGTTCCTCGGCGATGGTGTGGATCGGGAAGCCCTTGAACACCATGCCGTGGAACACCTGGGTGAGCGGCAGGGCGGTCAGGGCCGCCGACAGGCCGTGGCCGGCGGCATCCGCCAGCATCACGTAGAGCACCTCGCCGGGGCCGCGCGCCGCGCACACCAGGTCGCCGCTGAAGCTCTGCGCCGGGGTGTTGCGCCACTGGATCATGGGGTCGCGCAGGCCCTTGGAGTCGAGCAGGCGACCGATGATGTACTGGCCCAGCTTGTTCTGTTCCTCGGCCTCGTCGCGCCAGGCCGCCAGTTCGCGGGCGTAATGCAGGCTCTGCTCCTGCATGCCCAGGGCGCGGGCGTAGCCGTTGATCTTGGCCCGGATCACCTGCAGGTTGGCCGGCTTGACCATGTAGTCGTCGCCGCCGATCTCGAAGCCGCGCAGGATGTCGGACAGGCTGTCGAGCGCCGAGTAGAAGATGATGGGCACCCAGCGGTCGCAGGGCAGTTCGCGGATGCGCCGGGCCGCCTCGATGCCGTCCATCCTGGGCATCATGATGTCCATGATGATCAGCTCGGGCGCCTCGGCCTGGTATTTCTCGATCGCCTCGACGCCGTCCATGGCGGTCACCACCTCGTGGCCGAGCTTGCGCGCCACCGCCTCCAACTGCTTGATGTTGGTGACCGTGTCGTCGACGACCAGTATCTTGATCGGCTTGGCCTGGGCGTTGGCGGACATTATTCGATGGCGAACAGTTTGCCGAAGTTGGCGATCTCGAGGACCTGCTTGACCGAGCCGGTCAGCTTGGTCAGCCTGACCTTCTTGCCGCCCGCCTCGGCCTTCTCGCGCAGGAGCAGGAGCATGCCCAGGGCGGAGGAGTCGAGGTAGTCGACCCGGGCGAAGTCGATGAGGATGTCGCGGATGTCGGCACGGCCGAGCAGGGCATCGTAGGAAGCGCGGAAATCGCGGTGGGAATGGAAGTCGAAACGCCCTTCCAGACTCAGGCGGGCCGTGTTGCCGTCGATCTTTTCGGAAATCTGCATATGTTTTTCTCCTGCAGTGGCGCGAGGGTTCAGGTCAGCCGTTTGAGAATACACCCGGCGATATTGGCGAGGGGGGCGATTTCCTGCACCGCGCCGATCTCCACGGCCGCCTTGGGCATGCCGTAGACGACGCAGCTGGCCTCGTCCTGGGCGATGGTGTAGGCCCCGGCCTGGCGCATGGCCAGCATGCCGGCGGCGCCGTCCTTGCCCATGCCGGTGAGCATGACCGCGACGGCGTTCTGGCCGACCACCCGGGCGGCGCTCTCGAACAGGACGTCGACCGAGGGCCGGTGCCGGTTCACCGGGGCCTCCTGGGACAGCTCGGTGTAGTAGTAGGCGCCGCTCTTCTTTACCCGCAGATGCGAGTGGCCGGGTGCCAGGTAGGCATAGCCGGGCAGCACGCGCTCGTTGTGCTCGGCCTCCTTGACGGTCATCGCCGAGAGCCCGTCCAGGCGGGCGGCGAACGACTTGGTGAAGGACTCCGGCATGTGCTGGGTCATCATGATGGCCGGCGACTCCGCCGGCATGCGCGACAGCACCTCCTTGAGCGCCTCGGTACCGCCGGTCGAGGAGCCGATGAAGACGACCTTTTCCGTCGTCGACAGGATGTGGCCGGCGAGCGGCCGCGGCGCCCCGATGGCCGCCGTCGCGCCGGTCTGGCGGCGCACGTGGGCGCGCGCCGCGGTGCGGATCTTGTCGGTGATGTCCTGGACCAGTTCGGCCATGGCCTCGCTGACCCCCAGTTTGGGCTTGGCGACGAAGTCGACCGCGCCCAGTTCGAGCGCCTTCAGGGTCACCTCGGAACCGTGCTCGGTCAGGGTGGAGATCATCACCACCGGCGTCGGGCGCAGGCGCATGAGCTTCTCCAGGAACTCGAGACCGTTCATCCTGGGCATCTCGACGTCCAGGGTGAGGACGTCGGGGTTGCTCTGCTTGATCAGATCGCGCGCCACCAGCGGGTCGGGCGCCATGCCGACCACCTCCATGTCGGGCTGGCCGTCGATGATCGCCTTCATCACGCTCCGGATCAGGGCGGAGTCGTCGATGATCAATACCTTGATCTTGCTCATCTCGATTCGCCTCCTCGGGCGGTCGGCGTCGGCCGGCGGGTCATGCGAACAGCTCCACGTCGCCCGCCATGTCGGCGGTCTGCAGGCGGCTGCCGTATTCCTGCTCGCGCTGCACGATGGTGTCGTTGTGCACGCGCTTGAGCTTCTTGACCAGGACCCGGCCGCTGACCGGGAAGAAGTACACCTTGCGCGGATAGATGTCGCGCAGGTCCTCCGCGGTCACCCGGATGCGCTCGCGCGCCAGGTATTCGAGCACGAAATCGCTGTTGCGTTCGCCGACGTTGTGCAGGGTGAAGCCGCGCATGATGGCGCCGCCGCCGAACACCTTGGCCTCCAGGCGGGTGCGGCTGGCCCCCAGCTTCAGGAGCTGGTTGAGCAATATCTCCATGGCGTAGCCGCCATAGCGTGCGCAGGCGGAGAGCGGGTTGTGCACGTCGCCGCCCTCCGGGAGCATGAAATGGTTCATGCCGCCGACGCCGGCAACGGGGTCGCGGATGCAGGCGGAGACGCAGGAACCGAGCACGGTCACCAGCATCATCTCGCGCCCCGTGACGTAGTACTCGCCGGGCAGGATCTTCGCGGCTTCGGTCTGGAAATGGCGGTCATAGTAGTGGTTGGGGGCGAGGAGCTCCTCGTAGCCGTGCCGGGTCACGCGGGCTTCCTCTGCGGCCGCGCCTCGATGTGCTCGTAGACGGTCTGGCCGCGCAGGCGGAACAGGTCGGCGGCGTGGTACAGGGCCTCCGAATGGCCCATGAACAGCAGGCCGTCCGGCTTCAGCAACGGCTTCATCCGGGTCAGTATCCGGTGCTGGGTGGGCTTGTCGAAGTAGATCATCACGTTGCGGCAGAAGATGGCGTCCAGGGTGCCCTGGATCGGCCAGTTCGGCGCCAGCAGGTTGAGCTGGAAGAAGTCGACCATGGCGCGCAGTTCCGGTTTCACGCGGGCGTAGCCGGCGCGGTCGCCGGTGCCGCGCAGGAAGAAGCGGCGCTGGCGTTCCGGCCCCAGCTTGGCCAGGCGCTCGATCGGATAGACGCCGTCCTGGCATTTCTTGAGCACGTTGGTGTCGAGGTCGGAGGCGACGATGCGCACCGGGGCGTCGAAGCCGCCGAAGGTTTCGACCGCGGTCATGGCCATCGAGTAGGGCTCCTCGCCGGTGCTCGACGCCGAACTCCAGAGCCGGATCGGGTGGTCGTGGCGCTGCCTGAGGAAGTCCTTCAGGAGAACGAAGTGGTGGTTCTCGCGGAAGAAATCGGTCAGGTTGGTGGTCAGCGAGTTGACGAACGCCTCCCACTCCTCCTCGTGGCCGGTCTTCAGGTGGTCCAGGTAGGCGCCGAAGCTCTTCAGGCCGGTGGCGCGCAGGCGCCGGGCCAGGCGGCTGTAGACCATGTCCTCCTTGGCGTCGGACAGGGCGATGCCGGCGTGGTCGTAGATCAGCTTGCGCACCTCCTCGAAGTCCCGGTGGGAAAAGTGGAACTCGCGGTCGCTGCGGATGGGGTCGGCCATGGCGTGTCCAGGTGCGGGCGGCCGCCGGGCCGCCCGCGCGGGTCAGGTCAGAATTCCTCCCACTCGCCGTCGTCGGAGGCGGGCGGCTTGGGCAGGCGGGCGGCCGGTTTGGCGGCGGGGGCGGCCAGGCGCGCGGGGGCGGCCTTGGCGGCGACGGCCCGCTTGCCGGTGGCGGCGACCCGGAACACGGCGACCGCCTCGGCCAGGCCGTTGGCCTGGTCCTGCAGGGACTCGGCCGCGGCGGCGGCCTCCTCCACCAGGGCGGCGTTCTGCTGGGTCATCTCGTCCATCTGGGTGACGGCGGTGTTGACCTGGCCGATGCCCTGGGACTGCTCGACCGAGGCGGCGGTGATCTCGCCCATGATGTCGGTGACGCGCTTCACGGCATCGACGATCTCCTGCATGGTCTGGCCGGCGTTCTCGACCTGCTTGTAGCCGTTGTTGACCTTGTCGACGGAGTCGGAGATGAGCTCCTTGATCTCCTTGGCGGCGGCGGCGGAGCGCTGGGCGAGGTTGCGCACCTCGCCGGCGACGACGGCGAAGCCGCGGCCCTGTTCGCCGGCCCGGGCGGCTTCCACGGCGGCGTTGAGGGCCAGGATGTTGGTCTGGAAGGCGATGCCGTCGATGACGCTGATGATGTCGGCGATCTTCTTCGAGGATTCGGCGATCGCCCCCATGGTGCCGACCACGTGGCCGACGATGTCGCCGCCCCGTATCGCGATGTCGGAGGCCCCCTTGGCGAGTTGGTTGGCCTGGCGGGAGTTGTCGGCGTTCTGCTTGACGGTGGAGGTGAGCTCGTCCATGGAGGAGGCGGTTTCCTCGAGGGAGGAGGCCTGGGACTCGGTGCGGGAGGAGAGGTCGGCGTTGCCGGTGGCGATCTCGCGGGCGGCGGTGTTGATGGCGTCGGTGGCCTCGCGGATCTGGCCGATGATCTCCTGGAGCTTGCCGACGGTGGCGTTGGCGTTGTCGCGCAGCTCGGCGAACAGGCCTTGGTAGTCGCCCTGCATCTGGCGCGTCAGGTCGCCGTCGGCGAGTGCCTTGAGGACGCTGCCGACGTCGTGGATGCCCTGTTCGGAGGTGTCGACGACCCGGTTGATGCCTTCCGCCAGCTGCTTGAAGAAGCCGGCCTTGCCTTCCAGGCCGATGCGCTGGCTGTAGTCGCCGCCGGCCGCGGCCTGGACCAGGTTGGCGACTTCCTGCTCGACGGCGACCTCGGTGGTGCGGTCGACCCACTGGCTGACCCGGCCGATGTGCTTGCCGCGGGCATCCGTGATCGGGCCGGAGTCCCAATGCAGGACGTGGCCGTTGAAGGTGAACTCGACCGCCTCGCGGGCGTCCATGGCGTGCTTGAAGCGGGCCGTGATGGCGGGGTCGTCGAAGAAGTCGGTCAGCTTGCTGCCGATCAGGTTGTCGGCCTTGCGGCCCTGGCGGCCGACCGCGTTGAACAGCTTGATGGCGGCCGGGGTCATGTGCTTGAGCAGGCCGTCGACGTCGGAGATGGTGATGGCGGCGGTCGAGCTGTCGAGGGCGATCCGGATGCGCAGGTTCTCGTCGGCGATCTTCCTGGCCTCGAGGATGTCGAAGCCGAGCTTGGTCTGCATGGCCTCGATGGCCTCCATGACCAGGCCGATCTCGTCCTTGCGGTCGAGCGGAATCTTGCTGTCGTAGATGCCTTCGGCCAGGCGCAGGAAGATCTCGTCGGTGCGCTTGAGGCGCCGGGCCAGGTTGCGGCCGATCAGGGTGAAGACGAACAGGGCGACGACGACGGTGAGACCGGCCAGCACGATGACCTTGGTACGGGCGGAACTCGAGGCCTCGTTGACCTGGGTGTGCATCTGCTCGGACGCCTTCTCCTGTTCGGCGATGCCGTCCAGGATAACCTTCTTGACGTCGCGCCAGAGCGGTGTCGTGTCCTTGTTCAGGTTCTCCACGGCGGCGGCGGCTTCGCCGGCCTTGACGTGGCCGAACAGGGTGTCCTCGCTCGCCTTCATGCGCTCGAAGATCGCCGTGATCTCCTTGAGCCGGGCTTGGCCGGTGGCGCTGTCGTCCAGCAGGTCGATCTCGCCGAGCAACTGGGCGATGTCGGCACGGGCCTTGTCGTAGTTGTCGTAGGCCTTCTTGTTGGCGGGGTCGAGCATGATGTTGCGGGTCGCCTGGCCGACTTGCAGGCCTTGGGCGTAGAGGGCCTCGTACTTCTTCTCCAGAACCACTTCGCGGTTGAGGTAGTTCTCGTAGGAGGACTTCTGGGCGCCCATGCCGCCGACCACGGCATAGAACAACGCCAGGCTCACCACCAGGCCGCTGGCGGCGGCGGCGCCGATCAGGGTTTGGTGCACGGTGACGCGTTTCAGCCAGGCACGCCAGCCACCCGGGTGCAGCTTGGCCTTGCCGTCGCGGATCTGCTTGTACAGGGCCTCGGCGGCCGCGACGGCTTCGCGGGTCGGCTTGCGGCGCACCGACAGGTAGCCGGTCAGCTGGCCGCTCTTCCAGATCGGCGCGACGTGCGCCTCCACCCAGTAGTGGTCGCCGTTCTTGCAGCGGTTCTTGACCAGGCCGATCCAGGGCTTGCCCGCCTTGATGGTGTCCCAGAGGTCCTTGAACGCCTCCGCCGGCATGTCGGGGTGGCGGAATATGTTGTGCGGGGCGCCGATCAACTCGGCCTCGGTGAAGCCGCTGATCTCGACCAGGTAGCGGTTGACCAGGGTGATGATGCCCTTGGTGTCCGTCGTGGAGATGATTTCCTCGTCGTCGCGCATCATCCGCTCGACGCCGGTCACGGGCATGTTGATTCGCATGGTTCGTCCTTGTGGTCGATTATTCTGGCGGGTCCGTGGTCCAGTCTGCTCGGGTCAGAACTCCTGCCACTCGCCGTCGTCGGAGGCGGCCGGCTTGGGCAGGCGGGCGGCCGGCTTGGCGGCGGGGGCGGCCAGGCGCGCGGGGGCGGCCTTGGCGGCGACGGCCCGCTTGCCGGTGGCGGCGACCCGGAACACGGCGACCGCCTCGGCCAGGCCGTTGGCCTGGTCCTGCAGGGACTCGGCCGCGGCGGCGGCCTCCTCCACCAGGGCGGCGTTCTGCTGGGTCATCTCGTCCATCTGGGTGACGGCGGTGTTGACCTGGCCGATGCCCTGGGACTGCTCGACCGAGGCGGCGGTGATCTCGCCCATGATGTCGGTGACGCGCTTCACGGCATCGACGATCTCCTGCATGGTCTGGCCGGCGTTCTCGACCTGCTTGTAGCCGTTGTTGACCTTGTCGACGGAGTCGGAGATGAGCTCCTTGATCTCCTTGGCGGCGGCGGCGGAGCGCTGGGCGAGGTTGCGCACCTCGCCGGCGACGACGGCGAAGCCGCGGCCCTGTTCGCCGGCCCGGGCGGCTTCCACGGCGGCGTTGAGGGCCAGGATGTTGGTCTGGAAGGCGATGCCGTCGATGACGCTGATGATGTCGGCGATCTTCTTCGAGGATTCGGCGATCGCCCCCATGGTCTGGACCACCTGGCCGACGATGTCGCCACCCTTGACGGCGATGTCGGAGGCCCCCTTGGCGAGTTGGTTGGCCTGGCGGGAGTTGTCGGCGTTCTGCTTGACGGTGGAGGTGAGCTCGTCCATGGAGGAGGCGGTTTCCTCGAGGGAGGAGGCCTGGGACTCGGTGCGGGAGGAGAGGTCGGCGTTGCCGGTGGCGATCTCGCGGGCGGCGGTGTTGATGGCGTCGGTGGCCTCGCGGATCTGGCCGATGATCTCCTGGAGCTTGCCGACGGTGGCGTTGGCGTTGTCGCGCAGCTCGGCGAACAGGCCCTGGTAGTCGCCCTGCATCTGGCGCGTCAGGTCGCCGTCGGCGAGCGCCTTGAGCACCTCGGCGACGTCGTTGATGCCCTGTTCGGAGGTGTCGACGACCCGGTTGATGCCTTCCGCCAGCTGCTTGAAGAAGCCGGCCTTGCCGGCCTGGTCGATGCGCTGGCTGAAATCGCCGGCGGCCGCGGCGGCCACCAGTTCGGCGACCTCCTGCTCGACGGCGACCTCGGTGGTGCGGTCGGTCCACTGGCTGACCCGGCCGAGATGCTTGCCCTGGCTGTCGGTGATCGGGCCGGAATTCAGGCGCAGGGTGAAGGACTTGAACGGAAATTCCTCGGCCTCCGCGCTATCCATGGCGTGCGCCAGCTTGGCCGTGATGGCGGGGTCGTTGAAGAACTCGGTCAGCTTGGTGCCGAGCAGGTCGTCGGCCCGGCGCTCGCCGCCGACCAGGGCGGAGAACAGTTTGCCGGCCGACGGGGTCATGTGGCGCAGCAGGCCTTCGTCGTCGGAGATGGTGATGGCGGCGGTCGAACTGTCCAGGGCGATGCGCACGCGCAGGTTCTCGTCGGCGACGCGCTTGGCCTCGGCGACGTCGAAGCCGAGCTTGGTCTGCATGGACTTGAGCGACTCCAGGACCTTGCCGACCTCGTCGTGGTTCTCGACCTCGATGGGGTTGTTGTAGTTGCCCTGGGCGATCTGCTCGAAGAAGCCGATGGCCTTGTCGAGCGGCCGCACGATGGCGCGCACCAGGCCGACGCCGAGCCAGGCCGCCAGCGTGATGCCGGCCAGGATCAGGGCCAGGGCGACCGCCCGGATGGTCGTGTAGCGGCTCTGCGCGGCGAGGTACTCGGCCTTGGCCTCGTCGACCAGGCGGCTCTTCAGCGCCTCGACGCTCGCCGCCACCGGTTGGTAGAGGGCGACCACGGCGTTGTCGTTGATCAGCATGGCGCCCGGTACGTCGTCCTTGCGCAGGGCCTCGACGGCCGGCTTGAGGCCCTGGCCGACGAACTGCTTGCGTTCCTCGGCGAACTGGTCGGCCAGCTTCTTCACCTCCGGCGTCATTGCGCTGGTCATGAAGGTCTGCCAGATGCCGGTGATGGCGTCGATGTTGCGCTCGACCTCGTCGGCGTTCTTCTTCACGTTGGCGGGGTCGGGGTTGAGGATGGATTCCTGGATGGCGACCCGGTTGCGCAGGATCAGGCGATTGATGTCGCTGATCCGGTTGCTGGCCACCATGCGGTCCTCGTAGACGCCGCGCAGGGCGTCGTTGGTCATGCTCAGACCGATCAGGCCCATGCCCCCGATGACCAGCAGGAGCAGGGACAACATGCCGATGACGACTTGCAGTCGGGACTTGATGGTGAGGTTGCTGAGCATCGTTTGTATCCTTCCGAGTTTGGATGCCTTGATGACGCGGCCTTCGTAGAGCTGGATGGCGGAATCGCCGGCGCGGATGGCCTGGTAGAGGTCCGTGGCGGCGGCGATTTCGGCGCGGCTGGGCTTGCTGCGCACCGACAGGTAGCCGGTGACCTGCCCGCCCTCGCGGATCGGGGTGACGTTGGCCTTGACCCAGTAGTGGTCGCCGTTCTTGCAGCGGTTGATGACCAGGCCGGTCCAGGGCTTGCCGCGCTGGATGGTGGCCCAGAGGTCGGCGAAGCCGGCCGCCGGCATGTCCGGGTGGCGCACGATGTTGTGCGGCGCGCCGAGCAGTTCCGCGGCGGCAAAGCCGCTGATGCGCACGAAGGTGTCGTTGACGTGGGTGATGACGCCGCGCAGGTCGGTGGTCGAGGTGATCTCCTCGCCATCCCGCATCTCCCGCTCGACGCCGGTCACCGGCATGTTCACGCGCATGGCCGGTCTCCGATCAGGCCGCCGCGGCCTCGACGAGTGCCATCTCCTGGCTGCTCATCAGTTGCTCGATGTCGACGACGATGATCATGCGTTCGTCCAGCGTGCCCAGGCCGAGGATGTAGCGGGTGTCCAGGGCGGAGCCGAACTCCGGCGCCGGGCGCAGGTTGCCGGGGCTCAGCTGGATGACGTCGGAGACGCCGTCGACGACGATGCCGACCACGCGCTTGCCGATGTTGAGGATGATCACCACGGTGAACTGGTCGTAGGTCGGCTCGCCCAGGTTGAACTTGATGCGCAGGTCGACGATGGGGACGATGACGCCGCGCAGGTTGATCACGCCCTTGATGAAGGCGGGCGCGTTGGCGATCCGGGTCGGCGTCTCGTAGCCGCGGATTTCCTGCACCTTGAGGATGTCGATGCCGTATTCCTCGCGGCCCAGGGTGAAGGTGAGGAATTCGCCCGAGCTGACGATGCTGCCGTCGCTGCTGTTGTCCATCGTATCCGTCCTCTCAGTGGTTGCTCAGGCCGCCATGCGCTTGGCCGGGTGGTCCAGGCCGATGCGGGTGACGGCGGCGATGTCCAGGATCAGGGCGACGTTGCCGTCGCCCATGATGGTGGCGCCGGAGATGCCCGGCACCTTGCGGTAGTTGGCCTCCAGGCTCTTGATCACGACCTGGTGCTGGCCCAGCAGGGCGTCGACGAACAGCGCCGCCTTGCCCTCCTCGCTCTCGACCACGACGATGATGCCGTTGTCGAACGCGGCCGGCTCGGGCTCGCCGAACACCTTGGTGAGGGGAATGATGGGCAGGTATTCGCCGCGGATGTGGATGACCCGGGAGTTCCCCGCCATGGTCTTGATGTCGTCCGCCTGCGGCTGCAGCGACTCCACGATGGCGGTGAGCGGGACGATGAAGACGTCGCCGTCGACGCCCACCGACATGCCGTCCAGGATGGCCAGGGTGAGCGGCAGGCGGATGGCGATGCGGGTGCCGTGGCCGGGCGAGGACTCCAGTTCGACGCGGCCGCCCAGGCCCTCGATGTTCTTCTTCACCACGTCCATGCCGACGCCGCGCCCGGACACGTCGGTGACCACCTCGGCGGTCGAGAAGCCGGGCGCCATGATGAGTTGCCAGACCTCGCCGTCGGACATGCCGTCGTGGACGTTCATGCCCTTCTCGCGCGCCTTGGCCAGGATGCGCTCGCGGTTCAGGCCGGCGCCGTCGTCGAGCACCTCGATGACGATGTTGCCGCCCTGGTGCGAGGCCTTCAGGGTGATCGTGCCCTTGGCCGGCTTGCCGGCGGCGACGCGCCTGTCGGGCGTCTCCAGGCCATGGTCCAGGCTGTTGCGGATCAGGTGGGTGAGCGGGTCGGTGATCTTCTCGATCAGGCTCTTGTCCAGCTCGGTGTTCTCGCCCACGGTCTTCAGGTCGACCTGCTTGTTCAGCTTGCCGGCCAAGTCGCGCACCACGCGCGGGAAGCGCGAGAAGACCATGGACATGGGCAGCATGCGGATGGACATCACCGATTCCTGGAGGTCGCGCGTGTTGCGGGCCAGGAGGTCGATGCCGGAGATCAGCTTCTCGGCCTGGATGGGGTCGAGGTAGCCGGCCGCGTCGGCGATCATGGCCTGGGTGATGACCAGTTCGCCGACCAGGTTGATGAGCTGGTCGACCTTGTCGACCGAGACGCGGATGCTGGAGGCCTCCGCCGAGGCCGAGGTGACGGTCTTGTCGGTCTCGCGCCGGCCGCCCTTGGCCACTTCGACGCTGGGCTGGTCGGAAGCGCGCCGGCCGAAGTTGCTCGCCGCCGGAGCGGCGGCGGCCGCGGCGGTGCGGCTGCCGGGGGCGCCCGGGAAGAGGCCCATGCCGGCGGGGGCGTCGATGAACAGGCCGTAGCCCTCGGCCTCGATCGCGGCCGGGGAATCGCCCGGCTTGACCGGCGTGGCGTGGCTGAATTCGGGCTTGCCCGGGGCGTCGTCGAAGAGGCCGAAGGAATCGTCCGCCGCCTCGGCGGCCGGGGCACCCGGGGCGGCGTCGAAGAAGCCGAAGCCGGCGTCCTCGGGCGGGGCCGCCTGGGCCGGTGCGCCGGGGGCGCTGTCGAAGAATCCGAAACCGTCGTCTTCGGCCGCGCCGACCGGGACGCCCGGGGCGTCGTCGAACAGGCCGAAGGAATCGTCCTGGATCGCGGCGGCCGCACCGGCCGGCTCGATGGCGATCGTGCCGGCGTCGGCGTAGAAGGCCAGGAGGTCGCGCAGCTCGGCGTCGGCGAAGGTGGTGGTGACGTGGGCGCGGAAGCGCGGCGCCTCGGCGCTCGGGCGCGCCAGCACGTCGCAGGCGACGGTCTCGCAGAAGCCGTCGACCAGGTTGGCGACCGCGGCCGGGTCGCCGGCGACCTCGGCGGGCAGGTCGAAGCTGACCGCCAATTCGCGTACCGGTCCGGCGGCCGCCCCGGGGCCGGTGCCGGTGTCGGCCGGCGCGCTCTCGGCGGGGCTGGCGGCCGGGCCGCCGGTGGCCAGCGACTCCAGGGTCGCGCAGACCGCCTGGATGCTGTCCGGGTCCGCCTCGGGACCGCCCTGGTGGTGTTCGAGCTGGGCGCGCAGGACGTCGCCGGCCGCCAGGAAGGCGTCGACCATCTCGGGCCGCAGGGCCAGCTCCTGCTTGCGCAGCTTGTCGAGCAGGGTCTCCAGGATGTGGGTCACCGACGTCATGTCGGTGAAGCCGAAGGTGCCGCTGCCCCCTTTGATCGAGTGCGCGGCACGGAAGATGGCGTTGAGGTCCTCCAGGTCGGGGGCCTCGACGTCCAGGTCGAGCAGCAGGCTTTCCATGTTCGCCAGGTGTTCCCCGGCTTCATCGAAGAACACCTGGTAGAACTGGCTCATGTCGACGGTCATGACGGCTCCGGAATCAGAAGGCGTCGGCGCGGTGGCGCGGGGACTCGGCTCAGCCGATCACTTTCTTGACGACCTCGAGCAGCTTTTGCGGGTCGAACGGCTTGACCAGCCAGCCGGTGGCGCCGGCCGCCCGGCCGGCCGATTTCATGGCGTCGGACGACTCGGTGGTCAGCATCAGGATCGGCGTGCTCTTGTACTGGGGCAGGGTACGCAGGGTCTTGATGAGGGTGATGCCATCCATCTTGGGCATGTTCTGGTCGGTCAGCACCAGGTCGGCGCCGCGGCCCTTGGCCTTGGCCAGGCCGTCCTCGCCGTCGACCGCCTCCATGACCTCATAACCGGCGCTTTTCAGGGTGAAGGCCACCATCTGGCGGATGGAGGCGGAGTCGTCGACCGTCAATACGAGTTTTGCCATGTTTGTCCCTTGGGGTGCTCAGAATAGTTCGATGTCACCCGACTGCATGTCTTCCTGTTTCACGGGGGACGTGCGTTCGGAGGCGGTGCGGGCGGTTTCCTGGATGCGTTGCCGGGCCGCGGGCAGGCCGCTGGCGATGTTGTCGGTATCGTGCACCGCCAGGTCCAGGCTGGAAATGATCTGCCTCAATGTTTCCAGGTGCAGGCCGACCTGGCCGATCAGCTGGCAGGTGAGGTCCTGGAACTGCAGGGCCTGGGCCGCCGAGTTGACCTCGTCGCGCACCATCCCCGCCAGCTCGTCGATCCGCAGCACCGCCTCGCCCATCTCGCGGTTCATCCGGTTCAGGCGCGCCATGGTGTCCTGCAGCCGGCTCTTCGACTGGAGGGCGAAGTTCATGTCCATGGAGGCGACCGACAGGATGGCGTCGTGGGCCTCGTTCATGGAGTTGTACACCTGGTTCATGTGGCTGCGGATGACGTTGCTGAAGTGGTTGGTCCGCATCGACAGGTTGCGCACTTCGTCGGCCACGACGGCGAACCCGCGGCCCGCCTCGCCCGCGCGCGCCGCCTCGATGGCGGCGTTGAGGGCGAGCAGGTTGGTCTGTTTGGAGATGGCCTCGATCTCGCCCAGGATCTCCTGGACTGAGCTGACCTGGTCGTTGATGGTCTCCATGGTCTCGACCAGGCCCATGGCGATCTTGCTGGTCGACACCGTGCTGTCGACGAAGGAGTCCAGGGTCTTCGAGGTGTCCAGGATGAATTCCGAGAAGTGCAGGCTGCCGTCCGTCTCGCCGCCCGACCCGCCCAGCGTGGTGGCCACCTGCAGGGCGGTCTCGCGCTGGCTCTGGACATGCTGGTAGACCGTGTTGAAGTTGTTCAGCAGCGTGCCGGAGGCATTGTGGATCAGGTCGAGGGTGCGCTTGAGTTCGTCCTCGCCGCCCTGGCATTCGGCCTCGGTGGCTGCCATGAGGTCGTCGGCCAGACCCTTGACGTCGGCCGCGGGGACGCCGGGCGCCACCTTGGCCTGGTCCTGCGCGGCGCTCACGCCGTGCCGGCTGGTCAGGCGCCAGACCAGCACGGCCGCCCCCAGCACCGCGGCAACGCGAAGCCCGGCGGGCGCAAACCAGGCAACGATGGCGACGACAATGGCTACTGCCGCGATCAGCGCGGCGTGTTTTCCGGACGTCAAACCGATTCCCCTACTCAGCGTACTGTTGGCATGTGCCCGCTATTACGGTTGCGGCACGGCAAACTTTAGGGGCCGCAGGGCGCCCCGCCTAAAGGTTTTCACGCAGAAAACGGGCATAGCCGGCGGCACTGACGATATGGGTGCCATCGCAGTTGAACTGCATGTGGATGGCGTCCTTGAGGATGCCGATGGTGACGCTGCGGATATAGAAGTTCGGGATGCTGCGCAGCAGGGGCAGTTGCTTGATGGTCTTGGCGACTTCCTCGGCGGGGACCGGCTGCCATTTCTCGAAATAGTGGCTGAAGCCGTGCTGCAGGTGGGTCGGCAGGCCGGCGAAGAAGGCGTCGTCGCCGATGTCGCGGTAGCGGCGCCGGATCATGGCGGTCTTGCTGGCGTAGTCGATCTTCGGGAAATGACGTTCGACGTAGGAGCCGTCCAGCAGGCGCATGGCGGGGTGGAACTCCTCCGCGAAGGGGTCGAGGAGCGTCGACAGGCGGATCTCGCCGTTGTTGAAGCCGACCAGGATGCGGTGCACCGTGCGGTTGAGCAGGAGGTCCTCGAAGCAGGTCACCAACTCGGGCAGGAAACGGTCGACGACGCTCTCGTAGCGCGCCCGCTCCATGGCCGATTCGCGCAGGGAAGGGTCGCCCTTGATGCCGATGTGCATGTCGCGGCCCTGGGCGCCGCCGATGCTGACCATCTTCTCGTCGAGTACCAGTTTCTCGTTGCGCCGGTCGACCAGTTCGCGGATCTTCACCTCGATGGCGGGGTCGCTGGCGAGGAGGCCGCGGAACGCCTCCTTGCCGACCCGCAGGAAGGCGGTGTCCTCGACGGTCGCGGCCGAGGCGGTGCGCCGGCCGCCGCTGTAGAGGGCCATCTCGCCGAACCAGTCGCCGCTGCCGGCGCGCTGGATTTCGATCCGGGTGTTGAATTTCTCGATGAACAGCGATACCGAGCCGGTATGCACGAAGTACAGGAAGTCCGCCTCGTCGCCCTCCCGGAACACCGGTTCGTTGGCCTTGACGGTCACTTGCTCGCCGAGCAGGCGGATCTTCGCCACCTCGTCGTCATGCAGATCCTGGAACACTGAAGCCATTTGCGTCTCCTCCTGCGTCTCGCGGTTACGGCCGGGTGGCCGGACGGCGGGGACACGCCGGCCAACGCGGCTGAGTGGTTGTACTTAGTTGTGTGGCCCGAATCATAGGGGGAGACGGGCATCGGCGTAAACGCCCTCCGGGCCGGTCTCCGCCAGTTCGCCGGACAGCGCAACCGGCGCGTTTGTTGCAAACAGGCAACGGCACGTCCGGCGACTGGACGGCCGGGAAAACCCCTATTGACAGTCGGGGATAAAATTCATACATTCCGGTCTGAAATGTGTGTAAACGGCGGCCACGCTGGCGTGGCGGTGGAACGCGTTTCATGTCGTATCCTGCCGCGGTGCTCGAGCCATCTGGCGCCAAGGCAGGGATTGTTGGTCGCGCGCCCGCACCGGCGCGGCTGACATCCTCCTCCTCTCTTCGCCCCGGTTAACGTCCGGGGTTTTTTTTGCCTGCTCGCCGGCGCCACGCCGGTCGGCGCCAGCGGCTAGAATCGCGCCATGTCCGCCAGTTTCGATGCCGCCGCCAGCGTCCTGCTCGCCGAGCAGGGCGGGCGCCTGCCCGACCTCTCCGGCGTCACCGTCTTGGTGCCCAACCATCATGTCGCGGCCGGCTTCCTCGCCGCCTTGCGCCGGCAGGTGGCGGTGCCCGTGTTCCTGCCGCCGCACCTGGTCTCGCTGCCCGCCCTGGCCGCCTCGGCCGGGCCGGCCGAGGCCCAGGCCGACAGCCTGCGCCTGGCCGCCCTGCACGGTTTCCTGGCCCGCCAGGGCTGGCTCGACGAGGCCGCGCTGTGGCCGCTCGCCCAGGGCCTGCTCGACCTGCTCGGCGAACTCGACGACGCCAGGCTGGTGCCGCCCGACGACTATGCCGGCTTTCTCGCCCGCATCGAGCGCGCGGCCGCCCCGCCGGAGCGCGAGGCGCGCCTGGTGTTCGAACTCTGGCGCGCCTTCCAGCGCGCCGCGCCGTCGCCGCGGCGCGCCTATGCCGAGGGCCTGGCGCGCTGGCTGGAGGCGGCGGCCGGGCCGCTCTACAGCCTCGGCTTGAGCGGCCTGAGCCGCCTGGAGGAGCATTTCCTGGCGGCCTGCCGGGACGCCGTCGGCCTCGTCGAGTTGCCCCTGGCGGAGCCGTACCCGGCCCGGCGGGCACTGCTCGACGTCGTCTGGCGGGCGGGCCCCGAGGCGGCCGGGTTGCGGACCCGGGCGCAGGACTGGGCCGCCGCCATGCCGGCCAGCCCGCTCGGCCTCGAACTGCTCGCCGCCGCCGACCTGGAGAGCGAGGCGCGCGCGGTCGCCCGCCGCATCCGCGCCTGGCTGACGGAGGGGCGCCGGTCGATCGCCATCGTCGCCCTCGACCGCCTCGCCGCCCGGCGCCTGCGCGCGCTGCTCGAACGCGACGGCATCCTGGTCCAGGACGAAACCGGCTGGACCTTCTCCACCGCCACGGTGAGCCATGTCCTGGACCGCTGGCTGGCCCTGCTCGCGGACGGCTTCTATCACCGCGACCTGCTCGATTTCCTGAAGTCGCCCTTTCTGTTCGGCGACCTGCCCATGTCCGAGCGGCTGGCCGCGGTAACCGCCTTCGAACGCGTCGTCGCCCGCCAGAACACGGTGGCGGGCCTGGACCGGTTCATGGCCCTGGCGGCCGCCGAGGCCCCCGGGGTGACGGCCATGCTGGCGCGCATCGCCGACGCCGCCCGGGCCTGGCGGGGCGGGCGCCGGACCTTGTCCGGCTGGCTCGAGCTACTGTTCGCCAGCCTCGACCGGCTCGCTGCCCGGGGGCCGGTGCAGGCCGACATGGCCGGCCGCCAGCTGCTCGACCTGCTCGGCCGCCTGGCCGGCGAACTGGCCGGTGACGAGACGCCGTATCCGCTTGCCGGCTGGCGCGCCTGGCTCGACCTCCAGTTGGACCGGGCCACCTTCGTCGCCGACGAGGTCGAAAGCCCGATCCGCCTCACCCACCTGGCCGCCGCCCGCCTGCGCGATTTCGATGCCGCCGTGATCCTGGGGGCGACGCCGCGCACCTGCCGGGCATCGGCGACCCCGGGCTGTTCAGCGACGCGGTGCGCCAGCAACTGGGGCTGCCCGGGGAACGCCAACGGCACGCCGAGGTGCTGGCCGATCTCATCGACGTGCTGGCCCGGTCCGGGCGCGCCCTGGTCACCTGGCAGGCCTGGCGCACGGCCGAGCCGAATGCCGGCAGTCCCTGGCTGGAACGCCTGACGGTGTTCCACCGCCTCGCCTATGGCGACGACCTGGTGCGCCGTGCCGGGCCGGTGCCCGTCGCGCCGGCCGGCCCGCCGGCGCCGACGCCGGCCGCGCCCCGCCTGGCCGGCGCGCCGAAGCGCCTGTCGGCGAGCGCCTGGCAGGCCATGGTGGATTGCCCGTACCGCTTCTTCGCCCGCCACGGTCTCGGCCTGGGCGAAGCGGAGGAGGTGGCCGAGGGAATGGAAAAGGCGGACTACGGCGAACGGGTGCACGAGATACTGCGGCGTTTCCATGCCGACCACCCGGTCCTCTCGGCGAGCCCGCGCGAAGTCCTGCTGGCCGACCTGGAAGCCACCACCGAGGCCGCCTTCCGGGGCCGCGAGCGGGACGACTACCTGGCCCTGGCCTGGCGCCAGCGCTGGCTCGGCCACCTGCCGGCCTACCTGGACTGGGCCCTGGCGCGCGAGGCCTCCGGCCGGCGCTGGCGCGAGTCGGAAACCCGGTTCGAGAAGGAATGGCCGCTACCGGGCGGCGGCGCGGTGACCCTGTACGGCCGCCTCGACCGCATCGACGACGGCCCGGCGGGCCCCGAGTTGCTCGACTACAAGACGCAGAACCGGAGCGTCCTGCGCAGCCGCCTGAAGGTGGCCGGCGAGGATGTCCAGTTGCCCTTCTACGGCCTCCTGGCGGGGGCCGCCGAGGCCGGCCTGGTCGCCCTCGACGACGACCGGGTGGAACTGGTGGCCCTGCCGCGGCCGCTGGCCGAGGCCAGTGCCGAGGAGGGCGCCCGTCTGGCGGCCACCCTGGCCGCGCTCGCGGCGGGCGCCCCGCTGCCCGCCCACGGCGCACCGGAAACCTGCCGCCGGTGCGAGATGCGGGGGCTCTGCCGGCGCCCGTAAGGCGGCCAATGACAGCTCGCCGCAACGGGACAATAATGACTGCCCCGTTAGGCGGAGTAGCCATCCATGAAGATCGAAACCCTGGCCGTGCACGCCGGTTATGTCCCCGAGCCCACCACCAAGGCGGTGGCGGTGCCCATCTACCAGACCACCTCGTACGCCTTCGACAGCACCCAGCACGGCGCCGACCTGTTCGATCTCAAGGTCCAGGGCAACATCTACACCCGCATCATGAACCCGACCACCGATGTGCTGGAGAAGCGCGTCGCGGCGTTGGAGGGCGGCATCGGCGCCCTCGCCGTGGCGTCCGGCATGGCGGCGGTGACCTACGCCATCCAGACCATCGCCGAGGCGGGCGACAACATCATCAGCAGCGGGACCCTGTACGGCGGCACCTACAACCTGTTCGCCCATACCCTGCCGCAGTACGGCATCCAGGTGCGCTTCGCCGACCACCGCGAGCCGGCCAGCTTCGAGGCGCTGATCGACGAGCGCACCAAGGCGATCTACTGCGAATCCATCGGCAACCCGCTCGGCAACGTGGTCGACATCGGCGCCCTGGCCGAGATCGCCCATCGCCATGGCATCCCCCTGATCGTCGACAACACCGTGCCCACCCCGGCCCTGTGCCGGCCGTTCGAGCACGGTGCCGACATCGTCGTGCACGCCCTGACCAAGTACATGGGCGGCCACGGCAACTCCATCGGCGGCTGCATCGTCGACTCCGGCAAGTTCCCCTGGGCCGAGCACAAGGCCCGCTTCAAGCGCCTGAACGAACCCGACGTGTCCTACCACGGGGTCGTCTACACCGAGGCCCTGGGCGCCGCGGCCTACATCGGCCGGGCCCGCGTGGTGCCGCTGCGCAACATGGGCGCGGCGCTCTCGCCGTTCAACAGCTTCCTGATCCTGCAGGGCCTGGAGACCCTGCCCCTGCGCATGGACCGGATCTGCGACAACACCCTCAAGGTGGCCGAGTACCTGGCCGGCCATCCGCTGGTGGCCTGGGTCAACTACGCCGGCCTGGCCGACCACGTCAGCCGGCCGCTGGTCGACAAATACATGGGCGGACGCGCCTCCGGCATCCTGTCGTTCGGGATCAAGGGCGGTCGCGAGGCGGGCGGCCGCTTCATCGACGCCCTGAATCTGGTCGTGCGCCTGGTCAACATCGGCGACGCCAAGTCCCTGGCCTGCCACCCGGCCTCGACCACCCACCGCCAGTTGTCGCCGGCCGAGATGGCCAAGGCGGGGGTGTCCGAGGACATGGTACGGCTGTCGATCGGCATCGAGCACATCGACGACATCCTGTCCGACCTGGAACAGGCACTGGCGGCCGCCGGCTGACCCGGGATGGTGCCGACGGCGCCCCAATGTTGGGCATCCGGGGGCGCCATCCCACACTGACGGTCGGGTTGGCGCAAGCCCTTGAACGCGCTAGAATTCCCGCCCTTTTATCCGTACTCCATCCCTCGGCGATCAGAAAAATGGACGATCGACAAAGCCGCTTGTGCGGCACGCTATACAGCCCTGATTTCGAACAGGACAGCTGCGGCTTCGGCCTCATTGCGCAACTGGACGACCAGGCCACCCACAAGCTGGTGCAGACCGCCATCTCCTCCTTGGCCTGCATGACCCACCGGGGCGCCGTGGCGGCCGATGGCAAGTCGGGCGACGGCTGCGGCCTCCTGTTCAAGAAGCCCGATGCCTTCCTGCGCACCGTCGCCGCCGAGGCCGGCTTCGGCCTGGCCGAGCGCTATGCCGCCGGCCTGGTGTTCCTGAGCCAGGACAGTGGCAAGGCCCAGCGTGCCCGCGACCTGCTGTTCGCCGAGCTGCGGGGCGAAGGGCTGGAGCCGCTCGGCTTCCGCAAGGTGCCCACCGACAACAGCGCCCTGGGCGAGTACGCCCTGAAGAGCCTGCCGGTGATCGAGCAGTTGTTCGTCAACTGCCCGGATGCCGTCGACGCCGAGATCTTCGAGCGCAAGCTCTACATCGCCCGGCGCAAGGTGGAGAAGGCCGTCCACGACGACGACGCCACCTTCTATATGCCGACCCTGTCCGGCCGCGTCATCTCCTACAAGGGCCTGGTGATGCCGGCCTACCTGCCGGTGTTCTACCCGGATCTCAACGACGAGCGCTTCGCCTCCGCCCTGGCGGTGTTCCACCAGCGCTTCTCGACCAACACCTGGCCGGAGTGGCGCCTGGCCCAGCCGTTCCGCTACCTGGCCCACAACGGCGAGATCAACACCCTGCAGGGCAACCGCAACTGGTCGCGCGCCCGGGAACGCAAGTTCGAATCGCCCCTGATCCCCAACATGGCGGACGTCCGGCCCATGGTCGGCAGCCGCGGCTCCGACTCCATGAGCTTCGACAACATGCTGGAAGGCCTGGTCATGGGCGGCGCCGGCTTGTTCCGCGCCATGCGCATGATGGTGCCGCCGGCCTGGCAGAACGTCACCAACATGGACCCCGAGGTCAAGGCCTTCTACGAGTACAACTCCATGCACATGGAGCCCTGGGACGGCCCCGCCGGCATCGTCATGACCGACGGCCGCTACGGCGTCTGCCTGCTCGACCGCAACGGCCTGCGCCCGGCCCGCTGGGTGATCACCAAGGACCGCTACGTCACCATCGCCTCGGAAGTCGGCGTGTGGGACTACGGCGGCCCCGAGAACATCGTCGCCAAGGGCCGCGTGCGCCCGGGCCAGATGGTCGCCGCCGACCTCGAGACCGGCAAGTTCCTGCTGCCCGAGGACATCGACGCCGAACTGAAGGGACGCCATCCCTACCGCCAGTGGCTGAACCAGAACGCCCACCGGCTGGACCTGGGCACCGAGCAGGACGCCAATGCCCCGGCCATGGACGCCGCCTCCGTGGCGACCTATCAGAAGCTGTTCAACGTCAGCTTCGAGGAACTCGACCAGGTCGTCCGCGTGCTCGCCGAGGCCGGCCAGGAGGCGGTCGGCTCCATGGGCGACGACACCCCCATGGCGGTGCTCAGCCAGAAGGTCCGCTCGCCGTTCGACTACCTGCGCCAGCAGTTCGCCCAGGTGACCAACCCGCCCATCGACCCGATCCGGGAAGCGGTGGTGATGTCGCTGCACACCGAGTTCGGCCGCGAGATGAACCTGTTCAAGGAGACGCCGGAACACGCCAAGCGCATGGAGGTCACCTCGCCGGTGCTGTCGCACGACAAGTTCACCGCCGTGACCACCAGCGCGGACCCGTCCTACGCGTCGATCTCCCTGAATCTCAACTACGATCCCGCGGCGACCGACCTCAAGGGCGCCCTGGTCCAGCTGGCCGCCGACGCGGTCAGCGCGGTCAAGGACGGCAAGGTGATCATCGTCCTGTCCGACCGCAACGTCGCCAAGGACCGCCTGCCCATCCATGCCCTGTTCGCCATCGGCGCCGTGCACCACGGCCTGATCGACGCCGGCCTGCGCTGCGACTGCAACCTGGTCGTGGAGACCGGCGCCGCGCGCGACCCGCACCAGATCGCCTGCCTGATCGGCTACGGTGCCACCGCGGTCTACCCGTACCTGGCCTACCAGAGCATCCTGGAGCTGGTGCGCAGCGGCGAGGTCAAGCTGACCCCGTACAAGGCCCTGGCCAATTTCCGCAAGGGCATCGACAAGGGTCTCCTGAAGGTCATGTCCAAGATGGGCATCTCGGCCATCGCCAGCTACCGCGGCGCCCAGCTGTTCGAGATCGTCGGCATGCACGAGGCGGTCGTCGACATGTGCTTCCGGGGGACCGTGTCGCGCGTCTCCGGCGCCGCCTTCGAGGACTTCGAGGCGGACCAGAAGAAGCTGGTGCGCGCCGCCTACAACCCGCTCAAGCCGGTGCCCGCGGGCGGCCTGCTCAAGTTCATGTACGGCGAGGAATACCACGCCTACAACCCGGACGTCGTCCAGGCCCTGCAGAAGGCCGTGAAGACCGGCGACTACGCGGCCTACAAACAGTACGCCGAGATCGTCAATTCGCGCCCGGTCGCCATGTTCCGCGACCTCATGCGCCTGAAGGCGACCACGCCGGTCAGCCTGGACGAGGTGGAGCCGGTCGAGAAGATCCTCAAGCGCTTCGACTCCGCCGGCATGTCGCTGGGCGCCCTGTCGCCCGAGGCCCACGAGTCCCTGGCCGAGGGCATGAACCGCATCGGCGGCCGCTCCAACTCCGGCGAGGGCGGCGAGGACCCGGCCCGCTATGGCACCGTCAAGATGTCCAAGATCAAGCAGGTGGCGTCCGGCCGCTTCGGCGTCACGCCGCACTACCTGGTCAACGCCGAGGTCCTGCAGATCAAGGTCGCCCAGGGCGCCAAGCCCGGCGAGGGCGGCCAACTGCCCGGCGGCAAGGTCAACGAGCTGATCGCGACCCTGCGCCACACCAAGCCCGGCATCACCCTGATCTCGCCGCCGCCGCACCACGACATCTACTCGATCGAGGACCTGGCCCAGCTGATCTTCGACCTCAAGCAGGTCAACCCGGAGGCCCTGGTGTCCGTGAAGCTGGTGGCCGAGCCCGGCGTCGGCACCATCGCCGCCGGCGTCGCCAAGGCCTACGCCGACCTGATCACCATCTCCGGCTACGACGGCGGCACCGGCGCCTCGCCGCTGACCTCGGTCAAGTACGCCGGCACCCCGTGGGAACTCGGCCTCACCGAGGCCCAGCAGGTGCTGCGCGCCAACGGCCTGCGCGGCCGCGTGCGGGTGCAGACCGACGGCGGCCTGAAGACCGGCCTGGACGTGATCAAGGCGGCCATCCTGGGCGCCGAGTCGTTCGGCTTCGGCACCGCCCCGATGATCTCCCTGGGCTGCAAGTACCTGCGCATCTGCCACCTGAACAACTGCGCCACCGGCGTCGCCACCCAGGACGCCAAGCTGCGCAAGGAACACTTCGTCGGCCTGCCCGACATGGTGGTGAACTTCTTCACCTTCGTCGCCATGGAGACCCGCGAGCTGATGGCCCAGCTGGGCATCCGCAAGTTCGAGGACCTGATCGGCCGCACCGACCTGCTGGAACTGCTGGAGGGCGAGTCGGACAAGCAGAAGCGCCTCAAGCTGGACATCCTGCTCAGCCAGGGCAGCATCGCCGAGACCGAGCCGCGCTACTGCGTCGAGGCCCGCAACCCGTCCTTCGACAAGGGCGAGCTGGCCGAGCAGATGGTCAAGGACGCCATCGACGGCATCAAGAGCAAGACGCCGCAGCGCCTGGAATACGCGGTACGCAACGTCAACCGCTCGATCGGTGCCCGCCTGTCCGGCGAGATCGCCAGGGCGCACGGCGCCGACGGCCTGCCGGACGATTGCCTGCACATCAAGCTGACCGGCTCGGCCGGCCAGAGCTTCGGGGTCTGGAACCACAAGGGCCTGACCCTCGAGATCGAAGGCGACGCCAACGACTACGTCGGCAAGGGCATGGCCGGCGGCCGCCTGGTCATCTACCCGCCCAAGGGTTCGGCCTTCGAGTCGCACAAGACCACCGCGCTGGGCAACACCTGCCTGTACGGCGCCACCGGCGGCGAGTTGTACGCCGCGGGCATCGCCGGCGAGCGCTTCGGGGTGCGCAACTCCGGCGCCCTGGCCGTGGTGGAAGGCGTCGGCGACCACTGCTGCGAGTACATGACCGGCGGCTGCATCATCGTCCTCGGCGACACCGGCCTGAACTTCGGCGCCGGCATGACCGGCGGCTTCGCCATGGTCTACGACGAGGGCAGCCACTTTGCCGAGCGCTACAACAACGAGCTGATCGACATCAACCGCATCAACGACGAGAAGACCAGCGAACACCGCGCCTTCCTGCGCGAGAAGCTGGACAAGCACCTGCGCCAGACCGGCTCCGCCCGCGCCGCCTGGATGCTGGAGCACTTCAACGACGTGGTGAACAAGTTCTGGCTGGTCAAATCCAAGGCCCTGAGCCTGGATAGCCTGTTGAAGGATTAATGCGATGTCCGACGTCTTCCAATTTATCAAGATCGCCCGCCGCGACGGCGCCAAGACCCCGGCCGAGGTGCGCAAGGCCGAGTTCAAGGAGATCTACGCCCAGATGGACGTGGACCAGGCCAAGGAACAGGCCGGGCGCTGCCTGGCCTGCGGCAACCCGTACTGCGAGTGGAAGTGCCCGGTGCACAACTACATCCCCAACTGGCTCAAGCTGGTCGACGAGGGGCGCCTGTTCGAGGCGGCCGAGCTGTCCCACCAGACCAACTCGCTGCCCGAGGTGTGCGGCCGGGTCTGCCCGCAGGACCGCCTGTGCGAGGGCTCCTGCACCCTGAACCAGTGCGACTTCGGTGCCGTCACCATCGGCCAGGTCGAACGCTACATCTCCGAGACGGCCTTTGCCCAGGGCTGGCGTCCGGACATGTCCAAGGTGGTGGCGAGCGGCAAGCGCGTCGCCATCGTCGGCGCCGGCCCGGCGGGACTGGCCTGCGCCGACGTCCTGGTGCGCAACGGCGTCCTGCCGGTGGTCTACGACCGCTACGAGGAGATCGGCGGCCTGCTCACCTTCGGTATCCCCGAATTCAAGATGGAAAAGACCATCATGATGCGTCGCCGCGAGGTCTTCCAGGGCATGGGCGTGGAGTTCCGCCTGGGCGTCGAGATTGGCAAGGACATCCCGTTCCGGCAACTGGTCGACGAGTACGACGCCGTGTTCATGGGCATGGGCACCTACACCTTCATGCAGGCCGGCATCCCCGGCGAAGACCTGCCCGGCGTCATGCCGGCGCTGCCGTTCCTGATCTCCAACGTCAAGCACTGCCTGGGCATGGCCCAGGACGAGTTCATCGACATGCAGGGCCAGCGCGTGGTGGTCCTGGGCGGCGGCGACACCGCCATGGACTGCAACCGCACCTCGATCCGCCAGGGCGCCGCCTCGGTGACCTGCGCCTACCGCCGCGACGAGGCCAACATGCCCGGCTCCAAGCGGGAAGTGGCCAACGCCAAGGAAGAGGGCGTGCAGTTCCTCTGGAACCGCCAGCCGGTCGAAGTCGTCGGCAACGGCAAGGTGGAGGGCATCAAGCTGGTCACCACCACCCTGGGCGAGCCGGACGCGCGCGGCCGCCGCTCGCCGGTGGTGGTCGAGGGCTCCGAGGAGATCGTGCCCTGCGACCGCATCCTGGTGGCCTTCGGCTTCCGGCCCAACCCGCAGCCCTGGTTCGCCGACTTCGGCATCACCACGGACCAGGCCGGCCGGGTCATCGCCAAGGGTCACGGCCATGCCATGCAAACCGCCAACGCGAAGATTTTCGCCGGCGGCGACATGGTGCGCGGCTCCGACCTGGTGGTCACCGCGGTCTGGGAAGGCCGCGAGGCCGCCAAGGGCATCCTGGAGTACCTCGACCTGGCCTGATCCGGGACCGGGCGCTGCGATGTCCCGGATCGTCCCCCCGCACGCGGCCGCCTAGACGGCCGCGTGTGTTTTCGGCTTGCCGCGCGCGGGCCCGAAACGGGCCGCATGTACGGGATTCCCGGACAGGCTTGTCCGGAATATGGGGCTAGACTCTTAAGCATTTCTTAAGTTGGCCGGGCGCATTGCTTCGCCCGCAACGAGGTGATGCCATGAGCCGATTCCGTTCCTCGCCCAGTCCGATCGTTCTGGCGATCGCCCTGGCCTTCAGCCCGGTCGCGCATGCGCTCGATAGCCACTGGACCGGCGCGACCGGCGACTGGTTCGACGCCGGCAATTGGGACAACGGTGTCCCCACCGGCCTCGACAGCGCAACCATCGGCAACGCCGGAACGGCGCAGGTGCCGGATGGGACGGCCGCCGAGGCGCAATACCTCACCGTGGGCGGGAGCGGCACGCTGGAGATCGTTGGTGCCGGTACCCTGGCGACAAGCTATGGCGTCACCCTCGGCAGTGCGAGCAGCGACGACGGCACGATCCGCGTGACCGGCGCGGGCGCATCGTGGAGCAACGGCGGCAGTTTCTTCGTCGGCCTGTACGGGACCGGCACGCTGACCGTCGACGGCGGCGGCACCCTGGAAAACACCAATCCGTCCCAACACGCCTACGTCGGCTATGGCGCCGGCAGCAGTGGGACGGTCAACGTCGACGGTGTCGGCTCGACCTGGGACAACGTCGCGGACATCTATCTGGGTCGCGACGGCAGCGGCACGCTGAACGTCTCGAACGGCGGCCAGGTGACCAGTGCCTACGGCACCCTGGCCCAGAGGACCGGCAGCACGGGCTCGGCGACGATCACCGGAAGCGGCTCCGGCTGGTCGGTCGCGAGCGGCCTTTACGTCGGCTCGGCCTCGAACGGCGAACTCGACATCCTGGACGGCGGCGCCGTCTCCGCCAGTTGGGGATATCTGGGCAATCAGGCCGACTCATACGGTGCGCTCACCGTATCCGGGCCGGGTTCGACCTGGACCGACACCAACGGCCTATACGTGGGCTTCCAGGGTGAAGGCGTGCTTGCCGTCGAAGACGGTGCTTCGGCGAACGGCAAGAACGGTTTCATCGGCTACGAATCGACCGGGGTCGGCACGGCTACGGTCACCGGCGCCGATTCGACGTGGACGAACAGCAACTGGCTGGCCGTCGGCATGTACGGCAACGGGACGCTGCGGGTCGAGGCCGGCGGCCGGGCCGAGAGCTACCTCGGCTATATCGCCTACGAGGCCGGCAGCACGGGGGCGGCGATTGTGAGCGGCAGCGGCTCGACCTGGGCGTCGGACTACCTCTATGTCGGCTGGGGCAGCAGCGGCACCCTGACGGTCGAGAACGGCGGCACCGTGACCGGCCTGTACGGCTATGTCGGCCGGACCGGCGGCGACGGCACGGCGTTGGTGACCGGCAGCGGCTCGAGCTGGGCGATCGTCAACCAGCTCGAGGTCGGCTCCTACGGTACCGGCGCCCTGACCATCGCGGACGGCGCGACGGTCAGCGACACCGACGGCATCGTCGGAAACCAGGCCGGCGTCACGGGCACGGTCCGGGTCGACGGCGGCACCTGGAGCAACAGCGGCTTCCTGCGCGTCGGCAACCTCGGCACTGGGACGCTGGACATCGTCAACGGCGGCGTGGTCACGAGCGGCCGGACCTTGATCGGCCTGTTCGGCGACGGCGTCGGCAGCGTCGACATCAGCGGCGCCGGCTCCCTGCTGGACACTGGCGGCAACGAACTCTACGTGGCCAGCGACGGTACGGCGACGCTGACGGTCGCGGCGGGCGGCGAGCTGCGCAGCGGCACGGCCTATATCGGCAGCAACTCGGGCAGCCAGGGCGAGGTCAGCGTGCTGGGCAGCGGGTCGAGCTGGACCAATGCCGGTGCCCTCTACGTCGGCCTCGATGGAACCGGCACCCTGACCGTCGGCAGCGGCGCCGAGGTGTCCAGCGGCAGCGCCTATGTCCATGGCTTGTTGAGCGTGGACGGCCTGTTCAGCGCCGCGACGACGAGCGTCCGGAGCGGGGGTACGGTGGCTGGCACGGGCACCTTGGCCGGCGACCTCGGTTTGGCTGGCGGCACCCTGGCGCCGGGCAATTCCATCGGTACCCTGACCGTGGCCGGCAACCTGGATTTCGATGCCGACAGCGTCTACGCGGTGGAAGTGGACGCCGCCGGCAATTCGGACCTGACCGTGGTGACCGGTACGGCGAGCCTGGCCGGCACCGTGCATGTCCTGCCGGAGCCGGGCAGCTACCAGGACGCCACGCAGTACACCATCCTGTCGGCGGCCGCGTTGTCGAGCAGCTTCGACGCCACCACCATCGACGCCGATTTCGCCTTCCTGACCCCCAGCCTGAGCCAGGACACCGGCAACGTCTACCTGACCCTGGTGCGCAACGACGTCAGCTATGCCGAGGCCGGCGACAGTCCCAACCAGCAGTCGGTGGGCGACGTGCTCGACCAACTGGCCGACAGCGACCCGGCCGCCGTCTCGGATATCCTCGACAACCTCAACGTGCTCGACAACGACGCCGTCGGCTACGCCCTCGACCGCCTGAGCGGCGTCCAGCTCGGCTTCTTCTCCGGCTTCGGGAGCGGCCAGGGCTGGCGCTTCCTGTCCCTGATCCTGGACCGCCTGTCCTCGGACCACGGTCCCTGGCGCAGCGCGGACGCCGAACCGGTGCGCGTCGCCAGTGCCTCGGACGCCTCCTTGCGCGGGCTGCTCGCCGGCGCCCCGGCCGCTCCGGAGCGCGGCCTCTGGGTCAAGGTGTTCGGCAGCCATGCCGAGATCGACGCCACGGCCGATGCCTACGGCGCCGATTCGGACACGCGCGGCTTCCTGCTCGGCGGCGACCGCCGCTTCGACGGCGACCTGCGCGCCGGCCTGGCCGTCGGCTACGCCGGCAGCGACGTGGACAGCACCGGTAGCCGCCTCGACATGGACAGCTACCAACTGGCCGCCTACCTGTCCTGGACGCCCGCCGACTATTACCTGGATGCCTCCGTCGGCTACGGCTGGCATGCCGCGGACAGCCGCCGTTCGGTGGTCGTCGGCAGCTATGCCGAGACCGCGTCGGCCGATTACGACGGCAACAGCCTGGCGCTCGGCGTCGAGGCCGGCCGGCTGTACAAGTGGGGCAGGAACGGCACCGTCGCCCCCTTCGTCGGGCTCGGCTACAACCGCTTCGAACGGGACGGCTTCACCGAGCACGGCGGCGGCCAGGCCGACCTGGCGGTGGCCGGTTCCACGGACGAGTCGGTCCGTTCCAGCCTCGGCCTGCAGTTCGGCTACGCCTATCGGAGTGACGGCGGCACCGGCGTCTGGTCGTCTCTGCGCGCCGCTTGGCTGCACGAATTCGCCGACACCGCGTCCCGGGTGACGGCCGGCTTTGCCGCCGCCCCGGACCTGACCTTCAGCGTGGCCGGTCCGGCCCTGGACCGCGACCGCCTGCAAGTGAGCGCCGACGTGAAGCTGGCGCTGTCCCGGCGCGACTGGCTGTCGTTCGCCTATACGGGGGAATTCGCCGGCTCCGACCATGGCCATGGCCTGACCTTCACCTACCGGCGCGAGTGGTGATCGGGCCCTAGACCGCCGTTTGCAGGGCGACGGCCAGGCCGACCAGGCTGGCCATGCCCGCGAGGCCGTGCAACCAGACCCGCAGCCGGTAGCGGCCGGCGAGTTGTTCGGGCGGGAAGGCGGCGACCAGGAAGGGCCGGCCGAAGCGCGGCCGGGTCAGGCGGTGGTTGACCACCCGGGCCAGCGTCGCGGCGCGCCGCCGTTCCATTTCCCGGCGCGCCTCGTCGAGCGCGCGTTGCCACTCCCGGTCATCGATGACGCCATCCCGGTCGAGGTCGAAGCGGCGCTTGAGGTCGTCCGGATAGGCCTTCCAGTCGTTCAGGATGTCCGCCAGCTCCTGGCGTTCGTCGAAGCGGACCTGCTCGGCGCCATCGCTGCTGAACTCGCCGATGGCGTAGAGCGGGTCGCCGGCCAGCAGCAGTTCCTCCTCGACCTTGTTGTCGCCGTCCAGGTAGGTCTCCTTGCGCTTGGCCGAGACCTCGGCCTCGCTCGGGTCGATCTGGCACAGGCCGGTGCCGTCGTCGAGCAGGAAGGGCGAGACGCTCTCGTCCATCTCGGTCTGCCGCCACTTGTCCTCGTTGTCCTTCACGAAGTGCCGGTAGCGATACCACAGGCAGGGCAGGCGATGGGTCGGGCTGAGGACGGGCAGGTCGGCATAGGCGCGGCCGCTGCCGACCAGTTCCACGTAGCCCTGCGCCGCCGAGGCGATGCGCGAGGTCGGGGTATCGGCGATGGCGCGCTGGCGGCGCAGGTTGGCCAGCCAGGCGAGCACGGCGAGCACCAGGATGGTGGCGGCGATGCCGACCCAGGCGAGGGCCGACTGGAACTGCAGGCCGGCCACCAGGAGCATCAGGTAACCGCCGCCGGACAGCCAGTCCTGCCAGTAGCGGCGCAGCCGGGCCATCGCTCAGGCCGGCTCAGGCATGGCCTCCGAACAGCTGCTTGATGTCGACGTCGGCCTTCTCGGCCTCGGCGAAGCGGAGCAGCTGGGCACGCTGGAAGCGGAACATCCCGGCGACGATGGAATCGGGGAACTGCTCGATGCGCACGTTGTTGATGTTGACGCTGTCGTTGTACAGCTCGCGCCGGTCGGCGATGGCGTTCTCCAGGGCGGTGATGCGCTGTTGCAGCTGCATGAACTGCTCGTTGGCCTTCAGGTCCGGATAGGCCTCGACCACCGCGAACAGCTGACCGAGGCCGGCGCGCAGGGCCCCCTCGGCCAGGCCGAGGCCGGCGACGTCGTGGTTCTCGCGCGCGGTCTGGACGCGGCTGCGCGCCTCGGTCACCTTCTCAAGGGTGGCCTGCTCGAATTCCTTGTACTGCCGGCAGGTCTCGACCAGCTTCGGCAGCTCGTCGTGGCGCTGCTTGAGCAGGACGTCGATGTTGGCCCAGGCCATGCTGACGTTGTGCTTGATCTGCACCAGGCTGTTGTAGATTGCGACGCCGTAGATCAGGGCCAGCAGCAACGACCCGAGGACGATGACGGTGACGACCAGCATGGCGGGGCCTCCTCGTTGGCAATGCCCGCATCATAGGGCAATCGGCCAGGCCCCGGGCTATTGAAGATGCTAATGTCCGTTGAAGGCGGCAGGCGGCCTCCCTATACTGCGCGAAACCGCACTCACAGCCCAAGCAGGAAAAACAACATGACAAACTACACTCCCGATAACGTTCGTACCTTAGCTTTCGTCGGCCATGGCGGGGCCGGCAAGACTTCCCTGATCGAGACCCTGTTGGCCAAGTCCGGCGCCATCGCTGCCGCGGGCAGCGTGGCCAAGGGCAGCACGGTGTGCGACTACGATCCGCTGGAGAAGGAACACCTGCATTCGGTCAAGCTGGCCGTGGCGCACCTGGAACACCTGGGTACCCGCGTGCACATGCTCGACACCCCGGGCTATCCCGATTTCATGGGCCAGGCCATGTGTGCCCTGGACGCGGTGGAAACGGTCGCCGTGGTGATCGACGCCCAGAAGGGGGTCGAACTGACGGCCAGCCGGATGATGCATTGGGCGCAGACGCGCAAGCTCGACCGCATGGTCGTGGTCAACAAGATCGACGCCCCAGGCGTCGACCTGCCGGGCCTGCTGGCCGACATCCAGGCCGCCTTCGGACGCGAGTGCCTGCCCATCAACCTGCCGGCGGCCGGCGGCAGCCAGGTCACCGACTGCTTCTTCAACCCCGGCGGCGAGGCCGATTTCTCCTCCGTCGCCGATGCCCACCGCGCCCTGGTCGACCAGGTCGTCGAGGTGGACGAGGAGTTGATGAACATCTACCTGGAACAGGGCGAGGTGCAGCCGGAACAGTTGCATGCCCCCTTCGAGCAGGCCCTGCGCGAGGGTCACCTGGTGCCGGTGTGCTTCGTCTCGGCCCAGACCGGCGCCGGCACCGCCGAGCTGCTCGACATCCTGGTCAAGCTGCTGCCTAACCCGACCGAGGGCAATCCGCCCCTGTTCGTCAAGGGCGAAGGCGACGCGGAGGAGCCGTTCAACTCCGAGCCCGACCCGGCCAAGCACGTCATCGCCCACATCTTCAAGGTCGAGATGGACCCCTACGTGGGCAAGACCTGCGTCCTGCGCGTGCACCAGGGCACCGTCACGCCGAACAGCCAGCTCTACATCGGCGAGGGCCGCAAGCCGTTCAAGGTCGGCCACCTGTACCTGCTCCAGGGCAAACAGCTCAGCGACCTGGACGCCGCCGTCCCGGGCGACATCTGCGCCGTCACCAAGGTCGAGGAACTGGGCTTCGACATGGTCCTGCACGACGCCGCCGACGACGACCACATCCACATGCGCGCGCTCGACTTCCCGCATGCCGTGTTCGGCCTCGCCGTGCGGCCGAAGAAGCAGGCCGACGCCTCCAAGCTGTCCGAGGTCCTGCACAAGCTGACCGCCGAGGATCCGGGCCTGCACGTCGAGCACGACGCCACCACGCACGAGGCGGTGATCCGCGGCCTGGGCGAGATGCACCTGGCCAACGTGCTGGAAAAGATGCGCGAGCAGTTCCGCCTCGAGGTCGATACCCATCCGCCGACCATCCCCTACCGCGAGACCATCCTGGCCCCCGCCGAGGGCCACCACCGGCACAAGAAGCAGTCCGGCGGCGCCGGCCAGTTCGGCGAGGTCTACCTGCGCGTCGAGCCGATGGAACGCGGCCTGGGCTTCGAGTTCGTCGACGCGGTCAAGGGCGGCGTCATCCCGGGGACCTTCATCCCGGCGGTGGAGAAGGGCGTGCGCCAGGCCATGGGCCTGGGCGCGGCGGCCGGCTTCCCGCTGCAGGACATCCGGGTCACCGTCTACGACGGCAAGAACCACCCGGTCGACGGCAAGGAGATCGCCTTCGTCACCGCCGGCAAGAAGGCCTTCCAGGACGCCATGGCGAAGGCCAAGCCGATCGTCCTGGAGCCCATCGTCAACATCGAGCTGACCGTGCCGGAGCCCTTCTTCGGCGACGTCAGCGGCGACCTGTCCGGGCGTCGCGGCCAGATCACCGGCAGCCAGCCGGGACGCGGCGGCATGATGATGCTGAACGGCCTGGTGCCGCTCGCCGAACTGGACAACTTCCAGCAGCGCCTGAAGGCGATCACCGGCGGCCAGGGTTCCTATACCCTGGAGCTGTCGCACTACGAGCAGGTGCCGCCCATGGTCCAGCAGCAGCTGGCGGCCCAGTTCAAGCCGGTCGAGGACGAGCAGTAACGCCGGAGCGGTAAGGGATGGGCAGGGGCGTTAGACTACGCCCCTGCCCATTTTCATTCGCGGCCCGCCCATGACCCTCATCAAACGGGAAGACCTGATCCAGTCGATCGCCGACGCCTTCCAGTTCATCTCCTACTATCACCCGCTCGACTTCGTCCGGGCCGTCAAGGCCGCCTACGACCGCGAGCAGTCGCCGGCCGCCAAGGATGCCCTGGCCCAGATCCTGGTGAACTCGCGCCTGGCCGCGGAAGGACACCGGCCGATCTGCCAGGACACCGGCATGGCCGTGGTCTTCATGCGGGTCGGCATGGAGGTCCGCTTCGAGCCGGGCATGAGCCTGCAGGCGATGGTCGACGAGGGCGTCCGGCGCGCCTACACGAACCCCGACAACCCCTTGCGCGCCTCCGTCCTGGCCGACCCGCTCGGTGCGCGCCGGAACACCCGCGACAACACCCCCGCGGTGCTGCACGTGGAACTGGTGCCCGGCGACCGGGTCGACGTACGCCTGGCCGCCAAGGGCGGCGGCTCGGAGAACAAGGCCCAGTTCGCCGTCCTCAACCCGTCCGACTCGCTGGTCGACTGGGTGCTCGAACGCATACCGGAGATGGGCGCGGGCTGGTGTCCGCCCGGCATCCTGGGCATCGGCGCCGGCGGCACCCCGGAGAAGGCCCTGGTCATGGCCAAGGAGGCGCTCATGGCGCCCGTCGACATCCAGGACCTGATCGCCCGCGGTCCGGCCAGCCGGGTCGAGGAACTGCGCCTGGAGCTGTACGACAAGGTCAACGCCCTGGGCATCGGCGCCCAGGGCCTGGGCGGCCTGACCACGGTGCTCGACGTCAAGATACTCGACTACCCCACCCATGCCGCTTCCCTGCCGGTGGCCATGATCCCGAACTGCGCCGCCACCCGGCACCTGCATTTCAGCCTGGACGGCAGCGGTCCGGCCCGCTTCGAGCCGCCGGCGCTGGCGGAATGGCCGGAGATCGCCTGGAACGGCCCGGCCGGTGCCCGCCGCGTCGACCTGGACACGCTCAGCGCGGCCGACACCGCCGCCTGGCGCGCCGGCGACGCCCTGCTCCTGTCGGGCCGGCTGCTCACCGGGCGCGACGCCGCGCACAAGCGCATCGCCGACCTGGTCGCCCGGGGCGAACCGCTGCCGGTCGATTTCCATGGCCGCTTCATCTATTACGTCGGCCCGGTCGACCCGGTGTCGGGCGAAGCGGTCGGCCCGGCCGGGCCGACCACGGCGACCCGCATGGACGCCTACACGGACCTGATGCTGGGCCCCGATGTCGGCCTCATCGGCATGGTCGGCAAGGCCGAGCGCGGCCCCGAGGCGATCGCCTCGATCCGCGCCCACGGCGCCGTCTACTGCATCGCCGTGGGCGGCGCCGCCTACCTGGTCGCCAAGGCGATCAAGGGCGCGCGCGTCCTGGCCTTCCCGGAGCTGGGCATGGAGGCGGTGTACGAGTTCGAGGTGGTGGACATGCCGGTGACCGTGGCGGTGGACGGCCGGGGCGATTCGGTGCACGAGGCGGGCCCGCGCGAGTGGCGGGCCAGGATCGCCAAGATCCCCCTGGCCCGGCATTGACGGCCGCCCGCCCGGGCGGGCGGCCGCCGGGCTGGCTCAGTAGGTCGCTTCCTGTTCCAGGGGCATGCCCTCGGCGACCCAGCGGGTATAGCCGCCGTCCAGGTTGATGACGTTCTTGAAACCCATCATCTGCAGCACCGCGGCCGCCATGGCGGAACGGCCGCTGGTGGCGCAGTAGACGACGATCTGGCGATCGCGCGCGGCGGCCAGTTCGGGCACGTGCTTGGGATAGGCCGGGTCGGCGGCGGCCTCGAGGATGCCGCGCGGCACCAGGTGGGCGCCCTTGATGTGGCCGTTGGCGAATTCGACGTGTTCGCGCACGTCGATCAGCAGCATGTCTTCCTTGGCGGCCATCTTTTCCAGCAGTTCGCGCGGCTGGATTTCCGTGATGCAGGACTTGGCGGCGCGGACGAAGTCCATCAGGCCCATGGGTTGTTCGGGTTTGAAGGTGTTGTACATCGGGTGGGCTCCATTGTTTGCGTGTGCCGACGGCACGGTGCCCGGAAAAATAACACATCCGGGCCGCTTGCCGCGCCGTGCCGCTTTGGCCACGGGCCGGGAAGTGGCAAAATGCCCGTTCGGACTGGCTGGGGCGCGCGGCATGGAATTGGCATGGTGGCATTGGTTGGTGATGGGCATGGTGCTGGTCGCACTGGAGATGCTCGTGCCCACCTTCTTCCTCATGTGGTTCGGCCTCGGTGCCCTGCTGGTGGGCGTGGTGGTGCTCTTCGCGACGCCCGGTTTCGCCGCCCAGCTGGTGCTTTGGGCGGTCGCATCGCTGGCCATGATGGGCATCTGGATCAAGTGGTTCAAGGTGCCGGACCGCAACCGCGCCGGCCAGGCCAAGGAGGGCGTGATCGGCATCGCCGGCCTGCTCACCCGGCCGGTGACCGATCTGGGCCAGGGCGAAATCCTGTTCCAGCGCCCGGTACTCGGGTCCGACCGTTGGCCCGTGGTGGCCGACAACCCGATCCCCGCCGGCGCCAAGGCCAAGGTGGTGGACGTGCTCGGGCAGACCTTGAAGGTAGAGAGGATGGGAGGCTGACATGGGTGGCGAGATCGTATCCGTCGTACTGATCGTTTTTCTGTTCGTCACGCTCTGGAAGGGCGTGCGCATCGTGCCCCAGGGCGAGGAATGGGTGGTCGAGCGCCTGGGCAAGTACCTGAAGACCCTGATGCCGGGCCTGCACGTCCTGATCCCCTACATCGACAACCTGGCCTACAAGGTCACCACCAAGGACCTGATCCTGGACATCCCGCAGCAGGAGGTGATCACCCGCGACAACGCGGTCCTGGTCACCAACGCCATCGCCTTCGTCAAGGTGACCGACACCCAGAGCGCGGTGTACGGCGTCACCAACTTCCAGCTCGCCGTGATGAACCTGATCCAGACCACCCTGCGCGCCATCATCGGCGCCATGGACCTGGACGAGGCGCTGTCGAGCCGCGACCAGATCAAGGCCAAGCTGAAGGAATCCATCTCCGACGACGTCTCCGACTGGGGCCTGACCCTGAAGTCGGTGGAGATCCAGGACATCTCGCCGTCGCCGACCATGCAGAAGTCGATGGAGATGCAGGCCGCCGCCGAGCGGGAGCGGAAGGCCACGGTGACCAAGGCGGAGGGCGACAAGCAGGCCGCCATCCTGGAGGCCGAGGCGCGCCTGGAGTCGGCCAAGCGCGATGCCGAGGCCCAGGTCCGCATGGCCGAGGCCTCGGCCGAGTCGATCCGGCGCATCTCGGCGGCCATCCCTGAGCAGGAATTGCCGGCCATGTTCATCCTGGGCGAGAAATACATCGGTTCCCTGAAGGAGATCGCCAGCGCGAACGGCAGCAAGACCGTGCTGCTGCCCGGCGACCTGATGAAGAGCCTGGAAGGTTTGTTGGGGCGGAAAGCTTGATGACTGTTAAAGTCTTTTCTAAAGTTTTGTGTGTAAGCGCCGATTATTGCGGCGTGCACGGATGACGTAGGGGTGGGTGCCGTGAAGAAACTACTTGCTTATCTGGTCTCGGCTTCGCTCGCGGTCGCCGCGCCGATGGCCCAGTCCGCCGGTACCGCGTCGGTCAAGCCCAGCGCCCAGGCGGGCAAGACGGTGGCCAAGGCCAAGAAGAAGGTCAGCCGGGTCACCAGCAAGAAGCGCTATCGCGCCCGTACCCACAAGCGTGTCGTGAGCGAGACCCAGGAACGCCGCCTGCACATGAGCCAGAGCCTGGCCCAGGCGCCGCTGGAGGTCTCCTACGGCGTCGTCGAGAGTTCCGCCCTGAACCTGCGCTCGGCCGCCGTCATGGTGGTCGACCAGAAGACCGGCGAAGCCCTCTACGCCAAGAACCCCGACGTGGCGACGCCGATCGCCTCGATCACCAAGTTGATGACCTCCATGGTCGTGCTCGATGCCGGCCTGCCGATGACGGAGGAGATCGTCATCGGCAACGAGGACGTCGACCGCCTGAAGGGGTCCAGTTCCCGGCTCGCCCTGGGCACCACCCTGAGCCGCGAGGAACTGCTCCACCTGGCCCTGATCGCCTCCGAGAACCGCGCCGCCTCGGCGTTGTCGCGCTCCTACCCGGGCGGTCGTCCGGCCTTCGTCCAGGCCATGAACGCCAAGGCCGCGGCGCTGGGCATGAGCCATACCTGGTTCGTCGACGGTACCGGCCTGGACAGCTCCAACCGCTCCACCGCCGCCGACCTCGTGAAGCTGGTCGACGCCGCGTCGAGCTATCCCCTCCTGCGCCAGATCACCTCGACCGGGCAATACGGCGTCACCATGCCGGGCCGCCAGGTGGTCCGGGTCAAGGACCACGGCCGGGTACGCCGGGTTTCGCGCGAGGTGATGCGCCAGGTCGCCTTCAACAATACCAATGCGCTGACCCGCAGCCCGAGCTGGAACATCGGCCTGTCCAAGACCGGCTACATCAACGAGGCCGGCCATTGCCTGGTCATGCAGGCCAACATCGCCGACCGCCCGGTCATCATGGTGTTGCTCGATTCCTGGGGCAAGCTGTCGCGCATCGGCGACGCCGCCCGGGTGCGCAAGTGGCTGGAAAGCCAGTTCTCCTCCGGTCGCCTGGCCAGGCTGGGCGACGACCCGTCGGTCTGACCGGCCCCTCCGGGCCGGCCTAGGCCCGCCCTCCGTCCCGCTGGCTCCTGCCGGCCATCCGCCCGGGTGGCCGGTGTCCGCTCGTGCCCGGGGTACACCATCCCGCAAGCGCCAAGAAACTTGATGGCTATCAAGGTTATTCTCCAGGTGCGTCTATACCATCCGCTACGGTGGATTGAGCAGTAAGCAGTCAGGGGACACCATCTGTCAGGAGGGGATATGCGCAAGCAGTTCGTCGTGGTCGGTGTGCTCGCCGGCCTGTCGTGTCTGGGTGTGGCCGAGGCGGCCGACAATATGGAAGGCCTGGCGCGCACCTGTTTCAACTGCCACGGTACCGGTGGCGTGAGTGCCGGCACCTCGATGCCGTCGATCGCGGGCCTGCCCGAGGCCTATCTCAAGAGCGTCATGCTGGAGTGGAAGCGCGGCGAACGGGCGTCGGCCAACATGACCCGCCTGGTCAAGGGCTACACGGACGACGAGATCGCCGGCCTGGCCGCCTATTTCGCCAAGCAGCCCTGGACCCCGGTGCCGCAGCCGGCCGCCAAGGCGGTCCTGGCCAAGGGCCGGAAGGCCACCGAGCGCTGCGAGTCCTGTCACGGCGCCACCGGCGGGCAGCCGGACGAGGACGACGTGCCGAAGCTGAACGGGCAGTGGGCCAAGTACCTGGAACTGGAACTGGCCAAGTACCGCGACGACAGCTTCCAGATGACCCACAAGAGAATGATCCGGAACGCCCGCAAGATGGGTGCCGGGGACGTCGAAGCGGCGGCCGGGTTCTACGGCGCCCAGGGCAAGTGAGGGGGACCAGATGAGCCAGATCAACCGTCGTGAATTCATCCGCGTCCTCGCCGCCGGCGGGGCGGCCAGCGCGTTCCCGGCCGTCGCCCGCGCGGCCGCCAAGGCCCGCGTCGTCGTCATCGGCGGCGGCTACGGCGGCGCCACGGCCGCCAAGTACCTCAAGCTGCTCGACCCGGCCATCGAGGTGACCCTGATCGAGCCGAACAAGTCCTACACGTCCTGCCCGCTGTCCAACGAGGTGATCGCCGGCTACCGCGACATCAAGACGCTGCAGGTCGGCTATGACGGGCTGCGCAAGCACGGCGTCGAGGTCGTCCAGGACCTGGTCACCGGCATCGACCGGGCCGCCAGGACCGTCACCACCCAGGGTGGCCGCAAGCTCGGCTACGACGCCATGGTCATGTCGCCCGGCGTGGAATTCCACTTCGAGGGCATCGAAGGCTACAGCGAGGCCCTGGTCGACCGCTTCCCGCATGCCTGGAAGGCCGGCCCGCAGACCCTGTTGCTCAAGAAGCAGCTGGAGGCGATGCCGGACGGCGGCAAGTTCGTCATCGTCGTGCCGCCGGGGCCGTTCCGCTGCCCGCCCGGGCCCTACGAGCGCGCCTCCCTGGTGGCCAGCTACCTCAAGCACCACGGCAAGACCAAGTCCAAGATCATCATCATGGATGCCAACGACAGCCACTCCAAAAAGGGCCTGTTCCAGCAGGCTTGGAAGAAGCTGTACGGATTCGAGAAGGAAGGCCTGGGCACCCACGGCATGATCGAGTGGGTGAAGGGTGCCGAAGGCGGCAAGGTGGTCAAGCTGGATGCCAAGACCAAGACGGTGTCGTCGGACTTCGTCGACATCAAGGCCGACGTCCTCAACATCATCCCGCCCCACAAGGCCGGCAAGATCGCGGTCGCCAGCGACCTGGCCAAGGCCGACGGCTGGTGCAAGGTCGTGCCGATGACCATGGCGTCCGCCGAGGACGAGGCGATCTACACCATCGGCGACAGCTGCGTCGCCGGCGAGATGGCCCTGTACGGCAATCCGGACGCCAACTTCGACATGCCCAAGTCCGCCCACATCGCCATGACCCAGGCCAAGGTGGCGGCGGCGGCCATCGTCGCCAAGGTCAACGGCCTGCCGGCGCCCCAGCCCTACTACGCCAACACCTGCTACAGCATCGTCGACGAGGGCTACGGCTTCTCGGTCGCCCACCTGTACCGGGTCGAGAACGGCACCTTCAAATACATCAAGGAAGGCAGCGGCATCTCGCCGGTCAAGATGCCCGACAACTCCGAGGTGCCGGCCCTGTACCGGAAGTTGGAGGCCGAATACGCCGACGGCTGGCTCCGGAACGTGATGGCGGATGCCTTCGGTTGATACGTGGTCGCACGCGTGAAGGGGAATCTATGACGGTACAGACAGGTTCGACAAGGCAGGTCTAGCCGGCGCCACCGGCGCCGGCGGAGTAGCGGGCGGTATTCGTCACCGGAAGAAGGGGAAAGTCATGATACGAAGGGAACACTCACCGGGCTGGTTCAGTGCCATGCTCATCGCCATGGTCTTGCTGTTCGGCGCCGGTACGGCCACGCGGCGAGCAAGAAGACGGCCGCCGACCGCGCCATCGGCGAAAAGTGCGTCAAGTGCCACATGGACGAGACGCCGGGGCTGGCCAGGGAATGGAAGAAGAGCACCCACGCCGGCAAGGACATCGACTGCTACGACTGCCACAAGGCCCTGCCGGGCGACAAGGACGGCTATCTGCACCACAAGGTGATGATCGCCACCATCGTCACGCCGAAGGACTGCGCCGCCTGCCACGAGAAGGAAGTGACCCAGCAGCAGCCCTCGCACCACGCCAAGGGCGGCCAGATACTCGCCTCGCTGGACAACCTGATGGGCGAGGTGATCGGCGGCCTGCCCGCCGTCAACGCCGGTTGCCGGCAGTGCCACGGTTCCGTCGTGGAACTCGACGCCAAGAACATGCCGACCGCCGAAACCTGGCCCAACACCGGTATCGGCCGCATCAACCTCGACGGCTCCAAGGGATCCTGCTCGGCCTGCCACGGCCGCCATCGCTTCTCCGCCGCCCAGGCGCGCGAGCCGGATACCTGCGGCAAGTGCCACCTGGGCCCCGACCATCCGCAGAAGGAGGTCTACGAGGAATCCAAGCACGGCATCCTGTTCGCGTCCTTCCGGGATGAGATGAACATGAAGTCGAAGAAGTGGGTGGTCGGCGTCGATTACACGGCGGCCCCGACCTGCGCGACCTGCCACATGAGCGCAACCCAGACCCAGGGCGTCACCCACGACGTCGGCGACCGCATCTCCTGGACCCTGCGCCCGCCCATCTCGCAGAAGCTGAACATGATCAAGCTCGAGAACGGCGACGAGTTCGACCTGCCGGCCAGCCAGCCGCTACCCAAGGTGGGTGACGCGGCCAAGGGCTCCACGGTCAAGCAGATCGTCTCCTGGCAGAAGCGGCGCGAGAAGATGAAGGACGTCTGCATGGCCTGCCACACCGACCGTCAGGTCAACCAGCACTACGAGCAGTTCGACAACCTGGTCGACCTCTACAACGACAAGTTCGCCAAGCCGATCGCGGCCATGATGGAGGAGTTGAAGAAGGCCGGCTACATCACCCCGGCGCCGTTCGACGAGAAGATCGAATGGACCTGGTGGGAGATCTGGCACCACGAAGGCCGCACCACCCGCCACGGCGCCGCCATGATGGGCCCGGACTACACCTGGTGGCACGGCATCTACGAGGTCGCCCAGCACACCTACTTCCTCTGGATTCCGGAGATGAAGGAAGTCGTGATGAAGAAGGACGGCAACACCAAGTTCGCCGACGACCTGCTGGCCAAGTACTTCAAGCCGATCGACGGCCATGACTGGTACTTCAACGGCCTCAGCAAGGAAGCCATCGACAAGGTGCGCAAGGGCTTCGAGGAGCGCTACGGCAAGGGCTCCCTGAAGTAACGAGGAAGTGCGGCCAGCCCTTCGGGGCCGGCCGCACGGCCGTGCAGAGAACAGGATGGAGACATGCGTAGACCGTTGATCAACTGCCTGGCGGGGCTGGCCTTCATGGTCGGTGCCGCCGCGGCCCACGCCAACGCGTCGGCCGACAAGTGGCTGGAGCAGGGCGACAGCCAATGGCGCCAGGGCCATACCGACCAGGCCATGAAGTCCTACGAGGCCGCCGAGAAGAGCGAGCCCAATTCCAGCCGGATACTGATGAAGAAGGCCGGGTTGTACCTGGCGACGCAGAACTTCGACTCGGCCATCCGCACCTACCAGAGCGTCATCGGTGCCGAGCCGGGCAACGCCGTCGCCTTCATCGGCATGGGCATCGCCTACCTGCACGGCGGCGACAACGACCTCGCGCGCGCCGCCTTCGAAGAAGCGCTCAGGCTCGAACCGAAGCGCAAGGCGCAGCTGGCGCCGGTGCTCGCCAGCCTGGACGAACAGGCGAACCGCCGCGTTTCGCCGCATTAAGCCAGGCTTCAGCTTCGTCGCCGACAATGGCGCCGGCCTCGAGCCGGCGCATTTTTTTCAACCCGCCCCGAAGTTGGAGAACCGGTGGATTGCCGGTATCCTCCGCCTGCTATCGATACCTCCATTCCATGTCCGACACCGCCGCCGTCCTCTCCGTACATGATCTTGCCTGTGCACGGGGCGAGCGCACGCTGTTCACGGGCATGAACTTCAGCCTGGGCCAGGGCCAGCTCCTCCTGGTACAGGGTGGCAACGGACGCGGCAAGACCAGCCTGCTGCGTCTCCTCACCGGCCTGGCGCACCCGCTCGCCGGCGAGATTCGCTGGCGCGGTCGCGCCCTGGCCGACGGCCGCGAGCTGTTTCACCGCGAGATGGCCTACCTGGGCCACCTGAACGGCATCAAGGACGAATTGACCCCGGTCGAGAACCTGCGCCTGGCCGGCGACCTGGAGGGGATGCCGATGGACCAGGCGACGGCCGAGCGGGCGCTCACCGACATCGGTCTCGCGCGCTGCCTCGACCTGCCCTGCCGGGTCCTGTCGTTCGGCCAGCGGCGCCGGGTGGCCCTGGCCGGCCTGGTCGCCTCCGGTTCCCTGCTCTGGATCCTCGACGAGCCGCTCACCGGCCTCGACGTGCACGGCGTCGCCATGGTCGAGGGGCTGCTGCGCGACCACGTCGGCGCCGGCGGCATGGTGGTCATGACCACCCATCAGCCGCTCGCCCTGGACGGCCTCGCCGTCGTCCCCCTGCTGGTCGGGCCCGCGCTGACCCGGCCGGAGCCGGGCAACCAGGAGGAGCCGGCATGCTGCGCTTCCTGATCGCCGTCATCCGCCGCGACCTCAAGCTGGCCGCCCGGCGCAAGGGCGACTGGCTGACCTCGCAGTTCTTCTTCGTCATGGTGGTCAGCATGTTCCCGCTCGGCATCGGTCCCGACCCCGCCATGCTCAGCAAGGTCGCCGGCGGCGTGCTCTGGGTGGCCGCCCTGCTCGCCGCCCTGCTGTCGCTGTCGCGCCTGTTCGCCGACGACCACCGCGACGGCAGCCTGGAACAGATGCTCCTGTCGCCCAACCCGCCGGTCCTGCTCGCTCTCGGCAAGGCGCTCGCCCACTGGCTGATCTACGGCATCCCGCTGCTCCTGATCGCCCCGGTGCTGGGCGTCCAGTTCGCCCTGCCCGGCGACGCCATCGGGGTCCTCATGCTGTCGCTCCTGGTCGGCACGCCGGTGCTGTCCCTGCTCGGCAGCGTCGGCGCCGCGCTGACCTTGGGCCTGCGCGGCGGAGGGGTATTGTTGACGTTGCTGATCCTGCCCTTGTATGTTCCGGCCCTGATCTTCGGCGCCGGCGCCGTCGATGCCACCCTGGCCGGCGTGGGCGCGGAAGCCAACCTGTCCCTGCTCGCCGCCTTCATGGTGATGACCCTACTGGTGTCGCCCTGGGTGGCGGCCGCCGCCCTGCGCGTTTCCATCGAGTGAATCCTATGTCGTCGTCCATCGCCTGGTTCAAATTCGCCGCCCCGATGACCTTCTACGGCCTGGCCGGCCGGCTCATCCCGTGGTTCGCCTGGAGCGCCGGCTTGCTGGCGGCGATCGGCGTCTACATCGCCTTTTTCGTCGCCCCCACGGACTTCCAGCAGGGCGAGGCCTACCGGGTCATCTTCATCCACGTGCCGGCGGCCTGGATGTCCATGTTCCTGTACCTGGTGATGGCCTTCTGGTCGGCGGTCGGCCTGGCCTGGAACACCCGGCTGTCGTTCATGATGTCGCGCGCCCTGGCGCCCACCGGGGCGCTGTTCGCCTTCCTGTCCCTGTGGACCGGAGCCCTCTGGGGCAAGCCGATGTGGGGCGCCTGGTGGGTCTGGGACGCCCGCCTGACCTCCTCGCTGATCCTGTTCTTCCTGTACGTCGGCATCATGGCCCTGTGGTCGGCCATCGACGACCCGCGCCGGGGCGACAAGGCCGGCGCCCTGCTGACCCTGATCGGCGCCATCAACGTGCCGATCATCTATTTTTCCGTGAAGTGGTGGAACACCCTGCACCAGGGCGCGTCCATCAGCCTGATGAAGGCGCCCACCATGGCCGCGACCATGGTCACCGGCATGCTGATCATGACCTTCGCGGCCTGGTTCTACGCCATCGCCGCGGCCATGATCCGGGTGCGCGGGATCATCCTGGAGCGCGAGCGGCACACCGAATGGGCCGCGGAAATCCTGGAGGGCAAGTGATGCATTGGGGCAGCTGGAGCGAGTTCTGGGCCATGGGTGGCTATGGCCTGTACGTATGGGGGTCGTACGGCGTCGCCTTTTTTGCCGTCTTGATTGAAATCATTTCCCTCATCCGCGGTCAGAAACACACTTTGCAACGCCTCAGGCGCATGAGGAACTGGGAATCGGAATGAAATCGCGCAACAAGAAACTCCTGGCCATCGGCCTGTCCGTCGTCGGCCTGGCCATCGCCGCCAGCCTGGTGCTCAATGCCTTCAAGAAGAATCTGGTGTTCTTCTTCTCGCCCACCCAGGTGGCCGCCGGCGAGGCGCCCAAGGACCGGGCCTTCCGGATCGGCGGCCTGGTCGAGTCGGGCAGCCTGAAGCGGTCCGAGGATGGCATGCTGGCCAGCTTCGTGGTCACCGATACCGCGAAATCCATCACCGTCCAATACAGCATCCGCGAATACGGCCCGTTGCCGGACCTGTTCAAGGAAGGCAAGGGCGTGGTCGCCGAAGGCAAGATGGGCGACGGCGGCGCCTTCCTGGCCACCCAGGTGCTGGCCAAGCACGACGAAAATTACATGCCTCCCGAGGCCGCCCACGCGCTCGAGCAGGCGCAGAAGGCCCAGCAGACGGTGGTGACGCAATGAGCCGCCAGGCGCTGTCGGCATGGGCCCCGGCCCGGAAATACTGAGGAGATACGATGATCCCCGAACTCGGCCAATTGGCCCTGATCCTGGCCCTGCTGCTGGCCCTCGCCCAAGGCATCCTGCCCATCCTGGGCGCGCACCGCGGCAATGCCACCCTGATGGCGGTGGCGCGCCCGGCGGCCCAGGGGCAGTTCGTCTTCGTGGCGATCGCCTTCGGCTGCCTGGCCTACGCCTTCCTGACCAACGACTTCTCGGTCGAGAACGTCGCCCGCAACTCCTTCTCGCAACTGCCCAAGATATATCGCTTCACCGCCACCTGGGGTTCGCACGAGGGTTCCATCCTGCTCTGGACCCTGGTCCTGGCCTTCTGGACCATGGCCGTGACGGTGTTCAGCCATCACCTGCCGGACGACATGTCGGCCCGCGTGATCGGCGTCATGGGCCTGGTCAGCTCGGGCTTCCTGGCCTTCATCCTGCTCACCTCCGACCCGTTCACGCGCCTGAACCCGATCCCGGCGGACGGCAACGACATGAACCCGCTCCTGCAGGACCCGGGCATGGTGTTCCACCCGCCCATGCTGTACATGGGCTACGTCGGCTTCTCGGTGGCCTTCGCCTTCGCCATCGCCGCCCTCCTGTCCGGGCGCTTCGACGCCGCCTGGGCGCGCTGGTCGCGGCCCTGGACCACGGTGGCCTGGGTGTTCCTGACCATCGGCATCACCGCCGGCAGCTGGTGGGCCTACAACGAACTGGGCTGGGGCGGCTGGTGGTTCTGGGACCCGACCGAGAACGCCTCCTTCATCCCCTGGCTGGCCGGCACCGCCCTGATCCATTCCCTGGCGGTGACCGAGAAGCGCGGCGCCTTCAAGGGCTGGACCGTCCTGCTCGCCATCATCGCCTTCTCCATGAGCCTGCTGGGCACCTTCCTGGTCCGTTCCGGCGTGCTCTCGTCGGTGCATGCCTTCGCCACCGACCCGACCCGCGGCATCTTCATCCTCGGCTTCCTGGGCGTGGTGATCGGCGGTTCCCTGGTCCTGTACGCCATCCGGGTACCCAAGATGGAGAGCGGCGGCAGCTTCACCTGGTTCTCGCGCGAGTCGCTCCTGCTCGCCAACAACGTGGTCCTGGTCGCCGCCCTCGGTTCGGTCCTGCTCGGCACCCTGTACCCCTTGTTCATGGACGCCATGGGCATGGGCAAGATTTCGGTCGGCCCGCCCTATTTCAACTCCGTGTTCGTGCCCCTGATCGCGCCCGCCATGTTCCTGGCCGGCGTCGGCCCCCTGGCACGCTGGAAGCAGGCCAGCCTGCCCGAGATGGCCAAGCGCCTGCGCATCGCCATGGCGGTTTCGGTGGCGAGCGCCCTGCTGTTGCCGCTCACCGTGGGCGGTTTCAACTGGATGGCGAGCGTCGGCATCGGCCTGGCGATGTGGATCGTGTTCACGGTCCTGATCGGCTTCGCGGAACGCCTCAAGCACGAGCAGGGCAGCAAGCTGGCCGCGCTGATGCGCCTGCCGCGCGGCTTCTGGGGCATGCAGCTGGGCCACTTCGGCCTCGCCTGGGTGGTCGCCGGCATCGCCCTCGTCTCCGCCTACGAGACCGAGCGCAACGTCAAGATGAACGTCGGCGACACGGTGCACCTGTCCGGCTACGCCTTCACCTTCATGGGCGTGGAGATGCGCGACGGTCCCAACTACCGCGCCGCGCGCGGCACCCTGGAGGTGAGTACGGGCGGCAAGCCGGCCTTCGTCCTGCATCCCGAGAAGCGCATCTACAACGCCTCCGGCATGCCGATGACCGAGGCCGCCATCAACTACGGCTTCACCCGCGACGTCTACGCCGCCCTGGGTGAGGAACTCGGTCCCAACGAGTGGACCGTGCGGGTGTTCTTCAAGCCCTTCGTCGGCTGGCTCTGGCTCGCCGGCGCCATGCTGACGCTGGGCGGCATCCTGGCCGCCTTCGACCGCCGCTACCTGATCGCGCTGCGCAAGACGGGCGCCGACACCAGCCCGGCCAAGGGCGCCGCCGTGCAGGGGGCCAAGGCATGAAACGCTGGTTGCCGCTGATCATCTTCGTGGCCCTGGCCGGCTTCTTCTATGTCGGGCTGCACCTCAACCCGCGCGAGGTGCCGTCGCCCTTCATCGGCAAGCCGGCGCCGGCCTTCACGCTGCCGGTCGTCGGCCAGGCCGGCGTGACCTTCGCGCCCGAGCAGAACAAGGGCAAGGTCTGGCTGTTCAACGTCTGGGCGCCCTGGTGCGTCGCCTGCCGCCAGGAACACGACGCCCTGATGCAGCTGTCCCAGGCCGGCGTGCCGATCTACGGCCTGAACTGGAAGGACAAGGATCGCGAGGCGGCCGCCCTGCTGGCGCGCGAGGGCAGTCCCTACGTGGTGACCGCCGACGACCTCGACGGCCGGGTCGGCATCGACTACGGCGTCACCGGCACGCCCGAGACCTTCGTCATCGACAAGCAGGGCATCATCCGCATGAAGCACATCGGCCCGATCGACGCGGATGCCTGGCAGAACAAGTTCCTGCCCCTGCTCAAGGAGTTGAACAAATGAAGCGCCTATTCCTGATCCTGCTCGCCAGCCTGGCCATGCCGGTCTGGGCCGCCGAGGCCGTGCCGGTGGGCGACGACCCGGCCATCGAGGCGCGCATGGTCAAGCTGGCGTCCGACCTGCGTTGCCTGGTCTGCCAGAACGAATCCCTGGCCGGCTCCCACGCCGAACTGGCCGAGGATCTCCGGCGCGAGATACGCGAGCTGATGCACCAGGGCAAGACCGACCAGCAGGTCATCACCTACCTGACCGACCGCTACGGCGACTTCGTCCTCTATCGGCCGCCCTTCCGCAGCTACACCGTGCTGCTCTGGCTGGGCCCGGCGCTCTTCCTGGCCATCGGCGGGGTGGCCTGGTACCTGACCCTGCGCCGGCGGCGCGCCATCCAGGCGGCCAGCCAGGTCAGCCCGGAAGCGCTCAAGCAGGCCGCCGACCTGCTCGACGAAAAGCAGGATTGATCTACACCTAATGGGCGAGCCGGGCGGGACCCGGCCGCCGCCGTCAGTTCGAGGAGCATCGATTGAATAGCACCTATGCCTTCTGGGCGCTCGCCGCCGTGTTCGTCGCGGTCGCCTTGGCCTTCCTGTTGCCGCCCCTGTTGCGCAAGCGCCCGGGTGCGGCGCACGCCGGGCGCAGCAGCATCAACATCGCCGTCTATCGCGACCAGTTGAAGGAGATGGAGGCGGACCACCGCAACGGCCTGCTCAGCGATGACCAGTTCGCCGCGGCCAAGATCGAGCTCGAGGCCCGCCTGGCCCAGGATGCCCTGGTGGTCGAGGACCCGGTGGCGCCTGCCCGGCGCGGCGGCCGCGTGCTGGGGGGCGTGCTGGCCGTCCTGGTGCCCGTGCTCGCGGTCGCCCTGTACCTGCAGGTTGGCACGCCCGACGCGCTGCTGCCGGCCGCCGTGCGCGGCGAGCACGACATCCAGGCGATGATCGACCAGGTCGAGGCGAAGACCCGCAGCGAACCCGGCAACGTCGACGCCTGGGCGATGCTGGCGCGCACCTACGCGGCCGTCGGCCGCTGGCAGGATGCCCTGGCCGCCTACGACAAGGCCAACACCCTGAAGCCGAACGTGCCGGCCGTCATGACCGGCTATGCCGAGGCGCTGGCGGTCAACAACGACCGCGTCCTGCAGGGCAAGCCGATGGAGTTGATCCTCAAGGCCCTGGAGATCGATCCCGAGGACATCAAGGGCCTGGAACTCGCCGGCATCGCCAGCTTCCAGACCAAGAACTACGCCAAGGCGGCGGACTACTTCGGCCGCCTGCTCAAGCTGGTGCCGCCGGAATCGCCCTACGCGCAGGACATCGCCCAGGCCGCCCAGGAGGCGCGCCGCCTGGCCCAGGGTGGCCCGGCGCACCTGGACAACCTGAGCGAGCCGAGCGGGGCCAAGGCCGCGCCGACGGCCCAGGTGGCCGGCCGGCTCGAGCTGGCACCGGCCCTGAAGGGCCAGGTGGCGCCGACCGACACGGTCTTCCTGTTCGCCCGCGGTGCCGGCGGCGGGGCCCCGGCGGCGGCGCTGCGCGCCAGCGTCGGCGACCTGCCGCTCGACTTCGCCCTGACCGACGCGATGGCCATGTCGGCCGACAACCGGCTGTCCAACCTGAAGGAAGTCGATCTGGTCGCGCGCATCGCCAAGTCGGGCGACATCAAGGGCGCGGCCGGCGACCTCGAGGGTCACCTGGCCAAGGTCAAGGTGGGCGCCAAGGGCGTCAAGCTGGTGATCGACACCGTCCGCAAGTAACGACGGCCCGCCATGCCCGCGGGGGCATGGCCGCCTAGCGGCCGGATTCCGTCTCCCACTCGGTCACCGCCTCCAGCAGCGAACGCAGCTTGTTGGCCACCTCCAGGGTTTCCTGCTGCGGTTTCGCTTCGGCGATCACGCCGACGCCGCCCTGGGTATGCAGGGTCCCGTTCAGCAGCAGGGCCGAACGCAGGTTGAGGAAGCAGGACACCTCGCTGCCGCCGGGCGCGGCGCGGCCGACGATGCCGGCGTAGTAGCGCAACGGCTGGGTGTCGGGGTCGGAGAGCGGGACCAGCTCCGCCGGGTAGGAACTGAGCGGAGGATAGCTCTCCTCCAGCAAATCCAGGAAGTCGATCCCCGGGCGCAGCCTGCCGGACAGCCGCGAGTGCAGATGCCGGACCCGGCGCAGGGTGCGCACCCCCATGAGCTGCTCCTCGCGGACCGAGCCGGCTTCGCACAGGCCGGCCAGGCGGATCCGGTAGCGTTCCAGCGCCATCAGGTGTTCGTGCCGTTCCTTGGCGTCGGTGAGCAGCTCCTGCAGCCAGCGGGCGTCGACCTCCGGATCCGGCGAGATGCCCCGGGTCGACGCAACGACGTCGAAACTGAGCTTGCCGTGATCGAGTTCGAACACGTTCTCGGGGCTGCAGCCCAGGGAGAAGGTGTCGCGGCCGAGGGCGGCGAAATGGGTGGCCGCGGCACCGCGTTCGTTGCCCGCGTAGATCTCGAACAGGCGGAAGGGATCGGCGCCCGGGCGCACGGGTTTGTCGTAGGCGCGGGTGATGATCATCTTGCCGACGACGGATTGCAGCGCCGCCACCGCTGCCTCGATGCGCTTGAGGAACTCGGCATCGGGTTCCGTATGCCAGGGGACCGGCGTGCCGGTCTGGGCCACCGGTTGCGGCTCGGCGACGCCTTCCGGCAACTCGGCCAGGAGCGTTTCCAGAGCCGACCGGTCGGCGCCGTCCGCTGCCAGGATGGCGACGCCGTCGGCGGACCCGAAGCGGGCCTCCATGGCCGGTTGGACGAATTCCATCAGGGGCAGGGCGGGGTCCCGGCTGCGGCGCTGGATATCCAGGCTGATCATGAAGAAACAGGGCCGCGCCGGGTCGATCAACTGGCGCAGGGTCTGGAACGGCCGGGCCCCTGCCGGCACGGTGGTGCGGACACCGCCCGCGTCGACCGCGAAGCCGTCCGCGCCGAGCGTGATGGTCCGCTCCGGCGCCACACCGAGCCAGGTCCTGCCCGATTCCGGAATGTGGAACAGATAGCCGGGGGCCAGGCCCGGGTCGCCGAGTTCCTGCATGCGCCGGTACAGCCGGCTGCCCTTGCTCAGTACGTCGTGTGTTTGGCTCATGGCGATCGATCCTCGATGGCAGTCCGGACCCCGAGGCGGGCCGGGCCGAATAACAACTCCGGGTTGCAGGTTATCCGATTCCACCGCGCTTGGGGGTATGGCAGTCGGCCTCCCGGCGGTCAGGCGTGGCCGAGGCCACGCGGTAGCGGTGCTACTTCAACAGCCCGTCGATATAGCTGCGCATGGCGGCCAGGGTACGCTGGTGGGCATGGTCCGGCGAACGGATGTCGGGGGCGGCGGCGGTGAACAGGCTCATGGAGGCGTTGGCCTCGTAGAAGACGAGGCGGCCGTCGGCCAGGACGTCGAAATCGATGCCGAATATGTCGAGCGGGATGCGTTCCCGGATGGCGTGCAGGGTCGCCATCACGCCGGCGCCCAGTTCCCGATCCGGGTCGGCGCAGAGGCGGTCCTCCTGGGCCAGCAGGTGGCGGTTGCTGCGGTAGAAGGCCACCCGTTCCTCGGACTTGCGGCCATGCACCATCCAGAAGGTATCCCAGTCGGCCCGCATGACGCCGATGTGGTCGCCCACCACCGCGGCGCGAATCTTGCGGTAGAAGCCGTCGGGGCCGCGGCTGTCGATGAACTCGGTGACGAAGAACTGCTCGGGCAGCCGCGTGGCGAGCGCGTCGAGCAACTGTGCGCGGTCGTCGATCCTGTGCATGCCCAGGCCTTGCTGGAGCTCTAGCGTGCGGGCGATCAGAGGGTAGGCGAACTGCGCTTCGATCGCGGCCGCGAGTTCGCTGCCGGTCTTGCCCGCCTTGTCGAAACGGCAGGTGCGGGGAACCAGGAGGTTGGCCAGGCCAGCCAACCGGGCGGCGTTTTCGTCACGGCCGGACTGGGCGATCTTGTCGGGATGGTTGATCACGGGAACGCCGAAGCTCGCGGCGAACTGCACGAGATCCTGCTGGCTGCCGCGCGCCGCCATGGCCTCGGCGCCGGCGATGTTGTTCAGGATCAAGGCGGGTGGCGGCAACTGCTCGCGCGCGGCGCGCCCGGCGGCTTCTTCGGCGAACACGGACATGAACCGATATTCGGCCGCCAGATGGGTGCTCAGTTGGCCGGGGAAATTACCCCCGAAGTGCAGCGCCCGTTCAGAGTCGATGTCGGCGAATTTCACCTTGTTGAATATCAGGATGTTGGCGCGTTGACCTGTCTGGGCAGGACTGACATAGACCGGCGATGCGGTCGCGAGCGTGGCGTGGATCGCGCGTACGGCCGCTTGATCGCCGCGTTCCATCGCGCACAGGCAGAGGTCGGTGAGCAGGGGGAAGCTGACGCGTGGCCGGAGCCGCTGCTCCGCCTGCTGGAGGGCCTGCCAGGCGGCACCGAGGTCGCCCCGGGCCAACTGGAGCTTGCCCAGGGCATGGTGCAAGACGCCGTCCTGGGCGAGGTGGCCGATGGCGCTGGTCAGCAGGTCGGCGGCCGCGTCGATCCGGCCCAGGTCGGCGAGCATGTCGGCCAGGGCGGGCAGCATCTGCCGCTCCTCCGGGTTCGGGATGCGCTGTTCAGGCCATTGCGGAACCGGGCGGCTGGCGTACTTCGCCGCCTCGGCGCGGGCGCCCTCCCTGAGCACGACGCTGAGCAGATTGAAGAGGTTGCGGAGATAGATCCAGGCAGGCGTCGGGTTGGCCAGGGCTTGTTCCCACAACTGCTTGGCCTTCTTGGTGTGCCGACGCTGGACTTCCAGCAGGGCCAGCAGGCCGAGCGCTTCGGGGTTGCCGCCGTCGCGATCCAGCAGTTGTCTCAGGGTACGCTCGCCTTCTTCCTGCCTGCCGGCGCGCAGCAGGTCCTTGGCGGTCTGGATCGGGTCGGGCCGGCCCGTTTGGGCGGAGATGAGGTGGGGGCGCATGGTCGATTTTCGCAGATCAGTTCCGGACGTGGCTGGCACTATAACGATAAAGCGGCGGCGTGGGCGGGCGAAGTCGCGATGCTCCCGCCCGCCTGGCCGCGCGGCCCCTAATCGGGGGCATACCTGAGCAGTTCGAGCAACGGCCCCAGGTGTTTCTCGTAGCGCCGCCAGCGTGCCTTGGATGTCGTGTAGATGGGTTGCCGGACCTGCCACTTGCTGGGCGTGAACACCGAGCGCGTCTGCTTGTAGAACTCCAACTGCCCCGGTTCCCAAGCCAGGCCGAGAAAGGTCATGAGGCGTCGCGATTCGCCTTCCAGGTCGTCGACCAGCTTCTCGTAGCGCAACTCGTACAGGTTTTCCGGGGGCAGTACGGCGCGCCAGTGCGCCATCAGTCGCTGGTAGGCTTCGTAGAAGACGACCAGGCCGGCCTCGTCCCACTTGTAGGCCTGCGAGCGGTCGAACAGTTGGAAATAGATCGACAGGCAGGCATCGATCGGATGGCGCTGGCAATGAACGATCCTGGCATTGGGAAACACCGAGAGGATGGTATCCAGGCACTGGTAGTTGAGCGGCTGTTTGTCGGTGATCCGGAGGGCGCCGGGGGCATGCCGGCGCAGGATGGCCAGATAGTCCTCGGCGAGGCGTTGGCGCTGGGCCTGGCTGTAGCCGTCCGGCGTACCCGCGATGCGGCCCCAGAAGTCGAGCTCGCCGGCCCCCGCCGCCTGCGAATGGCTGCTGATGATCTGTTCCACCAGGCTGGTGCCGGAGCGTGGCGTGCCGACGATCAGCACCGGCAGAGGGGAGTCGGAACCCGGGGCGGTGTCGTGGCCGCGCCTGCGCGCGATGATGGCTTCGGTCTCGGCCCGGAACGCCGTCGCGTCGAACGGCACCGTGGCCCGGACCAGATCGTTGCCGGTCTTGTAGTGCTGGAAAGCACGGTTATGCTCGCCCAGGTCCGCGTAGGCCTTGCCGAGCGCGAATTCCAGACGATGGCGGGCCGGTTCCTTGGCAACCCCGGCCAGCCGTTCCATGTTGGCCACCAGGTCGCGCTCGGTAGCCGAGAACTTGCACGCCGAAGAGAGGTGGTAATAGATCATTTCATCGTCGGGCGCGGCGGCCTGTGCCTGCTTGAGCCAGTACACGGCCTCGGCCATGTTGCCGGCAAGCAATTCGATCTGGCCGATTTCCCGCAGCAGGCCGACGTGGCCGGGGCCGGGCGTGTCGGCGACCGTCGTGCGCGCCCGCAGCGCATCCGCCTCGGCGATCCTGCCCTCCGCGCGTAACAGCAGGGCCTGCAGCAGTGCCGCCTGGGTGGCATCGAGCCCGAGTGCGACGGCGCGCTCGATCGCCGCCCTCGCGTCCGGCAACTCGTGCATGAGGTAGTGCGCCAAGGCCAGGTGGACGTAGGAGTCGCGTTCGTCCGGGGCGCGCCGGAGCGCCTGCCTGAACGACTCGATGGCCTCATACGGTTTTGCCGTGCTCAGTTGCACCTGGCCGAGGTTATGCCAGGCCTCGGCGAACGAGGGATCGAGCTCGACCGCGTGTCCGAATGCACGTTCCGCCTCGACGTAGCCTTCGTTGCGCCGCAAGCGGGCCTGGACTTGGCCGCGGAAATTCCACAGCCGGGAATCCTTGGGGTTGATCTCGATGGCCCGGCTGATGCAGGCGTTGGCGGCATCCAGCCGCCCCAGCCGGAACAAGGTCATGCCCTTGATGCCGAGCAGGCCGGGATCGTTGGGGGCCAGCGTCAGGGCCTGGCCGATCAGCCGCTCGGCCCGCGTCAGGTCGCCCTGTTCATAGGCCTGCAGCGTGGCGCCGACCAGTTGGCGCAGCGCCTGCGTGCGCTCATCCGACTTGGCCTGGGCACCGCAGCAACGCTTGTATTTCTTGCCGCTGCCGCAGGGGCAGGGCCCGTTCAAGGAAGGCTGTGCCATCTCGTCGTTCCCGATCGGAAATGAAAAACGGGCGCCCGTAGGCGCCCGTCAAGACTATGCCAATCCTGGGGACAGGATTAGAAGTCGTGGTTCAGGCCGATCGTGTAGATGTTGGCCTTCAGACCGTCGAACGCGCCCTTCTCGTACTTGTCGTGGTCGTACGCGAAGTAAGCGCTGGTGCGCTTGGAGAAGCCGTAGACGGCACCCAGGGTGTAGCGGGTCAGGTCGCTGTCGCCCAGGATGTTGTTGGCCTTGCTGTTCGGGTCACGCTTGCCGTATTGGGCGGCCAGGGTGATCGGGCCCATGCCGTAGGCGGCGGAAACCAGGTAGTTGGTGGACTTCATGCCCAGAACGCCGTCCTGGCTTTCGAAGGTGGCACCCAGCTTCAGGTCGCCGATGGCGTAGCCAGCGTTCAGCTTCCAGGCGGATTCGTTTTCGCTGATGCCGTTACCGGAACCGTAGATGCCGGTAGTGATGTCGTACACGATGTCCTTGGTGTGCATTTCGTAGCCCAGGCCCAGGCTCAGGGGGCCGTTGGCGTACAGCACGCCCAGGGAGTAGGCGTCGGCGATGCCGTTGGCCTTGCTGCCGGAGTCATAGGACTCGCCCGGAACCACGGCGCCGATGACGGTCACGCCGGAGAAGCTCGGGGAGACGTAGGCGATGGCGTTGGTGGCGCGGATGTCGAAGCCGCCGATGCCGTTCCAGTCCAGGTCGTAGCCGATGATGCCGCCCAGTTGGTTGCCGTTCTGGGAGTCAGCGGAGGTGTCGGCGAAGATGTCAGCGGAACCGACCAGCTTGTACGGGGTGTCGTGACGACCGGCCAGGACGGTACCGAAGTCGCCGGACAGGCCGACGAAGGTGTTACGGCCGGCCAGGGTGCCGCCGCCGATGTTGGAGAATTCGCCGCCGGCGGCAAATTCGTCGTAGCCGAACAGCTTGCCTTGGCTGCTCAGGGCTTGTTCGATTTGCCAGATGGCCTTCAGACCGCCGCCCAGGTCTTCGCTACCCTTGAAGCCGATGCGGGAGGTTTGGTCGTTCAGCTGCCAGCTGCTTTCCAGGCCGCCGTTCAGGTCGACGTAGTCCAGGGAGACGCGCAGCTTGCCGTAAACGTCGACGTTGCCGGTGGCGGCGAAGGCGGGAGCGGCGAAGGCGCCGGCAACAGCCAGGGCGATCAGAGACTTCTTCATTATGAACTCCTTAGTTCAAGTTAATAATTCCAGCTTTCGCGGAGAGGTCCGGGCCTGCCGGCCGGATCGCCTCCGCCTCGCTCCTCGCATCACCTTGCGGGTCTGCTTGCAGCGAGTGGGGTGAAAACAACCTCTCGCGCGAGAAGTTGAACGTATTGTGGCAAGCCCCGGGTTTCGGACCAAAGCATTCGGCGAATTCCGGATATGACGGTTGGATTATGTGTGGCGGGATTGCAACAGGGCGGTGCGATGCGCGTGGCGGTGGGGCTTGCAACCGGTCGGCAGCGACCTGCACAGGGCACCGGAAATGAAAACGGGCGCCCGCAGGCGCCCGTCCGGGAGAGGGCTCGGAACCGGATCAGAAGTCGTGGTTCAGGCCGACGGTGAAGATGTTGGCCTTGGTGTTGCCGTAGTACTTGTTCTCGTACTTGTCATGGTCGTAGGCGACGTAGGCGCTGGTCCGCATGGACAGGCCGTAGACGGCGCCGATGGTCCAGCGGGTCAGGTCCTGGGAGCCCCAGGTCTCGGCGTCGCTGTTGACGTTGCGCTTGCCGAACTGGCCGGCCAGGGTGATCGGGCCCATGCCATAGGCGGCGGACACCAGGTAGTTGGTGGACTTGTTGCCCATGACGCCGTCCTGCTGTTCGTAGGTGCCGCCCAGCTTGAGGTCGCCGATGGTGTAGCCGGCGTTGAGCTTCCAGGCCGATTCGTCGTCGTCGGTAGCACTGTAGGTGATGTCGTTGACCAAGTCGCCGGTGTGCATCTCGTAGCCGAGGCCGAGGTTGAGCGGGCCGTTCGCGTACAGGAGGCCGACCGAGTAGGCATCGGCGAGGCCGTTGGCCTTGCTGCCATTGGCGTAGGACTCGCCCGGCACGATGGCGGCGATGACGGTCAGGCCGGAGAAGGTCGGCGAGATGTAGGCGATGGCATTGGTGGCGCGCATGTCGAAGCCGCCCACCGGGTCGATGCCATTCGCCATGAGCGTCATGTCATCGACACCGTAGCCGATGATGCCGCCCAGCTGACTGGAGTTCTGCGAGTCCGCCGAGGTGTCGGCGAACAGGTCGGACGAGCCGACCAGCTTGTACGGGGTGTCGTGGCGGCCGACCAGGAAGGTCCCGAAATCGCCGGCCAGGCCGACGTAGGTGTTACGGCTGGCAAGCGTGCCGCCGCCGAAGTTGGAGAACTCGCCGCCGGTGGAGAAATCCATATCCTTGCCGTAAGGGATCGACCCTTGGCTGCTCAGGGCCTGCTCGATCTGCCAGATGGCGCGCAGGCCGCCGCCGAGGTCCTCGGTGCCCTTGAAGCCGATGCGCGAGGTCTGGTCGTTCAGTTGCCAATTCTTTTCCAGTCCGTCGACATCGACGTAGTCGAGGGAGACGCGCAGCTTGCCGTAGACGTCGACGTTACCGGTGGCGGCGAAGGCGGGGGTGGCGAAGGCGCTGGCCAGCGCCAGGGCGATCAGAGACTTTTTCATGGTGAACTCCTGGTCCGTGTTGATGACTCCAGCTTGTGCGGGCGGCACCCTTCGGTGCCCGCGACACCCGGCTCGGACAGCGGGTGGGTGCTGGACTTGCGCGTTCATTGTGGCAACGCAAGCCGCCCTGGGCCAGGCATACGGCCGATGTGGGCCGGGCGGATCGCCCGGGTGTGGCGCGATTGCGACGCCGAAAAGGGAACGGTTGCCGGCTAGCGGGCGAACAGCCGGCGCAGTTCCTCGCCCGGTTCGGCGGCGCGCATGAAGGCTTCGCCGACCAGGAAGGTGTCGACCCGGTGGCGCTGCATCAGGGCCACGTCGGCCGGGGCCAGGATGCCGCTTTCGGTGACCGGTATGCGATCCGGGCCGATGCGCGGCAGCAGGTCCAGGGTAGTCTCGAGGCGGGTCTCGAAGGTGCGCAGGTTGCGGTTGTTGATGCCGATCAGGGGCGTCTGGAGGCGCAAGGCCTGGTCGAGTTCGTCGCCGTCGTGGGATTCCACCAGCACCGCCATGCCGAGCTCCATGGCGATGGTCTCAAGTTCCTGCATCTGCGCCGGCGAGAGGGCGGCGACGATGAGCAGGATGCAGTCGGCGCCCATGGCCCTGGCCTCGTAGACCTGGTAGGCGTCGATCATGAAGTCCTTGCGCAGGACCGGCAGGTTGCAGGCGGCCCGGGCCTGCTGCAGGTATTCGGGGGCGCCTTGGAAGAACTGCCGGTCGGTCAACACGGACAGGCAGGCGGCACCGCCGCGGGCATAGCTGGCGGCGATCTCGGCCGGGCGGAAGTCGGGCCGGATGACGCCCTTGCTGGGGCTGGCCTTCTTGACCTCGGCGATCACGGCGGCCTCGCCGGCGGCGATCTTGGCGCGGATGGCGGCGACGAAGTCGCGGGCGGCGGGCTGCTCTTCCGCGGCTGCGCGGGTGGCGGCCAAGGAACGGGCGGCGCGGGCCGCGGCGACTTCTTCGGCCTTGACGGCCAGAATCTTGGTCAGGATGTCGGACATGGCGGCTCTCGGTTAGGTGTTTTGTCGTTCCCGCCTGGACGGGAACGATGAAGCCGGATGAAGGTATTGCCTATTCAATATCCGGCTTCCTTCTGGTGCCGGACTGCAAGGATGATTGCAGTCCGGCCGTCGTATCGGTACAGCGCGATATAGCCGCTGTCGCCAAAATCGACCAGCCATTCGCGGTATTCCGGGACCATGCCTTCTGCAGGGCGGCCGATTTCGGGATGCTTCTCGATGATTCGCATGCCTGCGCGGATCAGGCCGACCGCACGCCTAGCGGCATCCGGGTTTTTCTCGGCAAGGAAACGATACAGGCGCTGGACGTCGCGCAGCGCTGGCGGCGACCAGATCAGTCGTGGCATTCGGGCGGCTCGGCGTCAAGGCCCGCCTCCAATTGGGCAAGCCAGGCGTCGACTTCTTCGTGGTCCAGGTGCAGGCCGTTCGTCCGATATTCGTTCCAGGCCCGGATGCCGTCCTGGCGATAGCTTTCGCGCTGTTCCTCGCGTTCGACATATTGCTGGATGGCTTCACGCATCAACCAGTGTGGCGTGCGGTGGCGCGCCTCGGCCAGGCGCTTCAGGCGGTCCTTTATGTCTTGATCGATCTTGATGGCTACAGGGTGGGGGTGCGTTGCAGCCATGGCGGGCTCCCGGGTGGTATTGACGGGTATTACCATAGCATACCTGCCCGCTTGGGTTTCAACTTTCCTCGACGCGTACCCGCGGCGCGAGGGCGGTCAGCAGCTCGTAGGAGATGGTGCCGGCCGCCGCCGCCACCGTCTCGATGGGCACGCCGTCGCCCCAGAGGGTGACCGGGCTGCCGACATGGGCGTGGCCGATCTCTGACAGGTCGACGCAGAGCATGTCCATGGACACCCGGCCCAGGGTGCGGCTGGGCCGGCCCTCGACCAGGACCGGCGTGCCGGTGACGGCATGGCGCGGATAGCCGTCGGCGTAGCCGCAGGCGACCACGCCGACCCGCATGTCGCGCGGGGCGGTGAACAGGTGGCCGTAGCCGAGGCCCTCGCCCTTGCGCACGTTCTGCACGGCGATCAGCTTGCTTTCCAGGTGCATGACCGGGAGCAGGCCGATGTCCGCGCCGGTCTCGCCGGCGAACGGCGAGGCGCCGTACAGCATGATGCCCGGGCGCACCCAGTCGCCATGCGACTCCGGGTAGCGCAGGAGGGCGGCCGAGGCGGCCAGGCTGACCGGATGGGCCAGGCCCTGCGCCGCCTCCTTGAACGTGGCGAGCTGGCCGGCGACGCCGACCGCGGGATCGTCGGCTTGGGCGAAGTGGCTGATCAGGGTGATGTTGCCGACGTGCGGGATGGCGCGCAGCCGCTCCAGCGCCGCCAGCCAGGGCTTCCGGGCCAGGCCGAGCCGGTGCATGCCGGTGTCGAGCTTGAGGAAGACGTCGATCTTGTGGTCGACCCGGGCGCGCGCCAGGGCGTCGACCTGGTCTTCCCGGTGCAGCACGGGTTGCAGGCGGCGGCGGGCGATCTCGGCGATCTCGTCCGGGTGGAAGAAGCCTTCCAGCAGGACGATCGGGTGGCTCAGACCCTGGGCGCGCAGGGTGGCGGCCTCGTCCAGGCTCAGTACGGCGAAGCCGTCGGCCGCGCGCAGGGCCCGGCCGACGCGCGCCAGGCCGTGGCCGTAGCCGTTCGCCTTGACCACGGCGAGCACGCGGGCCGGCCCGGCCAGGCGCTTGGCGACCAACAGGTTGTGGGCGAGGGCGGCGGTGTCGATACGGGCGACGATGGGGCGCATGGTGAGGTGGCTAGGTTGGCGTGCCCGGGGTCAGGACGGATAGCCCAAGGCGCAATTCTCGAACTTGGTGTATTCGCCCAGGAAGGTCATGCGCACCATGCCGATCGGGCCGTTACGCTGCTTGCCGATGATGATCTCGGCGGTACCCTTGTCCGGGCTGTCCGGGTTGTAGACCTCGTCCCGGTAGATGAACAGGATGACGTCGGCGTCCTGCTCGATGGCGCCCGATTCGCGCAGGTCGGACATCACCGGGCGCTTGTTCGGACGCTGTTCGAGGGATCGGTTGAGCTGCGACAGGGCGATCACCGGCACGTGCAGTTCCTTGGCCAGGCCCTTGAGCGAGCGGGAGATCTCGGAGATTTCGGTGGCCCGGTTCTCGCCGCCGCCGCTGCCCGACATGAGCTGCAGGTAGTCGATCACGATCAGGCCCAGCTTGCCGTCGTTCTGGCGTGCCAGGCGGCGGGCGCGGGCGCGCACCTCCATGGCGGTCAGGCCGGGGGTCTCGTCGATGAACACGGGCGCCTCGTTCAGGCGGCCCAGGGCGCTGGTCAGCTTGTGCCAGTCGTCCTCGGCGATCTTGCCGGTGCGCAGCTTGTGCTGGTCCAGGCGGCCGATGGAGCCGAGCATGCGCATGACCAGTTGGGCGGCGCCCATTTCCATGGAGAAGACGGCCACCGGCAGGCTGGCGTCGAGGGCGACGTTCTCGGCGATGTTGAGGCTGAATGCGGTCTTGCCCATGGAGGGCCGGCCGGCGACGATGATCAGGTCGCCTGGTTGCAGGCCCGAGGTCTTGCTGTCCAGGTCGGCGAAGCCGGTGGCGATGCCGGTGACGTCGCTCGGGTTGTCGCGGCTGTACAGCTCGTCGATGCGGTTGACCACCTGCACCAGGAGCGGTTGCAGCGGCTGCCAGCCCTGGCTGGTCTTGGCGCCGGCCTCCTTGATCTGGAAGACCTTGGCCTCGGCCTGGTCGAGTATCTCGCCGGCGCTGCGGCCTTCCGGGTTGTAGGCGGATTCGGATATTTCCGAGCCGACCTCGGCCAGGTGGCGCAGCACGGCGCGCTCGCGGACGATCTCGGCATAGTGGCGGATATTGGCCGCCGACGGCGTGTTCTGGGCCAGGGCGGCCAGGTAGGCGAGGCCGCCGATGTCCTCGAGCTGGTTGCGCGAATCCAGGGCCTCGGCGACGGTAATCACGTCGGCGGGCTTGTTTTCGTTGATCAGGGCCGTGATCTGGCGCCAGATCGCCTTGTGGTCGGCGCGGTAGAAGTCCTGCTCGTTGATCAGGTCGGCGACCCGGTCGACGGCCGTGTTCTCGAGCATCAGGCCGCCGAGCACGGACTGCTCCGCCTCCACCGAATGGGGCGGCAGTTTGATGGCGGCGAGGTCGGAATCGAAGCGGGCGGACATAGGAGACGAATTCTAGCCCGGAAAAGACGAAGGCCGCTTGCGCGGCCTTCGTCTATCGTCATCCCCGCCTGGGCGGGGAAGGCGTGGCAGCTTACTGCTCGGCGACCACCGTCAGCTTGATCGTGGCGGTGACGTCGGTGTGCAGGCCGAGGACGACCTCGTACTCGCCGATGGCCTTGAACGGACCTTCCGGCAGGCGCACTTCAGCCTTGTTGACGTCGAAGCCTTGGGCTTGCAGGGCGTCGGCGATGTCGGTGTTGCCGACCGAGCCGAACAGGCGGCCGTCGACGCCCGCCTTCTGGGCGACGGTCAACTCGAAGCCTTCCAGCTTCTCGGCGCGGGCCTGGGCGGCGACCAGCTTCTCGGCGGCCAGCTTTTCCAGCTCGGCCTTCTTCTCTTCGAAGGCGGCCTTGTTGGCGGCGGTGGCGCGCTTGGCCATGCCCTGGGGAATCAGGTAGTTACGGGCGTAGCCGTCCTTGACCTTGACGATGTCGCCCAGGTTGCCCAGGTTGGCGACCTTGTCCATCAGGATGATTTCCATGGTGTCGACTCCTTACTCGTGCAGGTCGGTGTAGGGCAGCAGGGCCAGGAAGCGGGCGCGCTTGATGGCGACGCCGAGCTGGCGCTGGTAGTGGGCACGGGTGCCGGTGATGCGGCTGGGGATGATCTTGCCGTTCTCGGTGATGAAGTCCTTGAGGACGTCGACATCCTTGTAGTCGATCTCCTTGACCTTCTCGACCGTGAAGCGGCAGAACTTCTTGCGGCGGAACAGGGCGCCACCGGCGGGGCGGCGGTTCTTGTCCATGGGCTTGCGGCGAACGAATGCCATTTTGTTACTCCTTAATCTCGAATTCGGTGATGTGCAGTATCGGGCGGGGATCGCGCAGGCTCTTGCGTTCCAGGAAGCCGGCCAGTCCGACCGTTGCGCCTTCCGTCAGCGCCGCCAGTCTCATGGCGGGGTCGCCATAGGCGACGGCTTCCAGTTCGCATTGCACCTTCCGTTCATGCCCGGCTTCGCGTTGCGGCGACTCGTGTCCGAGGCGCAGGTTCAGGCTGGCCAGTCCGGCGGGGGTGCGGCGCAGTCCGTCGTTGGCGAGGACGCGGCCTTCGATCTCGACCCGATTACGCTCCAACTCAGGCGGCGGCGGCTTCGGCCGGGGCGGCTTCGGCGGTCTGCGGGGCCAGCAGGTTGCGGGCCTTCTCTTCCTTCATCATCGGCGACGGCGTGGTGATGGCCTCGTCGCGCTTGATGGTGAGGTGGCGCAGGATGGCGTCGTTGAAGCGGAAGCCGTGCTCCAGCTCGTCCATGGTCGGCTGGTCGCACTCGATGTTCATGAGCACGTAGTGGGCCTTGTGGACCTTCTGGATGGTGTAGGTCAGCTGGCGCCGGCCCCAGTCTTCCAGGCGGTGGATCTGGCCGCCGTTGCCGGTGATCAGGGTGCGGTAGCGCTCGATCATGGCGGGCACCTGCTCGCTCTGGTCCGGATGGACGATGAAAACGATCTCGTAGTGTCGCATTGAAGCTCCTTTTGGTTTGCAGCCCCCCGTGCGACCGGTGGGGCAAGGACGTGAAAAACCGGCCAGGCCGGGAAAGGGGCAGGATTCTAATGGAGAATCAGAAGGATAGCAACGCGCCCGGCGGACCCGGGCGGGTTCAGGCGCGGTCGCCGCGCTGCATCTCGCCCATGAGCGGGCGCATGGCGGTGAGCAGGTTGGCGAACAGTATCTTGTGCTGGCGTTCCTGCTCGGCCAGCAGGAGCTTCATCTGGTAACGCTGCATCGGCTTGGCGAAGCAGGCCGGGCAGTTCTCGGCGATCACCGGCAGGCCGGCGCTGAGCGCGAAGTCGCGGGTCTGGCGTTCGCGCACGTAGCAGAGCGGCCGGATCACCCGGATGTCGCCGGCGTCGTTCAGGTAATGGACCTTCATGGTGCGCAGCTTGCCGCCGAAGAAGGCCGACATCATGAAGGTCTCGGCCAGGTCGTCCAGGTGCTGGGCCAGGGCGAGGACGTTGTAGCCGTGCTCGCGCGCCGTCCGGTACAGGATGCCCCGCCGCATCCGGGAACAATAGGCGCAGAACGAATCGCCCTGCATGTGCCGGTCCGCCTCCTCGACGATGGGCTGGCTCTCGTAGAAATACGGGACGCCCAGCTCAGCCATGTAGGGCTTGAGCGGCGAGGGGTCGAATTCCGGCGACTGCGGGTCCACCGTGCAGGCGGCCAGCTCGAATTTGACCGGGGCGCGCTTCTGCAGATTGAGCAGGACGTGCAGCAGGGACAGGCTGTCCTTGCCGCCCGAGAGCCCGAGCAGGACGCGGTCGCCATCCCGGATCATGCCGTAGTCGCCGGCCGCGCGGCCGACTGCGCCGATCATCGCGCGGGAGGGGCGGGCGACTTCGGCATTCATAGCAGGGGCTTGACCAGGTCTTCCAGGCGCTCTTCGGCCAGGGCGCCGGTATGGCTGGCGACGGCGTTGCCGCGGCGGTCGAAGACCACGGTGTAGGGCAGGCCGCCCAGGTGGTTGCCGGCGGCGCGCGCCAGGCTCGCGGCGGCCTCGTCGCCGAGCAGGAGCGGGTACGGGATGCCGGCGGCGTCGGCATAGGCGGCCACCTTGTCCGGGGTGTCGAGGGCGACGCCGACGAACTGCAGGCCACGGCTGCCGTAGGCCTGCTGCAGGCGGATGAAGCCCGGAATCTCCCGCCGGCAGGGCGGGCACCAGGGCGCCCAGAAGTTCAGTACCAGCACCTTGCCGCGCCATTGGGCGAGCGGCTGGCTGCGGCCGCCCAGGTCGGGCAGGGCCGCGGCCCAGACGGCGCCGATCTCGACGGCCTCGACGCTGCTCGGCGCCGGCGGCGGCGGCAGGGCCAGGCGCAGGGCGCCGGTACTGACGAGGCCGAGCGCCAGGGCGGCCGCGACGGCGGTGGCGACGGGGTGTTTCAAGTCAGGGCGCGGCCTTGTCCAGGCTGGCGAGGAACTTCTCGGGCGGCTCGTAGCCGACCACCCGGTAGGCGACCTCGCGGCCGTTCTGGTCGAAGAAGATGATCCCGGGCGGCCCGAACAGGCTGAAACGCTTGAGCAGGGCCTTGTCCTCGGCCCGGTTGCCAGTGACGTCGGCCTGCAGCAGGACGGCGTCCTTCAGGCGCGCCTGGACGCGCGGGTCGGCGAAGGTGAGGTGCTCCATCTCCTTGCACGAGGTGCACCAGTCGGCATAGAAGTCGAGCATGACGTAGCGTCCCTGGGCGGCTTGCACCGCCTGGTCCAGTTCCGCCGTGCTGGCCACCCGCTTGAAGGTCAGGGCCGCGGCCGGTTGCGCCGCGCCGGCGACGCCGCCCTTGTAGACCGAGAGCGGTTGCAGCAGGTCGCGGCCGCCGCCCAGCGCCCCGAGCAGCAGGGCCATGCCGGCGACCAGGGTGATGATGCCGACGCCCTTCCAGAAGCGCTGCCAGCCGCCGGCGTGCGGCACCAGCGGGTCGACGGCGCGCAGGTAGACGCCGGAGATGATCAGCAGCGCGGCCCAGGCCAGCATCTGCACCAGTTCGGAGAGCAGCGGCGCGACCAGCCAGATGGCCACGGCCAGGAGCAGGACGCCGAAGAATTTCTTCACCGCCTCCATCCAGCCGCCCGCGCGCGGCAGCAGGGCGCCGGCCGAGAGGCCGACCAGGAGGAGCGGCACGCCCATGCCGAGGGCCAGGGAGAACAGCGAGATGCCACCCAGGACGACGTTGCTGGTCTGGCTGATGTAGAGCAGGGCGCCGGCCAGCGGGGCGGCCACGCAGGGGCCGACGATCAGGGCCGACAGGGCGCCCATCACGAACACCCCGACCATGTTGCCGCCCTTGATGCGGTTGCTGGCCTCGGTGAAGCGGCTTTGCAGGAAGCTGGGCAGCTGCAGGTCGTAGAAGCCGAACATGGAGAAGGCCAGGGCGACGAAGATGGCCGCCCCGGTGCCGAGCGCCCACGGGTTCTGCAGGGCATTGGAGATCAGGGTGCCGGACATGCCGGCGGCCACCCCGGCCAGCGCGTAGGTGATGGCCATGCCGAGCACGTAGGCCACGGAGAGCATGAAGCCCTTGCGCTTGGTCACCTGGTGGCCCTGGCCGACGATGATGCCGGACAGGATGGGGATCATCGGGAACACGCACGGGGTCAGGGCCAGGAGCAGGCCGAAGCCGAAGAAGCTGACCACCACCAGCCAGAAGTTGCCGCCCTGCAGCAGGGCCGCCACCTTGTCGGTCTCCGAGGCGGCCGGCGCCGTCGCCGCGTCCGCGGCGGGGGCCGCGGGGCCGGTCTGGGCGGCCGCGGGGGCCGGCGCCTGGGCGGCCGGTTCGGCGGCCGGCTCGGGGCTGGCGCCGGCACTGGGCATCACCGGCAGGGTGATGGTCTTGTCGATGGGCGGGTAGCAGATGCCCTTCTCGCTGCAGCCCTGGTAGCTGGCGTTGACCACCAGCGTGGCGCCACCGGCCGGCAGGCCGTTGAGCTTGGCGGCTGCGGTGAACGAGTGGTGGTAGATGTACATGCGGCCGAAGTTGGGATCGTCCTTCTCCTCGGCGGCGGGCAGCTGCGGGGCCGCCAAGTTGACGCCGGCCGGAGCCTGCAGGGCCAGCTTGATCTTGTCGCGGTACAGGTAGTGGCCCGGGGCGATGGTGAAGCTGGCCCGCAGGGTGCCGTCCGGTCCGGGTGCCAGGCGCAGTTGGAAGGCTTCGTCGGGGGGCAGGAAATCGGCGTTCGCCTGGCTGCCCGGATAGCCGCCCGACATCTGCTTCAGGCGCTGGATCAGGCCCGGGTCCTGGGCCGCGGCGGGCAGGCCGGACGGTTCCGCCTTGGCCGCGGCGGCGGCCGTGGCCGGCACGTTCAGGGTGATCGTGGAGTCGAGCGGCGGATAGCAGACGCCGACGGCGGCACAGCCCTGGTATTCGGCCTTGAGCGTGAACGACTTGCCCGGGGTGGCCTTGGCCAGCGGGATGCGGACGCGGAAATCGCCCGGATAGATCTCGACCCGGCCGAAGAACTCGTCCTCCTTGATCTTGCCGGCCGGGAACTGCGCCTGGCCGAGCTGGGCCGCTTCGGCGGCGAACTTGAGCTTGCTGCGGTACAGGTAATAACCGTCGGCGACCTTGAAGCGCGCCTCCACGGTCTTGTCGTCGACCATCGCCGCCGAGAACAGGAAGGCCTTCTCCGGTTCCAGCAGGTCGTCCTCGGCCGCCTTCAGCCAGGGCGAGGCCAAGACCAGCAGGGCTAGCAGGGCGATACGTATCATTTGGGCTCCATCGTCTCGGCGGCGATCCAGGCCAGGTAGCCCGGCAGGCCGCGCGTTATGTCTATGGCTACCAGTTCGGGCAGCTCATAGGGGTGGCTTTCCCGCACCAGGGCCTCGAGCCGGTCGTAGTTTTCGGCGCAGGTCTTGATAATGACGGGAATCTCCCCATCTTCGTTCAACTTGTCCTGCCAACGATAGATGGACTGGCAGGGCGACATCACGTTCACGCAGGCCGCCACGCGCGTCTCGACCAGCCTGCGCGCCAGTGCCCGGGCGGAGTCCGGGTCGGGCAACGTGGTGAAGACGATCAACGCCGAGGGTGTTTGCATGAACAATTCGCTGGCCAGATTCTGGCCGATTATAGCTTTGGCCTTCCCGGTCCTGGAAATCATCGGCATCGTCCGCATCTGGGACGCCGTGGGCATCTGGACCCTGGTCTGGCTGCTGCTCGACGTCGCCGCCGGGGCGGCCCTGATCGCCCTGGAACGGGCCGCCTTCATGCCGGTCATGGCGGCGACCATGATGGGCGGCGGCAATCCTTTCGAGGCACTCAAGGCCAGCGGCCTGCGCTTCCTGGCCGGGGTGATGCTGATCTTCCCGGGCCCGATCAGCGACGCCATCGCCCTGATCCTGCTGGTCTGGGCCGGTTTCCGGCCGCCGGTGCCGGAGCCGATCCGGCGGCCGCGCGGTGCCGCCGCCAACGACGACGTCATCGAGGGCGACTTTCGCCGCGTGGACGACTGAATTCAGGCCCAGGTGCGCCAGTAGGCCGCCTGTTTCTCGGCGCGTTCCGCAAGCGGAAACGGCAGTACCGTGACGCCGAAGGCACGCGCCACGATGCCGCCGTGCAGGCTGCTGCCGCAGTAGGCCTCGGCGCCGGCCAGCAGGGCGCAGACATCCCAGACGTTCAGCGATTCGAATAGGCGCAACGGCCGCTCCGGCAGTTTGCCGGCCAGGCGCCGGTAGACGTCGAGGTCGTCGTGCCAGGGTGCCGCGCCGGCCCGGAACAGGACGATGCCGGCCGGGGCCAGGCCGTCGAGGTGGGCGGCCAGCCGGTCCAGGCCGGCATCGTCGCCGCATTCGGCGGCGCATTGCACGGCCAGGTAGCCGGCCGGAAAAGCGGCCCGCACGGCGGCGGGCGCGCCTTGGCCGGCATGCCGGCGGATGTCGGTGCCGAACAGGGCCGCCACCCGGCCGACCGGGTCGGCTTCCAGCTCCGCCGCGATGCCGAGCCCGGCGACATGGCCAAGGCTGGTGCGCTCGCGCACCGAGACCCGGTCGGCCTCGGCCAGGCGCCGGCCCGCCTCGGCACGCGCCGGCGGCGGCAGGCGGTCGAATGCGACCCCGCCGACGGCGCGGTACTCGAAACGGCGCGGGCGGCGGAACAGTGATTTTTCGGCCAGATAAGGCAGCCGGGCGGCCAGGCCGAGTTCCCGCGCTGCCCAGTTCGAGCGGGCGGCGGGATCGGCGTCGTAGCGGGCGATGGCCGCCCTGGCGTCGGCGTCGGTCTGCAGCATCACGGCCGCCTCGTAGGCCGAACAGGTGAGCAGTTCGCCGCCGACGTGGAGCAGGTCGGCCGGCCGCTCGCCCCAGTCCTGCGCCAGGGCGGGCAGGGGCCGTACCCGGTGGCCGCCCCAGACGGTCAGGTCGCGCCCGGCCAGGCCGGCATGGATGGCCGGACGCGGTGCCGCCTCGGCCGCGGCAATGTGGCCGAGCAGGATGTCGCCCAGGTTGTGGCGGTCGAAGGCGCCGAACAGGATGAGCGGTTCGGCCACCGCTTCAGTCCGGGTCGAGGTGGGCCTTGAGGTGGCGGAAGGCGACCAGGAGGGCGGCCGAGGCCGGGATGGCGAGCAGGACGCCGAAGAAGCCGAACAACTGGCCGAAGGCCATCAGGGCGAAGATCACCGCGACCGGATGCAGGCCGACCCGGTCGCCGACCAGCCAGGGCGTCAGGAGCATGCCCTCGAGCAATTGGCCGAGGCCGAAGACGACCCATACCGGCAGCAGGGTGGCCAGGTCGCCGCCCTGGACCAAGCCGGCAAGGGTGCCGAGCAGGACCCCGACCACCACGCCCAAGTAGGGCACGAAGACCAGGATGCCGGCCACCATGCCCACCGCCAGGGCGTAGTCGAGGCCGGCCAGCCAGAGCGCCAGGCTGTAGAACAGGGCCATCAGCAGGATCACCGAGATCTGGCCGCGCGCGAACTCGGACAGCACGGCATCGACCTCGCGGGCCACCTCCGCCACCTGGGCGCGCATGGCGCTCGGCACCAGACGGCCGGTGCCGGCGACCAGGCGGTCCCAGTCGCGCAGCAGGTAGAAGGTGACCACGGGGATCAGCAGCAGGTTGGCCAGCCAGCCGAGCAGGGCCAGGCCCTGGTTGCCCACCGCGGGCAGGTAGGCGGTGAGCTTGGTCAGCTCGCCGGCATGGCCCTTCAGCCAGTCGAGTATCTCGGTCTGGCTACCCGCCAGGTCGATGCCGAGGCGGCTTTGCAGCCAGGGCAGGAGGCCCTCCTGGCCCCACTCCACCAGCCTGGGGATCTGGGTCATCAGCATGCGGGTCTGGGCCTGGAACAGCGGGGTCAGGATCAGGACCAGCAGGGCCACGGCCAGGGTGAGGCCGAGCAGGACCAGGAGCGTGCCCCAGGTGCGGCCGATCCGGCGCGCCTCCAGGCGGTCGACCAGGGGGTCGAACAGATAGGCCAGGGCGGCCGCGAACAGGAATGGCGTGAGGATGGGCGAGAGCAGGTAGAGCAGGTACAGGCCGCCCGCGCAGAGCAGCGTGTAGAGCAGGGAACGGTTGCCAGCAGGGTTGAGGTCCATTCGGCTAGAATAGCATCCTTCCCATTTGCCCCGATCCAGCCGTGAACAGCCAACTCTCATACCGCGATGCGGGCGTCGACATCGACGCCGGCGATGCCCTGGTCGAACGCATCAAGCCCCATGCACGCCGTACCATGCGCCCCGAGGTGCTGGGTGGCATCGGTGGTTTCGGCGCCCTGATGGAACTTCCGAAGAGCTACAAGGAGCCGGTCCTTATCTCCGGCACCGACGGCGTCGGGACCAAGCTGAAGCTGGCCTTCCAACTGAACAAGCACGACACCATCGGCCAGGACCTGGTCGCCATGAGCGTCAACGACATCCTGGTCCAGGGTGCCGAGCCGCTTTTCTTCCTCGATTACTTCGCCTGCGGCAAGCTGGACGTGGATACCGGCGAAGCGGTCGTCTCGGGCATCGCGCGCGGCTGCGAACTGTCCGGTTGCGCGCTCATCGGCGGCGAGACCGCCGAGATGCCCGGCATGTATCCGGCCGGCGAATACGACCTCGCCGGTTTCGCGGTGGGCGTGGCCGAGAAGTCCAAGCTGATCTCCGGGGCCGACATCAAGCCGGGCGACGCCGTCCTCGGCCTGGCCTCGAGCGGTCCGCACTCGAACGGCTATTCGCTGATCCGCAAGATCGTCGAGGTGGCGGGTGCCGACCTGGCCGGCGACTTCAACGGCCGCCCGCTCGGCCACGTCCTGCTCGAGCCGACCCGCATCTACGTGAAGCCGCTCCTGGCCCTGATGAAGCAACTCACGGTCAAGGGCATGGCCCACATCACCGGCGGCGGCCTGCTGGAGAACATCCCGCGTGTGCTGCCCGACACCACCGTGGCCGTGCTCGACAAGGCCGCCTGGACCCTGCCGCCGGTGTTCCAGTGGCTGATGGAGCAGGGCAACGTGGCCGAGCGCGAGATGCACCGCACCTTCAACTGCGGCATCGGGATGGTGGTCGTGGTGGCCGAGGCCGATGCCGAGGCGGCCATGCGCTTCCTCGCCGATCAGGGCGAGACGGTATACCGGCTGGGCGCGATCGCCGCCCGCCAGGGCGACGAGCACCAGACCATCATCCGTTGATGAAGGCGGTCGTCCTCATCTCCGGGCGCGGCTCCAACATGGAGGCGCTGCTCAAGGCCGGCTTGCCGGTCGAGTTCGCCTGCGTGATCAGCAACCGGCCCGACGCCCAGGGCCTGGCGGTCGCCGCCGGACTGGGCGTGGCGACCGCCGTGGTCGACCATAAGGGTCATGACGGCCGCGCCGCGTTCGACGCCGCGCTGGCGGCCGAGATCGACCGCCATGCCCCGGACCTGGTGATCCTGGCCGGCTTCATGCGGGTGCTGACCACGGACTTCGTGCGCCGTTACGCGGACCGCATGATCAACATCCATCCGGCCCTGCTGCCCGCCTTCCCGGGCCTGCACACCCATGCCCGCGCCTTGGCCGCCGGGGTTCGGGTACATGGTTGCACGGTGCATTTCGTCACGCCGGAAGTCGATGTCGGGCCGATCATCGTCCAGGCCGTGGTGCCGGTCCTCGCGGACGACGACGAGGCCAGCCTGGCGGCCCGGGTGCTGGCGCAGGAACACCGCATCTTCCCGCTCGCCGTACGCTGGTTCGCCGAGGGGCGCCTGCACGTCGGTGCCGATGCCCGGGTCCGGGTGGACGGCGTCGCCGGGGTTCCGGCCACCTTGATTTCGCCGCTGCCGGACGTCGGCTGACCCGCATGGCGCGCAAGGTCAAACGCACCTTGCTTGCCGCCGTGGCGCTATCCCTGGCGGTGCATCTGTTGCTGCTCGGCTACGCCGGGCGGTTCGGGTTCACCCCGGGTGCCGAACTGGATTTCCCGATCGAGGCCAGCCTGGCGCCCTTGGAGCCGGTTCCGCCGCCGCCACCGCCCCGGCGTCATCGCGTGCAAGCGGCGCCGACGGCCGAACAGCCCGTCCCCGCCCCGGTGCCGGAGCCGGCTCCGGCCTCCGAGAGCCTCCCCGAGGCGCCGCCTGCGGCAACCCTGGCGGACGCCGCGCCGGCCCAGGCGGCCGCCCCGGCCGAAACCGCCCCGGCCCAGGCGGAGGCCCCGGACACCGGCGACGGGCCTGCGCGCCCGATTCGCGCGGCCGTGCGCAACCTGGCCGATGCCTTCGTCGCCCGTTACAGCGTACAGACCGGCGAGGGCAGCAGCGGTTTCGTCGCCGGTCGCGCCACCTACATCTGGCAAAGCCGGGACGGCCACTACACGCTCGTCAGCACCCTGGAGGCCACCGGGCTGGCGTCGCTGTTCATCAGCGGCCGCATCGTCCAGGTCAGCGAGGGGGCCCTGGACGGAGCCGGCCTGCATCCGACCCAGTATCACCTGCAGCGCAATGAACGCAAACAGGACGTCGCCCGCTTCAACTGGAGCCAGAAGCGGCTGACTCTGGAGGACCGGCCCAGCATCGGCTTGACGGAGCAGGCGCAGGACCTGCTCAGCTTTCCTTTCCACCTGGCCATGACGGCGCGCGAAGGGGAGCCGGACTTTCAACTCGGCGTGACCAACGGTCGCAAGTTCAACGACTTCACGTTCCGGGTCCTGGGCCGGGAAACCGTCGAGGTGGCAGGAACGCCGGTCGATGCGCTGCACGTGCGCGGAGAGAAGGCCGGTGAAGGCAGCCTGGACGTCTGGCTCGACACCGCGCGTGCCGGCTTGCCCGTGCGGGTCCGCACCCTGGACCGCAAGGGCAAGGTGGCGGTGATGCAGCTGTTGGGGGTGGACGCGCCGGCCCGTCAGGGCTCAGGCGATTAAGCGCAGGGCCTGGGCGTTCGACGCCGCCTTGTCCTCCGCTTCGATCAGGGCGAGGCGGCCTTTCGACGGCACCTGATAGATGAGCACGCCCTTGCTGTCGTTCACCTTCACGACACGCCGGCTTTCCTCGTAGTCGAACTCGTAGCCACGGCTCCGGGCCACTTCGGTCTCCGTGGCCGTCCGGGCAGTATCGTTGGCCGCCCGCGCCGCGTTCTGGCGGCCGGTTTCCCGGGTATCGGTCGGTTGCCGCTGCCGGCTGGCGTTGGCGTCGGTGGCATCGAGCGTCCCCTGGCTGGTACGTGCACCACCCACCTGGCTCACAACCTGAGCCTGTGGAGAGTAGGCGACGTTGCTGGGGATGCTCAGGTCCATGGCGTGCTGTCAGTCAATACAGCTGTGACGTGCTCCGGTAGGCGTTGATGGCCTGGGCTACGGTACTCGCGCTGGCGGCTCGGGCCGCCTCCGGCGTGGCGTTCTGCTGCGGGTTGTTGTTCGCGCTGGCGCCGGCATTGGTAGGGTTGACCGCGGTCGTGCTGGTGGTCGGCGTCGTCGCCTGGGCGTTCAACTGCAGCGCGGCGCTGCTCAGGCTGACCTGCGTGCTGCGGCGCGTTTCCGTGGCCCGGTTCGGGTCGGCGGTCTCCGTGTCGCGGTCACCGTCGCGCGAACGCGAAACGGCTTGCTGCTGGCTGGCATAGGCGGCCGCGGCCATGGCCTGGCTTGAATTCATGCTGGTGGTGATTTCCATGAGGCCGCTCCTCGTTGGGTTACTTGATCGGTGCCGGAGGACAGGGCAGGCGCCCGTTTCCTCCGGTATTCAATTTAATTCTATAGATCAACCGCTTGCGTACGCAAGCCGGCGCCGATGGAAGGGGTATTCAGCCGCCGATGCCGAGTTCGGCCCGGGTCGTCTGCGCCAGGGCGATCGCCGCGTCGACGCTGCTCGCCAGGCAGTTGTAATGGCCCATTTTGCGGCCGGGCCGGGCCTCGGCCTTGCCGTACAGATGCAACTGCACCCCGGGATGGGCGAGCAGGCGGTCCCAGGCCGGCTCCGGGCGCCAGATGTCGCCCAGTATGTTGACCATGACCACGGGAGTGAGCAGCCGGCTGTCGCCCAGAGGGAGGCCGGCCAGGGCCCGGACCTGCTGCTGGAACTGGTCGGTGGCGCAGGCGTCCAGTGTGTAATGGCCGCTGTTGTGCGGCCGTGGCGCCATTTCGTTGAACACGATGCGGCCGTCGGCGAGGACGAAGAACTCGACCGCCATGACCCCGACGTAGTCGAGCCCGGCGGCGATGTGGCCGGCCATGTCGCGTGCCCGCGCTGCCAATTCCTCGGGCACCTGGGCCGGTACGACGCTGATGTCGAGGATGCCGTGCCGATGCCGGTTCTCGGCAACCGGGAAGAAGGCGATGTCGCCGCGCGCGTTGCGGGCCAGGACGACGGACACTTCCTGTTTGAGGTCCAGGCGTCCTTCCAGCAGGCACGGCACGCGGCCCAGGTGGTCGAATGCGGCGACCAGGCTGTCCAGGTCGTCGACCCGCGCCTGGCCCTTGCCGTCGTAGCCGAACCGGCGGGTCTTGAGCAGGGCCGGGCCATCGATGCGTGCCCAGGCGGCGACCAGTTCGCCTTCGTCCTCGATGTTGGCGAAGGGCGCCGTGTCGCAGCCGAATTCGCGGGCGCGGCTCTTCTCCAGGAGACGGTCCTGGGCCACGGCGACGGCGGCCGGGGAGGGCGCGACGAAACAGTGCTTGGCCAGCATCTCCAGGCTGTCGGCCGGGACGTTCTCGAATTCCGTGGTCACCGCGTCGCACAGGTTACCCATGTGCAGCAGGGCGGCGGCGTCGGTGTAGGCGGCCTTGAGGTGGATGTCGGCGACTTGGCCGGCCGGCGACTGGACGTCGGGGTCGAGCACCACCACCTTGTAGCCCATGACCCGGGCCGCGAGGGTGAACATGCGGCCGAGTTGGCCGCCCCCGAGGACGCCGAGCGTGGCACCGGGCAGCAGCATCATGCCTCCGGCAGCGTCATGGCCAGGACGCTCTCGGTCTGTTTCTTGCGGAAGGCGACCAGGCGCTCGCGGATGTCGGGGAACTCGTTGGCGAGCAGGGCGGCAGCGAACAGGGCGGTGTTGGCGGCACCCGCTTCGCCGATCGCGAAGGTGGCCACGGGCACGCCTTTGGGCATCTGGACGATGGAAAGCAGGGAATCGATGCCCTTCAGGGCGCGCGATTGTACCGGGACGCCCAGGACCGGCAGGTGGGTCTTGGCGGCGACCATGCCGGGCAGGTGGGCGGCACCGCCGGCCCCGGCGATGATGCACTTCAGGCCACGCTCGGCGGCGCGCTCGGCGTATTCGAACAGCAGGTCCGGGGTACGGTGGGCGGACACCACGCGCTTTTCGTACGGGATGCCCAATTCGTCGAGGAGGGCGGCGGCCTGGCGCATGGTCTCCCAGTCGCTCACGCTGCCCATGATGACGCCTACTAGGGGTGCCATGGTCGGTCCGGATCGAAGAAAAACAGAATGATACGCGTGGCTGGCCCCGGCCCTCAAATCCAGCCGCGCCTCTTGAGATGGCGGTAGAGGCCGTAGCAGACCGCGCCGGTGAGCAGCAGGACCGCGGGGTAGCCCCAAGGCAACGCCAATTCGGGCATGACATGGAAGTTCATGCCGTAGAGGCTGAATACCAGGGTGGGCACGGCCAGGATTGCGCCCCAGCCGGCCAGCTTCTGGACCGACTCGTTCTGGCGCAGGGACAGGGTGGCCAGGGTGACGTGCATGGCGTCGGAGAGCATTTCGCGCATCTGGAACATTTCCCGGTTCAGGCGGGTCAGGTGATCCTGGACGTCGCGGAAATAGGCCTTCAGACCCTTGTCGACCACGTCTGGGTGCATGCGGATGAGTTCGTGGACCATATCGGCCATCGGCTCCAGGGTCTGCGACAGCAACAGGGTCTGGCGCTTGAGGGCATAGATGTGGGGCAGGTTGCCTTCGGCCTGCTCGGTCTCCAGCAGCGTCGATTCGTATTGGTCGTAGCGGCTGCGCAGGCGGTCGGCGACCGGCCGGTAGGCGTCCACGATCAGGTCGAGCAGGCAATACAGGGCGCTACCCGCCGAGGGCGCGAAGCGGCCGCCCTTCAGGCGGGCCAGGGCGCGGCCGTAACCAGGGCCGTGGCCGTGCCGGACGGCGATCAGGTATTGCCGGCCGAGGAACACGTCGGTCTCGCCGTATTCGACCTGTTCCTGCCACTCCAGGGCGGTACGGATGGCCAGGAACAGGTGGTCGTTGGGATATTCCTCGATCTTCGGCCGCTGGTGTGCCGAGATCGCGTCCTCCAGGGCCAGTTCGTGAAAGTCCATGGCCCGGCCCAGGCGTTCCAGGTCCCTGAATTCGTCGCTCTGCAGTTCCAGCCAGGCGAAGCTGCCCGGCCGGGCGAGCTCGCCGGCCAGGCTGTCCGGCTCGATGGCCTGCCAGTGGGAGTCGCGGTAGAGCCAGCAGTCCATCTCAATAGGGCAGGCGGAGTTCCGGTGCGGCGGCCAGGAGCACGCGCCGGAACTGCTCCTGGATGCGTGCCAGGGCCGCGTCGTCGTTGGCCTCGAAGCGCAGGACGACGACCGGTGTGGTGTTGGAGGCGCGCATCAGGCCGAAGCCATCGGGATACTCGACCCGCAGGCCATCCAGGGCGATGATCTCGCGGGCGCCGTCGAAGCGTGCAGTGTCCTGCAGGCGCGCGATCAGGCGGTGCGGTTCGCCCTCCCGCATCTTGATGTGCAACTCGGGGGTGTTCACGCCGTCCGGCAGGCCGCCCAGGGTGGCGTCGATATCGGCCTGTTTCGACAGGTATTCGAGCAGGCGGGCGCCCGCGTAGAGGCCGTCGTCGAAGCCGTACCAGCGCTCCTTGAAGAAAATGTGGCCGCTCACCTCGCCGGCCAGCAGGGCCCCGGTCTCCCGCATGCGTGCCTTGATCAGCGAGTGGCCGGTCTTCCAGAGCATCGGCACGCCGCCGTGGCCACGGATCCAGTCGTACAGGTTGCCGGTCGACTTGACGTCGAAGATCACCGTGGCGCCGGGGTTGCGGGCAAGCACGTCGGCGGCGTACAGCATCAACTGACGGTCCGGATAGACGATGGTGCCGTCCTTGGCGACCACGCCCAGGCGGTCGCCGTCGCCGTCGAAGGCGAGGCCGATCTCGGCGTCGCTGTCCTGCAGGCGGGCGATCAGGTCGGCGAGGTTGTCCGGCACGGAAGGGTCCGGATGATGGTTCGGGAAGCGGCCGTCCACCTCGCAGTACATCTCCTCGACCTGGCAGCCCAAGGCCCGGAAGAGGGGCGGTGCGTAGGCCCCGGCGATGCCGTTGCCGGCGTCGATGACGATCTTCAGGGTCCGCGCCGGCTTGACGTCGCCGGCGATGCGGGCGACGTAGTCGGGGAAGATGTCGTGCCGACGGTAGCCGCCGTCCCCGTGTGCGAGGTCGCCAGACTCGACGCGCCGGCGCAACGCCTGGATCGCGTCGCCGGACAGCGTTTCCCCGGCCAGGACCACCTTGAGGCCGTTGTAGTCGGGCGGATTGTGGGAGCCGGTGACGACGGCCGCGCAATGCGTGCCCAGGTGGTGGGCGGCGAAATAGGCCATCGGGGTGGTCACGGGGCCGAGATCGACGACATCGGCCCCGGCGGCGCGGATGCCGGCAACCAGGGCGGCGCTGAGTTCCGGGCCGGACAGGCGGCCGTCGCGGCCGACGACGATCGTCTTGCCGCCGCGTGCCAGGGCCTCGCTGGCGACGGCGCGGCCGAGCGATTCGACGATCACCGGCGTCAGCGTCCGGCCGACGATGCCGCGGATGTCGTACGCCTTGAATATCTCGCTGGGAATATCGGACATGCCTGCCCCTCGGGAAACCCGGGGGATTATCCGGCGTTTGCGGACGCCCTGCCAGCCGGCAAAAAATGGGCGAAAAAAACGGCACTGGAACTCCAGTGCCGTGTAGAAAACCGCCATTGCGGCGGTCAGGGAGGTAGATTTCATTATGCCAAAAAAAATATGACTGTCCAGAAAAACTTATACTTTGGTTATATTCCTGCCGCCAGTAAGGGCATTCCCGCAACGCCGCAGTCGCCTTGCCTATTGCCGATCCGGCTGCCTACAATCCGATCAGTTTCCGATCGGCAGTTTCCTATGACCACCCTTACCTCGCTGCTGGAAAAGTACAGCAAGCCCGGCCCGCGCTATACCTCGTACCCGACCGCGCCGTACTTCCACGAAGGCTTCACGGAATCCGACTGGCGTGCCGAACTGGCTGCCTCCCAGGACCCCGCGCGCGGCCTGTCGCTGTATTTCCACATCCCGTTCTGCGACACGCTCTGCTATTACTGCGGCTGCAACATGGTCGCCACGGGTGACTACAACAAGGCCTACCAGTACCTCGACTTCCTGGACCGGGAGATGGCCCAGGTGGCGACCCTCGCCGATCCCTCCCGGCTGGTCAGGCAGCTGCACTTCGGCGGCGGTACGCCGACCTATCTGCGGCCCCAGGACATCCGGCGCCTGATGGGCATGATCCGCAACCGCTTCAACATCGCCGAGGATGCCGAGATGGGCTGCGAGACGGATCCGCGCGAGCTGACCCGGGAACACCTGGCGGCCCTGCGCGATACCGGCTTCAACCGGCTCTCGATCGGGGTCCAGGACCTCGACGACCGGGTCCAGAAGGCGGTCAACCGGGTCCAGCCCGAAGGCATGATCAAGGAGGTCTACGGCTGGGCGCGCGAGTTGGGCTTCGCCAGCATCAACATGGACCTCATCGTCGGCCTGCCGCACCAGTCGGTGGAGAGTTTCGCGCGCACCCTGGACAAGGTGACGGCCTGGTCGCCGGATCGCCTGGCGGTGTTCTCCTACGCCCACGTGCCCTGGATGAAGAAGCACCAGAAGCTGATCCTGGAGAAGGATTTGCCCGGATTCGCCACCCGTCTGGACCTGCAGCAGCTCATCCACGATCGCCTGGGCGCGGCGGGTTACGTCAACATCGGCCTCGACCACTTCGCCAAGCCGGACGACGAGATCGTCCGGGCGCAGAACCAGAAGACCCTGTGGCGCAACTTCCAGGGCTATACCACGCACAAGAACTGCGACATCTACGCTTTCGGCGCCTCCAGCATCAGCCAGACGCCGGACACCTACGTGCAGAACGAGAAGAACGTCAAACGCTACCAGGAACTGGTGGCCGACGGCCGCCTGCCGGTCGAGCGTGGCCTGCGCCTGACCCGCGACGACCAGATCCGGCGTGACGCCATCACCAAGGTGATGTGCGACCTGGAACTCGACAAGGCCGCCTTCTCGGCCACCTGGGGCATCGACTTCGACAGCTATTTCGCCGATGCCCTGGCGGACCTGAAGCCGCTCGCCGAGGACGGCTTCGTCATCGTCGAGGCCAATTACGTCCTGGTCACCGAACTCGGTCGCCTGTTCCTGCGCAACATCGCCATGTGCTTCGATGCCTACCTGAAGCAACCCGCGGAGTCCGGTCCGCGTTATTCGCGGACCGCCTGAGCCCGTCGGCCGGGCACGAAAAAGGCGCCCGCAGGCGCCTTTTTCAGCTCTGCAAGCCGGCCTACTCGGTGAACCCCTTTAGGATGGTGTCCTCGTCGTTGCCGATGAAGGCCATGAGCTTGGCCGGTTCGCCCTGCAGGCCTTTGGCCAGCATGTCCGACCGCATGCGCATGACGTAGGTCTTGCCGTCGCGGCCTTCCAGTACCGTGAACCGGCACGGATGCGGCGGCAGCTTGCCCTGGCCCGCCTGCGCCAGCTTGTCGTTGAAGC
>NZ_SJZB01000042.1 GCF_004337445.1 Parasulfuritortus cantonensis | reverse complement strand
CCGGCTACCACTGCTCGACAAGGACGCCCTGCGCCTGCTCGACGCCGCCGCCGAAGCCGCGCGCGGCGAACTGCGCCCGGAACGGCCGACCCAGTTGGAGATTCCCATCGCCTACCGCCTGGAAGGCTGAACCGGGCCAGAGGTACCGCGACGATTTGCCGCATTGCCGCCGACACAATCCATTCATTAGATTTGGCGCTCGTTTCCGAAGGCGCGCAGGGACAGGGACCGTCCGGCACGGCAGCCTTTCGGAACAATCCCATCCTCGAACAAATAAAGGGAAGACAGATGCGCGGCGACACCAATCCTATTCAATTCCACGGCACCTTTGCAGGCGCGGCACTCGCGGCGCTGACCCTACTGACCTCTGGCCAGGCTCAAGCCGACTACGCCGTACCCCCGTCCTGGATGCCGATGACCATGCTCACCGTCAGCTTCGACACCGGTACCCAGACCCTGTCCGTCGTCGACCAGGACACCATGCCCGCCAAGGGCGGCGGCCTTTATCCGTCCTATCCCGTGCTCATGGGCATCAACACGGATGCCATGGGCAAGCCGGACCTGACCGCGACGGCCTACGCCGAGTACGACCCGAGCCAGCCCTGGTCGGTGCTGCAGGACCACGCGTTCAGCCGCCAGCTCGGCTGGTGGGCCGGCACCGGCGACGCCGCCGTCAACCTGCAGAGCGCCATCGAGGCCACCTACGGCGCCGATGCCAGCATCTGGATCGAACTCGTCAGCCAGTCGGAAGGACTGGAAACCTACCTGGCGGTCGGCAAGTTCGGCGTGAACGCCGACAACACCACGACGGTGGACCCGGACGCCGGCGGCTACACTGGCATCTTCGGCACCGACGCCAGTTCCACGAAGTGGCAGTGGGATTACCAGATGGACCACAACACCTACGCCGTGTCCTCGGCCTACCTGAGCGCCAGCGAGGTCTTCAGCGCCACCTACAAGGTCTACATCGGCGACAGCGCGGGCAACGAGTTGGCCAGCGCGACCGGCGCCAGCACCCTGGAGACCTGGACCTGGCAGGCGCCGGCCACGCTACCGGTGCCGGAACCGGAAACCTACGCCCTGATGCTGGCAGGCCTCGGCCTGGTCGGCGGCGCGGTGCGCCGGCGCAAGGCGGCCCGATAAGCGGCCGGATGTGCCATTTGCCATGTTCGAAAAAGGATACCAAATGAAAAAACTGCTATTGGTCAGCGGGGTAGCGGCGATGATCGCGGGCCTGCCCGCGGCGCAAGCCGCGGTCACCACCTACAACGTCGTCGAGACCTTCTACGAGCCCGACACCCAGCCCCGCAACACGCTGTTCACCGGCTCGTTCACCTACGACGACGTCGGCCAGACGGTGTCCGACCTGACCGGCTGGCTGACCGAATCGATGACCGGCACGGCGACCGGCGACGCGCCGTACTACGACATGACCCAGCTGTACCTGAGCTACCAGCTGTCGGCCGTATACGACGCCGAGCTGGGCGGCCTGCTGGTCACCACCTTCCTGAACGACAACACCAACACCTTCACCACCATGTTGGGCGGCGACGGCTGGTCGCCGGATTCGCACGGCGGCTCGGGGCTCTACTACGGTTTCCCGGGCAGCAACCCGGGCAACGCCTACGCCATGATCTTCGTCAACACCAGCGACCCCACGGCCGCCCTGACCCAGGCCCAGATCGACAAGCTGGCGTACGCCGACTGCGCGCCGGGCGGCATGATGGGGGCGACCTGCATGACCGGCACCACGGAAGCCGGCTACGGCAGCATCGGCACCATGAGCGGCTATCCGGTGTCGCAGGTGATCACGGCGGCCGTCCCGGAACCGGAAACGTACGCCATGCTCCTGGCCGGCTTCGGCGTCATGGGCTACGTGGCCCGGCGTCGCCGGGTGGCCTGATCGGGCGCCCCGGCGCGGCCGGCTACCGACGACTCGTGACGTATCGCCGACTGGCGCCCCTGCTCCTGCTGGCCATGGCCCCGTGCCGGGGCCTGGCCGCGCCGCCGGCCGAGGAGCCGGCCGCGGTGACTCTCGACACCGTCCTGGTCAGCGCCGACGCCGAGGAAACGCCGATCGGCGCCGGCGTCGCGGCGCAGGCCGCGGACCTGGCCCCGGCGCGCGCCGCCACCAGCGACGCCGCGGCCCTGCTGGGCGACCTCCCCGGAGTCAGCCTGTACGGCGCCGGCGGGATATCCAGCCTGCCGGTCCTGCACGGCCTGGCCGACGACCGCGTGCGCATTCAGGTCGACGGCATGGACCTGATGCCCGCCTGCCCCAACCACATGAACTCGGCGCTCTCCTACATCGCTCCCGAGCGGATCGAGGCGGCCACCGTGTTCGCCGGCATCACACCGGTCAGCGCGGGCGGCGACAGCCTGGCCGGCACCATCCAGGTACGCTCGCCGGCGCCCGAGTTCGCCACCACCGAGGGCGCGACGGTCAGTCACGCCCGGGCCGGCGCCTATTACCGCAGCAACGGCCACGCCCAGGGCTACAACCTGGGCGCGACGCTGGCCACCGACACGGTCAGCCTGTCCTACGGCGAATCGGACGCCCGTGCCGACAACTACACGGCCGGCAAGGCGTTCAAGGCGGCGGGCGCAGCCGCGCCCGGACGCGGCTGGCTGGCCGGCGACGAGGTCGGTTCGAGCGCCTACCGGGGCGCCCGCAACCGCGACTTCGGCCTGGCCGTGCGCCGGGCCGGGCACCTGTTCGAGTTGGACCTGGGCGAGCAACAGGTCGGCTTCGAGGGCTTCCCGAACCAGCGCATGGACATGACCGACAACCGCAGCCGGCTGGCCAACCTGCACTACACGGGGCGCTATGGCTGGGGCGAACTGGAAGCGCGCGTCTACCGGCAGGACGTACGCCACGCGATGGACATGGGCCCGGACCGCTTCTCGTACGGCTTCGGCATGCCGATGAAGACCGAGGCGGCGACCCGGGGCGCCCAGATCAAGGGCAGCGTGGCGCTCACCGGCGACGACCTGCTGCGCGTCGGCGCCGAACTCCAGAACTACGACCTCGACGACTGGTGGCCGCCGGTCGGCAGTGCCGGCTCGATGTGCTGCGAGGCGTTCTGGAACGTCCGCGACGGCCGTCGCGACCGCGCCGGTCTGTACGCCGAGTGGGAGGCGCGCTGGTCGCCGACCTGGGTCAGCCTGCTCGGCCTGCGCGGCGACCGCGTGCGTGCCGACGCCGGCACGGTACAGGGCTACAACACCAGCATGGGCATCTGGACGACCGACGCCGCCGCGTTCAACGCCCTCGCCCGCAAACGCACCAACCACAACTGGGACCTGACCGCCCTGGCCCGCTACGTGCCCGACCCCGCGCACAGCTACGAGGCCGGCTATGCGCGCAAGAGCCGGTCGCCCAACCTGTACGAGCGCTACCCCTGGTCGACCAACGCCATGGCGGCCTTGATGAACAACTTCGTCGGCGACGGCAACGGCTACGTCGGCAACCCGGACCTGAAGCCCGAGGTCGCCCACACCCTGAGCGCGAGCGCCGACTGGCACGCCCCGGCCGGCGACGGCTGGCAACTGAAGGCGACCGCCTACCTGACCTACGTCGACGATTTCATCGACGCCCGCCGTTGCGACTCCGGCCAGTGCAGCGCCGCCAACGCCACCAAGACCGAGGGCTTCGTGATCCTGCAATACGCCAACCAGGACGCCCGCCTGTATGGCATTGACGTGGCCGGCCATCGGGCCCTCGGCCGCCTGGGTGGCTATGGCGAGTTCACCCTGAAGGGTGCCCTGAGCTACGTCCGGGGCGAGAACCGGCGCACCGGCAACGACCTGTACCACATCATGCCACTGAACGCGAAGCTCACCCTCGAGCAGCGCCTGGGGGCATGGACCAATGCCGTTGAGCTACAGTCGGTCGCGACCAAGACCAAGGTGTCCACGGTACGCAACGAAGTGCCGACCGGCGGCTACACCCTGGTCAACCTGCGCAGCCGCTGCGAGTGGAAGCACACCAGCGTCGACCTCGGGGTGGACAACCTGTTCGACCGCTATTACGAACTGCCGCTCGGCGGCGCCTACGTCGGCCAGGGCATGTCGATGTCGACCGCGACCCTGCCCTGGGGGGTCACCGTCCCGGGCATGGGACGATCTCTTTACTTGGCGCTCAACCTGCATTTCTAGGCTGCCATGGGTCCGCCTAGGTATTTTTGCCAATTGAAAGGGCGTCAACCGGGCCTTATCCTTGCCCGCGGTAGCTGATACAAAATAAACGGGAGGTTGCCATGTACCGATGGCCAAGCTGGCTCTATGAGCCTTTGCCATATCTATATCTATTGGTTGGAGCCGGCGCCGCAGTCGGCTTCGATCCCCTGGTCGGCCGTTTCAGCGGCCTGCTGCTCATCATGGCGGCGGTCATGATCCTGGTCATGCGGCGCGACTACCGTACCTGCCACGCCTGCCAGAGCTACACCCGCTCCGACTGAGCGCCTTGCCCGCCGGCCGCGACGGCGGCCGCCCGGCAGGCTATGCTTCGGCGGTCTGCCACAACGCGTTCCAGGCATGTCCGATTCCTCCCGGCCCGGCGGCCGGATTCCCGCCGGCATCTGGGTGCTCGGTTTCGTCAGCCTGCTCATGGACGTCTCGTCCGAGTTGATCCACAGCCTGCTGCCGGTCTTCCTGTACACCAGCCTGGGCGTATCGGCATTGGCCATCGGCCTGATCGAAGGGGCCGCCGAGGCCACGGCGCTGATCGTCAAGGTGTTCTCCGGCGCCCTGTCCGACTGGTGGGGCCGGCGCAAGCCGCTCGCCCTGCTCGGCTATGGCCTGGGCGCCGCCTCGAAACCCCTGTTCGCCCTTGCCACCGGCGCCGGCCTGGTCGTCGCGGCGCGCCTGATCGACCGGGTCGGCAAGGGCATCCGGGGTGCCCCGCGCGACGCCCTGGTGGCCGACCTGGCGCCCGCCGAGGTGCGCGGCGCGGCGTTCGGCCTGCGCCAGGCCCTGGATACCGTCGGCGCCTTCCTCGGCCCCCTCCTGGCGATGCTGTTCATGCTGCTCTGGGCGGACGACTTCCGGGCCGTGTTCTGGGTCGCCGTGGTGCCGGGCGGCCTGGCCGTCGCCCTCCTGCTGTTCGGCGTGCGCGAATCCGGGCGGCCGGCCGACGGCCGGCGCGGCAACCCGATCCGGCGTGCCAACCTGCGCCGCCTGCCGGCCGCCTACTGGTGGGTGGTGGCGGTCGGCGCGGTGTTCACCCTGGCCCGATTCTCCGAGGCCTTCCTGGTCCTGCGCGCCCAGCAGGGCGGCCTGCCGCTCGCCTTCGTGCCCCTGGTCCTGATCGCCATGAACGTGGTCTACGCCCTGACCGCCTACCCGTTCGGCAAGTTGTCCGACACGGTCAGCCATCGCCGCCTGCTGGCCTGGGGCCTGGCCGTCCTCATGGCGGCCGACGCCTGCCTGGCCTGGGGCCGGCACTGGTCGGCGATCTGGGCCGGCATCGTCCTCTGGGGCCTGCACCTGGGCCTGACCCAGGGCCTGCTGGCGCGCATGGTCGCGGACAACGCGCCGGCCGACCTGCGCGGTACCGCCTACGGCGTCTTCAACCTGATGGCCGGCCTGGCGATGCTCCTGGCCAGCGCCCTGGCCGGCCTGCTCTGGGACCGTTTCGGCCCCGGCTACACGTTCGCGGCGGGCTTCGCCTGCGCCAGCCTCGCCCTGGTCGCGCTCAACCTGCGCCCCGGCGCGGGAGCGCCGCAACCCGAAGGGTCGGCGCGCCCCTAGCCGAGCCAGGCGCGCACCAGCGGCACGCCTTTCCAGACCAGCACGGCCAGGCCGACCAGGAGCGCCAGACCGAGCAGCAGCCTCGGATGCCGGCGCACCGGCAGGGCGAGGCCGAGCACCAGGATGCCGCCCGCCGCCCAGGCCACCACGGCATGCAGCCTGGCGTCCGCGAAGGGCACCGCCAGGAGCAGGGCGGCACTGGCCGCCATGGCCATGGCGTACAGGCTCAGGAAGACGCGCGAGCGGCCGCGCTTGAGCAGGGCGCGCACCAGGATGTCGAGCACCACCAGGGGCGTGCGCACGGCGGCGAAGACACCGCGCAGCCATTTCAGCCCGGACCCCTTGCCGGACAAGGCGGACACGGCCACGGCGGCGGCACGCGTGGCCAGGGCGGTGAAGCGGTCGCTGCCCGCCTCCTGCATGATCTTCTCCTCGCCGACCCGGGCGCCGCGGAACAGCTCGAGCAGTTGTTCCGCGGACAGCGCGGGGGCCCCCGCCAGCGGGGCCGGGGGCGCCCCGGGCGGGAACAGGGCGGCGCGGAAGCGCTTGAGGAACTTGGGGCCGTTGCCGCTGGGGTCGGCGCCGTCCAGTTCGTCGTCGCCGACCGCGTCGGCCAGGGCCGGCAGTTCCTGGCGCAGGATCTCCAGGTGCAGGCGTTCCAGGAGCATGGCCACGCATTCCGGCAACTGCCCGGGCAGGCCGTCGTCGCGGTCCAGGAAGGCCAGCTCGGCACGCAGCGCGGATTCCCGCGCGGCCCAGCGCCCTTGCAGGAAGGCGGCGTCGCCGGCCGCCTCGGGCAGCCCGCCCAGGGCGGCCTCGCGCAGGTGCGCCAGGGCGGTGGCCGCGCCGGTCGGGACAGGCTCGCCAGCGTACCCGAACAGGCGTGCCAGGCGGCCCGGGTCGAGCAGGATGCGGACCAGGCGCTCGGCCCCGTCCAGGCGGCCGAACATCCAGTCGTTGACCCGCCAGGACGCCTTGTAGAAGGCGCCGAAGTGGGCGACCTGGACCCCGGCCAGTTTCTGTTCCAGGCCCTCCGGCCCGCCCAGCGGGCTGGCCGCATTGGCGCTGAACTGGACCAGCTCCAGGTATTGGTCCTGGGTGGTCTCGGCGCCGAAGGCGTAATGCACCACCTCCAGGGTGAGCGGCCGGCGCCAGGGCGCCGGCGCCCGGCCCTCGGCATCCGGGCGGTCGAGGAAGTCCAGCAGGGTGCTCAGCTCCGCGTACTCGTCGCTGGCGCGCCTGGGCGCGCCCAGGGCGAGGACCTGGCGCAGCAGCGGCAGGACGGCACCGAACAGGGTGCCGATCTCGCCCGCCAGGGCCGCGAACGGCCGCGGCGCCGAACCGCCGTCCTCGGCGTCGGCATCGAACCGGCGTACCCAGGTGGTGACCTCGGCGGAGAGCAGATCCTGCAGGCCGTTATCGCCGGCGCCCGACTCCAGCGCACGCAGGCGGGCGGCCAGGGCGCGGCCGCGGCCGACCCAGTGGCCGCCGTCGAGCTGGCGCAGGCGGTCCAGTTCGGCGACCAGGTCGTAGGCCTTGCGGCGCGCCTGTACGAGGCCCTGCCAGGCCGGCTCGGCGAACTCGCTGCGGCGCGCCGGCACCAGGCCGACGCCGCGGCGCAGGAGGTCGAGCACCATGGTCATGACGTTCTTCAGCGTATACAGGCCCCAGCGCCATTCGCCGGCCGCCTCGGCGTAGGCGAAATCGTCCGGCAGCCAGGGCAGCCGGGGGAATTCCAGCAAGGCGTCGACGATGCGCTGGCGCGCCCGCCGGCCGAGGGCCTGGCCCTGGCCGGCGGCGCCCTCGACCAGGGCGAGGGCGATGTAGTCGGCCGCACTCTGGGCGCGGCGCAGGCGATAGCCCGGGAACACCGACTCGGCGATCCGGTCGGCCCCCTCCCAGTCGAGCGAGCGGGCGACCAGCAGGCGGGTGTCGCGCTGGCTGGCGACGCGCCGGTTGTGTTCGGCGATGGCGCGCAGCTGTTCCGACACCGACTCCACGCGCGGGATGTTGACCAGGGCGGCCAGACTGGTGCCGAGCAGGGAGGGCACCTGTTCCGGGTCCTGGGGCGGCGGATCGGGAATGTAGCCGGGGTCCGGCACCACGTAGGCCAGCACCCGCCGCACCTCGCCTTCGGCGCGCTGCCGGAAGATGGCGTCGATGGCCGATTCGAGCGGGTTGTTGTCGAGTACGCCGCCGTCCACCACGTAGCGGCCCGCCGGCCAGTCCTTGTTGAAATCGGTGTGCCCGGCCAGGCACGGCACCGGCACGCCGCCGGCCTTGCGGCGCTCGTCGCGGCCGGGCAGGTAGAAGGGCTCGAAGGCGCCCGGGAAGGAGGCGGTGGCACGCGCCGCGGCGGCCAGCTTGGCTACGATGTCGGCCTCGGCGAAGTGGTCCTCCGGCGTGTCCGGGCCGCGCCGGAACTTGATCAGGCCGCGGTGGCTGACGTCCCGGATCACGGTGCCGAGGTCGTCCGGGAAGTCGCGCACCTCGCCGGCCAGGACCGTGGTGGTCAGGGTCAGTTCGATGGGCACCTCGGCCGGCGGCTGCAGGCCTTTGCCGGCCTGGCGCTGGACCTGCCGGAAACCGTCGGCCATGGCGGCGTAGAAGTAGCCGCCGTCGAGCAGCGAGGGCGGATCGTCCTGGCTGGCGTCGCGCAGCAGCCGGACGATGTCGCCCTTGGCCAGCCAGATGCCGCGCAGGGGGTCGAGCGGCTTGCCCTGGCTCATGGCCAGCGCCAGCAGGGCGCCGTTGATGCCGCCCGCGCTGGTGCCGCTGACGATGTCCACCCGGGGGCGCAGCCAGAGCGCCTGGCACAGGCGCCCGTATACGGACTCGCGCCGCACCAGGCGGTTGATCTCCTGGGCGACGCCGCCGATCCAGACCGCCAGGCTGACGCCGCCGTTCATCACCAGGGCGATGCGCAGTTCCTGTTCGTGGAAGGCGTCGTGCGCGGACGCCGGGGTGCTGTCCATTCGTTACCTCCTGTCGTTCGGATCAGTCGTTCGGGTCAGACGGGCGGTGCCAGCAGGCGGACCAGGGCATTGCGATAGGCCAGGAAGGTGGGCACCAGGGTGGCCAGCTCGACGCCCTCGTCGGGGGCGTGGATGGCCCGGTAGCCGACCCCGAGGCCGGCCGTGGCCGGGATGTCCAGGGTGGCCAGGTAGTTGGCGATGCTGGACGGCCCCGCCAGGCCCATCGGCACGGGCTGGCCGAATGCCTCGGCGGCGGTCGCCGCCAGGGTCGCGGCCATGACCTGGTCCGGGGCGAGCCGATAGGCCGGCCAGCCGGGCTGCCAGGCGATCTCCGTGGCCGGGGCGGCGCCGTCGCCGTCCAGTTGCGCGACGACGTCCGCCACCAGGCGGCGGGCGGCGGCCGCGTCGAAAGTCGGGGTCAGGCGCAGGTCCAGGTGCAAGGCACAGCGGTCCGGCACCATGGCCCAGCCGACACCGCCGTGGATGGCGGTCGGGGTCAGCTTGGCGGGCAGCGGGAAACCGGCCTCGGCGCCGGGCAGGGCGACGCCGGCCAGTCGCTCGAGCAGGGCGGCGGCGCGCGCGATGGCATTGACGCCGGTCCGGCTCGAGGCCCCGGAATGGGCGGCCACGCCGTGCACCACGATGCCGGCGCGCAGGAAGCCGCGCGCCCCGGTGACCAGGCGATCGTGGCCCGGGTAGCCGATCATCACGCCGGCCGGCGCCGGAGCGCCGAATCGTTCCAGGTAGGCGTACAGGCCGGCGAACCCGCCGGTGTGCTCGTCGGCGTCGAACAGGAAGGCGACGCGGCCGGCAAGACGGTCGCGGCCGGCGTTCAGGTCGGCCAGGACATGGCAGAACACCGCGATGCCGGCCTTGCTGTCGGCGCTGCCGCGCCCATACAGCCAGCCGTCCGCGATGCTGGCGCGGTCGGGCGGGTAATGCCAGGCGGCCGGATCGCCATAGGGTGCGGTGTCGGCGGTGGCATCGAGCAGATAACGCGGTCCGGGACGGTCGCCGACGATCTCGCCGCATAGGCCGACCGGCCGGCCGGCCGGGTCGGTCAGCCGGGTGGCGGCGATACCGTGCCGGTGCAGCCAGGCGTCGATGACGTCGAACACCGGCCCGGGCGCGTCGATGCCCGCCCGGCTGGGTCGGGATACCAGATCCCCAGCAGGTCGGTCATGGAATCCAGGTGGTCCGCGGTCACCGGCATAGCCCCCCAAAGCCCGCTCAGATGCGCCGCCGGGGCTACCGGCGGCATGCTCCATTATGGTCGATTATGCACGCCGGCGGGCTCAGGCGCGCAGGGTTCGGCGGACGGCGGGATCGAGGATGGTCGAGGGGCGGCGGCGCCTGCCGATGCGGCCGTCCAGCACCCGGACCGCGGCGCCGAAGGCGCGCCGGCAGGCGGCCGCGCTGCGCAGCATGACGTGGCCGGCCCGGTTGGCGCTGGTCGACACCAGCGCCATGCCGAGGCCGCGGCACAGGCGCGCCGCCTCGGCGTGGGCGGTGACGCGCACGGCCAGCTTGGCGTGGCGGCCGGTGAGCCAGCGCGGGCAGCGCCGGCCGGCCGGCAACAGCAGCGTGGTGGGCCCCGGCCAGTACTCCGGCCAGGCGGCCGGCGGCTCGGCCAGGTAGGGGCGAACTGCTCCGGGGCGCTGCCGATCAGGATCAGGCCCTTGGCCTTGGGGCGGCCCTTCAGGCGCAGGATCGCGGCCACGGCGGCGGCGTTCCCGGGGTCGCAGCCGAGTCCGTAGCAGGACTCGGTGGCGTAGGCGATGACCCCGCCGCGGGCCAGGAAGCGGCGGAGCGCGGCGAAGTCGGGCCGGGGCGTCAACGCCGCTTGATGGCGCGCCAGCCGATGTCCCGGCGCATCTGGCGGCCGGCGAATTCGATCCGGTCGGCCACCTCGTAGGCGCGCGCCTGGGCCAGCTTGACGGTGTCGCCCAGGGCGGTCACGCACAGCACGCGGCCGCCGGTGACCACGACCTGGTCGTCCTTGATGGCGGTACCGGCGTGGAAGACGTGGGCATCGTCCTCCACCTTGTGGTCCAGGCCGATGATGGCGTCGCCCTTGCGCGGGGCGTCCGGGTAGCCGGCCGCGGCGAGCACCACGCCGAGGGCGACGCGGCGGTCCCAGTCGGCCTCGACCTGGTCGAGCTTGCCGTTGATGGCGGCCTCCACCAGGACCGAGAAGTCGCTCTTCAGGCGCATCATGATCGGCTGCGTCTCGGGGTCGCCGAAGCGGCAGTTGAACTCCAGGACGCCGATGCGGCCGTCCGGGGCGATCATCACGCCGGCATACAGGAAGCCGGTGTAGGGGGTGTCCTCGGCCTTCATGCCGTTGACCACCGGGCGAATCACCTCGCGCAGGATGCGGGCGTGCATCTCCGGGGTCACCACCGGGGCCGGCGAGTAGGCGCCCATGCCGCCGGTGTTGGGGCCCAGGTCGCCGTCCAGCAGGCGCTTGTGGTCCTGGCTGGTGGCCATGGGCAGGACGTGCTCGCCGTCCACCATGACGATGAAGCTGGCCTCCTCGCCCTGCAGGCATTCCTCGATCACCACCCGGGCGCCGGCGGCGCCGAAGGCGTTGCCTTCCAGCATCATGTCGATGGCGGCATGCGCCTCGTCCTTGCTCTGGGCGACCACGACGCCCTTGCCGGCGGCCAGGCCGTCGGCCTTGATGACGATGGGGGCGCCTTCCTGCTCGATGTAGGCATGGGCCTGGGCGGCGTCGGTGAAGGTCTGGTACTTGGCGGTCGGGATGTGGTGCCGGACCATGAACTGCTTGGCGAAGTCCTTCGACGATTCCAGTTGCGCGGCCGCCTGGACGGGGCCGAATATCTTCAGGTGGGCGGCCCGGAAGGCGTCCACCACGCCGGCCGCCAGGGGCGCTTCCGGCCCGACCACGGTGAAGGCGACGTCATTGTCCTTGGCGAACTGGACCAGGTCGGGGATCGCCGTGATGTCGACGTTGACCAGGCCTTCCTCGCGCGCGGTGCCGCCATTGCCGGGGGCGACGAAGACCATCTGGACGCGCGGGCCCTGGGCCAGCTTCCAGGCCAGGGCGTGCTCGCGGCCGCCGGAACCGATGACGAGTAGTTTCATTGGGTGGCTTTCTTCAATCTGCGCTTCAGGTGTTTGTTCAGCATTTCTTCAATTTGAAACAGCCGGAGTACCGGGTTTTTCAATTCCTCGGTCTTGCCGCCGGCGTAGTGTCGCAGTTCATCCAGGCGGCCACGGAAGTCTTCATTCACGACGAACTCGATGGTCACCCCGTAGTTGGCCAGGATGTTGGCCTTGATGTCTTCCAGGTCGCGTTCCTGATTCAACACCGCCCCGGCTTTCGACGTTCTGACAATCGGGCTCCAGAGCATGAAATGCTGGCGGTAGTCGTGGAAATACTTCTGCGCATATTCGATATCGCGGGAAAACTTTTCCGTAAGTTTACCGACGTTGTTCGGTTGGCTGCCCTTGGTATAGAGCAGCCCCGTGGCGAGATGAACGGCTACCTCGCAGACATAAACCGCCTGTTCGGTCAGGTTGATGCCGACCACATCCACCTCGCCCTGGGTATCCGGCGTATGAAGGTTCTGCTGGATGAACTCACAGCCCTTGATGTGCTGGAGATAGGCCGCGACCAGTTCTTCGCCGATATTCACGTCTTAGCCCCCATCCATCTCCTTGAGGTCACAACCCGTGACTTCAAATCAGGCGGCCTCCGCCATCTTCGGATGATGGGCCGGGCCGCCATGCAGCATCCCGGCGACGCTGATGTCCTCGTCGACCTCAGGCCAGTGGGCGCCAAGGCCTGAACCGATCAGCTCGAAATGTTCGCGCTGCTGCCGGGTGGCCTCGGAGAGCCTCCAGGACCAGGCCAGGGGAACGCTGACGGTGCGGCCGTCGGACAGGTCGGCGACGATGGCGTCGTCGGTCACGCGCAGGGAAAGCATGCGCGGGGTGTTGTACTCAATCGCCACAGTGCTCATGCCAGGACTCCAATAATCGTTGGTGGTGCGACGCCACCAGGCGTCGTATCTGGGTCAATTCGTGGGCGGGAAAGCCATCGTTGCCGGCCAGGCTAACCGGATCGAGCCAGAACTTGCAGGTCATGCCCTCGCGTTTCACATGCACGTGCGCCGGTTCGTTGCAGTCGAAGCTGTAGAAAAAGAACCGGTACGCCCCGGCTATGCCGCGAACCGTTGGCATTTTAATGCCGGAAATGGCGCATGCCGGTGAACACCATGGCCATGCCATGCTCGTCGGCGGCGGCGATCACCTCCTCGTCGCGCATCGAGCCGCCGGGCTGGATCACCGCCTTGATGCCCGCCTGGGCGGCGTTGTCGATGCCGTCGCGGAACGGGAAGAAGGCGTCCGAGGCCATCACCGAGCCGGGCACGGCCAGGCCGGCGTGTTCCGCCTTGATGGCGGCGATGCGGGCCGAGTTGACCCGGCTCATCTGGCCGGCGCCGACGCCGATGGTCATGTTGTCCTTGGCGTAGACGATGGCGTTCGACTTGACGAACTTGGCGACCCTCCAGGCGAACAGCAGGTCGCGCATCTCGGTCTCGCTCGGCACCCGCTTGCTCACCACCTTGATCTCGCCGGACAGGGCCAGGTCGGCGTCCTGGACCAGGAGGCCGCCGTTGACCCGTTTGAAGTCCAGGCGCTTGCCCGGCTCGGCCGGCCACTGGCCGCATTCGAGCAGGCGGACGTTCTTCTTGGCGGCGCAGATCTCGATGGCGGCCTGCGACACCTTCGGGGCGATGATCACCTCGACGAACTGGCGCTCGACGATGGCCTTGGCGGTGGCGCCGTCCAGCTCGCCGTTGAAGGCGATGATGCCGCCGAAGGCGGACTCGGGGTCGGTCTGGTAGGCACGGTCATAGGCCTCGAGCAGGTCCTTGCCGTAGGCGACGCCGCAGGGGTTGGCGTGCTTGACGATGACGCAGGCCGGGGCACTGTCGAACTGCTTGATGCATTCGAGCGCGGCGTCGGCGTCGCCGATGTTGTTGTAGCTGAGTTCCTTGCCCTGCAGCTGCTTCGCGGTGGCGATGCTGGCTTCCTTGGCGCCGGCCTCGACGTAGAAGGCGGCGTTCTGGTGCGGGTTCTCGCCGTAGCGCATGCCCTGGGCCTTCTGGAACTGCAGGTTGATGGTGCGCGGGAACTCGGATTCCTCGACCAGCTTGCCGAAGTGGTTGGCGATGGCGCCGTCGTAGGCGGCGGTATGCTCGAAGGCCTTGATGGCCAGCGAGAAGCGGGTCTTGCCGGTGACCGCGCCGCCGTTGGCCTGCATCTCCTCGACCACCTTGGCGTAGTCGGCCGGGTCGGTGACGATGGTGACGAAGGCGTGGTTCTTGGCCGAGGAGCGGACCATGGCCGGGCCGCCGATGTCGATGTTCTCGATGGCGTCCTCCAGGGTGCAGCCGGGCTTGGAGACGGTCTGCACGAACGGGTAGAGGTTGACGCAGACCAGGTCGATGTTGCCGATGCCGTGCTGTTCCATGGTGGCCACATGTTCGGGCAGGTCGCGCCGGCCGAGGATGCCGCCGTGCACCTTCGGGTGCAGGGTCTTGACCCGGCCGTCCAGCATTTCCGGGAAGCCGGTGTAATCCGACACATCGATGACCGGGATGCCGGCCTCGCGGATGGCCTTGGCGGTGCCGCCGGTGGAGAGCAGTTCGACCCCCTGGCCGGCGAGGGAGCAGGCGAAGTCGATGAGGCCGGTCTTGTCGGAGACGGAAAGCAGGGCGCGTTTGATCATGATTGCAGTCGCTGAGGATGGAAAGTGATGGGCGAAACGGCGTGGCGGCGGGTCGGCTGCGGACGTCTCGCGACGTTATTTGATACCGTGCTGGAGCATCTTCTTGCGCAGGGTGTTGCGGTTGATGCCCAGCATGTCGGCGGCGCGGCTCTGGTTGTTGCCGGCGCGGCCCATGACGATCTCGATGACCGGCTTCTCGACGCAGTTGATCACCATCTCGTAGACGTTGGCGGCGGTCTCGCCGTCCAGGTCCTTGAAATACTGCGTCAGGACCTTCCTGACGCAGAGGCTGAGTTCATTGTCATCCACCGCCGACATATGCGCTTCCCCTTAGTTGTCGATGCCGGCCTGGCTCAGGCTGCCTGCCGGTTCAATGCTTCGTCGTTCAGATAAACCAGGCGGCGGCTCTTCTCGGCCGCTCGCGCGAAGAAATCGTTGGCTGCCGCCAGCTGCTCCCGGCTGCTCTCGAGCTGGTTCATGGCATGGCGGAAACTGGCCGAGTCGGCCAGACCCTTGGTATACCAGGCGATATGCTTGCGCGCCATGCGCACGCCGGTGATCTCGCCGTAGAAACTGTACAGGTCGTCCAGGTGTTCGAGCATGATGCGATGGATCTCGCTCACCTCGGGCGCCGGCAGATGCCCGCCGGTGGCCAGGAAATGGCCGATTTCGCGGAACAGCCAGGGCCGCCCCATGGCGGCGCGGCCGATCATGACCGCGTCGGCGCCGGTGTACTCCAGCACGTGCCTGGCCTTCTCGGGCGTGGTGATGTCGCCGTTGGCGATGACCGGGATCCTCGCCTCGGCCTTGACCGCCTTGATGGTGTCGTACTCGGCATCGCCGCTATAGCCGCAGGCGCGCGTGCGGCCGTGCAGGGCCAGGGCCTGGATGCCGGACTCCTGGGCGATCCTGAGCACGGCGAGGGCGTTGCGCATGGACTTGTCCCAGCCGGTACGGGTCTTCAGGGTCACCGGCACGCCGGGCACCGCCTCGACCACCGCGGCCAGGATGCGGCCGACCAGGGGCTCGTCCTTGAGCAGGGCAGAGCCGGCCATGACGTTGCACACCTTCTTGGCCGGGCAGCCCATGTTGATGTCGATGATCTGGGCGCCGTTGTCGACGTTGTAGCGGGCCGCCTGGGCCAGCATGGCGGGATCGGCGCCGGCGATCTGGACCGAGATCGGCGCCGGCTCGCCCTCGTGGTTGGCACGCCGCTTGGTCTTGGCGGAGCCGTACAGGAGGGAATTGGAGGTCACCATCTCGGACACCGCCATACCCGCGCCCAGGCGTTTGCAGAGGACGCGGAAGGGCCGATCGGTGACACCCGCCATGGGGGCGACGATCAGGTTGTTGCGGAGTTCGTGGGGACCGATGCGCATGCGCCTATGGGGTCGAGGGGTTGGGCATGAGGGGAGTGGATTCTACTCCCAAGGCCGGACCGGCAAAAGCTTGACATGCTGAAAAATTGTGCACCACGGCGGTGCGCGCAACCCCCGCTCAGGCCGGCCGGGCGTCGTTGCGGACCAGGCTGATCAGGGTCTGGCCGGGCTTCGCGGTCGCCTTCTGGTCGGCCGTGAACACCTTCAGGTGGCCCTCCTCGGTGATCGCGAACAACGGCATCGCCTCGCCCAGGTAGCGGGCCATGAAGGCGTCGAAGTCGAACTCCTTGCTGAGCGGCGTCTTCTTCAGGTGCCAGGGCGGATTGGCGCGCTTGCGCAGGTTGGCCAGGCTGGCCTGCTCGCCGAACAGCGCCTTGCCGCGCCGGGGACCGTGGCCCGCCTCGCCCGGCCGGGCGTCGTCCTGCAGGACCCGGTAGATCTGCTCGCTGCCGAACAGACGGGCGAAATGCAGGCCGGCCAGGGTGTTGGCGTCCTCGTTGGCGCTGACGCCGAAGAACTTGCCGATGCCGCCCAGTTCGACCTGCTCCAGCACCGGTTGCGAGAACACCCCGGTATAGGTGGCCGGGATGCCCTCCATGCGCGCGGCCAGGATGTGACGCCGATTGTCGTCGACGATCATGACCGGGAAGCCCTCGTCGTGCAGGAACTTGGCGATCCGGCGCACCCAGGGTTCGCCGCCCAGGAACAGGATGCCGTCCGGGTGCGCCTTGGCGAGGCCGAGGTGGCGCGCCAGGGGTAGGGCCGCGAAGCCGTACACGGTGACCGTGCCGATGATGACGAAGAAGGTGATGGCGACCAGGCTCTCCGAGTTCGGGTAGCCGGTGCCGGCCAGGCGCAGGGCGAAGATCGACGCCACCGCGGCGGCGATGATGCCGCGCGGCGCCAGGGCGGCGAGGAACAGGCGTTCGCGCGGCGCCAGGCGGGCGCCGAGGGTGGCCAGGAAGACCGCCACCGGGCGCACGACGACGATCAGGAAGACGAGGAACTCGATGCTCGCCAGACCGAGGGCGCCGAGGTCGGCCGGGCGCAGGCTGGCGGCGAGCAGGATGAAGATCACCGCGATCAGCATGACGCGCAGGTTTTCCTTGAACTCGACGATGTGATGGACCGCCACCGCCCGCTGGTTGGCCAGCGTGAAACCCATGACGGTGACCGCCAGCAGGCCCGACTCGTGCTGCAGCAGGTTGGCCAGGGTGAACACCGAGACCACCAGCATCAGGGTGACCGGGCTCTGCAGGTGGTCCGGCACGAGGTCGTGGCGGAGCAGCCAGACCAGGCCGCCGGCCCCGGCGGCGCCGAGCAGGCCGCCGAACAGGAAGGTCTTGGAGAGCATGGCGGCCAGGGCGGCCGGCGAGGTGTCGGGGGTGGTGACAACCTGGAACACCAGGATGGCGAGCAAGGCCCCGATCGGGTCGATGACGATGCCCTCCCATTTCAGGATCGGCCCCACCGCGCCGGCCGGGCGGATCTGCTGCAACAGGGGCCCGATCACGGTCGGGCCGGTGACCACCAGAATGGCACCCAGGAGTATCGCCAGGCCCCAGTCCAGGCCGAGGATGAAGCGGCCGCCCAGGGCCGCCAGCAGCCAACTCACCGCCGCCCCGATGCTGACCAGGCGCAGGGCGACGCCGCCGACGGCGCGCAGCTCCTTCACGGTCAGGCTGAGCCCCCCCTCGAACAGGATCACCGCCACGCCCAGGGACACGGTCGGGTAGAGCAGGGGCCCCAGCAACGCCTGCGGGTCGATGAAGCCGGTCACCGGCCCGGCCGCGAGCCCGAACAGGAGCAGGAGCAGGATGGCCGGAAGACGCAGGCGCCAGCCCAGCCACTGGGCGGAAATGCCCAGGATGAGGATGAGCGAGAGGGTCAACAGGGTCTGTTGCATGGCGGATAATTCTGACACGGTCGCGCCACGCCCCGGCGGGGCAGTCGCCCGACCCAAAAAAAACGTTTGCCATTCAGGCCAATAGCGTTCACAGTCCAGCCCGTGCGTAATTCAAGCATGCTGTTGTTGTATGGTTTCGTGTTTGCCCGTATGCGGTATTCCTGCCTTCATCATCCCGCAGCCTTGATCTTCCGCGCCTTCCGGGGATAGTCCCCTCGTCAACATAGTTTTTTTAAGGATTTTCAAGAATGGCTACCGGTACCGTTAAGTGGTTCAACGACTCCAAGGGCTTCGGCTTCATCTCCCCGGATGGCGGCGGTGAAGACCTGTTCGCCCATTTCTCCGCCATCCAGGGCAAGGGTTTCAAGACCCTGAAGGAAGGCCAGCGCGTGACGTTCGATGTGGTTAGCGGTCCCAAGGGCCAACAGGCTTCCAACATCGTCGCCAGCGCCTGAGCGCCTGCCCGACGGAATGAGCCCGGCCCACCAGGCCGGGCTTTTTCTTTTCACCTTTTCCGGAGCACACACATGGCCAAGGAAGAACTATTGGAATTCAGCGGGACGGTAACCGAGGTCCTGCCCGATTCGCGTTATCTGGTCACCCTCGAGAACGGCCACCAGCTGGTCGCCTACAGTTCGGGCAAGATGCGCAAGCACCACATCCGCATCCTGGCCGGCGACAAGGTGTCGTTGGAGGTCTCGCCCTACGACCTGAGCAAGGGCCGCATCAACTTCCGCCACCTGGAAACGCGCGGGCCCGCCCCCGCCGCGCCGCAACGCCGCCGCTGACCCTCCCGCGGCTCGCGCATTGGAGCCGTAACCTGCATCGGGCATGATGCCGCTGTTTCCGGACCGCCATCCCCCGCCATGCGCCTGATCCTCGCGACGCGTCTGCTGCCCCTGCTGCTCGGCGGCATCAGCGTACTCGGCTTCGCGCCCCACTACCTGTTCCCGCTGCCCGTCCTGGCCCTGGCCGGGCTGTTCCGCCTGCTGCGCGACGCCGGCCAGCGCGAGGCCGCCCTGCGCGGCTGGCTGTTCGGCCTCGGCTGGTTCGGCGCCGGAGTGTCCTGGGTCTACGTCAGCATGCACGACGTCGGCGGCCTGCCGGTGCCGCTGGCCGGGGGTCTCACCCTGCTGTTCGCCGCCTTCCTGGCCCTCTTCCCGGCCCTGGCGACCTGGCTGCCGGCGCGTTGGGCGCGCCCGGGGGCGGCCCGCCTGACCTGGCTGCTGCCCGCCTGCTGGGCCCTGGCCGAGTGGCTGCGCGGCTGGCTGCTGACCGGCTTCCCCTGGCAGGCGCTGGGCTATTCCCAGGCCCCCTACGGCCCGCTCGCCGCCTATGCGCCGCTGCTCGGGGTGTACGGCGTATCCTGGCTGGCCGCCCTGAGCGCCGGCGCCCTGGCCGGCTGGCGGGTCCGCCCGCTCGCCCTCGTCGCCCTGGTCTGGCTGGCCGGGCTCGGTCTCGCCCGGGTCGACTGGACCCGGCCGGTCGGCGCGCCGATCACCGTCAGCCTGCTCCAAGGCAACATCGCCCAGGACATGAAGTTCCGGCCGGAAAAGCTGGCCGACACCCTGATCCTGTATCGCGACATGATCCTGGCCAGCGACTCGCGCCTGATCGTCCTGCCGGAAACCGCCTGGCCGCTTTTCCTCGACGTCGTCCCGGACGATTATCTGGCGCCGCTGCGCGCGCACGTGCGCGGCCTGGGCGGCCACCTCCTGGTCGGCGTGCCGGAACGCGACGGCCGGGGCCATTACTACAACAGCGTCGCCCTGTTCGACGGCGGCGCGCCGCAGGTCTACCGCAAGTCGCACCTGGTGCCGTTCGGCGAGTTCGTGCCCTGGGGTACGCACTGGTTCGTCGATGCCATGGCCATCCCGCTCTCCGACTTCAGCCGCGGCGGCCGCCGCCAGGCGCCGCTGCGGGCGGACGACCAGCGCATCGCCGCCAATGTCTGCTACGAGGACGTGTTCGGCGAGGAACTCCGCCACGCCCTGCCCGAGGCGACGCTGATGGTGAACGTCAGCAACGACGCCTGGTTCGGCGACTCCTACGCGCCCTGGCAGCACCACCAGATCGCCCAGATGCGCGCCCTGGAAACCGGGCGCTGGTGGCTCAAGGTCAACAACACCGGAGTGACGGCGATACTCGACGCGAAGGGCCGCACGGTGGCCAGCCTGAAGCCGTTCAGCACCGGCATACTCGATGGCGCCGTCCAGGGCATGACCGGCTCGACGCCCTACGCACGCTGGGGCAACGGGGCCTTCCTGGCCCTGGTGTCCGTCGCCCTGGCCCTGTGCGGGCGCCGGGCGCGCTAGAATCGGGCCACCCTCGCAACCATCGTTTCCATCATGTCCGAACCCGCACTCAATCCCCCCGTCCGACTCACCCACCTTTCCCACGGCGGTGGCTGCGGCTGCAAGATCGCCCCCGCGGTGCTGGAAAAGATCCTCGCCGACACGCCGTTCTCGAAAGGCATCCTGAGCCAGTTCCCCGACCTCTTGGTCGGCATCGAGTCGTCCGACGACGCCGCGGTCTGGCAGCTCAACGACGAGCAGGCCATCGTCGCGACCACGGACTTCTTCATGCCCATCGTCGACGACCCCTACGAGTTCGGCCGCATCGCCGCGACCAACGCCATCTCGGACGTCTACGCCATGGGCGGCAAGCCGCTGTTCGCCCTGGCCCTGGTCGGCATGCCCATCGACAAGCTTTCCCACGACACCATCCGGCAGATCCTGTCGGGCGGCGACGCCGCCGCCCGGGCGGCCGGCATCCCGATCGCCGGCGGCCATTCCATCGATTCCCAGGAGCCGATCTACGGCCTCGTGGCGATCGGCGTGGTGAACCCCAAGCAGGTCAAGAAGAACAACGCCGCGCGCCCCGGCGACGTGCTGATCCTGGGCAAGGGGCTGGGGGTCGGGATTTACTCGGCCGCGCTCAAGAAGGACAAGCTGCCGGAGGACGGCTACCGGGCCATGATCGCCTCGACCACCCAGCTCAACACGCCGGGCACCGAACTGGGCGGCATGGACGCCGTGCACGGTCTGACCGACGTGACCGGCTTCGCCCTGCTCGGCCACGCCCTGGAACTGGCGCGCGGCTCGGGCTTGCGCGCCCGGGTCGAGTTCGCCCGCCTGCCGGTCCTGCCCTTCGTCGCCGAACTGGCCCAGGCCGGCTTCGTCACCGGCGCCAGCGGCCGCAACTGGGCCAGCTACGGCGGCTCGGTCGAGTTGTTCGACGGCTGCAGCGACTGGCAGCGCGCCATCCTGACCGACCCGCAGACCAGCGGCGGCCTGCTGGTCGCCTGCGCCCCGGAAGCCGAGGCCGAGGTCATGGCGCTGTTCGCCCGGCACGGATTCGGCCAGGCCGCCGTGATCGGCCGCCTGGAGACCGGCCCGGCCGGCGTCGTCGTCACGGGCTGAGCGACGCCCGGCTCAGGCCGGGCTGGCGACGACGACCCGCAGGCCCGGGGCGTCGTCGCTGCCGATCATGGTCAGGAACAGGCGTCCGGCCAGGCGGGCACCGTCGCGGTGCAGGACCAGGAAACGCCGGCCGATATGGCAGAAGAAGTGCAGCTTGTCGTTCAGATGGCCGTTCTGGAACAGGTCGATATTGGCCAGCTCCGGCAACAGCATGGACAGGTGACGGCCGATGATCTGGTCGCGCACGTAGCCGAACAGGCGCTCGCACGGCGCATCGCAGTCCAGGATCACGCCGCGCGCGTCCAGGGTCACCGCGCCCCCTTCCGGGTCGGTGTCCTCGATGTCGGCCAACTGGCCGAAGGAAAAGACGGAACGGCGCGGATCGGCCGCCGATTGCACGATTTTCATATCACCTCCAAGGCGGGTTATCTGCTCGGGAACCCAGGGGAAGCCCCTGCTGCTTGGTACCCGGGAGGCGGGCCTTGGTTCCGGCGCGGCCGATTACGGTTTTGTAAGCCGACGGACGCGCGGCCGGGCGGCGCCGGGACACCCCGGCCGGCGTGCGCATTTAATTGACTTATGGATAAATAAAACTAACATATGCCGGTCTCGTGCCCGGCGCAGACGGCCTATCCGCCTGGCGCACGGGGAGACAAAAAGGATATTCGCATCTTCTTGCATCGAAAGTCATGACTGAAGCCTGCCTGGAACGCACCGGTTCCGAAGCCACCCCCGCCGAACCGCCCGCCGCGGACGCCCTTTTCATCCTCGGCCAGACCCGGGCCGGGAAACCCTTCCGGCCGAGCGACTGGGTCGACCGCATGGCCGGACTGTTCGCCACCTTCGGCGAGGACAAGACCCTGCGCTACTCGCCGCTGGTCCACCCCGCGACCCTGGACGGGGTGCGCGGCCTCTGGCTCGACGCCCACCTGCGCGAGCGCGACCCGTCGGCCTACGCGTTCATCATGGCCTTCGCCGACAGCCAGCAGTTGGCCATCCGGCCGGCCCACGGCGCCGTCCCGGCCAGCCACTGACCGGGCGCCGCCCGGCTACAGCCAGCCTTCGATGGTCTTGCGGTCGGGCACGCCGCCGGCGTGCACGACCTGGCCGTCGATCACCACGCCGGGCGTCGACATGACGCCGTAGCCGAGGATGGCGGCCATGTCGGTGACCTTCTCCAGCTCGATGGCGATGCCCTTGGCGGCGGCCGCCTGTTCGATCAGCTTGGCCGTGGTTTCGCAGTTGCGGCAGCCGCTGCCGAGCACCTTGATGTTCTTCATTCGACTCACTCCGGTTTGACGGCCTCGATGTTGGCCGAGGCGATGTAGTTCTCGACGCCGCGCCCCGGCGCCCACTGGCCGACGTACTCGGCGCTGGTGGCCTTGGCAACGATGCGGATGGCGCGGAAGCCGGCGTCGGCCATCAGGGTGCTCAGTTCGGCGCCGGCCACGGCGCCGGCCACGCACCCCGTGTACATGGCCACCTCGTTCCGGACGTCCTCGGGCAGCGCACCGGTCAGCACGATGTCGGAGATGGCCAGGCGACCGCCCGGCCTGAGCGCCCGGTAGGCATCCCGGAACACCTGGCCCTTGTCGGGCGACAGGTTGATGACGCAGTTGGAGATGATGACGTCGACCGTCGCGTCGGCCACCGGCAGGTGCTCGATCTCGCCGAGGCGGAATTCGACGTTGCCGTAGCCGCCTTTGACCGCGTTGGCGCGCGCCTTGCTGACCATGTCCGGGGTCATGTCGACGCCGATCACCCGGCCCGCGGGGCCGACCGCGCGGGCCGCCAGGAAGCAGTCGAAGCCGGCCCCGCTGCCCAGGTCGAGCACGGTCTCGCCCGCCTTCAGGGCGGCGATGGCCTGCGGGTTGCCGCAGCCCAGACCCAGGTTGGCGCCTTCCGGCACGGCGGCGGTCTCCTCGGCGCTGTAGCCGATGCCGCGCGACAACAGCTCGGCGACCGATTCGTCGGACGGCGTGCAGCAGCTCGGCCCGCAGCCGCAGCCGTTGTTCTGGGCGATGCCGCCGTAGGCTTCGCGGACCTGCTGGCGGATGCGGTCGTGTTCGGTGGCGGACATGGCGCGCGCCTCAGCAGCAGGACTGGCCCGACTTGGTCGACGTGCAGCAGGCGCCGCCGCCACCGACCACGGCGATGTTGGCGAACGGATCGGGCTTGATCGCCGGCTTGGCCGGCGCCCAGCGCTCCGCGTAGGCCTCGTCGAAGCTGGCGTCGAGCTTCTGGGCCGCCTCGTCGCGGATGTGGCGGGCGATCTCGATGACGGCGTCGATCTGTTCCTTGGCGACGCCATAGCCCTTCAGCTTGTCCACCTGGCACAGGCCCTGGTTGGGGTGGTTGGCGGCGATGTTGGCGGACAAGGCCACCAGGGCGACGATGCTGGGGTGGAGTTCGTTGGACATGCTTACCTCATGCGATCAGGTTGAAACCCCAGCCCACCAGGGTGATGGCGACGGCCAGGACGGCGGCGAACAGGGCCAGGGCGGGCCAGCGGATGACCTTGCGCAATATGATCATCTCGGGCAGGGAAAGTGCGGCGATGCTCATCATGAAGGCCAGCGTCGTGCCCATGGCGACGCCCTTGCCGAGCATGGCCTCGGCCACCGGGATGACGCCGGTGGCGTTGGAGTACAGGGGCACGCCCACCAGCACGGCCATGGGCACGGTGTACCAGGCGCCGCCGGCCAGGTACTCGGCCACCCAGGCCTCCGGCACGTAGCCGTGGAACAGCGCCCCGACCGCGATGCCGAGCAGCACCCACTTCCACAGGCGGCCGACGATCTCCTTCACCTCGTTGACGGCGTAGCGGTGGCGGCCGGCCCAGGAATGGTCGGCGGCGGGCGCCTGCATCTGGCCCATGCGGATCTTCCAGACGTAGTCCTCGACCCAGCGCTCCGGCTTGAAGCGCTGCATGGCGAGGCCGCCGAACCAGGCCACCGCGAGGCCGGCGGCGACGTAGAGCAGGGTGAGCTGCCAGCCCAGGATGCCGGCCAGGATGACCACCGCCACCTCGTTGATCATCGGGCTGGCGATCAGGAAGGAGAAGGTCACGCCGAGCGGGATGCCGGCCTCGACGAAGCCGATGAACAGCGGCACCGAGGAGCAGGAGCAGAACGGCGTCACGGCACCCAGCAGGATGGCCAGGGTGCGCGCCAGCCACTCCGGCTTGCCGCGCACGTAGTCGCGCACCCGCTCCGGGCTGAGCATGGCGCGGAACAGGCCCATGGCGTAGATGATCAGGGCCAGCATGACGAATATCTTCACCGTGTCGGCGACGAAGAAATGCAGGGCGGCGCCCAGCCGGTCGCCGGCCGAGAGGCCGAGCAGGTCGAATACCAGCAGGCTGGCGAGGGCGTCGAACATCAGGGTGCCTCGTACTCGGTGAAGGCCCGGTTCATGTTGGCCTTGTGCAGGCCGGCATAGTTCTCCAGGCCGCTGAACTGGGGCAGGTCGGCATATTTGGCCAGGGTGTCGGCCATGGACTCCATGTCCTGGGCGGCCTTGCCGATGGTGTCGGCCAGGAAGTCGTAGTAGTCGCCGGTCTCCCGCTGCGCCTGGGCGAGGTCGCAGACGCGGCCGTGGCCGGGCACGATGCGGGCCGGCTGCAGGGCGGCGAGGGCCTGGAAGGCACGCTGGCCGTTCTTCACGCTGGACCAGGGCAGGACGCCGAGCAGGCGGTCGACGAACACCAGGTCGCCGGTCACGGCGACCCGCTGGCGCGGCAGCCAGACCATGGCGTCGCCTGGGAAGTGGGCGTCGGTGGCGATCAGCTCCAGGGTCTCGCCGCCCAGGGTCAGGCTGGCACGGTCGCCGTCCGAGGTGTGCATGGCCGGCATCGGCTGGGTGCCGTCCAGGCGGGCGCCGAGCAGCTTCTGCAGGCCCAGCATGTGTTGTTCGGCGTAGCGGGCCTGGCTGGCCGCGGTACGGGTCAGGGCGAGGACGTCGGCGCCGCGCTCGGCGAAGTAGTCGTTACCCAGCCAGCGGTGGTCCTGGCTGCCGGTGTTGACCACCCAGCGTACCCGTTTGGCCGTCACCTTGCGGATCGCGGCGGCCAATTTCTCGGCGCCTTTGCGGCTGGCGCCGGAGTCGATCAGGATCACGCCGGCGTCGGTGACGACGAAGGCGAAGGTGGCGTTGAGGCCGTCGTTGTCGGGGCTGCGTTGGCCGACCGGGCCGACGATGGCGTAGACGTTGTCGGCCACCGGTTCGGCGACCGGCTGGTAATCGGCGTGGGCGAACGGCGGCAGGACGGCCACGAGGGCCAGCAGCAGGGCGCGGATGAGCTTCATGTTCGGCGTCGCGAGGCAGGGTGATCGGGAGGCAATGGTGCCACGCCGCCGTCCCGGCCGGCCATGTCCCGGCGCACCGGGGTGCCGGACGGGAGGCGGGCGGACCGGGTCATTCGAGCGGCAGGCCCTTGGGCGTGGCGGCGTTGACCAGGGCGCTCAGGCCGCCGTCCAGGTAGACGGCGTTGCCGACGCCGATCGCCCTGAGCAGCGTGGTGGCGATGGCCGCCCGGCTGCCCAGGTGGCAGACCACGACGAGCGTACCCTCGCTCGGCAGGCGGTCGAGGCTGTCCTTCTGCATGAGCTTGTCGAGCGGGATGGTCAGGGCCCCGGGCAGGGTGACGAAGCGCTGCTCGGCCGGGGTGCGGATGTCCAGCACCGTCAGCTTCTCGTTCTTCGCCACCATGCCCAGGAAGTTCTCCGCGCTCAGCTTGGTGGCGCCCTTGGCCAGGCCGGCCTGGTTCATCTTGGCCACGGTCGGCGCCAGGCGGGCAGCCAGGTCGGCGTCGTAGGCCCAGGCGCCGGTGCTGCACAACATGGCGACGGCCAGGCCCAGTAGAGTGGTGCGCTTCATGATCGATACCCTTCTGTGGTCGCGTGGAGGATCCGTCCACGCACGGCGGCGCGAGCGCCGCGGCGGCCGTCGGCCACCGTGCAGCGTGCGCCTGCGCGGGGAAGACGAAGCAGACCGGAAAAGGATGCAGCGGTTTCAGCCATGCCTGGGCACGAAGCAGCAGACCTTGCCGTTGGCGTCGAAACGCACCTGGCAGACCCGGGTGAGGTGCGCGCGCAGGCGCTTGCGCGCACGCTGCACGCGCGACTTGGCGCCCGCCAGGCTGAGGCCCTTGAGGGCGGCGTAGTCGGCCTGGGTCATGTTCTCCAGGTCGCACAGGGTGAGCACCTCGCGGTCCTCCGGCGTCAACTCGGCCAGGACGCGCGGCAGGCAACCGGCCAGGCTCGCCACCGGCTCGGGGTCCTCCGTCTCGCCCGCCAGGTCCTCCGGCAAGGGCAGCAGGGCCTTGCGCAGGCGCAGGCGGTCGATCAGGGTGTGGCGGGTCACCTCGAACAGCCAGGCGCGCGGGTTGCCGATGGCGCAGAAGCGCTTGCCTTGGCGGATGGCCTTGAGCAGGACATCCTGCAGCACGTCCTCCGCCTCGTCCCGGTCGTGCAGGTGGCCGCGCAGCCAGGCCCGCAGCTCGCCCTCGTGGACATGCCAGGCGCGTTGCACGCAGATCATGCCCGGCCTGTCCCAGCCTCGTACCAGCCCTTGCTTCGGTTGACGATCTTCACCACCAGCAGCATCACCGGCACCTCGATGAGGACGCCCACGACGGTGGCCAGGGCGGCACCGGACTCGAAGCCGAACAGCGAGATGGCCGCGGCCACCGCCAGTTCGAAGAAGTTGGAGGCGCCGATCAGGGCCGACGGGCAGGCGACGCTGTGCTTCTCGCCCACCTTGCGGTTGAGCCAGTAGGCCAGGGCGGAATTGAAGAACACCTGGATCAGGATGGGCACGGCGAGCAGGGCGATGACCAGCGGCTGCTCGATGATCGCCTCGCCCTGGAAGGCGAACAGCAGGACCAGCGTGGCGAGCAGGGCCAGGATGGAGGCGTGGCCGAGGGTCGCCAGGGTGGCGTCGAACTTGGCCTGGCCCTGCTTCAGCAGCGCCTTGCGCCAGGCCTGGGCCAGGATCACCGGGATGACGATGTAGAGCAGCACCGAGGTGAACAGGGTGGCCCAGGGCACCACGATGGCGGACAGGCCGAGCAGCAGGCCGACGATGGGGGCGAAGGCGAACACCATGATGGTGTCGTTGAGCGCCACCTGGGACAGGGTGAAATAGGGGTCGCCGTCGGACAGCCGGCTCCAGACGAACACCATGGCGGTACAGGGCGCGGCGGCCAGCAGGATGAGGCCGGCGACGTAGCTGTCCAGTTGTTCGGCGGGCAGCCAGGGGGCGAACCACTGGCGCACGAACAGCCAGGCCAGGACCGCCATGGAGAACGGCTTCACCGCCCAGTTGACGAACAGGGTGACGCCGATGCCCTTCCAGTGTTCCTTGACCTGGTGCAGGGCGCTGAAGTCGATCTTCATCAGCATCGGGATGATCATCACCCAGATGAGCAGGCCGACCGGGATGTTCACCCGGGCGACCTCCATGCGGCCGAGGGCCTGGAAGGGAGCCGGGGCGAACTGGCCGAGGACGACGCCGGCGACGATGCAGAGCGCGACCCAGAGCGTGAGCCCGCGCTCGAACACGCTCATGGGCGCGCCGGCGGCGCGCTTGGCGGTGACTTCACACTGGGCGGACATGGCTAGAGACCGAGGACTTCGCGCACGGTCGGGACCAGGCGCGCCCGGATCTCGTCGCGCACGGCGACGAACGACTCCAGCGGCTCGCCGTGCGGATCGTGGAAAGGCAGGTGGATGGAACGCACCTGGCGGGGAAACACCGGGCAGGTCTCCTTGGCGTTGTCGCACACCGTGATCACCAGATCGACCGGCTCGTTCAGGAACACGTCGACGTCCTTCGGATGGAGGCCGTCGGTGGCCAGGCCCAGTTGCCGGAGCGCCGCGATGGCGCCGTCCGCCACCTTGGGCTGCGGCCGGGTGCCGGCGGAGACGGCATGGACCCGGCCGGCCAGGTCGTGGTTGACCAGGGCCTCGGCCATCTGGGAACGGCAGGAGTTGCCGGTACACAGGATCAATACGGTGGGAGTCATGTCGGAGTCCTTTTCCGGAGCGTCAGGCGGCCTCGGCCGGCTTGGCCAGGCCGATCTCGCGCAGGCGTGCCTGCAGGGTCAGCTTGTCCAGCTTGGCGAGCGGCAGGTTGGCAAACAGGGAGAGGCGGTTGTACAGGTAGTTCCAGGTCTGGAAGAAGGCCCGGCGCTGCCTTTCCTCGTCGCCCTCGACGGCGACCGGGTCGGCCACGCCCCAGTGCGCGGTCATCGGCTGGCCGGGCCAGACCGGGCAGACCTCGCCGGCGGCCTTGTCGCACACCGTGAAGACGAAATGCAGCTCGGGCGCCCCCGGGGCGGCGAACTCGTCCCAGCTCTTGCTGCGCAGCCCCTCGACGGGCAGCTGGTTCTTGCGCAGCAGGTCGATGGCGTAGGGGTGCACCGAGCCGGTCGGGTGGCTGCCCGCCGAGTAGGCGCGGAAGCGGCCGCCGCCGCTGGCGTTCAGGATGGCCTCGGCGATGATGCTGCGGGCCGAGTTGCCCGTGCACAGGAACAGGACGTTGTGGACGGCGGCTGCAGTCATGGCGTACTCCACTGTTGAGATCCCGGCAGGCTAGCGCGGATTGGTTTCATATATGTGAAACATCGCATGTTATCCGCAACAGCGGATGGGCCGGTCGGCCATCCCGGCCAGGCGCACGCGGTCCGCGCCGGATTCCGACTCGGCGGCGTCGCGGCCGGCGATCTCGAGGATGCGGTAGGCCCACAGCGGCAGTTCCGGGTGCAGCCGGTAGAAGATCCAGGTGCCCTCGCGGCGCATCGCGATCAGGCCCGCCTCGCGCATCACCGCCAGGTGCCTGGAGATCTTCGGCTGCGGCAGGCCGAGGGCGGCGACCAGTTCGCACACGCACAGTTCGCCCTCGCCCTGAAGCAGGGCCAGGATGCGCCGGCGAGTGGCGTCGGACAGGCTGTCGAAGAATGGCTGGGCGTCGATCATGCCGCCCACTATATTCGTCTAAACGAATATTATCAAGCGAGCTCGGCGAGCAGGCGACGGATGGCTTGGTCCAGGTTGGCGAGGGCGGCCGGGCTGGGCGGCGCGCCCAGGTCGTAGCGGTAGCCGCGTACGGCGAGGACGTGGGCGACGGGCGGGGTGCCGTACAGCTGGGCGTAGGTGTGCAGGACGGCGGCCGGGGAAAGTTCGTGGCTGCTGTAGCTGGTGTCCTGCTCGGGCCGGACCTCTGCCCAGGCGTAGGGCTCCGGGCCGCTCTCGGCGGCGTCCACGAAGACCACCCGGCGGCGGTCCTGGAGGTCGAGGGCATACTCGACCTGGAGTTGGAAATCGGTGAGCAGCTCGACGTCGGCCATGGCCATGGCCTCCAGGCGCTCGATGGCCAGCGGGCCGAGGGCGTCGTCGCCCCGGCTCGGGTTGCCGATGCCGACGATCAGGGTGGCGGCGCTCAACAGCTGCAGGTGCCGTCGCCGGCACGCACCATGCGGTCGATCTGGCGCCCCTCGGCGTCGATCAGCTCGAGCCTGAGCGGCATCTTGCCCAGGGCATGGGTGGCGCAGGACAGGCAGGGATCGAAGGCGCGGATGGCCACCTCGATGTGGTTGAGCAGACCCTCGGTCAGCTCGCGGCCGTCCAGGTACTTGCGCGCCACCGCCCGGATGGATTCGTTCATGGCCTGGTTGTTGTGGGTGGTGGAAACGATCAGGTTGGCGCGGATCACCTGGTCGTGCTCGTCCACCCGGTAGTGGTGGATCAGGGTGCCGCGCGGCGCCTCGATGACGCCGACGCCGCGGCCCTGGCGCTCGCCGGTGGTGACCAGGTCGCCGGCCAGGACGTCGTCGTCGTGGAGCAGGTCCTTGATCATCTCGGCGCTATGCAGCATCTCGATCATGCGCGCCCAGTGGGTACCCAGGGTGGCGGCGGCCGCGTGGCCCGCGTCGAAGGCGATGAAGTCCTGGCGCTCGCGGTCGGCCAGCGGAGTGGGGATGAAGTCGCACTGCGACACCCGGGTGAGCGGCCCGACCCGGTACCAGCCCTCCGCCGGCCCCAGGTCCCGGAAATACGGGAACTTCATGTACGACCAGGGCTTCACCTGCTCGAACACGTGGTCCCAGTAGTGGTTGTAGTCGAGGTGGTCGAACAGGGTCTTGCCGTCCATCGTGCGGGCGCGCAGGCCGCCGTGGTACAGGTCCATGGCCCCGTCGGCCCGGATCAGGTTCAGGGTGTGGGCGGGGAAGCTGCCGAATTCGTTGTAGAGCTCGAGGTTCTGCTCGAACAGGCGCTTGACCAGGTGGACGGCGTCGCGGCTCCAGCCGATGATCTGGTAGGCCTCCTTCAGGAGGGCGTCGCGCTCCTCCCGGGTCAGGTGCTTGTTCACGCCGCCGGGCACCGAGCCGGTGCCGTGCACCCGCTTGCCGGCGGTGACCCGGATCACCTCCTGGCCGTACTTGCGCAGCAGGATGCCCTGGCGGGCCAGGTCGGGATAGTCGGCGGCGACGCCGACGATGTTGCGCTTGGCGACGTCGGAGTCGAAACCGAACAGCAGGTCCGGCGAGGCCAGGTGGAAGAAGTGCAGGGCGTGCGACTGCAGGATCTGGCCGTAGTGCATCAGGCGGCGGATCTTCTCCGCGGTCGGGCTGACGTGGGTCGCGCCAACGATCTGGTCGAGCGCCTTGCTCGCCGCCAGGTGGTGCGAGACCGGGCAGATGCCGCACAGGCGCTGCACCATGACCGGGATTTCCCAGTACGGCCGGCCCTGGACGAACTTCTCGAAGCCGCGGAATTCGACGATGTGCAGACGGGCCTGCTTGACGTGGTTGTCCTCGTCCAGGAGCAGGGTGACCTTGCCGTGGCCCTCGACCCGGGAGATGGGTTCGATGGCGACCCGGCGCAGTTTTTCGGGGTGTTCGGCGGTTTCCAGTTCGAATGCCATGTTCTTTCGCCTCAGTCGTATTTGATCAGGCCGTGGCCCAGGGTAGGCGTGCGGCCGGCGATCAGGTCGGTGAGGAATTTCCAGATCGCGTCGCCGGAGGGCGGGCAACCGGGGATGAAGTAATCCACCTTCACCACCTCGTGGATCGGGTGCACCTTGTCGAGCGGCAGGGGCAGTTCGGGGTCGTTCGGGATCAGGCCGTGGCTGGTGCCGGGCTCGGTCAGGTAGACCTCGGACAGGCAGTCGCCCAGGTCCAGGTGGTTGCGCTGGGCCGGCAGGCCGCCGGTCACCGCGCAGGAACCGATGGCGATCAGCACCTTGCAGTTGTTGCGGAACTCGCGCAGCACGGCGACGTTCTCGGCGTTGCAGATGCCGCCCTCGACGATGCCGATGTCGCACGGCCCGCAATGCTTGATGTCGGTGAGCGGCGTGCGGTCGAATTCGACCAGCTTGAGGAGGTCGAACAGGCGCTCGTCGATGTCCAGGAACGACGTGTGGCAGCCGAAGCAGCCGGCCAGGGAGGTGGTGGCGACGCGCAGCTTGCTCATGACCCCTCCTCGCACGACGAGCACGGCCGGCCGGCCGGCGCCGCGGGCTCGCGCGGCGCGTCGGCCAGGGCCTGGGCGCTGATCGGGCTCTGGTCGTAGCGGCGTTCGCCGATCGGCACCGCGAAGCCCTTGCGCTTGACCAGGATGACGCCGACCGGACAGACGCTGAGCGCCTTGTCGGCCAGGTCGACCTCGGTGTCGACCAGGCGGCCGGACTCGGAATTGACGATCAGGTGCTTGGTGATGCCGCGCCCGGCCAGGGCGAACACGCACTTGCCGTCCACCTCGCAGGAGGCGCGCACGCACAGTTCGCACAGGATGCAGCGGTTGAAGTCGAGCAGGATGTCCGGGTGCGAGGCGTCCACCGGCCGGTCCGGGAACAGGTGCCGGAAGCCGGCGGTCATGACGCCGAGGTCGTAGCCGAGCGCCTGGAGGACGCAGTTGCCGCTCTTCTCGCAGGTCGGGCAGAAATGGTTGCCCTCGGCGAACAGCATCTGCACCAGGGTGCGCCGGATGGCGTTGACCTCGTCGATGTTGCTTTCCACGTTGAGGCCGGCCTGGGCCGGCAGCGTGCACGAGGTGGCGAAGCGGCCGTTCACCTTGACCGTGCACACCTTGCAGCTGCCGTGCGGACGGAACTCGGGGTGGTAGCACAGGTGCGGCACGTAGTGGCCGGCGGCGAGCGCGGCCTGCATCACGGTCTGGCCGGATTCGAAGGGGATCTCGTCGCCGTCGAGGGTGAAGGTATCGCTCACGATTCACTCCTGATGTGGGCGCCGGCGTCGTCGCGGCCGGTCATGCGGCGCGCCTCGGCGAGGGCGCTGTCGAGGTCGAAGGCGGGCTGGAAGGTGAGCGCCTTGAGGCGGCGCTCGTAGGCCGGGCGGAACCGCTTCAGGGTATCCAGGACCGGGTTGCAGGCGCCGTGGCCGAGGCCGCAGTGCGAGGCCGCCTGGAGCACCCGGTCGAGCTGGCCGAGCTGGTCGAGGTCGTACTTGGTGCCCTGGCCGCGCGCGATCTTGTCCATGATCTCCTTCTGCATCGAGGTACCGACCCGGCAGGGCGTGCAGAAGCCGCACGACTCGTGGGCGAAGAACTGGGCGAAGTTGCGCGCCACCTCGAACATGTCGCGGCTGTTGTCGAAGACCATGAAGGCCCCGGCCGTGGGCAGGTCCTCGAAGGCGATGCGGCGGTCGAACTCGTCGGCGCTGATGCAGATGCCGGACGGGCCGCTGATCTGCACGGCCAGCGTGCGCTCGGCGCCGCAGTCCTCCAGGACCTGGCGGACCGGAGTACCGAACGGGTATTCGTAGATGCCCGGCCGGGCGCAGTCGCCGGACACCGAGAGCAGCTTGGTGCCGGCCGACTTGGCGGTGCCGATGGCGCGGTACCAGTCGCCCCCCTGCACGGCGATGAGGGCCGCGGCGCAGAAGGTCTCGACGTTGTTCACCGTCGTCGGCTGCTGCAGGTAGCCGTGGCTGACCGGATAGGGCGGACGGTTGCGCGGGATGCCGCGCTTGCCCTCCAGGGACTCGATGAGGGCGGATTCCTCGCCGCACACGTAGGCCCCGGCGCCCAGGTGGATCTCGATGTCGAAATCGAAGCCGGCCTGGCCGAGGATGGACTTGCCGAGCAGGCCGACCGCCCGGCGCCTGGCCAGCGTCTCGCGCAGCGGTTCCAGCAGGTGGCGATATTCGCCGCGCAGGTAGAGGAAGCCCTGGCTGGCGCCGATGACGTAGGCGCACACGGTCATGCCCTCGAACACGAGGTCGGCGTGGCTGTTGAGCAGCACCCGGTCCTTGAAGGTGCCGGGTTCGCCCTCGTCGGCGTTGCACACCACGTAGCGGCCCTTGCCCTGGGCGTTGCGGCAGGCCTCCCACTTGAAGCCGGTGGTGAAGCCGGCGCCGCCGCGGCCGCGCAGGTTGGAGCGCTTGATCTCTTCCAGGGTGGCGAGCGGCCCCTGGGCCGCGGCCACGTTGGCCTCGCGCCAGGACCGGGAGTTGGCGGCATCCTCGACCTGGTGGTCGGCGCCGCGGGCGACCGCGGCACGCAGGGCGTCGCCCGGCTGCAGACCGTGGCCGAGCAGGACGTCGGCCCGGCGGACGTTGTCTTCGACCAGGAACAGCTCGCGCGGCCATTCGGCGAGCGGACGCTGCGCCAGCACCAGCTCGGCGACCTGGTCGACGCGGCCGCCGTCCATGCGCGGAATCGCCCAGCCGTTGACCAGAATGGCCGGCCCCTGGTCGCACATGCCGGTGCAGGAGGTGAAGTCGACGCTGGCCAGGCCGTCCTCGGAGGTCCGGCCCGGCTCCAGCCACAGCTTGCCGCACATGGCCTGCATCAATTCCTGGTTGCCGAGCATGCGGTCGGTGATGTTGTCGGAGAACAGCACCCGGTAGTGGCCGCTCGGCTCCAGGGACAGGAAGGAGTAGAAACCGGCCACGCCGCGCACGCGCGCGAGCGGGACGTTGAGGGCGGCGGCGATCTCGGCATCGACGCCGGGCGGTATGCCCCCCGCCGCTTCCTGGACCTCCCTCAGCACTTGCAACAGCGACTCGGGCCGGCGCGGATGGCGGTCGAGTATGGCGTTCAGGTCGACTTGTTCTGACATCTCGGTACTCGCAGACGAAGATGCCATCAGTCTATACCGTGACCTCGACTAGTCTATGTCGGGAATCTGACAGGCCGACCTGGCCATGACCTCGGCGCGCGCGAGTTGGGCGGCGTCGTTGACGTTGAAGAAAAGTTCCGCCTCGGCGAAGCGGACGTCGGCGTGCGGATGGCGCGCCTGCCAGCCCTGGACGCGGCGTTCCCCCTCGGCGAGCGCGGCGGCGAGATCGTCGAGCAGACTGCGCCGCATCAGCATGACGGCGTAATGGACGCGTTCAGGATCGCCGGCGCGCACCAGGGCCACGCCCCGGGCGGCCGCCTCGCCGAGCAGGCGGGCAACCAGGTCGGCGGGCAGGAACGGCGTGTCGCAGGGCGCGACCAGGAGCCAGTCGGCGCTGCACCGGCGCCCGGCCGCCAGGATGCCGGCCAGCGGCCCGGGCTGGTCCGGCCGGTCGTCCGGCACCACCGGGCAGCCCAGGCGGGCGTATTCGGCCAGGTTGCGGTTGGCGCTGACGACGATCTCGCCGACCTGCGGACGCAGGCGCTCGACCACCCAGGCCACCAAGGGCCGACCGCCCAGCTCGACCAGGCCCTTGTCACGCGCATCCATGCGCCGGCCCCGGCCGCCGGCCAGGACCACGGCGGCGACCGCAGGCGTCATCGGGGCGCTACGACCGGCGCCGCACCCAATTGCAGCAGGACGTAGCGCCGGTTGCGGTCGCGTGGCCGGAAGCCGGTCCAGACCGGCTCGGCCGGCCAGGCGCCGGCATCGGCCTCGTCGCGTTCCCGGGCCACCAGCCACCAGGCGCATTCGCCCTCGGCACGGTAGCGGTCGGGCAGGTGCACGCGCAGCATGACCGCCATGCCGGGGTCGACGTCGGCGCGCAGGCAGGCCCCGGCCGGCAGGTGCGCCGCCATGGCCCGTATCTGTTCCCGGTAACCCCAGCCGGCCTCGGCCCAGGGCTTGAAGAGCAGGCCCAGAAGCAGCCAGGTCAGCGCCATGCCGGTCGCCCAGACCAGGATCGGGCGGGCCTTGGCGCGCGGGAACAGCGGGATGACGATCAGCCAGAGCAGGGTGGCCAGGCCAGCCACGAGCACCGTCGCGCCGGCGGTCTGGCCGGCCGGAAAGTCCGGCACCATGCGCGCCATGCGCGCGGCCAGACGGGCCGGCCAGCCCCATTCGATGGCGGCGAAATAAACCCAGAAGGCGACGGCGAAGAACAGGAAGCAGAGCACGCCGAACCAGTAGAAACCCTGGGCGGCGCCACGCTTCAGGTCGGCGATGCCGTAGGCGGCCAGGAGGGCCAGCGGCACCAGGACCGGGAGCAGGCCGCTGCCCGAGGAATAGGACGGCCAGAGGGCCAGCAGCAGGGTCGCGGCGGCCGCGCCCAGGACCGGATGCAGGAGCGGCACGCGGGCCAAGCGCCGGTGCTCGTTCCAAAGCGTCCACAGGGCCAGCGGCCAGACCGGCCAGGCGAACCACGACAAGTTGTTGAGCAGCGAGGCAGGCGAACGGTCGGGCAGAAGCTGGTCGGCGAATTGCTGCCACCAGGCGGCCAGCGCGCCGCCACCCTGCAGCGCCAGCAGGCCAAGCCAGATCGCCAGCAGCCAGCCCAGGCCGGCCAGGGCGCGGCGCACGGCGGTCAGGTAGGCGCGCTCGCGCCAGGCGCGCCCGAGCATGGGCAGGAAGATGATGAGCAGCGCCGCCAGCAGGTCGGGCAGGCCGCGGCAGAGGGCGAGCATGAAGGCCGCCGCGGCCATCGCCCCGGCGCCGGCGGCGGGCCGGCTGCGGGCCAGCCCGATGCCGTAGACCAGCAGGGCATAACCGGCCAGGAGGGCGGTCTCCGGCACCATGGCATGGGCGCGCAGCATGAGGCCGAAGCAGCCGAGCAGGGCGAGCGCCGAGGCGGCCCCGTAGCCGGGCCCGTAGAGGGCGCGCGCGGCCAGGCCGGTGAAGGCCAGGCCGGCCAGGGTGAAGACGCCGGAGGCCAGGCGGGCGCCATCCTGCATGTCCAGCCAGGGCTGGCCCAGCCAGGCGGTCAGGCCGGCCAGCAGGGTATGCAGCGGGAACGGCGAGGCGGCCGGCAGGAGCGCGCCCGAGTTCAGCCAGTCGAGCAGCGGCACCAGTGCCTGGGCCTCGTCCTGACGCCAGGCGTCGCGCCCGGTCAAGCCGACGAAGCACCACACCGTCAGGAAGACGGCGAGCCAGAACTGCTGGGATCGGGTCAGGGGTTGCATGGCGAGGATTGAAACAAAAAAGGCAGCTTGACGCTGCCTTTTTCAGTGCCCCGGGGGTACGGCTTACTTCTTGAGGCCGTACTTCTGGCGGAACTTCTCGACGCGGCCGGCGGTGTCGACGATCTTCTGCTTGCCGGTGTAGAAGGGGTGGCAGGCGGAGCAGACTTCGACGTGCAGATCCTTGCCCATGGTGGAGCGGGTCTGGAACGTGTTGCCGCAACCGCAGGTCACGGTGATTTCGGTGTAGTTCGGGTGAATGGCGGATTTCATGGCGGACTCGTATCGATACAGACCGGGAAAGGGCGGCATTATCCACAAAAAGTTTTTTCCGGGCAAGCGCTTATATAATCTCCAGCGTTTCCATGTCGACGCCGCCGCCGGCCCCCCTCGCCGCCAGACAGTCATGTCCGCTTTCCGTTATGCCTCCGCCCCGATCAGGCGCAAGCTCATCCTGCTGCTGCTCGGCGTGTCCGGATTGGGGATGTTGTTCGTGCTCGCACTGAATGCCGTGCAGCAGCTGGATGCCTTGCGCGTCGACGCCACGGAGCGACTGCACGCCATCGGCCGGGCCACCAGCGCGGCCGGCAATGCCGCCCTCGCCTTCCGCGACGAGGCGGCCGCGCGCGATGTGCTGCGCGACAGCCTCGAAGGCCACCGGGAGATCGTCGCCGCGGCGGTCTTCGACCGCGACGGCCAACCTTTCGCACAATACGGCGACAGCGCCCACTTGCCCACCGGCCTGCTGCCCTCGGCGGCCCGGGAACCGGCGATCCGGCCGTTCCACCCGGTGGCGGTCTACGTCCAGCCGATCCGGGTCGATCAGGAGACGATCGGCATGCTCTACCTGAGTGCCGACCTGAGCCAGGCATGGCGCGACTTCTTCGTCCGCTTCGCCGTCTCGGCGGCGGGCATCGCCGTGGCATTCGGCCTCTCCCTCCTGCTCGGCCTGCGCCTGGTGAAGCGGATCGTGGCGCCGATCAACGAACTCGCCCGCACCGCCCGCCGGGTCCGCGCGGGCGCCGACTACACCCTGCGGGCGACCCGGCGCGGCGACGACGAGGTCGGCGAGCTGGTCGACAGCTTCAATGCCATGCTGACCGAGATCGAGGCGCGCGACCGCAAGCTGGCCGATTCCTACGAGGACCTCGAGCGGCTGGTCGCGCAGCGCACGGCCCAACTGCAGGCGGCCAAGGTCCAGGCCGAGGCGGCCAGCGTGGCGAAGAGCCGCTTCCTGGCCAACATGAGCCACGAGATCCGGACCCCCCTGAACGGCATCCTCGGCCTCGCCCAGCTGCTCCAGCAGGACGGCCGCCTGGACGACAAGCAGCGCCTGTTCGTGAACACCATCCGGACCTCCTCCGAGAGCCTGCGCGACCTCATCAGCGATGTCCTCGACCTGGCCAAGATCGAGGCCGGGCGCCTGGAACTGGAGCGGGTCGCCTTCGACCTGCGCGGGCTGCTCGACGACGCCCTCGAACTGGCGGCACCCCAGGCCCTGGCCAAGGGCGTCGACGTGATCGGGGCGCCGGCACCGGAACTGCCGGGCTGGGCGGTCGGCGACCCCGGCCGCCTGCGCCAGGTGATCAACAATCTGCTCTCCAACGCCGGCAAGTTCACGGCCCGCGGCGAGATCCGCCTGTCGGCACGGCCGCAGGCCATGACGGCGACCGGCTACACCTTGGAGGTGGCCGTGCAGGACACCGGCATCGGCATTCCGCAGGTCGCCCAGGCGCGCATCTTCGACATGTTCCAGCAAGGCGACGGCAGCATCACCCGCAACTACGGCGGCAGCGGCCTGGGCCTGGCGATCGTCCGCCGCCTGGTGACCGAGATGGGTGGCAGCATCGAACTGGAAAGCGTGGTCGGCATCGGCTCCCGTTTCCTCGTCCGGCTGCCCCTGGGCACCGCCGAACAGGGTCTCGCCAGCGGCCTGGAGGTCGAGCCCGGCGCGCTGCCGGCCGAGTTGTCGGTCCATCTCGGCAACCCGGCCCTGGCCGAGGCCATCGGGGTCCAGCTGCGCCAGTGGGGTGTCCTGGCCGTGCCCTGCGCCGCGGCCGAACTGCTGGCCCGGGCCGGCCGCGGCGACGGCGCCTGCCTGATCGACTACGAAGCGCTCGACGCCGGCCGGTTGGCCGCGCTGGCCGCCCGGCCGGTCCCGAGCGCCGGGAAGGAATGGCCGCTGCTCGTCCTGGTCCCCATCCACCGCCTGGCCGAACTGGGCACGCTGAGCCTGCCGCCCCGGCTGCACCTGCTGCATCGGCCGCTGCGCCTGGGCGCGCTGCGGGCGGCGCTGCTGGCGCCGGGCAACCCGGCCGAGCCGGTCCGCGCGGTCGTCGCGCGCCGGCCCGGCCACACCACGGTGCTGGTCGTCGAGGACAACCAGACCAACCAGATGGTCATGGCCGAGCTGCTCGCCAGCCTCGGCGCGACCGCGGTCGAGGCGGCGGACGGCTGGAGCGCCCTGGAACGCTTCAAGCGGAACCGCCCGGACCTGGTCCTGATGGACCTGCACATGCCGGGCATGGACGGCTACGAGGCGACCGCCAATCTGCGCCTGTGGGAGGCCGGGCCGGCCGGCGGCCCCCGCGTTCCCATCGTCGCCCTCACCGCCGACGCCCTGCCCGGCGTGCGCGAGCACTGCCTGTCGGCCGGCATGGACGACTACCTGGTCAAGCCGATCCTGAGCGACGACCTCGCCAACATCCTGGACAAATGGCTGGGCGGCGGCCAGGAGCGGCGCGCCCGCCCCGACCCCGCGGACGACCCGGCCGGCGTACCGGCCCTGGCACTCGACTGCCTGGACATGGAGGTGGTCCGGGACCTGCGGGAAAACGTCAGCGGCGAGGGCTTTGCCCGCATCGTCGGCAAATACCTCCAGGCCGGTGGCGACCTGCTCGGCCAGATCCACCGGGTGCTGGACGAGCACGCCGCCGACGAGGTGGCCGAGAAGCTGCACAAGCTCAAGGGCAGCAGCGCCACCTTCGGGTCGAGCCGTCTGCCGCCGCTGTGCAAGAGCCTGGAGCTGGCGGCGCGACGCGGCGACCTGACCGACGTACAGGCCCGGCTGCCGGAACTGGAACGGGAATTCGACCGCCTGCGCCAGGCTTACGAGGTGCTCGGCGACCCGGCCGGCTGAGCCGGCAAACGATAACGATGAACGAGGTGTAGGGGATGAAACCTGCCAGTTGCGACCGGTCATCCGGTCGGTCATGCCCGACCTGGGCGCTCGGACTGCACGGCCTGGCGGCGTTGCTGGTCCTGGTCCATTGTCCGCCGGCGCTCGCCGCGGCCGCCGACGACCGCCTCGAGCGCTTCCTGTCCATGAGCCTGGAGGACCTGCTGGCGCTCGACGTCACCATTTCCACCAACACCCGGCAGGCGGCCGCCAATGCCCCCGGGGTGGTCACGGTGATCACCGCGGAGGACCTCAAGGCGACTGGGGCGACCAACGTGGTCGACGCCCTGGAGGGTGTGCCCGGGGTGCACGTCCGGGCCAGCGCCTTCGGCTTCCGGCCGCTGGTGCATTTCCGCGGTGCCAGCGCCTCGCAGACCCTGCTCATGGTGAACGGCGTTCCGATGCGCGACCTGCTGTGGGGCTTCGGCATCTATTGGAAGGGGCTCCCGGCCAGCATGATCGAGCGCGTCGAGATCATCCGCGGTCCGGGTTCGTCGCTCTACGGCGCCGACGCCTCGGCCGGCGTGGTCAACGTCATCACCAAGACCGCCGGGACCATCGCCGGCACCGAGCTCGGCGCCCGCATCGGCAGCTACGGTACCGGCGAGACCTGGCTGCAGCACGGCGGCCAATGGGCCGGCTTCACGGTCGGACTGACCGCGGACCTGCAGACCACGGACGGCCACGATCCGCGCATCGCCGCCGACGCCGAGCACAGCAGCGCCAGCCTGGCGCCGGGCGACGCCGCCTACGGCTGGGACAGCGCCGACCTGCGCCTGTCGCTGGCCCGGGGCGATTGGCGCCTGCTCGCCGACTACATCCGCCACGACGACGTCGAGATCGGCCTGACCGGCGCCGGCGTGCTCGACCCCACGACCCAGGGTGCCGACCGGCGCCTCAACCTCGGCCTCCTGTACGACAACGAGCAGTTCGCCCACGACTGGAGCCTGCACGGCGAACTGCGCTACCAGCACCTCGACTACGATTCCGGCTCGGGCTTCCAGGAACGGCCGCCCGGCTATACCAACACCTCGGCCGCCGACACCATCGCCGACGGCACCTACGTCGACGGCCTGATCAACCGCATGCGGGTGGGCGAACGCCAGTTCGGGCTGGAGGCCAAGGCCGGCTACACCGGCCTGGCCGACCAGAAGCTGCTGGTCGGCGCCGGGTTCAGCCGCGAGGACCTCTACAAGGTCGAACAGTGGGTCAACTACGGCATCGGTCCCGACGGCAGCGTGCTGCCGGTCAACAGCCCGCTCACCGCGCTCAGCGACACGCCCTACGCCTTCGCGCCCGAGCGCGCGCGCGATATCCGCTACCTGTACCTGCAGGACATCTGGCGCCTGGCCCCGGCCTGGGAACTCACCCTGGGCGCCCGCTACGACCACTATTCGGACTTCGGCGCCACCTTCAACCCGCGCACGGCCCTGGTCTGGAACGTGAGCGACCGGCTCGTCGCCAAGCTGATGTACGGCGAGTCGTTCCGGCCGCCCTCCTACCAGGAACTCTACTCGCCGACCTCGCTGGCGCTGCCCAACCCGGACCTGCGGCCGGAGCAGTCGAACACCTGGGACCTGGCCTTTTCCTACGCCGTCAGCCGCGACCTGCGCTTCGGCGCCAACCTGTTCCGCTACCGCATCAAGGACCTGATCGCCCGGATCGAGGTATCGCCCGGCGTACGCCAATACCGCAACACCGGCGACCACGACATCCGCGGCATCGGCCTCGAGGCCGGCTGGCAGGCCTCCCCCGACCTGCGTTTCTCGGGCAACGTGACCTGGCGCTTCCAGGACGATTCGCCCTGCCGCGATTACACCCAGCCGGGCTGGGATGCCTACCTGCGTGGCGACTGGTCGTTCCGCCGGCACTGGAACTGGAACCTGCAGGCGAACCTGATCGGCAGCCGGCCGCGCAACCCCTACAGCCTGCCGGCGGACACCCGTTCGGCGGTCCCCGCCTATACCGTGGTCGACACCACCCTGCGCTATGCGCCGCGCCGCGACTGGGAGTTCGCCCTGTCCCTGCGCAACCTGTTCGACGCCGACGCGCGCGAATCCACGCCCAGCGCGATCCCCGACGACCTGCCCCTGCCTGGCCGGCACGGCTACGCCGAGCTACGCTACAAGTTCTGAATGGGGATCGATAGAGAACATGCAGGGGAGGACGGCGATGCAGCATTGCAGCGCGGCCGCGGCATGCGTTCGGGCGCGACCGGCCGGGGCGGGGCCGTGACCCTGTTGCGCCGCTGCCTCCGCCCCGCCCTGCTCCTGGCCACCCTCCTGGCCGGCGGCATGGGCGGCGCCGGCGCCCAGGAGCGTGCCGAGAGCGAGGACGCCGTCCTGGTCAAGGTCGCCTTCGTCTACAACTTCGCCAAGTTCAGCCGCTGGCCGGACAGCGCCCTGGGCCAGCCGGGCGCGCCGCTGACCCTCTGCGTCGCCGGCGACGACGAAACCGCCGCCGCCCTGGGCCAACTCCAGGGCAAGCCGGTCAAGGGACGCCCGCTGGCGGTGGAGAAACTTCGCCCGGGCCGGCCGGCCCGGGCCTGCCAGTTGCTCTACGTCGCGACCTCCGAGCAGGGCCGCCAGGCCGAACTGCTGCGCGCGGCGGGCGGCCAGCCGGTCCTGACGGTCAGCGAACTGCCCCGTTTCGCCAGCCAGGGCGGCATGATCGAGCTGGCCCACCCGGGCGGCCACCCCCGCTTCGTCATCAACCTCGCGGCCGTGCGCGGCGCGGGCCTGGAGATCAGCCCCAACCTGCTCGCCCTGGCCCAGGTGCTCGGCCAGGACTGAGCCGGCGCGCCCGTCAGGGCCGGGTGGCCTCCTCCAGGCCGGCCAGCCAGGCCATGGCCTGGGCGCGGCCGGTGCCGCACATCTCGGCCGAGGGCTGCAGGCCGGCGCAGAAGGCCGGCCGTTCCGGACGCCCGAACAGGGCGCAGCGCAGGTCGGCGGTCAGTTGCACGCAGGGCACCCCGGCCGGCTTGCCGTCCGGCATGCCGGGCAGCGGGCTGGTGATCGAGGGCGCGATGCAGCAGGCCGCGCAGCCCGGCCGACAGACGACCGCCACCGGCTCAGTCATGGCGCAGCGCCTCCACCGGCGTGAGGCGGGCGGCCTGCCGGGCCGGGTACCAGCCGAAGAAGATGCCCACCGCCGAGGCCGAGACGACCGCCAGCAGGACGGCGCGGGCCTGGAACGCCACCGGCCAGTCGAACAGGCGCTGGACCAGGAGGCCGCCGCCCAGGCCGAGCGCCACGCCGACCAGGCCGCCCAGCACGCTCAGGGTCACCGCCTCGACCATGAACTGGGTCAGGATGTCGCGCCGGCGCGCGCCCACGGCCAGGCGGATGCCGATCTCCCGGGTGCGCTCGGTGACCGACACCAGCATGATGTTCATGATGCCGATGCCGCCGACGATCAGCGACACCGAGGCGATCGCCGCGAGCAGCGCCGAGAGGGCGTTCGACGAGGCCTGTTCGGCCTGGACGATCTCGGACAGGTTGCGGATGTTGAAGTCGTCGTCCTGGCCCGGCTGGATGCGGTGGCGCTGGCGCAGCAGGGCCCGTACCTGGGCCTCGGCGGCGCGCATGTCGACGCCGTCGGCCATCTTCACGGTGACGTTGTTGACGCTGTCCGGGCGGCCCAGCGACTGGCCGAGCAGGCGGCCGCGCGCGGTGCCGAGCGGGATCAGGACGATGTCGTCCTGGTCCTGGCCCATGACGTTCTGGCCCTTGCCGCCGAGCAGGCCGACGATGGTCAGGGGGACGCCCTTGACCCGGATGGTCAGGCCGGTCGGGTCGGTGCCGCCGAACAGCATCTGCGCGACGGTCTCGCCGACTAGGGCAACCTTGGCGTTGCCGTGCAGGTCGTTGTCGTCGAAGGCGCGGCCGCGCTCGATGCGCCAGTCGCGCGCGACCAGGTAGTCGGCGTCGATGCCGTACAGCTGGGTCGACCAGTTCTGGTTGCCGTACACCACCTGGCCGCTGCCGCGCAGGGCCGGCGCGGCCGCCGCCACGTCGGCGATCTCGGCGCGCATGGCCAGGACGTCCGCCTCGGTCAGGCTGTCCCGGCTGGCGCCGCCCAGGCGCACGCCGCCGCTGGTCACCGTGCCGGGCAGCACCAGCATCAGGTTGGTACCCAGGCTCTTCATCTGCTCGGCGACCTGGCGGCGGGCGCCCTCGCCGACGGCCAGCATGGTGATGACGGCGGCGATGCCGATGACGATGCCCAGGGTGGTGAGCGCGCTGCGCATCCGGTTCGCACGCAGCGAACGCAGGGCCGAGCGCAGGGTATCGAGGCCGTTCACGCGCCCTCCTGCGCGAGCAGGGCGGCGGCCGACTGGCGACCGGCGACCGGCCGGTCCTCGACCAGGTGGCCGTCGCGGAAGACCAGGATGCGGCGCGCGAAGCGGGCGATGTCCGGCTCGTGGGTGACCAGGACCAGGGTCATGCCCTCGTCGTTGAGGGCTTGCAGCAGGGCCATCACCTCCAGGCTGGTGCGCGTGTCGAGGGCCCCGGTCGGCTCGTCGGCGAGGATCAGGGCCGGGGCGTTGACCAGGGCGCGGGCGATCGCCACGCGCTGCTGCTGGCCGCCGGACAGCTGGCTGGGCAGGTGGTGGGCGCGCTCGGCCAGGCCGACCTGGGCGAGCTTGGCGAGGGCGCGCCGGTGCCGCTCGCCGGCATGCACGCCGGCGTACACCAGGGGCAGCTCGACGTTTTCCAGGGCGCTCGCGCGCGGCAGCAGGTTGAAACTCTGGAACACGAAGCCGAGGGCGCGGTTGCGCACCGCCGAGAGCTGGTCGGCGTCGAGGCGGGAGACGTCCTCGCCGGCGAGCAGGTAGCGCCCGGCGTCGGCCCGGTCGAGGCCGCCGAGCAGGTTCATGAAGGTGGACTTGCCGGAGCCGGACGGGCCCATGACGGCGACGAATTCGCCCGCCTCGATGCGCAGGTCGACGCCGCGCAGGGCCGGCACCTCGACCTCGCCGACGTGGTAGGTGCGGGCGAGGCCGGCGACCTCGATCAGGGCCCGGCTGGCGGCCACGGCCGTGCCTCAGTGGCCCATGCCGAGCGGGCGCGACTGGCGCCGGCCGCCGGCGGCCTCGTCGGTGCCGAGGATGATCTCGGTGCCCTCGGCCACGTCGCCCTTGAGGATCTCGGTCGCCTTGCCGTCCGAGACGCCCAGGCGCAGGGGCACGGCGACCGCCTGGCCGCCGACCAGGCGCCAGACCCGGCCGGGCATGCCTGGCCCCGCCTCGCGGTTGCGGATGCCGGTCTTGAGCGGGCTGCCGTCGCCCTGGCCGGGCCGGAAGCGCAAGGCCTCGTTGGCCACCTTGAGGACGGCCTGGCGTTCCTCGGTGAGCAGGCTGGCGTTCGCGGTCATGCCCGGCAGCAGCTTCTGCTCGGGATTGTCGACCGCGGCCATGACGCTGTAGGTGACCACGTTGTTGGCGGTCTGGGGCGCCTTGCGGATCTGCGTCACGCGGCCGCCGAAGCGTTCGCCGGGAAAGGCGTCGACCGTGAAACGGACCGCCTGGCCGACCTGCACGCGGCCGACGTCGGCCTCGTCGACGGCGATGTTGACCTCCATGCGCGACAGGTCCTGGGCGATGCTGAACAGCACCGGCGCCTGCAGCGAGGCGGCCACGGTCTGGCCGACGTCGACGTTGCGGCTGATCACGGTGCCGGACACCGGCGAGCGGATCACCGTGTGCGAGAGATCGACCTGGGCCTGGCGCAGGGCGGCCTGCTTCTGCGCCACCCCGGCCTGGCTGCTTTGCACCTGGGCGGCCTGCACGGTCTCGTTGGCACGCGCCAGGGCGAGCGCCTCGCGGGCGGTGTCGGAGGCGGCCTGGGCGGTGTCCAGCTCGGCCGTCGAGATGAAGTTCTGCGCCACCAGGCCCTGCTTGCGGACCAGGGTGCGGTGGGCGTCGTCGAGCGCCACCTCGGCCTTCTTGGTCTCGGCCCGGCGCGCCAGCAGGTTGCCGCGCGCCACCTCGACGTTGCCCTGGGCGGCGAGCAGGTCGGCCTCGGCCTGGGCGACCCGGCTCTCGAAGCTGGCCGGGTCGAGCCGGGCGATGACCTGGCCCTGGCGCACCGCCGAGTTGTAGTCGGCCAGAAGTTCCTTGATCTGACCGGACACCTGGGAGCCGACCTGGACGGTGACCGAGGCGGCCAGGGTGCCGCTGGCCGACACCGTGGCGGCGAGCGGCCCGCGCTCGATCTTGGCGAACCGGTAGGCGGGCGCGGCATCGGCGCCGCGCCAGGGTTGCCACCACCAGAGCGCGGCCGCGCCGAGCAGGGCGGCCAGGACCAACGCGAGTCGTTTCAAGTGTCTATTCCTTGGGGGGAGCGCCAGCCGCTTGGGCGGGCGCCGGGCCGGCCGGTTCCGGCGCCGGCGGGTGCTCGGGCTTGGCGAAATAGCGCAGCGCCAGGGTGCGATAGAGCGGCGGGCAGATGGTGCGCGAGATGCCGGACGCCATCAGGGTGACGATCATCAGGTCGATCACCAGGCCGTAGCCGCTCACCATCTCCATGACGATCACGAAGGCGGTGATCGGGGTCTGCGTCACCGCGGCCAGGAAACCGGCCATGCACAGGACGTTGGTCATGGCCGGCAGGTAGTGCTCGCCGGCCAGCAGGTGCAGGTTCTGGCCCAGGCCGGCCCCGATCGACAGCGAGGGCGCGAAGATGCCGCCCGGCACGCCGCTGGCGAAGGTGACCAGGGTGGCGGCGAACTTGTCGATGCCGTAGTGCCAGGGCAGCACGGCGTCCTGGGCGAGCAGGTGCTTGGCCTCGCCGTAGCCGGTGCCGTAGGTGATGCCGCCCGAGATGACGCCGATCAGGGCGATGACCACGCCGCAGCCGGCCGCGAAGCGGACGGGATAGGTCTTGCGCCAGTGGCCCAGGCGGCCGGGCAGGCCGGAGGCGGACAGGATCATGACGCGCGCGAAGGCGCCGCCGGCCAGGCCGCACATCAAGCCGGCCATGAGCAGGAGGCCGACCGGGTGCGGGGTGTCGACGCCCGAGATGTCGAGCCAGCCGAAGTAGGTGTAGTTGCCGAACCAGACCTGGGCCACGACGCCGGCGATGACGATGGCGGTGATGATCAGGCCGCTCATGCGCTCCTCGACGCCCCGGCTGAGTTCCTCGATGGCGAACAGGATGCCGGCCAAAGGCGTGTTGAAGGCGGCGGCGATGCCGGCCGCACCGCCGGCCGCGAGCAGGTGGCGGCGGTCGACCTGGAGCCGGCGCGGCAGGCGTTCGCCGATCAGGTGCATGAGCGAGGCGCCCACCTGGACCATGGGCCCTTCCCGGCCGGCCGAGAAGCCGGCGAAGATGGCGGCGATGCCGAGGACGATCTTGCCGACCAGGATACGCAGGGACAGCAGGGGCCGGAGCAGCCGCTTGTGCTGGCCGTGCTGGGCCATCTCCGCCATCACCTGGGGGATGCCGCTGCCCTCGGCGCCGGCGCTGTAGCGCCGGGTCAGCCAGACGATCAGGGCACCGCCCAGGGGGGCGGACAGGAAGGCCCAGCCCGGGAAACGTTCGTCCAGGCCGTGCAGGGTTTCCACCGCCAGCTCGGTCATCTGGGCGAACAGCACGGCGACCAGGCCGACGCCGACGGCCCCGCCCCAGAAGATCAGGCGGCCGACCCAGACGTGCCGGTAGGCGACCTGACGGCGTTTCAGGCGGTACAGATAGGCCGCGACGCGGTCGCGCAGCCGGGTCGGGGAATCGGGTGCATCGGACGACATGCCCGCATGCTACCAAAACGACCGCCATAGCCAAGCCGGTCGCGGCCGCCGGCCGGCCGCGCGGGCGGCTCAGGTGCCGCAGAAGGTGCGGAATTCGGACATGAACTCGCGCGGCGCCGGCTCGGCGTAGGCGGCCTGCGCCGGGTCCTCGTCATAGGGGCGCTGCAAGGCCTTGAGCAGGCGCTCGAAGGGGCCCAGGTCGCCGTCGTCCGAGGCGCTCGCCAAGGCCTCCTCGACGCGGTGGTTGCGCGGGATCAGCCAGGGATTGACCCGGCGCATGCGGCCGGCCCGGCCCGCCGGGGCGGCCGCGCCGGCGTCCTCGGCGGCACAGCGGGCGCGCCAGCGTTCCAGCCAGCGCTCCAGGCCGGGCTGGCCGGCGAACAACGCCCGCAGCGGCGCCTCGTCGCCCGCCGCGGCGTCGGCGAGGCGGCGCCAGCCCAGGGTGAAGTCGACCTGCTGGGCGTGCAACAGGTCGAGCCAGCTTTCGCCCAGGGCGGTGTCGAGGTCGTCGCCGTCGGCCACCTGGCCGGCCAGGCCCAGCTTGGCGCGCAGCCCGGCCAGCCAATGGGCGTGGTAGCGGGCCGGGAAGCCATCCAGGACCTCGGTGGCCTGCTCGACGGCCGCACCTTCGTTCGCGGCGATCAGCGGCAACAGGGCCTCGGCCAGGCGGGCCAGGTTCCAGCGCGCGATGGACGGCTGCGCCTCGTAGGCATAGCGGCCCCATTCGTCGATGGAGCTGAACACCGCCTGCGGATCGTAGGCCTCCATGAAGGCGCAGGGGCCGTAGTCGATGGTCTCGCCGGGGATGCCCATGTTGTCGGTGTTCATCACGCCGTGGATGAAGCCGACGTGCATCCACTGGGCGATCAACGCCGCCTGGCGTTCGGCCACGGCGCGCAGGAAGCCCAGATAGCGACCCTCGCCGGCCGCCAGCTCGGGATAGTGGCGGGCGATCGCGTAGTCGGCCAGCTGGCGCACCATGGCCGGCGTGCCGTGGGCCATGAAGAACTGGAAGGTGCCCACGCGCAGGTGGCTGGCGGCGATGCGCGTGAGCACGGCGCCCGGCAGGCTGCGCTCGCGCCGCACCGGCTCGCCGGTGGCCACCACCGCCAGGGCACGCGTGGTCGGGATGCCGAGGGCGTGCATGGCCTCGCCGATCAGCACCTCGCGCAGCATGGGCCCCACCGCCGCCTTGCCGTCGCCGCGGCGCGAGAAGGGCGTGCGCCCGGAACCCTTGAGGGCGATGTCGCGCCGACGGCCCTGGCCGTCGACCACCTCGCCGATCAGGAGTGCCCGGCCGTCGCCCAGCTGCGGGTTGAACTGGCCGAACTGGTGCCCGGCATAGGCCTGGGCGATGGGTTGCGCCCCCTCGGGCAGGGCGTTGCCGGAGAACATCGCCGCCAGCGCGTCGGCATCGCAAGCGCCCAGACCGAGGCGCAGTTCCTCGGCCAGGCCGCGATTGAAGAACAGCAGGTCGGGCGCCGGCACGGTGGCCGGCTGGCACGGCTCATAGAAGCCCGCCAGGTCGCGGGCATAGGTGTTGTCGAAGGGGATGGCAGGGCCGGGCATGGGGCACTTTCGCAGGGCGGATTGAACGGGTATGGGCAGGATGGGAGTTTCGCGGCGCCGGCCCGGAAATTCCACCCTGCCGCCAGCAGGGAAAAACGGCCGTCATGGTCCGGGCGTGACCTCGACGGCCCCCGAGATGGAGGGCGCCATGGCCACCGGGCTGTAGCCTCCGGTGGGAAGTGCGCCGGCCGGCATCGCGGCAACCCCGGGGACCGCTCCGAACCACCCGTCCCGGAGCCGCGCCGGGGTCGTGTAGACCACCAGATACCGGGCGGCGGCGGCGCCCCCGGCAACCCTGACCTGCCCGGCCAAGCCGGTGCGCCTGGGCGGGAACAGGGTGGCGGCGACCGGGGCGAACAGGTCGTCGGCGCGGAAGACCGGCTCGAAGTTCGCGTCCAGCAGGAGGATGGCCGGGGAAAAGACGTTGTAGCCGCCCGCCCCCGGTGCCCCGCTGGTGACGACGCTGCGTAGCACGAGCGTGTACGGGGCGGGCCGTTCCGGCAGTGTCCAGGCCAGGAACCGGCTGGGACCCTCCGGGAAATCGAACACCGGGCTGTCGGCCCCGATGGCCGCCTTGGTCGGGCCGGCGGCGGCCAGTCGAGCGAAACGCATCTCGGCGTAACGCCGGCAACATCGCGGCGCGGTCGCCAGGGCCTCCGCGTAGGCGCTGGCACGGACCGCCGGGTCGGTCATGTCCCCGAGCGCAAGACGGTCGACGGCCAGCCGGCCGAGTGCCGGGCTCCTCTGCGACAGTGCGGTGCGGGCCTCGGCCAGGGCGTCGACCGCCCGGCACCTCACCCCGGCGATGTTGGCGCCGCCCAGGGTGCGGAAGCGCTTGCTGCCGGTGAAGGTCAGGTCGCCGAAGTAGTAGGCCGCACCGGCGCGTGCCAGCGTGAACGCGAATGAGCGCTTGCCGTCCAGCACCAGGCTGAGCTGATAGCGGCCGGGCGGAAGCGACCAGTAGAACCGGCCGTCCGGCTCGAACGGCTGGGCCACGAGCTGGACGTCATCGGTCTCGAGATTGCGGATCTCGACGTGGTTGGAGAAGGTCGAGACGGAGGACAGCTCGCCATCCCGGTCGAGTAGGATGCGGCCGAACACGAGCGCCTCGCCCTCCGGCAGGGAACCGCCCGGTTGCACGCCGAGGCCGCTGCAGCCGGCCAGCAGGACGAACGACAGCAAGATGGCCGCGATCGGCATCGACAGCCTGGCGAAGGCGCTTGGCATGCTGCGGTCCTCGATGGCGCCGCGGCCGAGGCGAGGGAGGCCGGCGCGGCCCGCCCCTCCGGCCTGTCTGCCGCCGGGCGGTCGCCCCGGTTGGCGGGGCACGCCCGTGGCAGCGGACGGCGGCGTCAGAGCTTGTGGTAGACCTCGGCGCCCTGCTTCACGAACTCTGACCTGCCCGGCGTGTTCTGCGCCGGCGAGATGCTGGACTGGGAAAGCCCCACCGGAGGCCACCTGCTCACCGCCTGTTTCCCCAGCAGCCGCTAGGTCGGCCCGGGGGGGAATGGCTGTCAAGCGGGGGCGGTGATACTTTGGGTGTTTGAGCCTGAAGGAGTGTTCGGGTTGGCCATAATGCTTGTCTAGCGAAGGGGCATTGGGCTTCGATCCGGCTCTCAGGATGCAAGTGCAAAAGACCCTACCGGGGAGACACACGGCCATTCATTGGCGTGCTTCCTGTTTCAGGCGTTGTAAGTGACTTCGCACTGGCTCGCTTGTCAAATCGGCAATAAAACTAGCGTAAATTTCTCCTAGGTCGGGGTGACTCTTGATGTGCTCAAGCAAGTCATCGACATCCCAAACCAAGGAGAAGTTGGACGGTTCTCGTTCACGGTGACCAGCGAACGCGGACAGGAAGCGCTCAAGCCCATCTCTGTCTGCACATATGCGCGACACGGCCCGCCAAACAGGGCGGTAGTCTCGGTGCTCTCCAAGTTGTGTCCACCGGTACAAAACGGAGTGAAGTTCTGGTTCTTTCACCAGCAAGTTCTGCGCTGATAATTTCGAGGCACGCGCCTTCCACAAAGCGACGATGGCCAGGGCCTGTTCCTTATCTAGCAACATTGGCCCTTCCTCACGGCTGTATTCGTATGGTGCGCGAATCGAGAGCAAGCCATGGGTCCAAGCTGAGTAGAAGACAGCGTCTTCGCTGAAGGAACATGAAACCTGATCGATAAGACGCTGCAGCAGTGGGAAGCGGTCCTTCTCCGATTGCAGGAACAGAATCTCCAGAAACAGTCTTGAAAAGCCGTGGCTGATCTCGCCGTCTGCAATGGCTTCGTCAAACAGTTTCGCGGCGAAATGAGAGAGCGCGTCAAGCAGCTCCGTCGGCTTGGGGAGTTTCCCTGGCAGATAGCGACGGGCATGGTTGAGCCAGTGTTTCCAACCCTCCGCATCCATGCATTTGAGTTCGTCCAAAATACGATCTGGGTTGTTGAACAATGCGGCGAACTCGCCGGCATCGGGTATCCCCTCCAGACCACTGCCCTGCAAGAGTCGAGCCAGGTGATTGATATCAGCGATTCGCCAATGCGCCGTTTTGTCTTCGGCCTGGACACGATTGGTGTAGGGGAACATGAAAGCGCAAGCTTCCTCAGCCAGTTGTCGATCCACCGTGCCTTCCGCAGGCAAATGCCGTCGCCAGCGGTCTTGTCGCCCTTCATCGCCTATCGTGGCCGCCCAATCAAAGGTGAAGCCTGAGTAAGCCTCTTTGAATCGTCCGCCTGTGAATTCGTCCGGATGTTCCTGGATTGCCCGCGCGAATTCTGGTAGGCGCTGTGCCAATGCTTCGAATACCAGCACGTCACAGGCATTGACGGCCTTAGCTGTGGCGGACCACGTCAGACGAAGATGGTTGGTGAGGCGAACAATATGGCGCGGCTGTTTGCAAAGGGCGGCAGCCAAGGGAATGCTCGTTTCCCACAGGGCTTCTTCGAACGGTTGAAGTTGCCGGCCAATGTCGTGCAATACCCGCCGCAGCGACTTGTCCAAATGGCGGTTGGCCTGCCACGGGAACAAGGGGGGATGCGAAAAGTGGCCTGGATGATCTTTTCTAGATATTGCATTCCATCGGCTACGTTGCCCTCTTCATCCAGGGCTCGTGCCACTTGACCGGCATCGAAGGCGAGCAGGTAGGTGATATGGCGAAAATCGGCAGTCGATTTTATAAGTTGAAAGATTGTGCGGATTTCTTCCCGGTTGAGCCGGTCGAGGTCGTCGAGGATGACTACTACGCCGCAATCCAATTCATCCAACGCGGCTTCTATTGCCGATTTCGCACCTTCGATCCCTCGGTTGTTGCCGAACGTCTCTCGTGTATCTTTGAGGAATGCGTCGCAAGCAGTTTTCGCCTGTTCGGCGTAGTCGGCGGCACCTTCGGCTATGTTGCCCAGGAAGCCCAGGCTGGGAACGTATTTCAAATGCCGAAGATGTCGCAGCATGCCAAGGTAATTGACGATACGCTGCCCAACTTCGGCGCCTTTTGCGATTGCCTCGCCATGAATAGGCGTTTCTAATCTGGTCGCCAGTTCGATCAGATAAGTTTCGATTAGGGCATCCAGCCCGCTGATCCGCCACGGGTTAAACTCCAGCACCACGGGTGCTGGAGTTGATATTTCCAAGTCCTCTTTTATCCAATTCAATAATGTGGTCTTGCCACTTCCCCACGCGCCATCCAGTGCTACAACGAATCCCCCTGCCCCCTGGCGGGGTGCTGACAACGCGCGCGCCAATTGGGTCGCGAAGCTGCGCCTACCAAATTCATCCTGCGTTGCGGGGGTGTCATGCTTCATGGCTCTTTTCTGCTAGATGGATGATTAAGAGGGGGCGACCCCACACTTTCTATCTCAGCGTCACCACCCGAACCAAAGCCGAATACTTGGCCAGCATGCCATCCGTAGTAAGCAAATAGGCTGGAATGGTCTGCGCCTGACAGACCAGCAACCGGTCGAATGGGTCGCGATGGTGCCAGGGCAAGTCGGTGAGGTTGTGGCAATGGCTGGACAGAACAGGCAGTTCGGTGAAACCGGTGTCAGTGGCCAGTTGCTGGATGTCCTCCGGCCGGAAATTAAAATCCTCTCTGCCCAATGAGCATTTGATGGCAATTTCCCAGAGGCTGGCGGCACTGAACAGGATGCTGTTGGCCGGGTCGCTCAGTTGCGTCTGGATGTCCACCGGCAAGGACTCCGGTGCGATCAGGGCGGCGAGCAGAATGTTGGTGTCGAGCAGGAAGGTTTGCGCAGGTCCCACCATGCTCACTTGCCCGTCTCGAACATGCGCTGGATGGCCTCATCATGCAAGCGGTCGAAACCTTCGGGGATGGTGAAGCGGCCTTTGCCAAGGCCCAGTTTGCGCGGCTGGTCTCGTTCGGAGGCTAGCGCCACCAGACGTGCGACAGGCTTGCCGGCGCGGGCGATGAGGATTTCTTCTCCCGCAGCGGCTTGGTCGACAAAGCGGGATAGATGGGTTTTTGCTTCGTGGATGTTGACGGTTTGCATGATCGGCTCCTAACTTGATTTCGCAATTAGCTTAGTCCGGTCTAGTCCGGTTTAGCAAGCCCCTTTTGACCCTGCCGGCGCAGAAACAAAAACGGCCCGGTGCCGACAGGCAACCGGGCCGCGAGGGCGGGCAGAGGGAACGTCAGACCTTGTGATACACCTCCGCCCCGGTTTTCACGAACTCCACCGACTTCACCTCCATGCCTTTCTCCAGGGCATCGGCCTCGCTGATGCCCTGCTTGGCGGCGAAGTCGCGCACGTCCTGGGTGATCTTCATGGAGCAGAAGTGGGGACCGCACATGGAGCAGAAGTGGGCGACCTTGGCGGATTCCTTGGGCAGGGTCTCGTCGTGGAATTCGCGCGCCTTGTCCGGGTCCAGGCCGAGGTTGAACTGGTCGTCCCAGCGGAATTCGAAGCGCGCCTTGGACAGGGCGTTGTCGCGGATCTGGGCGCCGGGGTGGCCCTTGGCCAGGTCGGCGGCGTGGGCGGCCAGCTTGTAGGTGATGATGCCTTCCTTGACATCATTTTTATCGGGCAGCCCCAAGTGCTCCTTGGGCGTGACGTAGCAAAGCATGGCGGTGCCGTACCAGCCGATCATGGCAGCGCCGATGCCGGAGGTGATGTGGTCGTAGCCGGGGGCGATGTCGGTGGTGAGCGGGCCCAGGGTGTAGAACGGCGCCTCGTCGCACCACTCCAGCTCCTTGTCCATGTTCTCCTTGATGAGCTGCATGGGCACGTGGCCGGGGCCTTCGATCATGACCTGGCAGTCGTGCTTCCAGGCGATCTGGGTCAGCTCGCCGAGCGTCTTCAGCTCCGCCAACTGGGCCTCGTCGTTGGCGTCGTAGATCGAGCCGGGGCGCAGGCCGTCGCCGAGCGAGAAGGCCACGTCGTAGGCCTTCATGATTTCGCAGATTTCCTCGAAATGGGTGTAGAGGAAGCTTTCCTTGTGATGCGCCAGGCACCACTTGGCCATGATCGAACCGCCGCGCGAGACGATGCCGGTCATGCGCTCGGCGGTCATCGGGATGTAGCGCAGCAGCACGCCGGCGTGGATCGTGAAGTAGTCCACGCCCTGCTCGGCCTGCTCGATCAGGGTGTCGCGGAACATCTCCCAGGTCAGTTCCTCGGCCTTGCCGTCGACCTTCTCCAGCGCCTGGTAGATGGGCACGGTGCCGATCGGCACGGGCGAGTTGCGGATGATCCACTCGCGCGTCTCGTGGATGTTCTTGCCGGTGGACAGGTCCATGACCGTGTCGCCGCCCCAGCGGATGGCCCAGGTCATCTTGTCGACCTCCTCGTTGATGGAGGAGCCGAGCGCCGAGTTGCCGATGTTGGCGTTGATCTTCACCAGGAAGTTGCGGCCGATGATCATCGGCTCGGTCTCCGGGTGGTTGATGTTGGCCGGGATGATGGCGCGACCGCGGGCGACCTCGGCGCGCACGAACTCGGCGGTGATCTCCTCGGGCAGGGCGGCGCCGAAGTTCTGGCCGGGATGCTGACGGGTCAATGCCTTGGCCAGGCGCTCGCCCTGCGGGCCGCTCCGGCGCAGCGATTCCAGGTACTCCTGGCGGCGCAGGTTCTCGCGGATGGCGATGTACTCCATTTCCGGGGTGATGATGCCCCGGCGCGCGTAGTGCATCTGGCTGACGTTCATGCCCGGCTTGGCGCGGCGCGGCTTGCGGTGCAGGCCGGGGAAGCGCAGACGGGCCAGGTTCTCCATGTTGGCGCGGCTGCGGCCGTATTCCGAGGTCAGGCCGGACAGGACCTCGCTGTCGCCGCGCTCCTCGATCCACTTCGTGCGCAGGCCGGGCAGGCCTTCGCGGATGTCGATCTTCACGGTCGGGTCGGAATAGGGGCCGGAACAGTCGTAGACGTAGATGGGCGGGTTGGTCTCGCCGCCGAAATGGGTCGGCGTGTCGGCCTGGCTGATCTCGCGCATCGGCACCCGGACATCCGGCCGCGAGCCCTCCACGTAGACCTTGCGCGAATTGGGCAGCGGCTCGATGGCGGCCGCGTCGACATGGGCGTTGGAGGCGAAGAATTCAGGATTGGCGTTCACGGTGCGGCTTCCTCTACAAAATCGCGGGGAAGGCGGCGGCGCCTCGCTTCCCTACGCCGGTATGACCCGGATCAGGTTCCAAGGGTATGTCTCACTCCGGCAGCAACGATCGCATGGCGATGCCGGAGACCCCTAGCGACGAAATAACTGAGTGAAATGATACACCTTTTGGCGTTTCGGCAGACGGATAGAGTACATTCCCGGACGGTTCGTTGTGGAGTCCATGGATGAGTTGGCGGAAATATTTTCTCGCCGGCCTGGCGCTGTGCCTGGCCCTGCCCGGCGCCCGGGCGGCGGACGTGCAGAGCGTGCGGGTGCCGTCGGGTGCCGAGATCGTCAGCGAGCGCTACCCGGCCGCGGGCGGCACCATGCTGGTCTGGCTGACCGGCCAGTACGGCCGCGTCGAGGCCGAACACCGCGCCGCCGCCGACCTGGCCGCGCATGGCGTGGAGACCTGGGTGACCGACCTCTACGAGCCCTATTTCCTGCCGCCGTTGCCGAGCAGCATCGACCAGGTCCCGGAGGCCGACCTGCAGGCCTGGCTGGCGGCGCTGCACGCCGCCCATCCGGGGCGCCGCATCATCCTCGGCGCGCCCGGGCGCCAGGCCACCCTGGCGCTGCGCGCCGCCGCGTCCGGGCTCGTGGACGGCGCCGTCCTGGCCTTCCCGATCCTGTACAAGGACATCGAACCGGGCGAGATGCCGGAGTACGACCCGGTCGTCGACCGCACCCGCCTGGACATCGTCATCCTGCAGCCGCATTCGTCGGCCGGCTACTGGTGGCGCGAGCGCCTCAAGGAACGCCTGGAGGCGGCCGGCAGCCGGGTCCGCGTCGACGTCCTCGACGGCCTGCGCGACGGCTTCTTCGAGCGCGGCGACGTCACCGACCAGGAGACCGCGGCCGCCCACCACCTGGGCGACATGTTGTACGCTGCCTTGCAGGAACTTGATCCGGGGAAAACCAGATGACCGCTTTGCTACGTTGCGCGGCCGCCGCGGCGCTCTGCCTGCTGACCGCCCTGCCGGCCGCCGCCGGCGGCCTCAAACCGCTCACGCCGCGCCCCGCGCCGGCCCTCAAGCTCGCCTCCTTGGCGGGACCGGCGATCGACCTCGCCAGCCTGCGCGGCAAGGTGGTGCTGGTGAACTTCTGGGCGACCTGGTGCCCGCCCTGCCGCAAGGAGATTCCGTCCATGAACCGGCTGGCGGCCAGGATGGCCGGGCGGCCGTTCGCCATCCTGGGCGTCAACATGGGCGACAACCCGGCCGACATCCGCGCCTATACCCAGCAGGTGCCGATCGAGTTCGCCATCCTGCCCGACCCCGACGGCAACCTGCTCAAGCCCTGGCAGGTGGTCGCCTTCCCGACCAGCTACGTGGTCGACAAGCAGGGCCGCATCCGGCTCGGCCTGTTCGGTTCCATCGAGTGGGACAGTCCCGAGGCGGTGGCCGAGTTGGAGCGTCTGCTCGCCGAACCCGACTGAGCCGCGGCCGAGACGGCATTTGCCTGAGCGGCGGACGCCGGCTATAAGTGACTGAAGAGTCATTTATAGCCGGCCATGAATCCCGAAACCCGTCCGCCCCGCTGGCAGCGCCGCGCCGAGGCCCGGCCCCAGGAAGTCCTGGAGGCGGCCCTGGCGGTGTTCGTCGAGCGCGGCTACGCCTCCGCCCGGCTGGATGAGGTGGCACGCCGGGCGGGGGTGGCCAAGGCGACCTTGTACCTCTATTACGCAAACAAGCTCGAGCTGTTCAAGGCCGTGGTGCGCCACGCCCTGGTCGACAACCTGGACGAAGTGGCACGCCTGCAGGCGGCCGCCGGGGCGCGGCCCGGACGCGAGCAACTGACCTTCCTGCTGCATGCCTTCATGCGCCGGGTGGCCGGCTCGCCGCTCTCCGGCATCCCCAAGCTGGTCATGGCCGAGGCCGGCAACTTTCCCGAGCTTGCCCGCTTCTATCACGACGAGGTGATCGCGCGCGGCCGCGCCATCATCTGCGGCACCCTGGCGCGCGGCATCGCGGCCGGCGAGTTCCGCGCCGTCGACGTCGACTACGCCTGGCGCGTGGTGATCGGCCCGGCCCTGCTGGCCATCATCTGGAAACACAGCTTCCTGGCCTTCGAGGACCGGGGCATGGATTTCGAGCGCCACCTGGCGGTACACCTGGACATGCTGTTCAACGGCCTGGCCGCCCCGGACCAAAAAGGAACCCGCGATGAACCGTAAGCTATTGATCGTGCCGGTGCTGCTGGCGCTCGCCGCCGGCGCCGCGCTCCTGCTCAAGCGCGAGCACGCCGACCCCGGCGACCGGCTGGTCCTGCAGGGCAATGTCGACGTGCGCCAGGTCGACCTGGCCTTCGACGCCAGCGGCCGGGTCGCCGAAATGCGCGTCCAGGAGGGCGACCGGGTCGGCAAGGGCCAGGTGCTCGCCCGCCTCGACACCACCCGCCTGCAGCTCAGCCTGGCCCAGGCCGAGGCCCAGGCCGCCGCCCAGCGCAGCACCCTGGCCAAGCTGCGCGCCGGCTCGCGCCCGGAGGAGATCCGCGAGGCGGCCGCCCAGCGCGACGCCGCCCGCGTCGCGGTGCTCGACGCCGAACAGGTGTACAAGCGCCAGGAGGACCTGGTGGCGCGCAATTTCGTCTCCCAGCAGCAGGCCGACAGCGCCCGCAACGGCCTCGACGCGGCGCGCCAGCGCCTGACCGCCGCCGAGCAGGCCTACCGGCTGGCCGAACTGGGACCGCGCAAGGAGGACATCGCCACGGCGGCGGCCGGCCTGGCCGCCCAGGAGGCGAGCGTCGACCTGCTGCGCCACGACCTCGCCCAGGGCGAACTGACGGCGCCCGACGACGGCGTCGTCGAGAGCCGAATCCTGGAACCGGGCGACATGGCCTCGGCGGCCAAGCCGGCCCTCACCCTGGCCCTGGGCAACCCGCTCTGGGTGCGCGTCTACCTGCCCGAGGACGCGCTCGGCCGCATCCCGGTCGGCGCCCGGGCGAGCGTCACCACCGACAGCCGGCCGGGCAAGTCCTACCAGGGCTGGGTCGGCTACGTGGCGCCGAGCGCCGAATTCACGCCCAAGACGGTGGAGACCGCCGAGCTGCGCACCAGCCTGGTCTACCAGGCGCGGGTGTTCGTCTGCGACGCCGCCGGCGAACTGCGCCAGGGCATGCCGGCCACCGTCACCATCGCCTACGGCCAGGCCGCCGGCGCCGCCGCCCCGGCCTGCGGGAAGCAGCCGTGACCGGCGACCCGGTCCTGGTCGCCGACGGCCTGGGCAAGGCGTTCCGGGTCGGCAAGCGGCGCGTCCCGGCCCTCGACGGGGTCAGCCTGGGCATCGCGGCCGGCGCGGTGACCGGCCTGATCGGCCCGGACGGCGCCGGCAAGACCACCTTCATGCGCCTGGCCGCCGGCCTGCTGCGCCCGGACGCCGGCAGCATCCGGGTGCTCGGCCTGGACGCCAGCCGCGACGCCCTGGCGGTGCAGGCCGCGCTCGGCTACATGCCGCAGCGTTTCGGCCTGTACGAGGACCTGACCGTGCAGGAGAACCTCGACCTCTACGCCGACCTCCAGGGCGTCCCCGCGGCGCTGCGCGCCGGGCGCTACGCGGAGCTGATGCACATGACCGGCCTGGCGCCGTTCACGGCCCGCCTGGCCGGCCGCCTGTCCGGCGGCATGAAGCAGAAACTCGGCCTCGCCTGCACCCTGGTGCGGGCGCCGCGCCTGCTCCTGCTCGACGAGCCGACGGTCGGCGTCGACCCGGTGTCGCGGCGCGAGCTGTGGGCGATCATCGACCGTCTGGTGCGCGCCGAGGGCATGAGCGTCCTCCTGTCGACCGCCTACCTCGACGAGGCCGAGCGCTGTGCCGAGGTGGTCCTGCTGCACGAGGGCCGCGTCCTCGACCAGGGCCCGCCCGGGCGCCAGAGCGCGCGCGTCGCCGGGCGCACCTGGGCGGTGACCGCGCCGGGCCGGCGCAACCGCGACCTGCAGGCGGAACTGGCCGGCCTCGACGGCGTCGTCGACGCCCTGGTGCAGGGCGAACACGTCCGCCTGGTGACCCGCGCCGAGCACCTGCCCGAGGCGGTCGCGCAACGGCCCGGCCTGCTCGCGCAGCCGACCCCGGCGCGCTTCGAGGACGGTTTCATCGACCTCCTGCGCGCGCGCGGGGCGGCGCCGGCCGCGCCCGCCGCCGAGGCCCCGGCGCCGACGCCGCCGGCCGGCGACGGCGTGGTCATCGAGGTGGCCGGGCTGAAACGCCGGTTCGGCGACTTCTGGGCCGTGGCCGGGCTCGATTTCCAGATCCGCCGGGGCGAGATATTCGGCCTCCTGGGCGCCAACGGCGCCGGCAAGACGACCACCTTCCGCATGCTCTGCGGCCTCCTGCCGGCGAGCGCCGGCCAGCTCCGGGTCGCCGGCCTGGATCTGCGCCACGCCGCCGCCGCGGCGCGTGCCCGGATCGGCTACATGTCGCAAAAGTTCTCCCTGTACGGCAACCTGTCGGTGACCCAGAACCTGGACTTCTTCGCCCGCATCTACGGCCTCGCGGGCACCGCCCGGCGCGCGCGCCTGGCCTGGGCCCTGGCCGAGTTCGAGCTGGCCGGCTACGCCGACCAGTTGAGCGCCGACCTGCCGCTCGGCTACAAGCAGCGCCTGGCCCTGGCCTGCGCCCTCATGCACGAGCCGGAGATCCTGTTCCTGGACGAGCCCACCTCGGGCGTCGACCCCCTGGCCCGGCGCGAGTTCTGGCAGCGCATCAACGGCCTCGCGCGGCGCGGCGTGACGGTGCTGGTGACCACCCACTTCATGGAGGAGGCGGAATACTGCGACCGCCTGGCGATCATGGCCGCGGGACGCATCCTGGCCCTGGACGACCCGGCCGCGATCAAGGCCCGGGCGCGCAGCCCGGAACACCCGGAACCGGGCATGGAGGACGCCTTCATCCGCCTCGTCGAGGCGAGCGCGGAGGCGACGCCATGAGCCGGCCCGGCGGCGCTGCCCGCGGCGGCGCCGGCATGCGCCTGCGCGGCCTGACGCGCAAGGAGTTCCTGCAGATCGTGCGCGACCCGAGCAGCATCGCCATCGCCTTCCTGATGCCGATCTTCCTGCTCGTCCTGTTCGGCTACGGGGTCTCCCTGGACGCCGAGCACGTCCCGGTGGCGGTGGTCGTCGAGGCGCCCTCGCCCGACAGCGCCGACTTCGTGGCCGCGCTGCGCGGCTCCAGCTCCTTCTCGCCGCGCGACATGGCCGGCATGGCCGAGGCCGAACGGGCCCTCCTGCTGGGCGAGGTGCGCGGCATCATCCGCCTGCGCGCCGACTTCGCGCGCCGCCTGCGCCGGCCGGACGGCGCCGCCATCCAGGTCATCGTCGACGGCGTCGACGCCAATACCGCCCGCCTGGTCCTGGGTTATGCCGAGGGCGCCTGGGGCACCTGGCTGGCCGCCCGGGCCGCGGCCAGCGGCCAGACCCTGACCCGCCCGGCCGACCTGCAGGCGCGCATCTGGTTCAACAGCGAGCTGAAGAGCCGCAACTACCTGGTGCCCGGCCTGGTCGCCATCATCATGACCCTGATCGGCGCCCTGCTCACCGCCCTGGTCATGGCGCGCGAGTGGGAGCGCGGCACCATGGAGGCGCTCATGGTCACCCCGGCCAGCATGACCGAGGTCCTGCTCGGCAAGCTGGCCGCCTACTTCACCCTCGGGACGGGCGGCATGCTGCTCACGGTGGGCCTCGCGGTCTGGCTGTTCGAGGTCCCCCTGCGCGGCTCGTTCTGGCTGCTCTGGGGCTGTTCCAGCCTGTTCCTGCTCGCCTCCCTGGGCATGGGCCTGACCATCTCCACCCTGGCCCGGAGCCAGTTCGTCGCCGGCGAGATCGCCATCATCGCCACCTTCCTGCCGGCCTTCCTGCTGTCCGGCTTCATCTTCGACATCGGCAGCATGCCGCCCGTGGTGCAGGCGATCACCCACGTCGTCGTGGCGCGCTACTTCGTCGCCATCGTGCAGACCCTGTTCCTGGCCGGCGACGTCTGGTCGGTCATCCTGCCCAACGCCGCCGCCCTGGCGGTCATGGCGGCCATCTTCCTGGCCATCACCTGGAAGAAGTCCCGGAAGCGGCTGGACTGACCATGTGGCAGCGCATCCTGGCCCTGATACAGAAGGAGTTCCTGGCCCTGCTCAAGGACCCCAAGAGCCGCGTCGTCCTGATCGTGCCGCCCCTGGTCCAGTTGCTGGTGTTCGGCTACGCCGCCAGCTTCGACCTCAAGGAGATCCCCTACGCGGTCTACGACGAGGACCACGGCGGCGCGGCGCGCACCCTGCTCGGCCACTTCCAGGGCGCGCCCAGCTTCCACCAGGTGGCGACCCTCGCCGGCGAGGCCGAGATCGCGCCCCTGGTCGACACCCGCACGGTGCTGGTGGTGATCCATCTCGGACCGCGTTTCGGCGCCGACCTGGCGGCCGGGCGCAGTGCCCCGGTGCAGGTGATCGTCGACGGCCGCAACTCGAACACCGCCATGATCGCCCTCAACTACGTGCGCAGCGTGGTCGACCGCTTCAACGAAGACTGGATCGCCGGGCACGGCCTGACCGGGCCGCCGGCCAGGCTGGCCACCCGGGCCTGGTTCAATCCCAACCTGGAAAGCCGCTGGTTCTTCATCCCCGGCATCGTCGGCATGCTCACCCTGGTGGTGACCATGCTGGTCACCGCCCTGACCGTGGCGCGCGAACGCGAGCAGGGCACCTTCGACCAGCTCCTGGTGACGCCCTTGCGCATGGCCGAGATACTGATCGGCAAGACCGTGCCCGGGTTCGTCATCGGCATCGCCCAGGCGACCCTGATCCTGCTCGTCGCCACCCTGTGGTTCCGGGTGCCGATGCTCGGCAGCCTGGCCGCCTTCTACGCCGGCCTGGCGCTGTTCCTGTTGTCCGGCGTCGGCGCCGGGCTGCTCATCTCGGCCCTCTCGGCGACCCAGCAGCAGGGCCTGCTGGGGGCCTTCCTGTTCATGGTGCCGGCGGTCATCCTGTCCGGCTTCGCGACGCCGATCGCCAACATGCCGCCGGCGGTCCAGTTCCTGACCCTGTTCGACCCCTTGCGCTATTTCCTGGTCATCCTGCGCAAGGTGTTCCTCGAGGGCGCCGGTTTCGCGGTCCTGGTCGACCAGTTCTGGCCCATGGCCCTGCTCGGCCTGGTCAGCCTCAGCCTGGCGGCCTGGCTGTTCCGCCACCGCATGTACTGAGACAGGGATATGCTAAGCTTTTCCAACTCGATGATTGCCCAGGAATTGCCATGGATTACGAACACGCCCGCCATCTCATGATCGAACAGCAGATCCGCCCCTGGGAGGTGCTGGACCCGACCGTGCTGGCTCTCCTCGGCAAGCTGAAACGGGAGGACTTCGTGCCCCCCGTGTACCGTTCCCTGGCCTTCGTGGACATGGCCATCCCGCTCGGCAACGGCCAGTTCATGTGGGAGCCCAAGCTGGAGGCGCGCGTCCTCCAGACGCTCGAGATCAAGCGCGGCGACCGGGTCCTGGAGATCGGCACCGGCAGCGGCTACCTGACCGCCCTGCTGGCCGCCCTGGCGAGCCACGTGGTCAGCGTCGAGATCGACCGCAGCCTGCATGAAGAGGCCGACCGGAAGCTGAAGGCGCACGGCATCGAGAACGTCGCCCTGAAGACCGGCGACGGCGCCCGCGACTGGGAGGCCGACGGCAAGTTCGACGTCATCGTCCTGACCGGTTCGGTACCGGCGCTGCCGGAGGCCTACCTGGACCGCCTCAACCCGGGCGGCCGCCTGTTCGCCGTGCTCGGCGAGGGCGAGGTCATGACCGCCACCCTGGTCACCTGCGCGAGCGCCGGCTCCTGCCAGCGCCACGGTCTGTTCGAAACCCGCGTCCCCGCCCTCGCCCATGCCGCGGAGCCGGCCCGCTTCGAGTTCTGACATGCGCCACCTGCGGCCGGCCGAACTGAAGGCCTGGCTGGACGATCCGGCGCGCGAGCGGCCGTTCCTGCTCGACGTCCGCGAGTCCTGGGAATTCGACGTCTGCCGGATCGAGGGCGCCGAGCTGGTGCCCATGCGCACCATCCCGGCCCGCCTGGCGGAATTGAACCCCGGGCGGGAAACCGTGGTCATCTGTCACCATGGCGTGCGGAGCTTCCACGCCGCGCGCTACCTGGAACACAACGGCTTCACCAACGTCATCAACCTGACCGGCGGCGTCGACGCCTGGGCCAAGGAGGCCGACCCGACCATGCCGACCTATTGAGAAGCACCCTATGCGCAAGACGCTGCTTACCCTGGCCCTGGCGGCCCTGAGTCACGCCGCCGGCGCCGCCGACCTGACCGACATCTACCGGCAGGCGCGCCAGAACGACGCCATCTACGCCTCCGCCCAGGCCGCCTACAAGGCCGGCATGGAAAAGCTGCCGCAAGGCCGCGCCCTGCTCCTGCCCAGCCTCAACCTGTCGGCCAACGCCCGCCACGTCGAAAGCGACACCAGCGTGACGCCGTCGAAGAGCTACAACACGCCGAGCTTCACGCTGGCCTTGAGCCAACCGCTGTTCCGGCGCCAGAATCTGGAGACCCTGGAACAGGCCAAGCTGCAGGTCCAGGCCGTCGAGGCCCAGCTCAAGCTGGCCGAGCAGGACCTGCTCCTGCGCACCGCCCAAGCCTATTTCGACGTCCTCCTGGCGCGCGACAACCTGGCCACCGCGGAGGCCCAGAAGACCGCCATCGCGGAACAGCTGGCCCAGGCCAAGAAGAGCTTCGAGGTGGGCGCCGCGACCATCGTCGACACCCATGAAGCGCAGGCGCGCTACGACGCCACGGTGGCGCAGGTCATCGCGTCGAGCAACGACCTGGACGTCAAGAACCGCACCCTGGAGAAGCTGATCATGGCCCCGGCCCCGCACCTGGCCAGCCTGGTCGAGCACGTCGTCGTCAGCCTGCCGCAGCCGAACGACATGGACGCCTGGGTCGGCCAGGCGCGCGACAACAGCCTGAGCGTCGCGGTCAGTCGCGCCCAGGCCGAGATCGCCCAACGCGAGGTGAGCCGCCAGCGCGCCGGCTACCTGCCCACCGTCGACCTGACCGCCAGCTATACCGATACCCGCAACACCCTCAGCACGACCGGGCTGAAGATCGACAGCAACAGCGCCGTGGTCGGCGTCGAGCTGGGCTGGAACCTGTACCAGGGGGGCGCGACCGATTCCCTCGTGCGCGAAGCCGTGGCCAACAAGGAAAAGGCCAGTTTCGACCTCGACAACGCCGTCCGCCAGGCCGAGCTGGACACCCGCCAGGCCTTCCTGGGCGTGGTCTCCGGCGAGGCCCAGGTGCGCGCGCTGGAACAGGCCGTGGCATCCAGCGAAACGCAGTTGAAGTCGACCAAGCTCGGCCAGGAGGTCGGCGTGCGCACCGCGGTCGACGTGTTGAATGCCCAGCAGTCGCTCTACACGGCCAAGCGTGACCTGGCCTCGGCGCGTTACACCGCGCTGATCAGCGGCCTCAAGCTGAAAGCGGTGAGCGGCGGCCTCGCCGAAGCCGACCTGCAGGCGCTGAACGGGCTGCTCAGGGAAGACCGCTAGCAGCCCGGCGCGGCCGGTTCACGCCAGTCTGGCCAGAACCGGCTCCAGGAGCGCCATCACCTTCTCGGTCGCCCCCTTGTGTGCACGGCTGAAATGGATGCCGGCCTCGGCCATGGCGTGGCGTTTGTCGGCATCGCGATGCAGCCGCTTCAGCGCCCGGGCCAGATCCTCGGCGTCGGCGACGCGCAGGGCCGCACCCTCGGCGATGGCGCGCTCGGTGGCATCGAGAAAGTTCCAGGTGTGCGGGCCGATCAGCACCGGACAGCCCATGTCGGCGGCCTCGATCAGGTTCTGGCCGCCGAGCGGCAACAGGCTGCCGCCGATGAAGGCGGCATCGGCGGCCGCGTAATAGGCCGCCAGCTCGCCCATGCTGTCGCCCAGGAAGACCTCCGTTTCCCGGGTCACGGTGTCGCCGCGGCTGCGCCGGGCGAATTCCACGCCCCGGCTTTCCAGCAGGGCCGCCACCTCGTCGAAGCGCTGCGGATGGCGCGGCACGATGACCAGAAGCAGGTCGGCGATGTCGAGGCCCAGGCAGGTGTCCAGCAGCAGCGCCTCCTCGCCGTCGCGGGTGCTGGCGGCGACGAACACGAAACGGCCGGCGAAGCGCCGGCGCAGTTCCTCGGCGCGGGTGTAGGTGTCGGCCGGCGCGGTGACGTCGAACTTCATGTTGCCGGTGACCAGGGGCGTCCCCGCCCCGAGGCCGGCCAGGCGGCCGGCATCGGCCTCGGTCTGCGCCGCACAGCCGGCCAGGCTGGCCAGGGCGGGCCGGATCAGGCCCGCGATGCGGCCGTAGCCGCGCGCAGACTTCTCGGACAGACGGGCGTTCACCAGGTAGGTCGGTATGGCGCGCCCCGCACAGGCGGCGTAGAGGTTGGGCCAGACCTCCGTCTCCAGGAAGATGGCGATGCCCGGGTGGCCGCGTTCGAGGAAGCGGTTCACGGCACCCGGCAGGTCGTAGGGCAGATAGGTCTGCGGGATGTCGGCGCCGAACAGCTCGCGCGCCGTCGCGCGTCCGGTCGGCGTCGTGTGGCTGAGCAGGATGGTGGCGTCCGGCCGGCGCCGCCGAAGGGCCCGCATGAGCGGCGCCGCGGCGCGCGTCTCGCCCACCGACACCGTGTGCAGCCAGATCACCGGACCGTCCGGCAAGGCCGGCCCCCAACCCAGGCGCTCGCGCCAGTGGGTGCGGTATTCCGGCTGCCGCCGGCCGCGCCAGCGCAGATAGACGAACATGAACGGCAGGGCCAGCAGCCAGAGCAGGGTGTACAGGGCGCGCATGGGCGAATTCTAATGGCGCCTGGGCTAAAATGCCTGCTTCCGTGCAAACCCGACGGCGCGGCCGGCGGCAGGCTTGCGGAAGCAAAAAGGAGCAAGCATGAAAGTACTGATTACTGGCTGTGCCGGCTTTATCGGCATGCACGTCGCGCAGATCCTGCTGGCGCGCGGCGACGAGGTGGTCGGGGTGGATACCCTGAACGACTATTACGACCCCAGGCTCAAGCTGGCGCGCCTGGAACGCCTGAAGGGACAGCCGGGGTTCAGCTTCCTGCACGCCGACATCGCCGACCGCGTCGCCATGGAAGACCTGTTCGCCGCCGAACGTTTCAACCGCGTGGTGAACCTGGCCGCACAGCCCGGCGTGCGCTATTCCCTGAAAAACCCGCACGCCTACATCCAGACCAATCTGGTCGGCTTCGGCAACCTGCTCGAAGGCTGCCGGCACCACGGCGTCGAGCACTTCGTCTACGCCAGCTCGTCGAGCGTATACGGCGCCAACACCCGGATGCCGTTCTCGGTGCACGACAACGTCGACCATCCGGTCAGCCTGTATGCCGCGAGCAAGAAGGCCAACGAGTTGATGGCGCACAGCTACAGCCACCTGTACGGCCTGCCGACCACCGGCCTGCGCTACTTCACCGTCTACGGCCCCTGGGGCCGCCCGGACATGTCGCCCTGGCTGTTCACCTCGGCCATCCTCGAGGACCGCCCGATCGACGTCTTCAACATGGGCAAGATGCAGCGCGACTTCACCTACGTCGACGACATCGCCGAAGGCACCGTGCGGGTGCTCGACCGTATCGCCGCGCCCAACCCGGCCTTCGACAGCAACGAGCCGGACCCCGGTTCCAGCTATGCGCCCTTCAAGGTGTACAACATCGGCAACCACGAGCCTGTCGAACTGATGACCTTCATCAAGACCATCGAGGACGCCCTCGGCAAGGAGGCCAAGAAAAACTTCCTGCCCATGCAGGCGGGCGACGTGGTGGCGACCTACGCCGACGTCGAGGACCTCAAGCGCGACGTCGGCTTCGAGCCGAAGACGCCGCTGGCCGAAGGCATCGCCCGCTGGGCGGCCTGGTACCGGACCTACCACGGCCTGAATTGAAGCCGGCCGGCGCCTGGCCCGAGGCCGGACCGGACGCCCTCGCGCACAGCGCCCGCCTGGTCCGGCTGATCGCCGAACGCATCGGCGCGGCGGCTGGCTGGCTGTCCTTCGCCGACTACATGGACCTGGCGCTGTATGCGCCGGGCCTCGGCTACTACGCCGCCGGCGCGCGCAAGTTCGGCGCCGCCGGCGACTTCGTCACCGCCCCCGAACTGAGCCCGCTGTTCGCCGCCTGCCTGGCCGTCCAGGCCGCCGAGGTATTGGCCGAGACCGGCGGCGAGGTACTCGAACTGGGTGCCGGCAGCGGCCGCCTGGCGGTCGACCTGATGCGCGAGCTGGCCCGCCTGGGTCGGCCGCCCGAACGCTACGCCATCCTCGAACCCAGCCCCGACCTGCGCCAGCGCCAGCAGGCCCGCTTCGCCGCGGAGGCCCCGGAATGGCTCGACCGGGTGTGCTGGCTCGACCGCCTGCCCGAGCGCATCACCGGCCTGGTGCTCGGCAACGAGGTGCTCGACGCCCTGCCCGTCCACCTCGTGCATTGGCAAGGCGGCCAGTTGTTCGAGCGCGGTGTCGTCCTGGCCGGCGCCGGCGCGGCGTTCGCCTGGCAGGACCGCCCCTTGGCCGGCAGTACGCTCGCCGAGGCTGCCCGCAACCTGCCGGTCGCGGCTGCGGACTACCTGAGCGAGGTCGGCCTCGCGGCGCCGGCCCTGGTCGGCAGCCTGGCCGAGCGCCTGGTGCACGGCATGCTGCTGTTCATCGACTACGGCTTCCCGCGTGCCGAGTACTACCACCGCGACCGCGCCACCGGCACCCTGATGTGCCACTACCGCCACCGCGCCTTCGACGACCCCTTCTACCTGCCGGGCCTGGTCGACATCACCGCCCATGTCGACTTCACCGCCATCGCCGACGCCGCCCTCGAAGCCGGCCTCGAAGTACCCGGCTACACCAGCCAGGCCCATTTCCTGATCAACTGCGGTCTGCTCGAACGCCTGCACGCGCTGGAACCCGGCTCGCTCGGCTACATCAAACACACCGCCCAAGTGCAAAAGCTCATCCAGCCGAGTGAGATGGGCGAGCTGTTCAAAGTCATCGCCATGAGCAAGGGCGACCTGCCGGCCCCGGTCGGCTTCCTGCACGGCGACAAACGCCACACCCTCTGACGGCCTCCCGCCGGGCCTATCGCTTTGGTTACAGGGGTATGAAGAATGGTTTACAACCTATGCGGAATACCCCCGCCCGCCCTTTCCGGCTAGATTTTCCCTGCCGGCCGGGGCGTTCCGGTCAACGACAACGGGAGGTAGATCATGAAAAAACTCATCGCCGGCCTCGGCCTGTTTCTTCTCTCCAGCCTGACCGCGTTCGCCGCGGTCGACCTCAATACCGCCACCCAGGCGGAACTCGAGGCAGTCAAGGGCATCGGCCCGAGCAAGGCCAAGGCGATCATCGCCTACCGGGAGAAGAACGGCGGCTTCAAGAGCGTGGAGGAACTCGCCAAGGTCAAGGGCTTCGGCAAGGTCAGCGCGGGCAAGCTGAAGGGCGAGTTCGAGATCAAGGCGGCCCCGGCCAAGTAAGCGCGCCCGGCGCCGGGAAAAGAAAGAGGGCCTGATCCTTGCGGATCAGGCCATCTTGCCACGTAGTGGCGTCCCCACGGGGATTCGAACCCCGGTTACCGCCGTGAAAGGGCGATGTCCTAGGCCTCTAGACGATAGGGACTTGACCTAGTAGGAACCCGCTTGCGCGGATTCCTTTGTCCTTTGGTGGAGGTAAGCGGGATCGAACCGCTGACCTCTTGCATGCCATGCAAGCGCTCTCCCAGCTGAGCTATACCCCCAAAAGAGGCGCGCATTCTAACCACAGGTTTGTAACATGTAAAGCCTATTTTCATGCAGATTGCGCATTGCCGTGCCAGTGTTCGGTAAACTGCTAATATCCCATTGAATCGACTTTCCGACCGCTAACATGATCAACCACGGCAAACCCTTACTGGCCCTGACCGCCGCCCTCCTGCTCGCGGGCTGCGCCAGCAACGGCGACCCGCGCGACCCGCTGGAACCTTTCAACCGCGGCGTGCAGTCCTTCAACGACACCGTCGACCGCGTCGCCATGAAGCCGATCGCGCGCGGCTATCGCGCCGTCGCCCCGGAACCGGTCCAGAACAGCGTCCGCAATTTCTATTCCAACCTGGACGACGTCACGGTCTTCACCAACAGCCTGCTGCAATTCCGCCTCGAGCAGGCCACCTCCGACCTGCTGCGCATCGCCTTCAACTCGTCTTTCGGCCTGCTCGGCCTGATCGACATCGCCACCCCGATGGGCCTCAAGAAGCATAACGAGGACTTCGGCCAGACCCTGGGTCGCTGGGGCGTGGGCAGCGGTCCCTACCTGGTCCTGCCGTTCTTCGGCCCGAGCAGTTTCCGGGACGGCGTCGGCCTGGCGGTCGACAGCGCGACCACGGACCTGGTCTATGACATCGAGGACATCCCGACGCGCAACGCGGCGCTGGTGGTGCGCGCGGTGAGCCACCGGGCCGACCTGCTGGACGCCCAGCGGGCCCTTGAGGAAGCGGCGCTGGACAACTACGAGTTCACCCGCGACTTCTATCTCGAACGCCGCGAGGCCCTGGTACAGGACGGACGGCAGCAGCCGGCCGAATGAGCAAGGCCTTCGTCTCCAACGACGACCGCGAAACCGACGACGAAGGCGAGGAAGCCCCTGCCCTGCCGGCCGGCCAGGGCAATTACATGACGCCGGGCGGCCACGCCCGCATGCTGGCCGAGTTGAACCACCTGTTGCGGGTCGAGCGGCCCGAAGTGGTCAACGTCGTCGCCTGGGCGGCCGGCAACGGCGACCGCTCGGAAAACGGCGACTACATCTACGGCAAGAAGCGCCTGCGCGAGATCGACCGCCGCATCCGCTTCCTGAGCAAACGCCTGGAGAGTGCCGTGGTCGTCGATCCGGAGGCGCGCGAGGAGACCGACCGGGTGTTCTTCGGTGCCACGGTCACGGTGTCCGACGAAGCCGGCCAGGAAAACGTGTACAGCATCGTCGGCATCGACGAGGCCGACCCCGGCCGGGGTCGCATCTCATGGATATCGCCCCTGGCACGGGCGCTGCTGAAGGCCGAGATCGGCGATACGGTACGTTTCCAGTCCCCGGGCGGCACCCGGGAACTGGAGATCGTCGAAGTGGCGTATAAGGCGCTCGGCTAGAGCCGGTAGCCGATGTGCAGGGCGACCACCCCAGCCGTCAGGTTGTGGTAGTCGACCCGCTTGAAGCCGACCTCTTCCATCATGGCCTTGAGGGTTTCCTGGTCCGGGTGCATGCGGATCGATTCGGCCAGGTATTTGTAGCTGCCGGCATCCTTGGCGACGACCTCGCCGAGGCGCGGCAGGACCTGGAACGAATACAGGTCGTACAGCGGCGCCAGCGGCTTCCACACCTTGGAAAACTCCAGCACCATCAGGCGGCCGCCCGGCTTGAGCACCCGGCGCATCTCGGCCAGGGCGGTTTCCTTGTGGGTCATGTTGCGCAGGCCGAAGGCCACGGTGACGAGGTCGAAGTAGCCGTCCGGGAAGGGCAGCTTCTCGGCGTCGCACTGGGCCACCGGCAGCATCACGCCCTCGTCGAGCAGGCGGTCGCGGCCGACCCCGAGCATGGAACCGTTGATGTCGGTCAGCCAAACCTGGCCGGTCGGGCCGGTGTCGCTGGCGAGCAGGCGCGAGACATCGCCTGTGCCACCGGCGATGTCCAGGCAGCGCATGCCCGGGCGGACGTTGGCCTTGAGCTGCAGGAAACGCTTCCAGACCCGGTGCAGGCCGGCCGACATCAGGTCGTTCATGACGTCGTAGCGGTCCGCCACGGAATGGAACACCTCCGCCACCTTGGCGGCCTTGTCGGCCTCGTTGACGGTCTCGTAGCCGAAGTGGGTCTGCTTGTCCGACATCGTCAGTGGGGACGGAAGCCCTCGGGAGCGCCGACGCCCTCGCCGAAGAAGTACTTCTCGCACTGCTCCATCAGGTACTTGCGGTGCTGGGCATCGGCGAGGTTGAGGCGGTTCTCGTTGATGATCATGGTCTGCAGGCGGACCCAGCCCTGCCAGGCCTCCTTGGAGACGCCCTCGTACAGGCGCTTGCCGAGCTCGCCCGGATAGGGCGGGAAATCCATGCCCTCGGCCTCGCGACCGAGCTTGATGCACTGCACCATGCGTGCCATGTGACGACTCCTATATATATCAGGGATGGCTGATGTTAGCCGATGGGCCGGCCGCCGTCATCCTTCGGCCAGCCGCTTCTCGACCCGGCGCGCGAATACGGTCATCTCCTTGACCGCCTGGATGTCGCCGCGCGCCTCGGCGACGGCGATGCCCTGGCGCCAGGCCGCCAGGGCACCTTCGAGGTCGCTGCTCTCGTTCAAGGCCCGGCCGAGCAGTTTCCAGGACGCCGAGTGGTTCGGGTCCTGGCGCACCGCTTCGCGCAGATGCAGGACGGCGTTGCAGGGGTTGTCGGCCTTCAGGTACTCGGCGCCGAGGGAGTAGCGCAGCAGGGCGCCGTCGCGCCCCTGCGCGAGCATGCGTTCGAAGTTTTCCAGGGTGGTCATTTTTTCCAGAATCCGGGCGTCAGGACGACCAGCAGGGTAAACAATTCCAGGCGTCCGAGCAGCATGGAGAACGAGCACACCCAGGTCTGGAAGTCGGTCAACACCGCGTAGGTCGAGGACGGTCCGACCTGGCCCAGGCCGGGACCGGTGTTGTTGAGGGTGGCGATAACGGCCGAGAAGGCGGTGAAGACGTCCAGGCCGGAGGCGATCAGGGCGAAGCTCAGCACCACGATGGCGGCGACGTAGATGAACAGGAAGGCGAGGACGGCGTAGATGATCTTGTTCGGCACCACGGCGCCGCCCAGTTTGGTCGGCGTCTGCGCATTCGGGTGCAGCAGCTTGATGAGCTCCCGGTGCACCTGCTTGTAGAGGAGGATGGCGCGCATCATCTTGATGCCGCCGCCAGTGGAACCGGCACTGGTCGAGAAGGTGGCCAGGAACAGCATCCACATGCCCGCGAACAGCGGCCAGGTGTTGTAGTCGTCGGTCGCGAAACCCAGCGTGGTGGCCACCGAGATGGTGTTGAAGGCGGCGTAGCGCAAGGCCTCGGGAAAGTCCAGGTAGAAATCCTTGAACCAGAGGAACAGCGCCAGGCCGAGACTGGAGAGCAGGACCACGGACAGGAACCAGCGGATCTCCGAATCGTAGCGGTACGGATTCAGGCTGAAGTGGCGCAAGGCCATGAAATGGGTGGCGAAATTGATCCCGGCCAGGAGCGCGAAGCCGCCCGTGATGGCCTCCAGGGTGGGCGAATTGAAATAGCCCAGGCTGGCGTCATGGGACGAGAAGCCGCCCAGGCCCATGATCGAGAAGGCGTGGATCAGGGCATCCATCCAGGTCATGCCGCCCGCCCGCAGGGACAGGATGCAGGCGGTGGTCAGGAACATGTAGGCGAGCCAGAGCCCCTTCGCGGTCTCGGTCATGCGCGGGGTCAGCTTGGTATCCTTCATCGGGGTCGGCGTCTCGGCCTTGAACATCTGGCGGCCGCCGACGCCCAGCATGGGCAGCACCGCGACCACCAGGACGATGACCCCCATGCCGCCGATGAAGTGCATCTGGGTGCGCCACAGGTTGATCGACGAGGGCAGGCCGTCGAGGCCCGACAACACGGTGGCGCCGGTCGCCGTGAGGCCGGACATGGCCTCGAAATAGGCGTCGGTGAAGCTCAGGTCGGGCATGTAGAACATCAGCGGCTGGGCGCCGAAGACCGGCAGCAGGAGCCAGATCATGACCACCAGCAGGAAGCCGTCGCGCAACTTCAGTTCGCGCCGGAACGGGAGCCCGAGCAGCCAGACGGCGACGCCACTGCCGAAGGTCAGCAGGAATACCCGGTAGAACGCGGACTGGGCCTGGTCGCCGAAGAACAGCGAGATGGCGAGCGGCAGCAGCATGGACAGGCCGAAACCGGCGATGACCAGCCCGAGCACGTGCAGGATGGGCAGGATGCGCCGACGCATGGCCCGCCCGTCAGAAGAAGCCGAAGCCGACCTGCAGGAGCTTCTCGACCTTGGGCACCATGCGCTTGTTGGGGACGAAGATGATCAGGTGGTCCTCGGGCTCGATCATGGTGTCGTGGTGGGCAATGACCACCTTCTCACCGCGCGCGATGGCGCCGATGGCGACCCCCTCGGGCAGGTCGATCTGCTCGATGCGGCGGCCGACCAGCTTCGAGGTCTTGGCGTCGCCGTGCACCACCACCTCCATGGCCTCGGCAGCGCCCCGGCGCAGGCTGTGCACCACGGCCATGTCGCCGTGCCGGATGTGCGTGAGGAGCGGGCCGATGGTGGCCTGGGCGGGGGACAGGGCGACGTCGATGGTGCCGCCCTGGAGCAGGTCCACGTAGGTGCCCCGGTTGATCAGGGCGATGACCTTGCCGGCCCCCATGCGCTTGGCCAGGAGCGAGGACATGATGTTGTCCTCGTCGTCGTTGGTGAGGGCGCAGAAGACGTCCATGTCCTCGACGTTCTCCTGCTGCAGGAGTTCCTCGTCGGTGGCATCGCCGACCAGCACCAGGGTGCTCTTCAGACGTTCGGCCAGGACCTGGGCGTGCTTCTTGTTGTGGTCGATCAGCTTGACCTCGTACTTGTCCTCCAGGCTGGCGGCCAGCCGGCTGCCGATGTTGCCGCCGCCGGCGATCATGACCCGGTGCACCCGGCGGTCGGCATGGCGCATCTCCTTCATGACCGCCTTGATGTGCGCCGTGGCGGCGACGAAGAAGACCTCGTCGCCGTCCTCGATGACGGTGTCGCCGTCCGGGATCACCGCCCGGTCGCGCCGGAAGATGGCGGCGACCCGGGCATCCAGGGCCTGCAGGTGCTCGTTCTTCGGCTCGCGCATGTGCAGGCGCAGGTGGTCGCGCATCTCCTTCAGTTCCCGGCCGACCAGGAAACCGCCCTCCGGGCGCACCGCCACCAGCCGGATGCGCCCCTCGGCGAAGTCGACCACTTGGAGCGCCTCCGGGTAGTCGATCAGGCGCTGGATGTAATCGGTGACCTCGCGTTCCGGGCTGATCACGTAGTCGACCGCCATGTTCAGGGCGGAGAACAGCACCTCGTGCTGCATGTAGTCCTGGGCGCGGATGCGGGCGATCTTGGTGGGGATATTGAACAGGGTGGCGGCGAGCTTGCAGGCCACCATGTTGGTCTCGTCGTTCTGGGTCACCGCCACCAGCATGTCGGCGTCCTCGGCGCCGGCCTGGCGCAACACCGACGGGTGCGAGGCGGGGCCGCACACGGTACGCAGGTCGTAGCGCTCCTGCAGGGCCGCCAGCTTGGCGTCGTCGACATCCACCATGGTGATGTCGTTGGCCTCGGAGACCAGGCTGGCCGCCAGGTTGGAGCCCACCTGGCCGGCGCCCAGGATGATGATCTTCACGGTCTGCTCTTAGCTGTTCTCGCCACGGGTGCCGGATTTTACGCCCAACTGCTTGAGCTTCCGATAAAGATGGGTGCGCTCCAGGCCGGAGCGCTCGGCCGCCCGCGACATGCTGCCGCACTCCTGCAGCACGGCCTCCAGATAGGCGCGCTCGAAGGCATCGCGCGCCTCCTTCAGGGGCAACGCGAACAGTTCGGCCAAGGCACCGCCGTCGACCTTGTCGGCGACGCCGAGCAGGGCATCGACGTCGGCCACCTCGATGACTTCGCCGAGCACCGTGGCGGCCAGGTTGTGCACCACGCTCTTCAACTCGTCGAGGTTGCCCGGCCAATCGTGGCGGCCGAGGCGCGCCAGGGCGGGGTCCGAGAAACGCCGCTCGGCCTGGCCGGTCTTGGCCAGGCTGTCGCGCAGCAGGGCCACCGCCAGGTGCGGGATGTCCTCGCGGTGCTCGCGCAGGGGCGGCACACGCACCGCCGTCTGGGCCAGGGCGTTGTACAGGTCGCGCGAGTAGGCACCCGCGGCGGCCTTGTTGGCCAGGTTCTCGCTGCTCGCGCAGACCACGTTGACGGCGTATTCGCGATGGCGGCCGAGGATGAGTTGCAGACCCTTCTGCTGCAACGGCGTCAATTGCGCCACCTCGGCGAAGAACAGCATGCCGCCCTTGGCCTGGGTCAGCCAGTCGAGCGGACGTTCGACCAGGGAGGCCAGTTCGTCCACCGCCACCCAGGGAGTCTCCGGCTGGTGCAGGAAATGGGCGCAGATGTCCGCCCCGACGCCCTGCTCGCCGGTCAGCAGCAGGGTGCTGGCCGCCCCGGCGGCCTGGCGCAGGCGCTGGGCGAGCAGGCGGATCGGCTCGCTGTTGCCGAGGGCATCCAGGCTGGCCGGCGCGCTGGTCCGGCTGGGCCGGCTGTTGAGCGCGTTCTCGACCGTCTGGAGCAGCTTCTTGTAGGGGACCGGCTTCTCCAGGAAATCGAAGGCGCCCAGCCGGGTCGCCTCGACCGCCGTATGGATGGTGCCGTGCCCGGACATCATGACCACCGGCATGGTCAGCAGGCCGGCCGTCACCCAATCCTTGAGCAGGGACAGGCCGTCGACGTCGGGCATCCAGATGTCCAGCAGGACCAGGTCCGGCGCCTTGGCCAGGCGCGCGGCGCGCGCCTGCTCGCCGTTCTCGGCCAGGCGCACCTCGTGGCCCTCCTCTTCGAGTATCTCGCGCAGCAAGTCGCGGATGCCGGGCTCGTCATCCACAACCAAAATCTCACTCATACTCCCCTCCGTTACCGGCCCCGCGGCAACTGCCCCGCCGGGCCGCGCGACCTACCTGTCAAGCCGGCCCCTCGCGCGACGGCGAAGAGCGGGGTTCATCCTGCGCCGCGATTTCAACATAAATCGGCAAGGTAATGCACACCGCGGCCCCATGCGGCTCCAGGTTGCGCACCTCAATCCCGCCATGATGCTCCTCGATGATCTTTTTGACGATGGCCAGGCCGAGGCCGGTTCCCTTGGGCTTGGTCGTCGCGTACGGCTCGAACAGGCGGTTGCCCAGCGATTCCGGGAAGCCGGGGCCATTGTCTTCGACACAGATGGTGACGCCGTCCGGGCTGCGGTGGCTGCTGACGCGGATCAGCTGGTCGGCCCGCTCGACCAGGGCCTCCTCGGCATTCTTGATCAGGTTGACCAGCACCTGGCGCAACAGCGACGGGTCGCCGGACACCTCCGGCAGGTCCGGCGCCAGGGCGGTGTCGATCGGCACGTGGTGCTCGTACAGGGCCAGGATATCGGTGACCAGCGGGTTGACGGCCATGGCCTGCAGGCTGGGGGCCGGCGTGCGGGCATACTGGGCGAAGGCGTCGACCAGCGACTTCATCGCCGCGACCTGGCCGACGATGGTGTCGGTGGCCCGGACCAGAATGGCGCGGCCGTTTTCCGGCAGCTGGTCGGCGAGCTTGAGCTGCAGGCGCTCCGCGGAGAGCTGGATCGGCGTCAGCGGATTCTTGATCTCGTGCGCCAGGCGCCGGGCCACCTCGCCCCAAGCGGCGTCGCGCTGGGCCTGGATGAGCTGGGTGACGTCGTCGAGCGCGAGGGCGTAGGCGGCCTCCTCGCCGGCATCGAGGGGCGTGCCGCGGGCGAGCAGGACGCGGGTGCCGGACGGCGCCGCCAGTTCCACCTGTTCCCGCCACGCCTGCCGGCCGGCGGCGCGGAAATGCTCGGCCATGGTGGCGGCGAACTGGCGCAGCCCCTCGTCGGCCGGGCACCAGTCGTCCAGCGAGCGCCCCTCGGCGGTATCGCGGTCGCAGCCGAGTATGCTGGCCGCCGCCGGGTTGACCAGTTGCACGCGCAGGTCGGCGTCCAGGGTCACCACGCCGGTACTCACGCTGCCCAGCACGCTTTCCAGGTAGGCCTTGGCCTCCTGCAGCTTGTCGTGGTTCTCCTCCGCCGCGGCGCGGGCTTCCGACAACTGCAGGGTCATGCGGTTGAAGGAGTGGGTCAGCATGCCCAGTTCGTCGCCGGAATTGATCGGATTGACCTGCGAGTAGTCGCCGCGCGCCACCGCCCGCGTGCCGCGCGCCAGGACCCGGAGCGGCGCCGCCAGGCGTTCCGACAGCAGATAGGCGAGCGACAGGGCGGAGAACAGCGAGAGGGCCAGCGACAAGGTCAGCGACACCGCGTAGAGGCGCTTCAGGCCGAGGCGGGAGACCGCGAGTTCCTGATAGCTGCGGTGCGCCGCCTCGACGCTCTGGGCATCCTCGCTCAACTTCGCCGAGACCGGCTGGGCGACCTGCAGGATACGCATGTTCTCGGTCAGGCTGACGACGTTGACCGGGACGGCCGCGCGCACGATCAGGGTGCGACCGTCGCTGTCCTGCTCGGTACGCGACCAGGGCTGCTGCAACTTGGCCTGCCAGATCGCCGCCCGCTCGGGCTGGCGCGGCACCATGGCGGCCTTGTCCGAGGAGGCGAAGCCGATCAGGGCGCCACTTTCGTCAAACAGGCCGACTTCCTGGACGCCGAAGGCCTCGCGCAACTCGTTCAGGTGGTCGTCCTGCTGCGAGGTCGGCAGCTCCAGCAGTTGCAGCGCCATGCCCTCCGCCTTCTTGACCAGCTCGTTCTCAAGATGGCCGAGGGCCGATTGACCGAGCGAGAGGCCGCTCTCCAGGGCCTGCTCCATGCGCACGTCGAACCAGGACTCGATCGACTTGACCAGGAACTGCACCGACAGCAGGTAGACCACCAGCCCGGGCAGCAGGGCCATCAGGCCGAAGATCCAGAACATCCGGGCCGTCAGGCGGGCGCCGAAGACGCCGGCGCGCACCCGCCGCCACAGGGAGTAGACCTGGTAGCCGAACAGCCCCGCCAGGGCCAGGGCGGCCACGGCGGCGACCCAGACCAGTATCTGGAAGTGCTCGGCGAAGAAACCGCTGTTGTCGGCCGAGAAGGACAGCAGGGTGACCAGGGAGACGCCGAGCAGCAGGCTGCCGAGGGTGAGATAGAGCATCGGCGCCCCCTAGCCGATCCCGGGCACCGGGACGGCGCGGCCGGCACCGCGTCCGCCCGCGGCCGGTCCGCTCAGGGCTTGAACGACCACTCCCGCCATCCGGAGTCCATGTCCCAGCGGCTCGAAGCGAAGGCGTTCATCTGGAGCGGCTTGGCCAATTGGCTGGTGTCCAGATACATGCGCACCCGGGCCTGGTACACGGTCTGTTTGCTGACCTGCTTGGCGTCCAGGACGGCCCAGTCGGCGAAATCGCCCAGGGCCGCGAGCGCCTCGGCCTCGCTGTCGAAGCTGGCATGGCCGCTGTCGCGGAAGAGCTGGTACTGGCGCAGGAGCGCGTTGTAGGACAGCTTGAGGGTGCGCTGCTCGACGGCGACATCCTCGGCGAACCAGTAGCTGCGCGGCCGTTCGGCCTCGAACAGCTGCACGAAGGTGAGGGTGATGCCCTTGCGCAGGGCGTCGTCGAGGGTCCCCGCGAGTTGGATGTTGTACCCGCCCACCAAGACGTAGTGGTCGTGCTTCGCCACCAGTTCGACCTGCTTGAGGGCCAGCATGTCGCGTGCCCACACCCGCCCGGCGCCAGCGGCCAGGGCCGTCGCGCAGGACAATCTGAGGAAGTCACGTCTTGACAATGCGGGCATAGAAGAAGCCGTCGTGGTCGCCATCCGGTAATAGCTGCCCGTCTTCCTCACCAGGCACACCGGTCGTTTCCGGTCGGGCATCCTCGTGTCCGGCCAGGAAGGCTTCGACCTGGCGACCATTTTCCTCGGGAAACAGGCTGCAAGTTGCGTAAAGCAATTTACCACCTCGGCGAAGCAGCGGCCAAACGGCATCCAACAGGCGCGCCTGACGACCTGCCAGGTCGGTCACGTCTTCGCAACGTTTCAGCCATTTCCCGTCCGGATGCCGGCGCACGACGCCGGAACCGGTGCACGGCGCGTCGAGCAGGATGCGGTCGAACGGCCGGCCGTCCCACCAGTCGGCCGGCCGGCCGGCGTCGGCGGCGCGCAGGATGGCGGCCAGGCCGAGGCGGCGCAGGTTCTCCTCGACCCGGCGCAGACGTTCGCCGTCCAGATCGAGGGCGACCAGGTCGAGGTCGTGGCCCTCCAACAGGTGCGCGGTCTTGCCACCCGGCGCGGCACAGGCGTCGAGCACCCGCATGCCGTCGGCGCAGTCGAGCAGGGCGGCGGCATGCTGGGCGCCCAGGTCCTGGACCGAGACCAGGCCGTCGGCGAAGCCGGGCAGTTCGCTGACCGGGACCGGTTGCGCCAGGGTCAGGGCCGCCGCCCCGGTCCGGCGCGCAGCCATGCCGGCCTCGGCCAGCAAGGCCTCGTAGGCGGCGACGTCCAGGCGCCGGCGATTGACCCGCAAGGTCATGGGCGGATGGCCGTTCATGGCGGTCAGCGCCCCCTGCCAGGCGGCCGGGTAGTCGGCGCGCAACTTGTCGATCCACCAGCGCGGGAAATCCCAGCGCGCCTCCGGATCGGTCGCCGCGGCGGCCTCCAGTTCCGCGCGCCGGCGGCTGAAGTTGCGCAGGACCCCGTTGGCGAAGCCGCGCGCCCGCGGGTACAGCCGGCCAACCAGCGACACCGCCTCGTTGACGGCCGCGTAGGCGGGGGTGTCGCGGTCCGCGAGTTCATAAAGGGCGACGAGGAAATAGCCGGCCAGCTCGGCCGGCTCGACCGGCCGGCCGGTGAGCCGACGCAGGTAGAAGCGCAGGCGGCCCAGATGGCGCAGCACCCCGTAGGCGAGGTCCTGGGCGTCGGCCAGACGGCGCGCGTCGGCGCCCGGCCTGACCGCCTCCAGGGCCGCGGTCAGGCTGCGGCCGTCGAGCAGCACCTGGTTGACCAGGTCGGCCGCCAGGGCACGTGCCGAGGCCACCGGTCAGGCGCCGCCGCGGGCCAGTTCGAGCAGACGGCGGATGCGTTCCTCGGTGGCGGGGTGGGTGCGGAACAGGCCTTGCAGGTCACCGCCGGAGAGCGGGTTGATGATCATCATCTGGGCGGTCTCCGGATGCATCTCGGCGGTTTCCATGGGCGTGCCCCGGGCGTAGGCCTCGATCTTGCGCAGGGCGCTGGCGAGCGCCTCGGGGTCGCCGGAGATCTCGGCACCGCCGCGGTCGGCGCCGAACTCGCGCGAACGCGAGATGGCCATCTGGATCAGCATGGCGGCGAGGGGCGCGAGCAACATCACGGCCAGCTGGACGACGATGTTGGGGCGCTCGCGATCGCCGCCGCCGAACAGCATGCCGAACTGCGCCAGGGTGGAGATGGCGCCGGCCACGGTGGCGGAGATGGTCGAGATGAGGATGTCGCGATGGCGCACGTGGGCGAGTTCGTGGGCCATGACGCCGCGCAGCTCCCGCGTCGACAGCATGCGCAGGATGCCGGTGGTGGCCGCCACGGCGGCGTGCTCGGGGTCGCGACCGGTGGCGAAGGCGTTCGGCTGCGCCTCGTCGATGATGTAGACGCGCGGCATGGGCAGACCGGCGCGCTGGGACAGTTCACGCACGACGGCGTAGAACTCGCCGCCGCTGCCGGCGTCGACCTCGTGGGCGTTGTACATGCGCAGGACCATCTTGTCCGAGTTCCAGTAGGCCCACACGTTCATGGCACCCCCGAACAGCAAGGCCAGGAGCATGCCCTGGGCGCCGCCCAGCAGCATGCCGACGGCGCCGAACAGGGCCATGATGGCGGCCATCAGCAGGGTGGTTTTCAGCCAGTTGTTCAACATGATGAGTTCCGGATCAGGTCAGTCACACCGGCACATAAGATGCCGCCGGCCGGGAAAAATTCAACCCAGGCTTTGCCCGGGTGCAAGGGGGTTGCCAGCCAGGAAGGCGGCAACCGGGAGACGCTTTCCGCCCGCCTTCTGGAGCTCGAGCAGGTCGAGGGCGCCCACGCCGCAGGCGACCCGGAGCGCATCCGGGCCGACCGCCAGGATCTCGCCCGGCCGGCCGCCGCCCGGCGCCGGACGGGCACGCCAGATCTTGAGCGGCTCGCCGCCGAGCTGGCAGGCGGCGCCCGGGAACGGATTGAAGGCGCGGACGCGGCGGTCCAGCACGGCCGCCGGCAGGCTCCAGTCCAGGCGCGCCTCGTCCTTGCCGATCTTGGCGGCATAACAGGCCAGGGCGTCGTCCTGCGGCGCGGCGACAACGGCCGCCAGCCCGGGCAGCAAGGCGACGATGGCCTCGGCACCCAGTTCGGCGAGCTTGTCGTGCAGGCTGGCCGCGCTGTCGTCCGGGGCGATGGCCAGGGGATGCCGGGCGAGCATGGCGCCGGTGTCGAGCCCCTTGTCCATCTGCATGAGGGTGATGCCGGTCTCGGCGTCGCCCGCCTCGATGGCGCGCTGGATCGGCGCCGCGCCGCGCCAGCGCGGCAACAGCGAGGCGTGGATATTGACGCAGCCGAGGCGCGGCATGTCGAGCACGGCCTGCGGCAGGATGAGGCCGTAGGCGGCCACCACCATGACCTCGGGCGCCGCGTCGGCGATGACCTGGCGGGCCGCCTCGGTCTTCAGGCTGTCCGGCTGGGCGACGGCCAGGCCATGGCGCAGGGCCAGTTCCTTGACCGGACTCATGCGCAGCTTCATGCCGCGGCCGGCCGGCCGGTCCGGCTGCGTCAGCACCAGGGGGATGTCGTGTCCGGCGGCGATCAACGCCGCCAGGGCCCGGGCGGCGAACTCCGGGGTACCCGCGAAGACCAGCCTCACATCGTTTCCCGCTGCTGCTTGAGCAGTTTGGACCGGATGCGATCCTGCTTCAGGCGCGACAGGTATTCGACGAACACCTTGCCCTCCAGGTGGTCCATCTCGTGCTGGACGCAGATCGCCAGCAAGCCCTCGGCCTCGAACTCGACCGTCTCGCCGGCCAGGTTCGTGGCGCGCACCTTGATGTGCTCGGCGCGGGTGACCTTTTCGTAGATGCCCGGCACCGACAGGCAGCCTTCCTCGTGCACGGACTCGCCGTCCTTTTCCAGAATCACCGGGTTGATCAGGACCAGCAAGCGGTCCTTCGCCTCGCTGACGTCGATCACGATCAGCCGGATATGGCGGTCGACCTGGGTGGCGGCCAGACCGACGCCCGGGGCGGCGTACATGGTTTCCGCCATGTCGGCCGCCAGTTGGCGGATTTCGTCGTCCACCACCGGGACCGGCGCAGCGATCCTGTGCAAGCGCTTGTCCGGGTATTGGAGGATTTTAAGTAGAGCCATTTAGATGCAAAGATTCACAAATTGGTTTAAGTTTACATTGGCTTAATTATATCCGGGTTCGCTGCGGGCCCTTCATACTGAGGTTGTGACCATGCGCACACTGGCTTTGATCGTCTCGCTGGGCATCTCCCTTTCCATGGCTCTGCCGGTCCCGGCGACGGCCGATGTGGTCAAGCTGCGCGAGGATGCCCCCGACCGCCACGTCGTGGTCAAGGGCGACACCCTGTGGGACATCTCCGCCAAGTTTCTCAAGTCGCCCTGGCTCTGGCCCGAACTCTGGCATGTCAACGACGACCATATCAAGAACCCGCACCTGATCTACCCGGGCGACGTCATCTACCTGGTCATGACTCCCGACGGACCGCGCCTGGCGAAGATGGAAACGGTCAAGCTGTCGCCCACCGTGCACGTCGAGCCGATCACCGAACGCGACGCCATCCCACCCATCCCCTACGCCACCGTCGAGGCCTTCCTGCGCCGGCCCATGCTCGCCGACGCCAAGGACCTGGCCGCAGCACCCAAGCTGATCGCCAGCGAGGGCGGCCGCGTGCTGGCGGGCACCGGTGACCGCATCTACGCCGACGAGATCACCGGCGACGTGATGAAATGGCATGTCGTCCGCCTGGGCACGCCGCTCAAGGATCCGGATTCCGGCGAAGTGCTCGCCCACGAGGTCACCTACCTGGGCGATGCCCAGGTGATGACCAAGGGCAACCCGGCCAAGCTGGAGGTCACCACGTCGGAAAGCGAGATCCAGATGGGCGACCATCTGATCCCGGCCGTCATTGCCGACAAGCTCGATTTCGAACCGCACGCCCCGGCCAAGACCGTCGACGGCCGCATCATCCTGACCGTCAAGAGCGACCAGGTCACCGGCCGCTACTCGACCGTCATCCTGAACAAGGGCAAGACCGACGGCCTCGTCCCCGGCGACGTCCTGGCCGTCTTCCACCCCGGCAGCAAACTGGGTCTCAAGCGCGCCCTGACCCCGAAGGACGGCTACCTCAACGGCATGAACGAACGCGGCAACAACGCCGTCTTCGCCGAGTTCAACAACTCCGGCGCCGAGCAGATGCCCGACAAACCGACCCAACTGCCGGACGAGCGCACCGGGCTGGTCATGATCTACCGGGTGTTCGACCGGGTGGCCTATGCCCTGGTCATGGAATCCACCCACCCGATCTACCTGCTCGACCACGTCCGCAATCCTTGAATACCGGTCCGGACGTCCTGGCCTGGCTCGCCCTGGCGGCGGTGCCGGGGCTGGGCCCGGACACCGCCCGTCGCCTGCTCGACGCCTTTCCGGACGTGGCCAGCATCTTCGCGGCCGGCCGGGCGCAGTTGCGTCCCCTGGTCGGCGACCGGATCGCCGCCGCCCTCGCCGAACCGCCTGACCCGGACGCGCATCGCGCCAGCCTGGACTGGCTGGCCGCGCCGGATGCCCACCTGATCACCTGGACCGACCCGGCCTACCCGGACACCCTGCGCGGCCTGCCCGACCCGCCCATGTGGCTGTACCTGAAGGGCGATCCCGACATCCTGCGCCGGCCCATGGTCGCCGTCGTCGGCAGCCGCAACGCCACGCCCCAGGGCCGACGCGACGCCGAGGCCTTCGCCCGGACCCTGGCGGAGGCCGGCCTGACCGTCGTCAGCGGCCTCGCCGAGGGTATCGACAGCGCGGCCCACGAAGGCGGCCTGGCCGGCAACGGCACCGGCGTCGCCGTGGTCGGCACCGGGCTGGACCGGGTCTATCCGGCCAAGAACCGCGCCCTCGCCCACCGACTCGCGGCGGCCGGCGCGCTGGTGTCCGAGTTCCCCCTCGGCACGCCGCCCAAACCGGGCCATTTCCCGCGCCGCAACCGGATCATCAGCGGCCTGGCCCTGGGCGTCCTGGTGGTCGAGGCGGCGCCCCAGTCGGGCTCCCTGATCACCGCCCGCCTGGCGGCCGAGCAGGGCCGCGAGGTATTCGCCATACCCGGCTCCATCCATTCGCCCATGGCCAAGGGCTGCCACCAGCTCATCAAGCAGGGGGCCAAGCTGGTCGAGTCGGCCGCCGACATCCTCGAGGAACTGAATCTGCCCTGGGCACTCGAACTCGCCGGTCATCCCGACGCCGGCGCCGGCGACGACCCCCTGCTCCAGTTGATGGGCACCGCGCCGGTGAGCCTGGACGAATTGGCGACGCGGGCCGGCTTGACGGTGGATAGCCTTTCGGCCATGCTTTTCACGCACGAAATGGAAGGTCGCGTGGCGGTTCTGCCGGGCGGTCTTTATCAGCGAATCTTTTAATATGTTCGACATCCTCCTCTACCTATACGACAACTATCTGGTCGCCGATCTCCATCCGGACGCCGAGACCCTGTCGCGCAAACTCGCTGCCGTCGGCTTCGAGAGCGAGGATATCGACCGGGCGCTGAACTGGCTCGCGGCCCTGGACGAACTCGAACCGATGGCCGCCGCGGCTGATAGCGGCCCCGGCAGCCGTTGCTATACCGACGAGGAATCCCGCCGCCTGCATCCGGACGGCCTCGGTTTCCTGATCCACCTGGAAAGCGCCGAGCTGCTGCCCGGCCATGCCCGGGAATGGGTCATCGAACAGGCACTCGCACTGGAAGACCAGGAGGTCAGTGCCGACAAGATCAAATGGATCACCCTGCTCGCCATTTCGCGCCTGAACGGCCCGGGTGACGCCATCTGGCTGGAAGACTTGGTGCGCGCCGACGAGGATGGCTGGCAGCCCACCCTGCACTGACTGAGCGTTTCCACTCCAACATGAAACTCCTCATCGTCGAGTCGCCGTCCAAGGCGAAAACGCTGAAGAAATACCTGGGCGGCGATTACGAGGTCCTGGCCAGCTACGGCCACGTCCGCGACCTCACCCCGAAGACCGGTTCGGTGGAGCCCGACAAGGGCTTCGCGATGAAGTACGAGCTGATCGAGCGCAACGCCAAGCACGTCGAGGCGATCGCCAAGGCGGTGAAGAAAGCCGACGAAGTCCTGATCGCAACCGACCCGGACCGGGAAGGCGAAGCCATTGCCTGGCACCTCACCGAGATCCTCAACGCCCGCAAGCTGCTCGACAAGAAACCGGCCAAGCGCGTCGTGTTCTACGAGATCACGGAACGCGCCGTGAAGGAGGCCGTGGCCAATCCGCGCAACGTCGCCATGGAACTGGTCAACGCTCAGCAGGCGCGCCGGGCGCTCGACTACCTGGTCGGCTTCAACCTGTCGCCGCTGCTCTGGAAGAAGATCAGCCCCGGCCTGTCCGCCGGCCGCGTGCAGAGCCCGGCGCTGCGTCTGATCGTCGAACGCGAGGAGGAGATCGAGAAGTTCCAGGCGCGCGAGTACTGGACCCTGCATCTCGATTCCCACAAGGGCAAGCAGAAGTTCGCCGCCCGCCTGACCCAGTTCGACGGCGAGAAGATCCAGCAGTTCTCGGTCGCCGACGAGGCGCGCAGCAACGCGATCATCGCCGCCTTGAACCAGGCCTCGGAAGGCCAGGTGGTCAAGGTGGAAAAGAAGCGCCGCCAGCGCCAGCCGGCGGCGCCGTTCACGACCTCCACCCTGCAGCAGGAGGCGGTACGCAAGCTCGGCTTCTCAGCCGAGCGCGCCATGCGCGTGGCCCAGCAGCTATATGAGGGCATCGACGCCGGCAAGGGCGCGGTGGGCCTCATCACCTACATGCGTACCGACTCGGTCAACCTGTCGCAGGAGGCCGTCGCCGACATCCGCCAGTACATCGGCAAGCACTTCTCCGCCGACTACCTGCCCAAGTCCGCCGTGGTCTACCGCAGCAAGGCCAAGAATGCCCAGGAGGCACACGAGGCGATCCGGCCGACCGCCATCGCGCGCACCCCGGAGAGCGTACGGGAACATCTCTCGCAGGAGCAGTTCAAGCTCTACGAGATGATCTGGAAGCGGGCCCTCGCCTGCCAGATGGCCGCCGCCGAGTTGGACACCGTGGCGGTCGACATCGCCGTCGGATCGCCGCGGAACCTGTTCCGGGCCAACGGCCAGACCATCGCCTTCGACGGCTTCCTGGCCGTATATAAGGAGGACGAGGACGAACCGACCGGCGCCGAGGACGAGGCCAGGCTGCCCGCGCTCGCGGAAGGCGAGACGGTACCGGTCGACCGGCTCTATGGCGAGCAGCACTTCACCCAGCCGCCGCCGCGCTACTCCGAAGCGAGCCTGGTGAAGACCCTGGAAGAGCACGGCATCGGCCGGCCGTCGACCTATGCCAGCATCATCTCCACCCTGCTGCACGAACGCGACAACGTCGGCGCCTATGCCGTGCTCGACAAGAAGCGCTTCAAGCCGACCCCGATCGGACGCCTGATCAACTGCTTCCTGACCCGGCACTTCCACGATTACGTCGATTACGACTTCACCGCGCATTTCGAGGACGAGCTGGACGAAATCTCCAACGGCGAGCGCGACTGGATACCGGTCATGGGCGAGTTCTGGGGCCAGTTCTCCGGCGAACTCGACGCCAAGGCCAAGGTGGAGCGCGGTTGCCCGGTCGACGAGGCCTGCCCGAAGTGCGGCAAGCCGCTGCTCCTGCAATCATCCAAGCGTGGCCTGTTCATCGGCTGTTCCGGCTACCCCGAGTGCGACTACACGCGGCCGTTCGGCGACCAGCCGGCCCCGGGCGAGGACATCGTCCTGGGCGACGACCCGGCCACGGGCCTGCCGATCAAGCTGCTCAACGGCCGCTTCGGCTGGTACGTCCAAGTCGGCGACATGCCGGAAGACAAGAAGGCGCCCAAGCCCAAGCGTGCCTCCTGGCCCAAGGACCAACCCGTCGAGGCGGCCGATCTGGCCACGGCGCTCCGGCTGCTGTCCCTGCCGCGCGAGCTCGGCCACCATCCGACCAGTGGCCTGGCCATCGTCGCCAACACCGGCCGCTTCGGTCCCTACCTGCTGCACGACGGCAAGTTCAAGTCGATCCCGAAGCAGTTGGACGTCTACACCATTGATCTCGCCCAGGCGCTGGAAGTCCTGGCCGCCCCGGCGGCCGGACGGGGCGCCGCCAGCCCCGGCCGCGAGCTGGGCAAGCACCCGGCCGACGGCCAGCCGGTCACGGTCAGGGATGGCCGCTACGGTCCCTACGTCAGTCATGGCAAGCTCAACGCCACCCTGCGCAAGGACATGAACCCGGATGCGATCAGCCTGGACGAGGCGCTCGCCCTGCTCGCCGCCAAGGCCGAGAAGGGTCCGGCCAAGAAGCCGGCCCGTGCCCGCAAGGCCAGCTGACGGCGGCGCCGCCACCGCGCCCGGGCGCTTCAAAACTTCACGATAGTCTAGTAAATTGCATCTCTGACTGGGGTTGCCCCGATCACCCAAAGGCCTGCCGGCGGGGAGGCCGAAAGGCTTTATTTCCCACTAATTAGCACTCGAGAGGAATTGAAAATGGCTGTACTGGTTGGCAAGCAAGCACCCGATTTCACCGCCGCCGCCGTACTCGGCAACGGCGAGATCGTCGACAACTTCAACTTCAAGCAGGCCACCGCCGGCAAGTACGCCGTGGTGTTCTTCTACCCGCTGGACTTCACCTTCGTCTGCCCGTCGGAACTGCTCGCTTTCGACCACCGCCTGAACGAATTCAAGGCCCGCAACGTTGAAGTGATCGGCGTCTCCATCGATTCCCACTTCACCCACAACGCCTGGCGCAACACCCCGGTCAACCAGGGCGGCATCGGCGCCGTCGGCTACACCCTCGTCGCCGACCTGAACCACGCCATCTGCAAGGCCTTCGACGTCGAGACCCCGGACGGCAACGTCGCCTTCCGCGGCTCCTTCCTGATCGACAAATCCGGCATGGTCCAGCACCAGGTCGTCAACAACCTGCCCCTGGGCCGCAACGTCGACGAGATGCTGCGCATGGTCGATGCCCTGCAGTTCTTCGAAGAGCACGGCGAAGTCTGCCCGGCCGGCTGGAAGAAGGGTGACACCGGCATGAAGGCCACCCCGGACGGCGTCGCCGAATACCTGGCCAACAACGCCGACAAGCTGTAATCCCTGCCCCAGGCAGACGAAAAGGGGGCGCGAGCCCCCTTTTTTCTGGTGATGACGATGGAAAAACCCCCGTTGCTCGCGGTCGTCGAGTTCCTCGCCCACAACCGCCTGAAGGCCGTCTACGAGGCCGCCGGCTACGCCGTCCAGAACGAGTTCATGGTGCGCAAGGCAATCGCCTGGCTACGCAAGAACCGGCCCCGGGTGGTGGCGGCCGACTTCTTCTACCAGCCGGACTTCCGCGACCGGGTCAGCAACCTGGAATCCCTCCTGGCCACCCTGCAGGCCATGCCCGACGTGAAGGTGGTGGTGTACTACGACCCCATCCACCAGGCTGCCCTGGACAAGGTCAGCCAGCGTTTCCACATCGATGCGGCATTGCCGGTGCCGGTCCAGGAAGCGGCGTTGCAGGCCCTCCTGGCGGATTGGCGTTAGCCAGCCCGCCGGGCGCGCCTACTTCTCGAGTTGCGCCGCCTTGCCGGGCTTGCCGTTCCAGGCGTCGGCGTCGGCCAAGGCCGCCTTCTTCTCGACGATGGTCGGCCACAGTTTGGCCAGTTCGGCATTGATCTGGATGAAGCGGCGCTGGTCCTCGGGCAGGTCGTCCTCGGCGAAGATCGCCTCGGCCGGACACTCCGCCACGCACAGGGTGCAGTCGATGCATTCGTCGGGGTCGATGACCAGGAAATTGGGGCCCTCGTGGAAACAATCGACCGGGCAAACCTCGACGCAATCGGTGTATTTGCACTGAATGCAGTTCTCGGTGACGACGTAGGCCATGCGCTTTCCTCACTCGGGCTTTTTCGCTAGCATAGCGACGTTTCCCGGTTTGGCCAATTCAGCGCCGACGCCCCTTATACCCCTACCTACATTCCGCACGAGGATCATTCCATGAGCGAGCATATCCATTACGTCACCGACGACACTTTCGAACAGGAAGTCCTGCAAAGCCCGACCCCGGTGCTCGTGGACTACTGGGCTGACTGGTGCGGCCCTTGCAAGATGATCTCGCCCATCCTCGACGAAGTGGCGAAGGAGTACACGGGACGGATGAAGGTATGCAAGCTGAACATCGACGAGAACCAGCAGACCCCGCCCAAGTACGGCATCCGCGGCATCCCCACCCTGATGATCTTCAAGAACGGCAACGTCGAGGCGACCAAGGTCGGCGCCCTGTCCAAGTCCCAGTTGACCGCCTTTGTTGACAGCAACATCTAAGTTTCGCTAGTCTTCGTGCCGCCCGGCGGTCCCGCCGGGCGCTCACCCCCTCCCCGAGCAGGATCCGCGGCCATAGCGCCGCCGCACACCCCAAGTCCGTACCATGCATTTATCCGAATTGAAGCAATACCACGTCAGCCAGTTGCTGGAGATGGCCGAGGCCGACGGCATCGAGAACGCCAACCGCATGCGCAAGCAGGAGTTGATCTTCGCCCTGCTGAAGAGCATGGCCAGGAAGGGCGAGACGATCAACGGCGACGGCGTGCTGGAAATCCTGCCCGACGGCTTCGGTTTCCTGCGTTCGGCCGACACCTCCTACCTGGCCAGCCCGGACGACATCTACATCTCGCCGTCCCAGGTGCGCCGCTTCAACCTGCACACCGGCGACACCATCGAGGGCGAGATCCGCACCCCCAAGGACGGCGAGCGCTACTTCGCCATCACCAAGCTGGACAAGGTCAACGGCGAGTCGCCCGAGGCCCTGAAGCACAAGATCCTGTTCGAGAACCTGACGCCGCTGTTCCCGAACGAGCCGTTCCGCCTGGAACGCGACATCAAGGCCGAGGAGAACCTGACCGGCCGCATCATCGACATCGTCGCCCCCATCGGCAAGGGCTCGCGCGGCCTCCTGGTGGCGCCGCCGAAGACCGGCAAGACGGTGATGATGCAGCACATCGCCCACTCGATCGTCGCCAACCACCCGGACGCGGTGCTGATCGTCCTGCTCATCGACGAGCGTCCCGAGGAAGTGACCGAGATGCAGCGCACCGTGCGCGGCGAAGTGGTCGCCTCCACCTTCGACGAACCGGCCAGCCGCCACGTCCAGGTCGCCGAGATGGTGATCGAGAAGGCCAAGCGCCTGGTCGAACACAAGAAGGACGTGGTCATCCTGCTCGACTCCATCACCCGCCTGGCACGCGCCTACAACACCGTGCAGCCGGCCTCCGGCAAGGTGCTCACCGGCGGCGTCGACGCCAACGCCCTGCAGAAGCCGAAGCGCTTCTTCGGCGCCGCCCGCAACATCGAGGAAGGCGGTTCCCTGACCATCATCGCCACCGCCCTGATCGACACCGGCAGCCGCATGGACGACGTGATCTACGAGGAATTCAAGGGCACCGGCAACATGGAGATCCACCTCGACCGCCGTTCGGCCGAGAAACGGGTCTACCCGGCCATCAACGTCAACCGCTCCGGCACCCGCAAGGAAGAACTCCTGATCGAGCCGGCATTGCTGCAGAAGATCTGGGTGCTGCGCAAGCTGCTCTACCCGATGGACGACCTCGACGCGATGGAATTCCTGCTCGACAAGGTGCGTGCGACCAAGGACAACGCGGGCTTCTTCGACAGCATGCGGCGCGGCTAGTCGCGCACCGGCGAACAAAAAAGCGCGGGCCGGCCCCGCGCTTTTTTGTTGCCTGCAGCGTGCCTACTTGGCCGCCGCGACGTATTCCAGGGTACCGTCCACTTCCTTGAAGCGGCCGATCTCGGGACCGGCATCGGCGGGCGCCTGGGCGAACTTCTGCACCCGGCAGGACTGCGTGCTGACCGCGTAGTCGTCCTTGCCGACCGTGAGGATGTAGATCGGCTCGGCGTAGTCGGGCGGGGCCTGGTGCAGGACCAGTTCGGCATTGCGCGGCACGCCCTTGATGTCCAGGCCGCCCAGGCAGTCGGGTTGGCGCGCCGCCGTGACCGCCAGGCTGACGTCGCCCCAGGGCAGGTCCTGGGAACGCATGACCATGATCGAATGGTTGCGGTCGCCGTCGATCATGTAGGAGGCGGTGTCCTGGACGCAGCCGGCCAGGAGGACCGGCGCGCCGGCGAGCAACAGGACGGATGCGGACGGTTTCATGGTGCCTCCTGCGCCGATGGAATGGCCCGATTCTATTCGATGCCCTGGCTGGCCAGGTATTCGTCGTAGGTGCCGCGGTAGTCGACGATGCGGCCGTCCTGCCTGATCTCGATGATGCGGTTGGCCAGCGAGGACACGAACTCGCGGTCGTGGGAGACGAACAGCAGGGTGCCGGTGAAGTCGCCCAGGCCGTTGTTGAGCGACTCGATCGACTCCATGTCGAGGTGGTTGGTCGGCTCGTCCATGAGCATGACGTTTTTGCGCTGAAGCATGAGCTTGCCGAACAGCATGCGGCCCTGTTCGCCGCCGGAGATCACCTTGACCGCCTTCTTCACCTCGTCGCCCTTGAACAGCAGCCGGCCCAGGGTGCCGCGCAGCAGGGTCTCGGCGTCGTCGCCCTCGTAGCCGCCCTCGCGCACGTAGCCGCTGATCCAGTCGGTCAGGTTGAGGTCGCTGGCGAAGTCGTCCGAGTGGTCCTGGGCGTAATAGCCCAGCTTGGCCTTCTCGGCCCACTTGACGTGGCCGCCCTGGGGCGTCAGTTCGCCCACCAGGAGCTTCATCAGGGTGGTCTTGCCGACGCCGTTCTCGCCGATGACGGCGATCTTGTCGCCAGCGTCGACCGTGTAGGTGAAGTTCTTGATGATCGGCTGGGCCGGGTCGTAGCCAAAGGTCAGGTTCTCGATCTCACAGGCCAGGCGGTGCAGCTTCTCCTTGTCGTCGTATTCGAAGCGAATCCAAGGGTACTGGCGCGAGGACGGCTTGACGTCCTCCGGCTTCAGCTTGTCGATCAGCTTCAGACGCGATGTGGCCTGCTTGGCCTTGGACTTGTTGGCCGAGAACCGGCGCACGAAGTTCTGCAGGTCGGCGATCTTCTCCTTGGCGCGGGCGTTGGCGGCCTGCTGGCGCTCGCGCGCCTGGGTCGAGGCCTCCATGTAGTCGTCGTAGTTGCCCGGGTAGACCTTGAGGGTCTGGTAATCCAGGTCGGCCATGTGGGTGCACACTTGATTCAGGAAGTGGCGGTCGTGGGAGATGATCACCATGGTCGAGTTGCGCTGGTTGAGGACGTCCTCCAGCCAGCGGATGGTGTTGATGTCGAGGTTGTTGGTCGGCTCGTCCAGGAGCAGGATGTCCGGGTCGGCGAACAGGGCCTGGGCGAGCAGGACGCGCAGCTTCCAGCCCGGCGCCACCTCGCGCATCGGGCCTTGGTGCTTGTCGACCGGGATGTCCACGCCCAGGAGCAGCTCGCCGGCGCGCGCCTCGGCATCGTAGCCGCCCATCTCGCCGAACTTGGCCTCCAACTCGGCGGCGTGCATGTAGTCGTCCTCGGTCGCCTCCGGGTTCATGTAGATGGCGTCCTTCTCCGTCATGCAGGTCCACAGTTCCTCGTGGCCCATCATGACCACGTCGAGCACCCGCATGTCCTCGTAGGCGAACTGGTCCTGGCGCAGGTAGGCCATGCGCTCGTGGGGGTCCTTCGAGACGTTGCCGGCGGTCGCCTCCAGCACCCCGCACAGGATCTTCATGAAGGTCGACTTGCCGCAGCCGTTGGCGCCGATCAGGCCGTAGCGGTTGCCTTCGCCGAACTTGACGTTGACGTTCTCGAACAGGGGCTTGGCCCCGAATTGCATGGTGACGTTGGATGCGGTGAGCACGGCTGGAACCTCGAATCGATCAGCCGGGCATTTTAACCGATCGCCGGGCGGCTTCCCCGCCCGCTCGTCGTCAGGCGGCGGCGAGCGTCTTCACCAGCACCTTGGAGCGGCGCTGCCAGTTGTACATCTCCTTGCGCGCCGCCGGCAGATCGTCCGGGCCGCCGAGTACGAAACCGCGCTCGATGAACCAATGCGCGGTCCGGGTGGTGAGCACGAACAGCCGGGTCAGGCCCTGCTCGCGCGCGGCATCCTCGACCGCATGCATGAGCGCCTCGCCGCGGCCGCCGCCCTGGAAATCGGCGTGCACGGCCAGGCAGGCCATCTCGCCGGCCTGGGCATCCGGGAAGGGATACAGGGCGACGCAGCCGATCAGGCGGCCGTCCAGTTCGGCGACGATGAAGCGCTCGATCTCCTGCTCCAGCAGCTCGCGCGGCCGGTGCACCAGGATGCCGGCCTGTTCGAGCGGCTCGATCAGTTGCATGACGGCGCCGACGTCGTCGATGCTGGCCGCCCGCATCACCTCGACCGACTGCCGGGTGACCATGGTGCCCACGCCCTCGTGGGTGAACAGCTCCATGAGCAGGGCGCCGTCGACGTCCGCGCTGACCAGGTGCGCCTTGGCGACGCCCTTCTTGCAGGCCCGGGCGGCATACGGCAGGTACAGCTTCATGTCGCCCTCGGGCAGGTCGGCGACCAGCTTGAGGGCCTGGCCGGCGGTCAGGCGGTTGACCGGGCGGCCGCGGGCATCCTCGGTCCGGCCATGGTCGAGTATGAAGACCAGCTTCTCGGCCTTCAGGTCGATCGCCGCGGCGGTCGCCACCTCCTCGAGGGTGAGGTTGAACACCTCGCCGGTGGGCGAATAGCCGATCGGCGAGACGAGGACGATCTCGCCGGCGTCCAGGCGGCTCCGGATGGCGTCGGCGGCGACCTTGCGCACCTCGCCGGTGAACAGCAGGTCGACCCCGTCGACCACCCCGGCCGGCTGGGCGGTGACGTAGTTGCCCGAGGCGACGCGGATCTCGGCGCCGGCCATGGGCGTATTGGGCAGGCCGACCGAGAGCATGCTCTCGATGTCCACCCGCACCGAACCGACGGCGTCCTTGACGTGCTCCAGGGTATCGGCGTCGGTGACCCGCTTGCCCTGCACGTATTGCGGCTCGGAGCCGGACGCGCTCAGGCGCTCCTCGACCTGGGGCCGGACGCCGTGGGCCAGGACCAGACGCACGCCGAGCGCGTGCAGCAGGTTGATGTCGTGGACCAGGTCGACGAAGTCCTCGCGCAGCATGGCATCGCCGCCGAAGGCGATGACGAAGGTCTTGCCCCGGAAGGCGTGGATGTAGGGTGCGGCGGCGCGGAACCAGTCCACGAAGCCGGACATGTCGGTAAGGCCTGGGGCTGCTGGCATGGCGATACGCGTCGGTTGGGCGTTGCCGGGATTATGCCGAAAATCGCTGCCGCGCGGCGCCATCCCGACGGCTTTCAGATGTCGCCCCAGAGGCCCTGGATCACCGCCATGGCGGTGATCGCCGCGGTCTCGGTACGCAGTATGCGTGGCCCCAGGGACATGGGCAGGAAGCCGAGCCGGCGCAGCATTTCCCGTTCGTTCGGGTCGAAGCCGCCTTCCGGACCGGCCAGCAGGGTGACGGCGCCGGCCGGCGCCGGCAACTCGCGCAGGCGCTGGCTGGCCTCCGGATCGAGCAGCAGGCGCACGCCGTCGCGGGCGCTCGCCGTGGCCAGCCATTCGTGGAAGTCCAGGATGGGGTCGACCTCGGGCAGGTGGTTGCGGCCGCACTGCTCGCACGCCGCGATCACGACGCCCTGCCAGTGCTGGCGACGCTTCACGCGCTTGTCCTCGTCGAGGCGCACGATGGTCCGCTTCATCATGATCGGCTGGATGCGCGTGACGCCCAGCTCGACCGCCTTCTGCAAGGTGTAGTCCATGCGTTCGCCGCTCGACACCCCCTGCACCAGGGTGATGGCGAAGGGCGATTCGCGCGCCGGCGCGCAGGTCGCCTTGAGGTCCACCTCGGCGCCCTTGCCGGTCCGGATCAGCTGGCCGAGGCACTCGCTGCCGTCGCCGTTGAACAGGATTACGTCGTCGCCGTCGCGCAGGCGCAGGACTCCGACGGCATGGCGGGCAACGGCATCGGGCAAGGCCACCCGCCGCCCCGGGGGCAACGGCATGGCGCAGTGGAAACGGGGGATCGGCATGGGCGGCGTCGGCTCGGGATACGGTGTTATTATCGACCGAAACGCGCCAAGAGAGGTCCGTCACGATGGTGAGCATGGAAACCCCGGTTTGCGATTTCGGCTGGCCCGCCCCCGATTTCGACCTACCCGGCGTCGACGGCCGGCGCTACCGCCTCGCGGACGTCACCGGCCCGAACGGCGTCCTGGTGATGTTCATCTGCAACCATTGCCCCTACGTCAAGGCGGTGATCCGGCGCATCGTGCGCGACGTCGACGACCTCCGCGCCCTGGGTGTCGGCGCGATCGCCATCATGGCCAACGATCCCACCGACTATCCCGAGGACTCGTTTGCCAACATGCAGCGGGTGGCCGCCGAGCTGGCCTTCCCGATGCCCTACGTGATCGACGAGAGCCAGGCCGTCGCCCAGGCCTACGGCGCCGTCTGCACCCCCGATTTCTTCGGCTTCAACGGCAAGCTGGAACTGCAATACCGCGGCCGCCTCGACGAGTCGCGCAAGGAAACCGCCCCGGAGGATGCCCGGCGCGACCTCTTCGAGGCCATGAAGCAGGTCGCCGAAACCGGCCGCGGGCCGGCCGGGCAGATCCCCAGCATGGGCTGCTCGATCAAGTGGCGCGGGGAATGACGGCGTGACGCCGCGTCTCGCCGCCGTCATCGATGCCGTCCGCGCGGTCGGCCGGGCGGAGGTCATGCCGCGCTACCTCAAGGTGGCGCACGCCCGCAAGGACGACGGCAGCCTGTTCACCGAGGCCGACCTGGCGGCCCAGAATGCCCTCATCGAGCGCCTGCGCGCCATCGAGCCCTACCCGGTATTGGGCGAGGAGATGGACGACGCGGCCCATAAGCGCCTCTGGCAGGAAGGCCATGACGGCCTCTGGTGCGTCGATCCGATCGACGGCACGACCAACTTCGTCAGCGGCATGCCCTTCTTCGCCATGTCGGTGGCCCTGCTCAGGCAGGGCCGGCCACTGCTGGGCGTGGTCTACGACCCCCAGGCCGACGAGTGCTTCTATGCCGAGGCCGGCGCCGGCGCCTTCGTGGACGGCGACCGCCTGCCGCTGAAGAGCGTCCCGGAGCGACTGGAACGGAGCATCGCCGGGGTGGACTTCAAACGCATCCCGCGCGCCCTGGCCGGGTGCCTGGCGGCCGAGCACCCGTACAGCTCGCAACGCAACCTGGGCGCCAGCACCCTGGACTGGTGCTACCTGGCGGCCGGGCGCCTGCACGTCTACCTGCACGGCGGCCAGAAACTGTGGGATTACGCGGCCGGCGCCCTGATCCTGACCGAGGCGGGCGGCCGCGTGAGCCAGTTGGACGGGGCCGAGTTCTGGTCCGGCGCCCCCTGGTCGCGCTCGGCCGTGGCCGCCTGCACGCCGGAGCTGCATGCCCAATGGCGCGATTGGCTGGCCGCCCGCCCGCACCAATAGCCCTACCAAAAACCTGGTCAATAAACAAGGCAACGCAGCTTATAAAAACATTTTAATTTTTCCGACCACCCGGCCGGAAGCCGCGACAGGCAAGGGAAGCGACCTGATCGGCCGGCCCGGCGCGGATTCCGGGGCGCTTCGCCGTGTTGCCCAGGCAACTTCCACTACGACATAATCGGAGGCCTTGTGCCCGCATTGGGCCTCCCGGTTTCTTTAGTCTCTCGAGGAAATAACAAATATGGCTACCCGTACCGACCTTGCTAACGCCATCCGCGCCCTCGCGATGGATGCCGTCGAAAAGGCTAAATCCGGCCACCCCGGCGCCCCCATGGGCATGGCCGAAATCTCCGAAGTGGTTTGGAACCATCACCTGCGCCACAACCCGGCCAACCCGAAGTGGGCCGACCGCGACCGTTTCGTGCTCTCGAACGGCCACGGCTCCATGCTCGTCTATGCCCTCCTGCACCTGACCGGCTACGACGTCTCCATCGACGACATCAAGAACTTCCGTCAGCTGCATTCCCGTACCCCGGGCCACCCCGAGTACGGCTACACCCCGGGCGTCGAGACCACCACCGGCCCGCTCGGCCAGGGCATCACCAACGCCGTCGGCATGGCGCTGGCCGAAAAGCTGCTGGCCCACGAGTTCAACAAGCCCGGCCATGACATCGTCAACCACAACACCTACGTGTTCCTGGGCGACGGCTGCATGATGGAAGGCATCTCGCACGAGGCCTGCTCCCTGGCCGGCACCTGGAAGCTGAACAAGCTGATCGCCTTCTGGGACGACAACGGCATCTCCATCGACGGCCACACCGACGGCTGGTTCACCGAGGATGTCGCCGGCCGCTTCGAGGCCTACGGCTGGAACGTCGTGCGCAATGTCGACGGCCACAGCTTCGAGGCCGTCGAGGCCGCCGTCCAGCAGGCCAAGAAGTCCACCGACAAGCCCACCCTGATCCAGTGCAAGACCATCATCGGCAAGGGTTCCCCGAACAAGGAAGGCACCCACGACGTGCACGGTGCCGCCCTGGGCCAGGCCGAAGTCGAGGCCACCCGCCAGCACATCGGCTGGAACCACCCGCCCTTCGAGGTCCCGGCCGACGTCTATGACGGCTGGAGCGCCAAGACCAAGGGCGAAGGCCTGGAGAACCTCTGGAACAACAAGTTCGCCGAATACGCCAAGGCCTTCCCGGCCGAGGCCGCGGAGTTCACCCGCCGCATGTCCGGCGCATTGCCCGCCGACTGGAGCGAGCGCGTCGCCAGCGCCATGAAGACCACCCTCGACAAGGCCGAGACCGTGGCCACCCGCAAGGCCTCCGCCCTGGCCATCGAGCGCCTGGTCGCCACCCTGCCCGAGCGCGTCGGCGGCTCCGCCGACCTGACCGGCTCCAACCTGACCAACTGGCCGGGCTGCCATCCGCTGCACCGCAACCCGGGCGGCAACTACATCTCCTACGGCGTGCGCGAATTCGGCATGAGCCACATCATGAACGGCATGGCCCTGCACGGCGGCCTGCTGCCCTTCGGCGGCACCTTCCTGATGTTCTCCGAATACGCCCGCAACGCCCTGCGCATGTCCGCCCTGATGAAGCAGCGCGTGATCTACGTGTTCACGCACGACTCCATCGGCCTCGGCGAGGACGGCCCGACCCACCAGCCGGTCGAGCAGACCGCCACCCTGCGCATGATCCCGAACATGACCGTCTGGCGTCCCTGCGACACCACCGAGACCCTGGTCTCCTGGATCGCCGGCGTCGAGAAGAAGGACGGCCCGACCAGCCTGATCCTGTCGCGTCAGAACCTGCCGTTCATCAAGCGCAGCGAGGCCCAGATCGCCGACATCGCCAAGGGTGGCTACGTGCTCTCCGACAGCGAAGGCAAGCCCGACCTGATCCTGATCGCCACCGGCTCCGAAGTCGAGCTGGCGCTCAAGGCCCAGGAAACGCTGAAGGCCGACGGCAAGCACACCCGCGTGGTGTCCATGCCCTCCACCAACGTGTTCGACAAGCAGGACCAGGCCTACAAGGACAGCGTCCTGATGCCGGGCGTGCACAAGGTCGCCATCGAAGCCGGCGTCACCGACGGCTGGTGGAAGTACGTCGGCCTGCGCGGCGCCGTGATCGGCCTGGACCGCTTCGGCGAGTCCGCTCCGGCCGGCGAACTGTTCAAGGAATTCGGCTTCACCGTCGCCAATGTCATCAAGACGGTCGAAAAGCTGAAATAAGCTATAGTGAAGCCCGGCGGGGCCCCGGCCCCAGCCAGCTCGGTTTTTTATCGCAAGGAGTAATAAGAATGTCTATCAAAGTCGGTATCAACGGTTTCGGTCGCATCGGTCGCATGGTTTTCCGCGCGGTCACCAAGGACTTCCCGGAAATCGAGATCGTCGCCATCAACGACCTGCTCGAGCCTGACTACCTGGCCTACATGCTGAAGTACGACTCCGTGCACGGCCGCTTCAGCGGCGAGATCTCCGTCGACGGCGGCAACATGGTCGTCAATGGCAAGACCATCCGCCTGACCGCCGAGAAGGACCCCGCCAACCTGAAGTGGAACGAAGTCGGCGCCGACATCGTCATCGACTGCACCGGCTTCTTCCTGACCACCGAGTCCTGCCAGGCCCACATCGCCGCCGGCGCCAAGAAGGTCGTGCAATCGGCCCCCGCCAAGGACGACACCCCGATGTTCGTGTACGGCGTCAACCACGACACCTATGCCGGCCAGGCCATCGTCTCGGCCGCCTCCTGCACCACCAACTGCCTGGCTCCCGTGGCCAAGGTGCTGCACGACAACTGGGGCATCAAGCGTGGCCTGATGACCACCGTGCACGCCGCCACCGCGACCCAGAAGACCGTCGACGGCCCGTCCAAGAAGGATTGGCGCGGCGGCCGCGGCATCCTGGAAAACATCATCCCGTCCTCCACCGGCGCCGCCAAGGCCGTCGGCAAGGTCATTCCCAGCCTGAACAAGAAGCTGACCGGCATGGCCTTCCGCGTCCCGACCTCCGACGTCTCCGTGGTCGACCTGACCGTCGAACTGGACAAGGAAGCCAGCTACGAGGACATCTGCAAGGCCATGAAGGCCGCCTCCGAAGGCGCCATGAAGGGTGTCCTGGGTTACACCGAGGACAAGGTCGTCTCCACCGACTTCGTCGGCTGCAGCGCGCCGTCGACCTTCGACGTCGGTGCCGGCATCGCCATCGACTCCACCTTCGTCAAGGTCGTGACCTGGTACGACAACGAGTACGGCTACACCTGCAACATGCTGCGCCTGGTCAAGCACGTCGCCTGATCGCATCCATGAACGTGTGCCGGCCGGGGGAAACCCCGGCCGGTCGCGTGAGTCGTAAGGCCTGGGCCTCCCCAGTCCTTACCGCTTACTGATCCAAGGAGAACCAAATGGCCAAATTCCTGCGCATGACCGACCTCGACCTCAAGGGCAAGCGAGTCTTCATCCGCGCCGACCTGAACGTTCCCGTCAAGGAAGGCAAGGTCACCTCCGACGCCCGCATCACCGCGTCCATGCCGACCATCAAGCACGCCCTGGAAGCCGGCGCCAAAGTCATGGTCACCTCCCACCTGGGCCGCCCGACCGAAGGCGAATGGACCCCGAGGTCTCCCTGGCCCCCGTGGCCGAAGTGATGTCCGCCAAGCTGGGCAAGCCCGTGCGCCTGATCAAGGACTGGGTCGAGGGCGGTTTCGACGTCGCCGAGGGTGAGGTCGTCCTGCTGGAGAACTGCCGCGTCAACAAGGGCGAGAAGAAGAACAACGAGGAGCTGGCCAAGAAATACGCCGCCCTGTGCGACGTCTTCGTCATGGACGCCTTCGGTACCGCACACCGCGCCGAAGGCACCACCTACGGCGTCGCCCAGTTCGCGCCCGTCGCCTGCGCCGGCATGCTGGTGAGCGAGGAACTCGAGGCCCTGGGCAAGGCCCTGGCCCACCCGGCCCGCCCGATGGTCGCCATCGTCGGCGGTTCCAAGGTCTCCACCAAGCTGACCGTTCTGGAAGCCCTGGCCGAGAAGTGCGACCAGCTCGTGGTCGGCGGCGGCATCGCCAACACCTTCCTGGCCGCCACCGGCAAGAACGTCGGCAAGTCGCTGTGCGAGAACGACCTGATCCCGACCGCCCAGGCCCTGATGACCAAGATGTCGGCGCGCGGCGCCACCATCCCGGTCGCGGTCGACGTGGTCTGCGGCAAGCAGTTCGACGCCAACGAACCCGCCGTCCTCAAGGACGCCGGCACGGTGGCCGACGACGACATGATCTTCGATATCGGCCCCAAGTCCGCCCAGGAACTGGTCGACATCATCATGAAGGCCGGGACCGTGGTCTGGAACGGCCCGGTCGGCGTGTTCGAATTCGATCAGTTCGGCGAAGGCACCAAGGCCATCGCCAAGGCCATCGCCGAGACCCAGGCATTCACCCTGGCCGGTGGTGGCGACACCATTGCCGCCATCCAGAAGTACGACATCTACGACAAGGTGTCCTACATTTCCACCGCCGGCGGCGCCTTCCTGGAATACCTGGAAGGCAAGACCCTGCCGGCCGTGGACATCCTGGAAAAACGCGCCGCCAGCTGACGCGTGAGGCGTGGGACACACCCACGCCTCCTACCCACTGCTCAAAGACATAACATGCTACGTAGAACCAAAATCGTCGCCACCCTGGGTCCGGCCTGTTCCGACCCCAAGGTCCTGGACAAAATGATCGAGGCGGGCGTCGATGTGGTCCGCCTCAACTTTTCCCACGGCACGCCGGAAGAACACATCCAGCGTGCCGAGCTGGTCCGCTCCCTGGCCAAGACGCGCGGCCGCGCCATCGGCGTCCTGGTCGACCTGCAAGGCCCCAAGATCCGTATCGGCAAGTTCAAGGACGGCAAGATCACCCTGCAGCCGGGCGACACCTTCATGCTCGACGTCGACTGCGAAATGGGCGACCAGACCCGCGTCGGCCTCGACTACGAGGACCTCGTCTACGACGTCTCGCGCGGCTCCACCCTGCTCCTGGACGACGGCCGCGTCGAGATGTGGGTCGAAGAGGTCAAGGACGGCGTGGTGACCTGCAAGGTCATCCAGGGCGGCGTGCTGTCCAACAACAAGGGCATCAACCGCAAGGGCGGTGGCCTGTCCGCCTCGGCGCTGACCGACAAGGACATCGAGGACATCAAGACCGCGGCGCTGCTCAAGGCCGACTACCTCGCGGTGTCCTTCCCGCGTTCCGCGGCCGACGTCCAGCAGGCGCGCGAGATCCTGCAGAGCCACGGCGGCCGCGCCTGGCTGGTCGCCAAGATCGAACGCGCCGAGGCCATCGAGGCCCTGGACTCCATCCTGAACGCCTCCGACGCCATCATGGTGGCGCGCGGCGACCTCGGGGTCGAGGTCGGCGACGCCGCCGTGCCGGCCTTGCAGAAGCGCATGATCCGCATGGCGCGCGAGAAGAACAAGGTGGTCATCACCGCGACCCAGATGATGGAGTCGATGATCTCCAGCCCGATCCCGACCCGTGCCGAGGTCTCCGACGTCGCCAACGCGGTGCTCGACGGCACCGACGCGGTGATGCTGTCGGCGGAAACGGCCGCCGGCCAGTTCCCGGTCGAGGCCATCTCGGCCATGAACCGGGTCTGCATGGAAGCCGAGAAGGAGATCGAGACGCCGCAGTTCGGCGGCAAGCACGCCGACATCCTGCGCGTCGACGAGGCCATCGCCAAGTCGGCCGCGTTCACGGCCCTGCACTTGAACGTCAAGGCGATCGCCTCCATGACCCAGTCCGGTTCCACCGCGCTCTGGATTTCGCGCATCAGCACCCACGTACCGATCTATGCCCTCACCCCGGAGGTGGAGACTCGCCGCAAGGTCACCCTGTACCGCGGCGTCTACCCGGTCAACTTCAAGCCCTCCAGCCATGACCGCGACCAACTCCTGACCGAGGCCGAGGACGAACTGCGCCGACGCGGCGCGGTGCGCAACGGCGACCTGATCCTGCTCACCATCGGCGAGCCGATCGGCCGCTCGGGGGGCACCAACACGATGAAGATCGTTCGCGTCGGCGAACGGAAGAAGTATTGATTTGCAACAAGGAGAGTAAAAGATGGCACTGATTTCCCTGCGTCAACTGCTCGATCACGCCGCTGAGCACGGCTATGGCCTGCCGGCCTTCAACGTCAACAACATGGAACAGGTCCAGGCCATCATGGAGGCTGCCGCCGCCACCGACAGCCCGGTCATCCTGCAGGGTTCCGCCGGTGCCCGCTCCTACGCCGGCGAGCCCTTCCTGCGCCACCTGATCCTGGCCGCGCTGGAACAGTACCCGCAAATCCCGGTCTGCATGCACCAGGACCACGGCGCCTCCCGGACGTCTGCTTCCGCTCCATCCAGTCCGGCTTCAGCTCGGTGATGATGGACGGCTCCCTGATGTCCGACGCAAAGACCCCGTCGACCTACGAGTACAACGTCGACACGACCCGCCACGTGGTCGAGCTGGCCCACGCCTGCGGCGTGTCGGTGGAAGGCGAACTGGGCTGCCTGGGTTCCCTGGAGACCGGCAAGATGGGTGAGGAAGACGGCCACGGCGCTGACGGCGTGCTGGACCATTCCGCCCTGCTGACCGACCCCAACGAGGCCGCCGACTTCGTCGCCAAGACCAAGGTCGACGCCCTGGCCATCGCCATCGGCACCTCGCACGGCGCCTACAAGTTCACCCAGAAGCCCACCGGCAAGGTCCTGCGCATCGACCGCGTCCGTGAAATCCACGCCCGCATCCCGAACGTCCACCTGGTCATGCACGGCTCCTCCTCGGTGCCCGAGGACTGGCTCGCCATCATCAACAGCTATGGCGGCAACATGGGCCAGACCTACGGCGTGCCGGTCGAGGAAATCGTCGAGGGCATCAAGAACGGCGTCCGCAAGGTCAACATCGACACCGACCTGCGCATGGCCTCCACCGGCGCGATCCGCAAGCACATGGCCGAGAACCCGGCCAACTTCGACCCGCGCAAGTACTACAAGGAAGCCAAGAAGGGCATGACGGGCATCTGCAAGGCCCGCTACGACGCCTTCGGCGCCGCTGGCCAGGCCAGCAAGATCGGCAGGATCTTCAACCTGGACGAGATGCACCAGCGCTACGCCAAGGGCGAGCTGGATCCCAAGATCGCCTGAACGGCTTTCGGGTAAGATCGAAGGGCGGCCTCGGCCGCCCTTTTCTTTTGCCGGTCCCTATTCAAGCGGGGGTATTCGATGCCGTCCAGGCCCTATGCCGTACTGCTGGCCGCCCTGGTGTTCGCCTACGGCTGCCAGAAGGCCGAAACGCCGGCGCCCGCGGCCGCCAAGCCGGCCCTGACCGTGGCGGCCGTGGCGCCCGAGCGGCTCGACTGGCCCTACACCCTGACCGCCAACGGCGATGTCGCCGCCTGGCAGGAAGCCGTGATCAGCTCGGAGATCAGCAACTACCGGCTCACCGAGGTATGCGTCAACGTCGGCGACCGGGTACGCAAGGGCCAAAGGCTGGCCACCATCGCCAGCGCCACCGTTGCCGCCGAGCTGGCCCAGAGCCGGGCCGCCGCCAGCGAGGCGGAGGCCGCCCTGGCCGATGCCGCCGGCAATGCCGAACGGGCGCGCCAACTGCAGGCCGCCGGCTTCTACAGCCGGCAGATGGGCAGCCAGTACATCACCGGCCAGGCGACCGCCGAAGCCCGCCTGGAAGCGGCTCGTGCCAAGGTCCGCGCCGACACGGTGCGCCTGGGCCAGACCCGGGTGCTGGCGCCCGACGACGGCATCATCTCGGCCCGCGCCGCCACGGTCGGCTCGCTCGCCCAGTCCGGCCAGGAACTGTTCCGCCTGATCCGCGGCGGCCGCCTGGAATGGCGTGCCGAGGTTGCCGAGGCCGACCTCGGCCGCATCGTCCCGGGCACCGCCGCCAGCCTGGCCCTGCCGGGCGGCGGCACGGTCGCCGGACGGGTACGCGCGGTATCTCCTAGCGTCGACGCCAAGACCCGCAACGGCCTGGTCTACGTCGACCTGCCGGCACCCGGTGCCGCGCGCGCCGGGATGTTCGCACGCGGCGAGTTCCGGCTCGGCCGCGCCCCGGCCATGACCCTGCCGCAGGCCGCCGTGGTCATGCGCGAGGCCTATGCCTACGTCTACCTGCTCGGGCCAGCCGGCGCCGGCGGCCTGGCCAAGGTCGCCCAGGCCAAGGTGACGCTCGGCCGCCGGCTCGGCGACCGCGTCGAGATCGTCGCAGGCCTGCCGGACGGTGCCCGGGTGGTCGCCTCCGGGGCCGGCTTCCTGGCCGACGGCGATCTCGTCCGGGTGACCCCCGCGCCCTGACCCATGGTCAACATCTCCTCCTGGTCGATCAGGAACCCGATCCCGGCCATTTTGCTGTTCGCCCTCTTCACCGTGCTCGGCGTGCTGTCGTTCCGGGCCATGAAGATCCAGCAGTTCATGGACGTCGACCTGCCCACGGTGACGGTCACCGCCAGCCTGCCCGGCGCGGCGCCCGGCCAGCTGGAGACCGAAGTGGCGCGCAAGATCGAGAACGAGGTCGCCACCCTGTCCGAGGTCAAGCACATCTACACCAAGGTCCAGGACGGGGTCGCCACGGTGACCGTCGAGTTCCGCCTGGAGAGGCCCACCCAGGAGGCGGTGGACGACGTCCGCGACGCGGTCTCGCGCATCCGCTCCGAGCTCCCCGGCGACCTGCTCGACCCGGTGGTCGCCAAGGTCAACGTCTCCGGCATGCCCATCCTCACCTATACGGTCGCCTCGGCGCGCATGGACGACGAGGCGTTGTCCTGGTTCGTCGACAACGCGGTGGCCAAGCGCATGCTCAGCGTCGCCGGCGTGGGCGCCGTGGCACGGGTCGGCGGGGTCAGCCGCGAGGTGCGCGTGGAACTCGACCCGGACCGCCTCCAGGCCCTCGCCGCCAGCGCGGCCGACATCTCGCGCCAGCTGCGCCAAATCCAGCAGGAAGCCTCGGGCGGGCGCGCCGACGTCGGCGGCGCCGAACAGTCCGTGCGCACCCTGGCGACGGTGCACAGTGCCGAAGAGTTGGCCGCCATGGACATCGTGCTGTCCGACGGGCGCCACATCCGGCTCGACCAGGTGGCCCGGGTCACCGACACGGTGGCCGAACGGCGCGCGGCCGCCCTGCTCAACGGCAAGCAGGTCGTCGGTTTCGAGATCACCCGCAGCAAGGGGGCCAGCGAAACCGCGGTGGCGGCCGGGGTGCGCGCCGAGCTGGCACGCCTGCAGGCGGAGAACCCGGACATCGCGATCACCGAGGCGTTCAACTTCGTCGACCCGGTGGTGGAGAACTACGAAGGCTCCATGTCCCTGCTCATCGAGGGCGCCATCCTCGCCGTCCTGGTGGTCTGGCTGTTCCTGCGCGACTGGCGTGCCACGCTGGTGTCCGCCACCGCCCTGCCGCTGTCAATCCTGCCCGCCTTCGCCGCCATGTACCTGCTCGGCTTCACCATCAACGTGGTGACCCTGCTGAGCCTGTCGCTCGTGGTCGGCATCCTGGTCGACGACGCCATCGTCGAGATCGAAAACATCATGCGCCACCTGCGCATGGGCAAGAAGCCGTACGACGCCGCCATGGAGGCGGCCCGGGAGATCGGCCTGGCGGTGATCGCCACCTCCTTCACGCTGATCGCCGTCTTCCTCCCCACCGCCTTCATGGGCGGCGTGGCCGGCAAGTTTTTCGTCCAGTTCGGCTGGACCGCCGCCATCGCGGTGTTCTTCTCCCTCGCGGTGGCCCGCCTGCTCACCCCGATGATGGCGGCCTACGTGCTCCGGCCGCCGCGCCGCCGCCACGACGTGCCGCGCTGGCTCGGCCTCTACCAGGCCTGGGCGGCGGCCTGCCTGAAGCACCGCTGGCTCACCGTCCTGGCCACCGTGCTGTTCTTCTTCGGCTCCTTCGCCCTGGTGCCCCTGCTGCCCAAGGGCTTCATCCCGCCCGACGACCTCTCGCAGACCCAGGTCTACCTGTCCCTGCCGCCCGGCAGCACCTTCGAGCAGACCCTGGCGGCGGCCGAGCAGGCGCGCAGGATCATCCAGGCCAATCCCGAGGTACGCCTGGTCTATACCGCGGTCGGCGGCGGCTCCGCGGGGGGCGACCCGTTCGCTCCGCAAGGCGCCGCCGAGGTGCGCAAGGCCACCCTGACGATCAACCTGACGCCGCGCAAGGAACGCCACGGGGTCCGGAAACAGACCATCGAGAACCAGCTGCGCCAGGCCCTCGCGGCGCTGCCGGGCGTGCGCGTCAACGTCGGCCTGGGCGGCGCAAACGACAAGTACATCCTGGTCCTGGCGAGCGAGAACGGTCCCCTGCTCGCCGAGCACGCCCGCCTGGTCGAGCGCGACCTGCGCACCCTCCCGGGCATCGGCAACGTGGTCTCCACCGCGACCCTGGTACGCCCGGAACTCACCGTGCGGCCCGACTTCGCGCGCGCCGCCGACCTCGGCGTCACCTCGGCGGCGATCGCCGACACCCTGCGCATCGCCACCACCGGCGACTACGACCAGGGGCTCGCCAAGCTGAACCTGAGCCAGCGCCAGGTGCCCATCGTGGTCAGCCTGCCGCCCGAGGCGCGCCGCGACCCGAACCTGCTCGGCCGCCTGAGCGTGCCCGGCGCGCACGGCCCGGTGGCGATCCGCAACGTCGCCAGCCTGGCCATCGAGGGCGGACCGGCCGAGATCGACCGCTACGACCGCCTGCGCAACATCAACTTCGAGATCGAACTCAACCAGCAACCCCTGGGCGAGGTCGAGAAGCAGGCCCTCGCCCTGCCCAGCCTGCGCAACCTGCCGCCCGGCGTGATCCGCACCACGGTGGGCGACGCCGAGGCCATGAACGAACTGTTCGAAAGCTTCGCGCTGGCCATGCTGACCGGGGTCATGTGCATCTACATCGTCCTGGTCCTGCTGTTCCGCGACTTCGTCCAGCCCGGCACCATCCTGGCCGCCCTCGTCCTCTCGGTGCCGGGCGCCTTCCTGGCCCTGTTCCTGACCGGATCCGCGCTCTCGATGCCGTCCATGATCGGCCTCATCATGCTCATGGGCATCGCCACCAAGAACTCCATCCTGCTCATCGACTACGCCATCATGGCCCGGCGCGAGCACGGCCTGAACCGCTGGGACGCCCTGCTCGACGCCGGCCGCAAGCGTGCCCGGCCGATCATCATGACCACCATCGCCATGGGTGCCGGCATGATGCCGATCGCCATCGGCCTGGGTACCGACCCGAGCTTCCGCGCCCCCATGGCCATCGTCGTGATCGGCGGCCTGATCACCTCGACCTTCCTCTCCCTGCTGGTCATCCCGGTCGTCTACACCTTCGTCGACGACCTTCACGCCGGCTTCCGCCGCCTCTTCGCACGGCGCCCGGGCTAGGGGCTTTTGTCATTCCCGGCGCGCCCCGTTATAGTCCGCACACCACTTCCCTCGACACGCCATGGCCTCCCGTTTCCCGTTTCCTGCCGCCGCTGCCCTGGCCGCGCTCCTGCTCGCCGGCTGTGCCGGCACGCCGCCCGCCCCGGCGCCCAGCCGGCCGGCCCCCGGCGTCAGCCACCACAACCAGCTGTTCGACAACCAGTACGTGCTCGACTACGACGTCGAGGTCCACTACTCCAGCCTCGACAACAGCTCCTGCTACGCCTTCTTGAGCGGCACCCTGACCAACCTGTCGGACCAGACCCTGGCGCGCAGCAGCACGGTCGCCTTCAAGGTCTATCACGGCAGCGACATGCTGTTCCGCGACTACACCTTCCTGCGCAGCAACGCCGCGCCGGGCGCCACCGTCCAGTTCAACCTGCTGCAGTCGCCGCTGCACAAGAAGCAATGCCCGAGCTACGACCGCATCGAGGCCTCACTCAACCTGGCCATCCTGAAGACCGCCAAGCCATGACCGACGCACTCTACGAAAGCACCATCCAGTCCCTGCCCCTGATCCACAAGGGCAAGGTGCGCGACATCTACGCCATCGACGACAAGCGCATGCTGATCGTCACCAGCGACCGCCTGTCGGCCTTCGACGTGGTCATGCCGACGCCGATCCCGAACAAGGGAAAGGTGCTCACCGCGGTGGCCGATTTCTGGTTCGCCAAGCTTGCCCACATCCTGCCCAACCAGCTCACCGGCGACGCCCCGGAAGCCGTGGTGGCGCCCGACGAACGCCCCCAGGTCGCCGGCCGTGCCGTGGTGGTCAAGCGGCTCAAGGCCCTGCCCGTCGAAGCCATCGTGCGCGGCTATCTGGTCGGCTCCGGCTGGGCCGACTACCAGAAGACCGGCGCGGTGTGCGGCATCGCCCTGCCGGCCGGCCTGCGGCAGGCCGACAAGCTGCCCGAGCCGCTGTTCACCCCGTCGACCAAGGCCGCCGTGGGCCAGCACGACGAGAACATCGACTACGCCGCCTGCGAGAAACTGCTCGGCGCCGAACTGGCCGGCCGGGTGCGCGCCGCCGCCATCGCCCTGTACCGGGAGGCGGCCGACTACGCCCTGACCCGGGGCATCATCATCGCCGACACCAAGTTCGAATTCGGCCTCGACGAGCACGGCACCCTGACTCTGATCGACGAGGTGCTCACCCCCGACTCCTCGCGCTTCTGGCCGGTCGACGAATACCGGGTCGGCAGCAACCCGCCCAGCTTCGACAAGCAATACGTGCGCGACTGGCTGACCGGCTCGGGCTGGAACAAGCAGGCTCCCGGCCCCGAACTGCCGGCCGAGGTGGTGGCAAAGACCGCCGAGAAGTACGACGAGGCCTTGCGCCGGCTGCTCGGCTGACGCACGCCGCCACCGGCTGCCGGCTGGCTCCGCTGGCCGCTTACGGCACCCGCCGTCGGCCAAAGGGCACGGCCGTACCGAATCCGCTTCCGCGCCTCGCCGCCCGCCTCACCACGGAACGGCGTCCGGACCAGCAACGGGTACGCCCCGAAGAATCAACCGACAGGAACATCAAATCTAGCTAGCCGGCCTCCGATACCCTCGGTATCGCACCTGGGGCGGCACGACACGGTTGGCGCGCCAATGGGAGAAGTGAACCTAGTGCCGCCTCTCGTCTATCTGGAAACGCTACCAGTCAAATGGCCGCTCTACTCAGAAACCGATCCCTTGCCGTGCGCTGAAAACAGGTTTTCCGTATGCTCAACGAACAAGCGAATCATCATCGACTAATCGCAATGGATCTCTCTAATTACAACGTCTTGTTATGCGCAATCACGATCTAGAAGTGCCTCTCTAAAATAATCCAGAAGCACATGGCCTTCTTCGTAAAACTGCTTAACTTCTCGAAATGTCGCATTACTGCCTTCCGAGTGGGCGACCCCATGGCGGTTTGTGACAATATTGTTGTAAAATGTAACAGCCCTTGGATTATCAGCGGTCTTCTGATTAAATGCCTCTTTGTAAGACGGCCCGAATCGATTGAGCAAGCCTGCAATCTCGTTCGACTTAACGCTACGAAACACAGCGCCCACACAAGACCCAAGAAATTCTCTAATTGAGCCGTCTTCAATAGATGAGCATTTTTCACGGACGATAGTCTCTATTTTCTGCTCAAACTCCGCGCACATTATCACAAGAATTGACTGCGTCAACAGACTTTCTATCTCAGTTCCATAAGCAACTGACGTGGACAAATGCTCCTCACACCTTTCCAAAGTCTGCTCTATCCGTACAATCCGCATCCTGGGGACCCCTCTACCCAAAGAGCACTTCTTCTGCCTTTTTTATTCGTCCATTTACCGTATCCACATCTGTAGTGGAGGTCCTCGTATCTCTGTCGAAATCAGGGTCTTTAATCAGGGTGGTATACCTATCCGCAATATTCACGGGTATAGCATCTAAGTTATTTGAGAACGCCGTCATGACAGCGTCAAAAACGGCGGCATTTAGTCCTGATCGAACATGAAACGGCTTTTCTCCGAGTGATGCAACAACCTGCGCACACGTCCTATTGAACAAGTCACGGCTTGCGTCTAGTGCTTCCTTAGGTGCGTCACGATTCTTTTTCATAAACTTGGACAGCCAATCTTTCATCGGCTTCTTGTATACAGAGATGTCGCGCATAGCGAAGAACCGGACTATCAACTCTATGTCCTTCCTGCGCGTATCCGGAGTGTCCTTACCAAGTATCGTTCTCCATATGGAATTTGCATTGATTTCATTAAGCAACCCAATAAAGCCCCCGTGATAAACACAGTTCCTGATCTCTTGATTAGTAAGCAACGTTCCGCCAGTATTTAGCCGTTCAAAAATGTGGTACATACTTGTGTCGTCTGCCGGGTCCAATTGCTGAACGACGAAGGCGCGCAACACAGAGTTCTTCAGCCGTCTCTTGTCTTCATCACGAAGGTCTTCATACGTCTTGCCGTTGAAAATGCTGTCAGGACTTAATCCGGTAAGCCGGAATACTTTCCGCGCACCTTGAGTTTCTGGGCCAAAGTAACCTTCAAAATAATAAAAAATACTTTTTAGCCGCTGTTGTCCATCAATTACGAAATATTTTTGGCTCTTTCTCTCGCTATAAAGAAAAACCGCGGGAACGGGCAAGCCCACCAGAAACGACTCGATCAACTTGCTTGCCTGGACCTGCTTCCACACAAAACGCCGTTGGAAATCTGGAATTAAAATTTCATCTGTTTTCCATTTCTGATGCAGCACCTCGAGTGTGAAATCAGCTGGGTATGTCGAAATTTGGTAACTTGGCGGCGCGCTCTCATAGTCTTCATCTTCAGACGTGATGGGCTCGAGTTCCAAGTCTGTCGGAGCTCTGCTTTCACGCTCAAACTCTATACGAGCATCGGTGTCTTCGATTGTTGCCATATTTCCTCGTGTTCGTTTAGATACCTGACAGCCAATATCGTCGCCAGCTCATACCGACGTTCCTAACATAGAAGCCAGACCCAATGCGGCTCAGACTGGTTAGAGTCTGATCATTATTGCTGCCTATTCTAGGCTCGGGTATAAGAATATGCAGATGCGAGTTGAGCTTATGTTAAGCCCTGCGGGGCTGCAACCCGAGTGGCAGACAATGTGGGCAAGTGACTTCCTGTCCATGGGCGGATGTGCTCACGTGACTGCTCGAATCCGATATCGTCCCTTGAACCTCTGACGGTTCGTACGTCAGCAACGAGGCGGTAGCCGCCGTTGCCCGGCGTAACGATGTCGGCAGCGTCTCGGCTGCGAACGGATCATCTGTCACCGCCGACTTGCGGCGGATTTGTCAGGGCGCCTTCTTGCGCATCGTCCCGGCCACCAGCCGGTACTCGTACAGCCGACACTCCAACGGGCCGTTGTATAGCGGCACGCGCCTGCTGGCGGCGAGGCCGATGTGCTTGGGGAACTCCGCGTCGCTGGAGATCAGCCAGGCCGCCCAGCCGGAGAAGTGGCGCTTGAGGGCGTCGCCCAGACCCTTGTAGAAGCCCGCGTCGGAGTCCAGGCGAACGCCGTAGGGCGGGTTGCTGACGATGAGGCCGTGCTCGGCCGGGGCTGGAATCTCCGTCACGTCGCCTTCCCGTAGGGTGACGCAGTCGAGCAGGCCGGCCGCCTTCAGGTTGAGGCCGGCGGCGCGGATCATGCGCGGGTCGATGTCGCAGCCGTAGATGGGCAACGGCCGCGCTTCCTTGCGCGCCGCCTCGGCATCCTTGCGCAGGCGGGTCCACTCCACCTTGTCGAAGCTCGCCAGATGCTCGAAGGCGAAGTGGCGCTTCAGGCCGGGCGCCATGTCGAGCGCCATCATGGCCGCTTCCAGCAGGATCGTGCCGCCGCCCATCATGGGGTCGAGCAACGGCGTGTCCGGGGTCCAGCCGGACAGGCGCAGCAGGCCGGCGGCGAGGTTTTCGTTGAGCGGCGCCGGGGCCGGCTCGACCCGGTAGCCGCGCCGGTTGAGCGGTTCGCCCGAGAGATCCAGGTACAGGCTGAAGCGCTCGCGGTCCAGGTAGGCGAGGATCGGCACCTGCGGCTCGCGGGCATCGACGCTGGGGCGCTCGCCCAAATCCTGGCGGAAACGGTCGACCACCGCGTCCTTGATCCGGAGGGTGACGAAGTTGAGGCTCTTGAGCGGGCTGGCGTGCGCCACGGTGCGCACGGCGATGGTCTTGTCGACCCCGAACCAGTCCGACCAGGGCAGCCGGACGGCGGCCCGGTAGAGGTCGTCCTCGCTGCGGTAGTCGCCCGTCGCGACCTCCTGCAGGACGCGGATGGCGAGCCGGCTCCAGAGGTTGATGCGCCAGGCCAGGGCGACGTCGCCCTGGCAATGCACCCCGCCCGAGCCGGCCTGCGCCTCGGCCGCACCCAGGCCGCCGAGCTCGGCGGCCAATTCCGCTTCGAGACCGCGCGGGCAGGGGACGAACAGCTTCAACTGGACCGGCGCCTTCGGGGTCGCGCGGCGCCGTGGCGCGGCCCGGCCGGCCGAGGTGTCCGGACCCGGGGCGGGACGGCCGCCGTCGGCCTGCCGGCGCGGCGCCGCCTCGCCCTTCGTCCGGGCCTTGGCCGGACCGGCCGGCCGGGTGCGCGGACGCGCCTCCTCGGCCCGCTCCACCGGCTCGGCGGGTTTGGCCGGGGCCTGGCTGCGGTCGCGCTGCAACGGGCTCCAGCGCGCCGGCTTGCGCTTGTGTCCGGCCGCCTCGGTCTTGGCGGTCAGGGACAGTTTCTTGCGGCCTGGTTTTTCGTCTTGCTCGGACATATGCGTATTCCGCTCGCTCTCAACGCGGCGCCTGGCGCGCCTCTTGCAGCAACTTGACCATCTCGCGCCGGTAGCTGGCGTAGTCCAGCTCGGCCCTGGGCGCGCCCAGGCGCGCGGCGGCGGCGCCGATCTGGCCACGCAGGCGGGCGAATTCCGTGTACAGGTGGTTGAGCACGTCGCGCACCCACATCACGCGCGCCCGGCCGTCCGCATCGGTGAAGCTCACCTCGGCGTCGAAGAAGGCATCCGGCTGCGCCTCGAGCCACTTCTCCAGGCGTCGCGTCTCCAGGCGTACGGCGTTCAGCAACTCGCGCCAGATCGGATGGTGCGCCTCGCGCAGGGCGGCCGCGTCGGCGTCCTGCAGGCGCGCGAACCAGAGCTGGCCGACCGCGAGCATGTGCTCGATGTCGTGGTGGATGCTGGGCAGCGCCGGGCCTTCGTCGGCATCCAGGATTTCCGGGCGCAGGCGGGCCAGGCTGGCGAACAGGGCCTCGTTGGCCCAATGCTGGTAGTCGGCCTGCACGACGAAAAAGCTCTTCCACGTATACATGCGCTTCCCCTTACTCGACGACGGCGAGCGGCGCCGTCTGGTCCAGCCATTCCAGGCGGGCGGCCATGCTCCGGGTGGCACTGGCGCGACCGCGGGCGTCGATGAACAGGACGTCGTCGACCCCCATGCGGCGCGCCATGGGCCGCCAGGCATCGGGCCCGGCGATGAACATCGGCTTGCTGGTCACGTCCGAGCGGGTGCCGGCATGTGCGCCGCGCACCAGCACGGTGACCGCCTGGGCCCCCGTCGCCGGCCAGCCGGTGCGGGGGTCGATGAGGTGGCAGTAACGCTTGCCGGCGACCTCGAAGTAACGCTGATAGTCGCCCGACGTGCCGATCGCCTCGCCGTCCCGCAGTTCCAATGTAGCAATTGCGCCGGATTGGCGCGGGTGCTGGATGCCCACCTTCCAGGGCCGGCTGCCGTGCTGGCCGAGTGCGAGGATGTTGCCGCCGATGTTGATCAGGGCGTTGCGCACGCCGTGCGCCTGCAGGATGCCGGCGGCGCGTTCCAGGGCGTAGCCCTTGGCGTAGCCGCCCAGGTCCAGGCGCACGGCCGGATTGCGGCTCGCCACGCGGCCGTCCACGTAGCTGAGGTCGGCCATGCCTGGGTTCGCCTGCACCAGTTCGGCGACCTTGGCCGGGTCCGGCAGGCGGGCCGCGAAGGTGTCGGCGTGGAAGCCCCACAGCTCGATCAGGTTGCCGATGGCCGGATTGAACAGGCCGTCGGAACGGGCCGACCAGTCGGCGGCGTCGCGCAGCAGGCCGATCACCTCGGCTGGCGCCGGCTCGGATGCCCGGCCGGCGGCGATGGCGGCGTTGATGCGCTGCAGGTCGGAAGGCTCCCAGGCATGCAGCAGGCGGTGCAGGCGGTCGAAGTCGGCCAGGACGGCCGCGACGGCCGGCCGCGCCCGGTCTTCCGGGGCGCCGTAGACGCTGACCTGGACCAGGGTGCCGAAGACGTAGGCCTCCTGCTTGTAGGGCGGCTTCTCGGCGCAGGCGGCCAGGAGGACCGCCAGGCAGGCCAGGGCGAGCCAGGCGGACAGGCGCCGGATCACGCCGCCACCTGCCTTTCCAGGGCGTCGACGAACAGGGCGGCGACGTCGCAGCCGGTCTGGGCGGTGATCTCGCGGAAGCAGGTCGGGCTGGTGACGTTGATCTCGGTCAGCCAGTCGCCGATGACGTCGAGGCCGACCAGCAGGAGGCCGTCCGCCGCCAGGGCCGGGCCCAGGGCGGCGGCGATCGCCCGGTCGCGCTCCGAGAGCGGCTGCGCCACGCCGGTACCGCCGGCCGCCAGGTTGCCGCGCGTCTCGCCCGGGGCCGGGATGCGGGCCAGGGCGTAGGGTACCGGGACGCCGGCGATGAGCAGGATGCGCTTGTCGCCGGCGGCGATCTCGGGGATGTAGCGCTGCGCCATGACTTGGCGCCGGCCGAGCCCGGTGGCGGTCTCCAGGATGGCCCCCAGGTTGGCGTCGCCGGGGCGCAGGCGGAAGATGCCGCTGCCGCCCATGGCGTTGAGCGGCTTCACGACGATGTCGCCCTGCTCGGCCAGGAAGGCGCGAATCTCGTCCGGCCGGCTCGACACCAGGCTGGCGACGATGAACTGCGGGTAGCGGGCGATGGCCAGCTTCTCGTTGTAGTCGCGCAGGGCGCCGGGCCGGTTGAAGATGCGGGCGCCGTCGCGCTCGGCCATCTCGAGCAGGTAGGTGGCGTTGAGGTAGGCCTCGTCGAAGGGCGGGTCCTTGCGCATCAGGACGGCACCGAAGTCGGCCAGGTCGCGCCAGGCGGCGGCGCCGGCCGCGCACCAGTCGCCCTGGCGCGCCTGGGCGTGCAGGCGCACGTCGCGCACCCGGCCGGCCACCCGGCCGCCGCGCCAGGCCAGGTCCTCGGGCTCGCAGGCCCAGAGGCCGTGGCCGCGCCGTGCCGCCTCGGCCATCATGGCGTAGGTGGAGTCCTTGTAGAGCGTGAAGCCGGCGAGCGGGTCGGCGACGAACAGGATGTCCATCAGCGGGACGCCTCGCGCCGCGGAGGCAGGCTCACAGCACCACCTCGGGGTGGAACTCGGGATCGGTGTCCTCCAGCTCGACCGCCGCCGCCAACGCGGCCAGGCGGGCGAGGACGCCGTAGGTGTAGAAACGGTTGGCGGGCGCGTCCGGACGGGCGTTGGAGTCCGGCAGCGAGCAGGACTGCTCGAAGGCGAGCGGCACGAAGTGCATGCCCGGGGCGTTCAGGTTCTCGTCGACGCCCCGGCCGGTATGGACGCGGTAGAAACCGCCGACGACGAAGTGGTCGATCATATAGACCACCGGCTCGGCCACGGCGGCGTTGAGCGACTCATAGGTGTAGACGCCCTCCTGGACCAGCACCTTGTCGACCGCCAGGCCTTCCTTGACCACGGCCATCTTGTTGCGGGTCTTGCGGTTGAGGTCGCGCACGTCGTCCGCGCTCTTGGCGGTCAGGATGCCCATGCCGTAGGTGCCAGCATCGGCCTTGACGATGACAAAGGGCTCCTTGTCGATACCGTATTCCCGGTACTTGGCGCGCACCCGCTCCAGGGTCTCGCTGACGTGGGTCGCCAGGCATTCCTCACCCTCGCGGGCCTGGAAGTCGACCTCGCCGCAGACCGCGTAGTAGGGGTCGATCAGCCAGGGGTCGATACCGACCACCTGGGCGAAGGCGCGCGCCAGGTCGGCGTAGGCGCGGAAGTGGTTGGACTTGCGCCGCACCGCCCAGCCGGCGTGCAGGGGCGGCAGCAGGGTCTGGTCGGAGTCGAGGCCCTTGAGGATGTCCGGGATGCCGGCGGAGAGGTCGTTGTTGAGCAGCACTGCGCAGGGGTTGAAGTCGCCCACCATGATGCGGTTGCCCTCGCGCCGCACCGGTTCCAGCTTGATCACGCCGCCGTCCGGCAGGTCCAGGATGAGGGGCTCCTTGAGGTCCGGAATCAGGCTGCCCAGGCGCACCGTGATGCCGACCTTGCGGATGATCTGGGCCAGGGTGGCGACGTTCTGCAGGTAGAAGGCGTTGCGGGTGTGGTTCTCGGGGATGATCAGGAAACGCTGCGCCGAGGTGCACATCTTCTCCACCGCCACCTGGGCGGCCTGCACGGCCAGGGGCAGGAAGGCCGGATTCAGGTTGTTGAAGCCGCCCGGGAACAGGTTGGTGTCGACCGGTGCCAGCTTGAAGCCGGCGTTGCGCAGGTCGACCGAGGAGTAGAAGGGCGTGGCGTGTTCCTGCCAGCGGCTGCGGAACCAGTGTTCGATGGCCGGCTGGGCGGCGATGACGTGTTTTTCCAGGTCCAGAAGGGGACCGGTGAGCGCCGTGGTGAGGTTGGGGACCATGCGAGACGTCGATGAACGAGGGGCGTAAGTTTACCCGAATGTTGCACCCGAGCGCGGCCCGCGCCGGGATAATGGCGGACCGCAACGCGAGCGCGTCCGCCATGTTCGAGATCGTCCTCTACCAGCCCGAGATTCCGCCCAACACCGGCAACATCATCCGCCTGGCCGCCAACACCGGCTGCCGCCTGCACCTGGTCCGGCCGCTCGGCTTCACGCTGGAGGACGCCCAGTTGCGGCGGGCCGGCCTGGACTACCACGAATACGCCAGCCTGGTCGTGCACGACGATTGGCCGGCGGCGCGCGCGGCCTTGGCCGGGAAGCGGCTGTTCGCCCTGACGACCAAGGGCAGCACGCGCCACGACCGGGTTGCCTTCCGGCCCGGCGATGTCTTTCTGTTCGGGCCGGAGAGCCGCGGCCTGCCGGCCGGAATCCTGGCCGAGTTCGCCGCCGAACGGCGCCTGCGCCTGCCCATGCTGGCACACAGCCGCAGCCTGAACCTGTCGAATTCGGCCGCCGTCGTGGTCTACGAGGCCTGGCGGCAGCAGGACTTCGCGGGCGGCGCCTGAGCCGCCGCGGCAGTCAGTGCAACTGGCCTTCGTGGGTGACGCAGTTGCGGCCGCGCGACTTCGACTCGTACAGGGCCGCGTCGACGCGCTGGAACAGGCTGTCGTGGTCGTCGCCGCCTCGGCGTTCGGCGACGCCGGCCGAGATGGTGAACGGGGCCAGGGTGAAGTTGTCCTGGCGGCGCACCAGGCGTAGGGCCTCGATCCGCTTGCGGATCGTTTCCGCCACCTTGATGGCGCCGTCCAGGCCCGTGTCGGGCAGCAGGACGACGAACTCCTCGCCGCCGTAGCGGACGGCGAAGTCGTCGCCGCGCACGCACTTGCGCAGGGTGTCGGCGACGTTGCGGATGACGACGTCGCCGACCGCGTGGCCGTAGCTGTCGTTGATGCGCTTGAAGTGGTCGATGTCCAGCATCACCACGGCGAGCGGGCGGACCTGCCATTCGTCCAACCGGGATTCCAGGGCGCGCCGGTTGTACAGGCCGGTGAGCGGATCGATCAGGGCCTCGCGGCGATGCTGCTCCAACTCCTTGCGCAGGCTCTCGGTCTCCTTGTGGGTCTCTTCCAGGCGTTCCTGCAGGGTGCGGTTGCGGGTCTGGATGTCGGCCGTGGCGGCGAGCAGGTCGGCGGCGATGGCGCGCACCGCGTCCGGACCGTTGGCACCGTGCAGCGAACCCATGTGGCGGGCCACGGTGGCGCCGAACACCGCCACGCCGGTGCCGGCCTCGCTGACGCTCTGGACCAGGCTGCTCAGCAGGGTCTGCAGGTCGTCGCCCATGCCGCGCAGGTTCTTGTACTGGTCGGAGGCGACGTGGCGCTCGTACAGATCGCGCAGCACGTAGGCGTCGACCGCCTCGTCACCCGCCAGCAGCTTGTCCAGGGCGGCCGTCAGCTCGGGGTTGATGCCCCCGAAATACTCGTACGCCACGGTGAAGTTGAGCGGCGAAGGGGGAATGCTCCGGGCGACCAGCAACTCGAGCGCCCGCTTGGCGAGGCCATCGGCCTGGCCGAAGGAATGCTGAATGAAGCGTAGCGACATCTGCCGACCCGGGGGGTGAATGGATTGAGTAGATATTACCAAAGTAATATGCCACGCATGCAATCCGGGGGATGCCGGCCCAGCCGTGTCAGCCGCCACGTTGCGGCATTGCCGCACCGGGAACAGGGCTTACTCGTCGCGCAGTTCGCGGTTGAGCAGACCGGCGACCGCCTCGCGCGGCGGCAGGTCCTGGTCGAGGATGCGGCGCACGGCCTCGACGATGGGCATCTCGACGCCCAGCTTGACGGCCAGGCGGCCGACCTCGCGCGCCGTGGTGACGCCCTCGGCGACGTGACCCAACTCGCGCAGGATGCCCTCCAGGCTTTCGCCCTGGGCGAGGCGCAGGCCGACCCGGCGGTTGCGCGACAGGTCGCCGGTGCAGGTGAGTATGAGGTCGCCCATGCCGGACAGGCCCATGAAGGTCTCCTGGCGGCCACCCAATTGCAGGCCGAGGCGGCTGATCTCGGCCAGGCCGCGGGTGAGCAGGGCGGCGCGCGCGTTGAGGCCGAACCCGAGGCCGTCCGAGATGCCGGCGGCGATGGCGATGACGTTCTTGATCGCGCCGCCGACCTCGACCCCGGGCAGGTCGCTGCTCGAATACAGACGCAGGCGGGGGCGGTGCAGGTCGTGCGCAGCACGGCGCGCGAATTCGCCGTCGAAGGCGGCCAGGGTGAGCGCGGCCGGCTGGCCGGCGGCGACCTCCTGGGCGAAGCTGGGGCCCGACAACGCGGCGACGTCCTCGCGCTCCGGCCACTCCTCGGCCACCACCTGATGGGGCAGCTTCATGGTGCCGTTTTCGAAGCCCTTGCACAGCCACACCAGGGGCGTGCCGACGCCGCGGGTCTGGCGCAGCAGGTCGCGGAAACCCGAGGTCGGCACCGCACTGACCAGGTAGTCCGCCGCACGGATCGCCTCGGCCAGGTCCGAGGTCACGCCGAGGCCGGTCAGGGCATAGCCCGGCAGATAGCGGGCGTTGGTGCCGTCCTCGGCAATCCGGGCCGCGTGCTCGGGATTGCGGGTCCAGAGCACCACGTCGGCGGCGCCGGCGAGCTGGATGGCCAGGCCGGTGCCCCAGGCGCCGGCCCCCAAGACCGCGATCTTCATGGCGCCGGGATCAGCTGGCTTGTTGTTGCTGGGCCTGTTGCGCCTGCGCGCGTTGCTGCAGGTACATGGCCTCGAAGTTCACCGGCTGCATGTACAGGGACGGGAAGCCGGCCCGGCCGACGGCATCGGAAACGGCTTCGCGCAGGTAGGGGAACAGGATGTTCGGGCAGCCGACCGCCAGCATCGGCTCCAGGGCCTCCTGGGGGATGTTCTGGGCGCGGAAGATGCCGGCCTGCTGGACCTCGACCACGAAGGCGGTCTTGTCGTTGATCTTGGCGGTGACCTCGGCGGTGAGCACGGTCTGGTAGATGCCGTTCTCGATCGCCTCGCTGTTGTTGCGCAGTTGCACGTCGATCTTGGGCTGGCCCTGCTCGAGGAAGATCGCCGGGGCGTTGGGTACCTCGACGGACATGTCCTTGATGTAGATCTTCTCGATGTTGAAGACCGGCATGGCCGCCTGTTCTTGTTCGCTCATTTTCGCGTTCCGGTTGTGGATGGGGATAAGCGGGTGATTATAGCCGCTTCCAGGTTACGGCCTTACAGGTGTTGGCGCAGCCAGGCGGCGAGTTGCGGCCCGGGCAGGGCGCCCGACACGCGGTCGAGTTCCCGGCCGTCCTTGAACAGGGCCAGGGTCGGGATGCTGCGGATGCCGTAGTGAGCCGCCAGGGCCTGTTCGGCCTCGGTGTTCACCTTGACGAAGCGGACGCCGCCGGCGTACTGCCCGGCCATCTGGGCGAAGGTCGGGGCGAACTGCCGGCACGGCCCGCACCAGGGCGCCCAGAAGTCGACCAGGACGGGCAGGCCGTCGCGGGTCAGGAAGCGTTCGAAATTGCCGGCCGTCAGCTCGATGGGGGCGGGCGGCAACACGGCGCCGCCGCACTTGCCGCATTTCGGCTGGTCGCCCAGGCGCTGCTCGGGCACGCGGTTGACGGCCCCGCAGTGGGGACAGACGAGTTCCATGACTGGCTCCTGCAAATGTGCTGTTGCCGGAGCAGATGGCGCCGGAGCGCCGGATTTCAAGCCGGGCGGCTCAGGCCGCCAGGAGGGGATCCAGCTCGCCGCCGGCGTCCAGGGCCGAGAGATCGTCGAAGCCGCCGACGTGGCGGTCGCCGATGTAGATCTGCGGCACGGTGCGGCGGCCGGTGATGCGGATCATCTCCTCGCCGCGGGCGGGCTCGAGGTCGACCCGGATCTTCTCGATGTCGGTGACGCCCTTCTTGTTGAGCAGGCGCTCGGCCATCTGGCAGTAGGGGCAGACGGCGGTGCAGTACATCTTCACGTGGGGCATGGTGCGCTTCCTCTCACTTTTCCTTGGGCAGGCCGGCCTGTTCCCAGGCCATGATGCCGCCCGCCAGGTTGCTGACGTTCTCGAAGCCGGCCTTGCGCAGGATGCCGCAGGCGTGGCTGGACCGGCTGCCGGTACGGCAGACCACCACGACGGGCTTGTCCTTGTACTTTTCCAGGCTGCCGAGCTGGTTCCTGAGCTGGCCGAGCGGCACCAGCTTGGCCTTGGTGATGTGGCCGTCCTTGAACTCGGACGGCTCGCGCACGTCGAGGACCAGGGCGTCCTGGTGGTTGAACAGCATGACCGCTTCCTGCGGCCCGACCTGCTTGATGCCGGACAGCCGGCCCATGAGGCCGCTGCCGAACAGCATGAAGCCGGACACGGCGGTCAGCATGATCAGCCAGATGTTTTGTACGACGAAATCCATCGGATACCTCGGTGCGTTTCCTGAGGGTGCGAATTCTAACCCAAGCCTACCCGCTTACCGCGCCCCGGCCTTAACCGCAGGCACCGTCACCGCCCGACTTGAAGCCCATCTTCTTGAGCAGCGACTCGGGCGGGCAGAAGCCGGTGAAGCCGGACTGCAGGAGGTTGAGGCCGATGAAGGCGGTGAACCAGAGCCAGGACATCTGGGTGATGTCGATCTGGCCGAAGGCCTGGGCCAGGCCCAGGGATACCAGGATCATGACGCCGGCCAGGACACGGAGGGCACGTTCGGTAGTCATCGGAGGGTTCCTTTCAATGGTCGCTCAGGCGGTTTGCAGACGCCGCTGCCAGAGATAATAGAGCAGCGGGATCACCACCAGGGTGAGCAGGGTGGAGGCGAAGGTGCCGAAGATCAGGCTGACCGCGAGACCGCCGAACACGGGGTCGGTGATCATGATGGCGGAGCCGAGGATGATCGCCAGGGCGGTGAGCAGGATCGGCCGGAAACGGACCGCGCCGGCCTCGATCACCGCTTCCTCCAGACCGTAGCCCTGCTTGCGGTAGTCGAGGATGAAGTCGATCAGGAGCAGGGAATTGCGCACCACGATGCCGGCCAGGGCGATGACGCCGATCATGGAGGTGGCGGTGAAGGCCTGGCCGGTCGCCCAGTGGCCCGGGAAGACGCCGACCAGGGTGAGCGGGATCGCGCCCATGACCACGAGGGGCAGGACGAAGGACTTGTAGTAGCCCACCAGCACCAGGTAGATCAGGACGATGGCGACCATGAAGGCGGAGCCGAGGTCGCGGAACACGTCCAGGGTCAGGCGCATCTCGCCGCCCCAGAGCAGGGTGTAGTCGACGACGTCCTTCGGGCTGGCCTGGACGAAGCCGAGGTTGCCGGTGCTGAAGGTGACCGAACCCTTGCCGTCGCCGAGGTCGAGCTTCTGGCCGTCGAGCAGCTTGTCCAGGGACAGCACGGCGTAGACCGGGCTCGACTTGAGCAGCTCGCCGCCGACCATGACCATGGGATGCTGGTCGCGGTCGTAGATCGGCTTGGCCTCGGTGACCTTCTCGACCGTGGCGATGGCCGACAGCGGCACCTGCATGCCGTGCGGGTTGCTCACCCGCAGCGAGAGCAGGGTCTCCGGCGTGGCGCGCAACTCGCGCGGCAGGCGCACCGTGATGTCGACCGGCTCGCGGGCGTCGTCGGTGTGCAGGGTGCCGATGGCGAAGCCGGACACGTAGTTGCGCAGCAGTTGGGCGACCTGGCCGGGGGCGACGCCGGACAGCAGCGCCTTCTCGGTGTCGACGTGGACGTGGTAGCCCTCGGCGTTGGCGGTCACCGAGTCGTCGGCGTTGATCATGCCGTAGATGTCCTGGAAGTCCTTGTTGACCAGCGCGGCGGCAGCGCGCAGCTTGCCGTAGTCGGGACCGTACAGCTCGGCCAGGATCTGGGCCTGCACCGGCGGGCCGGGCGGCGTCTCGTAAAGCTTGATCTTGGCCGTCGGGTGACGCTGGCGCACGGCCATGAACTGCTGGTTCAGGACGTCGGCGATGGCATGCGAGCTCTCGCTGCGGGCGTGCTTGCCGACCAGGTTGACCCGGATCTGGGCCAGGTTCTGGCCGCGCTTGATCATGTCGCCGCGCACCAGGGCGGCGAAGTCGATCGGCGCCGTGAGACCCAGGAAGGTCTGGTAGTCGGTCACGTGCGGGTAGGCGGCGAGGATGCGGCCGACCTCGCGGGCGACCTGGTCGGTACCCGCCAGGGCGGTGCCCGCCGGCATGTCCACCTGCACCAGCATGGTGTTGGTGTTGTCGTTCGGCAGCATCTTCAACTCGACGCCGAACATCGACAACGGGCCGTTCATGCCCGAGGGGCGCACGAACTGCCAGGCCGGCATCAGCATGGCGCCGATGAGCAGCCCGAGGACCACCAGGAAGGTCAGGTTGCGTTTCGGACGCGAGGCGATGAGCGGCTTGATGACCGCGACGTAGGCGCGATGCAACGGGTCCTGGCTGGAGGCGTGGGCGTCCTCGAGCGGCGGCTTGGCGGCCAGGGCCTGCTGGGTGGCCTTGCCGCGCAGCCACAGGTTGGAGGCCCAGGGCACCACCATGTAGGCGATGACGATGGAGGCGATCATGGCCACCGGGACGTTGAACGGGATGGGCGCCATGAACGGGCCCATCATGCCGGTCACGAAGGCCATCGGGATGAAGGCCAGGATCACCGCGATGGTGGCGACGTTGGTGGGGTTGCCGATCTCGTTGGTGGCCTCGATCAGCACCTCGCCGAAGCTCTTGTCGCCGGTACCGTGGTGCAGGTGGCGGTGGATGTTCTCGATCACCACGATGGCCGCGTCGACCAGCAGGCCGAGCGACAGGATGAGCGCGAACAGGGTGATCCGGTTGATGGTCTGGCCGAACGCCAGGCCGACCGCCAGGACCACGAACAGGATCAGCGGCACGGTCAGGGTGACGATGCCGGCCTCGCGCCAGCCCAGGAAGATCACCAGGATGACCACCACGGAGCCGATGGCGATGCCGAGGTGGGAAACCAGCTCGTTGACCGCCTCGTTGGCCTTGGCGCCGTCGTTGCGGGTCACCGCGACCTCGATGCCGGCCGGGATGGCCTGCTGCTTGAGTTCGTCCAGCTTGGCCAGGACCGCATTGGCGACCACCACGGCGTTGGTGCCGGCCTTCTTGGCGATGGCCAGGGTGACGGCCGGGTTCTCGGCACCGGCCACCTTGCCCGAGGCCGGGCCGTAGGCGAAGCGGGTGGCCTCCTCGATCTCGGCGGCGCCGTCCTCGATACGGGCGACGTCCTTCAGGTAGACCGGCCGGCCCGTCTGGGAGACGCCGACGACGATCTTGCCGACCGCCTCGGCCGAACCCAGGAAGCCAGACAGGCGCAGGGGCCGGGCCCGGTTGTCCTGCACCAGTTCGCCGAGCGGCGCGGAGACGTTGCTGCCGCGCAGCATCTGGTCGACCTGGTCCAGGGTCAGGCCGGCGGCGTCCAGGCGCTGGGCATCGAGCCAGACGTTGACGGCGTGGGCACGGCCACCGACGATCTGGGTGAAGGAGACGCCGGGTACGTTGCGCAACTGTTCGAGCACGCGCTGGGCGACCTCGCGCATGTGGTAGTCGTCGTACTGCGCGGACGACAGCGTCAGGGTCATGATCGGCACGTCGTCGACGTTGATCGGCTTGACCATGGGCTGCATGGCACCCGGAGGGATGCGGTCCATGTTCTGCATCAGCTGGTTGTACAGCTTGACCAGGCTTTGCTCCTGGTTCTGGCCGACCTTGAACTGGACGGTGACGACGCCGAAGTCGTTGGTCGCGTAGCCGAAGGTGTGGTCCACCCCCGACTGGGCGTTCAGGATCGCCTCGAGCGGCTTGACGATGAGGTTCTCCACCTCCACCGTGTTGGCGCCCGGCTTGGCGACGATGATGTTGGCGGCCGGGACGACGATCTGCGGGTTGTACTCGCGCGGCGTCACCAGCAGGGCCAGGACCCCGGTCAGGGTCACCGCGATGATCGTCAGCAGGGTCAGCTTCGAGGTCAGGAAGGCCTTCGCCAGCTTGCCCGCGATGTTCATCGGGCTGTCGTGTCGAGCTTCGCTCATGGCTTAACCCTGCACCGTGTCGCCGTTGTTGACCGCGGCCCCGTTGCCGGTCACGACCCGCTCGCCGGCCGACAATCCCGACAGGATCTCGACCTGGCCGGCTTCCTCACGGCCGGTGCGGACCATGCGGTACTGCGCCACGCCCTTGGCATCGACGACGAACACGCCGGTGATGCCGGCACGGTTGAGGACGGCCTCGTGCGGCACGCGCAGCACGCTTTGGCGACCGGTGGCGAACAGCACGCGCGCGAAGGCGCCGCTGCGCAGGCCCGGGGCGGCGACGTCGATCTTGACCAGATGTGTGTGGGTCATCGGATCGGCGGCCGGCGACAGGCGGGCGAGCTTGCCCTCGAGCGGCTCGGCCATGCCGTCGACCTCGACGCGGATCGGCGCACCGACCTTGAGGCCGGCATAGATCGCTTCCGGCACCGTGGTCTGGACCTGCAGGCGGGACTGGTTCTCGACCAGCAGGACGGGATAGCCGGGCGCGGCGATGTCGCCCTCGTTGGCCAGCTTCTGGGTCACCACGCCGTTGATCGGCGAACCCACCACGGCGTACTTCATCTGGCCCTGGGCGGTGTTCAGCCCGGCCTTGGCCTGGCCGGCGCGGGCCGTGGCGATCTCATAGTTGAGCTTCATCTTCTCGTACTGCTGGCGAGTCACCACCTCGTCCTTGTAGAGGGCGTCGAAGCGCTCGTAGTCGGCCTTGGCATCCTGCATGGCCTTTTCGGCCTGGTCCAGGCCCAGGCGGGCCTGGGCGACGCCGCCCTCGATGTCGAGCGGGTCGATGGTGAACAGGCGCTCGCCGGCCTTGACCGGCTGGCCCTCGGCCACGGCGATGTTCTTGATGTAGCCCATCAAGCGGGACGCCACCTTGACGGATTCCAGCGCCACGACGGTGCCGGGCATGGCGCTCATGACGTCGGCGTCGACCGGTTGCAGGGTGATCACGCTGGCCTTGACGGTGTTGTGGGCCGGCTCGGCGGCGCTCTTGTCATGGCCACCGCAGCCGGCCACGGTCAGTGCCAGCGCGAATACCAGGGGGTGCAGCTTGTTCATCGGTTCTTCCCTCACAATTGTTCGGCGTCGAGCACGCCCACAGCCAGTTTCAGCTCGGCACGCTGCACGGCCTGATCGTAGCGGGCCGACACCAGGTCGGCGCGCGCCTTGTCCAGCTGCGCCTGGGCGGACAGCAACTCGATCAGGGTGCCCATGCCGTTTTCATAACGTTTCTTGACCAGGCGCTGCGCCTCGCGCGCCTGATCGACCGCCAGGGCCCGGGCCGTGGCCTTGTCCTCGGCTTCGATGGCGCGGCGGCGCGCTTCGCCGACCTGGTAGGCGATCCCGTCGCCCGCCTGGCGCAGCTTCGCGGCGCGCTCGGCGCGCACCTGCTCGGCGCGGTCGACCGCCGCCTGCGAGGCGCCGCCGTCGAATGCAGTCCAGGACAGCACGCCGGCCACCGTGTAGGAAGCGGCGTCGAGGCCGACGGTCTCGCTGTTCCAGTCCTGGCGCAGCATGACGTTGAGCTGCGGCTGCTTGGCGGCACGGTTGGCCTCCACCGACGCGGTCGCCGCCTCGGTCTGGGCCTGCAGGGCACGCAGGCCGAAATGGTTCTCCAGGGCCTGGGCTCGCAGGCTCTGGACGTCGCCGGCGAGCAGGCCGGGCATGACCGGCTCGGCGACGTCGAGCGCGTCCGTGAGCGGCCGGCCGAGCAGCAGGTGCAGCTGGTCGAGCGCCATGGCCTCGGCGTTGGCGGCCTCGGTCTGGCGCAATTTGACGTCCTCCAGGTTGACCTGGGCCGAGAGCAGGTCGCTCTTCACCGCCATGCCCTGCTGGTGCAGGCGGTCGGTGATGCGCACGTATTCCTCGGCGGCCGCAACTCCTTCCTTGGCGACTTCGACGTAGGCGCGCGCGGCATGTACGGCCTGGTAGGCCATGAGGACATTCTTGGTGAGCTGCTGGCGCGCCATGGCATCGCCGGCCTGGGCGGCCCGGACATAGGCCTGGGCCTGCTTGACGTACTGGGTGACCATGCCGCCGTTGTAGACCGGGATGAGCACCTCGATGCGCGAATTGACGTTGGTCACCGGCGACGGATGGTTGAGCTTGTCCGGCGCGATGGGCAGCGGATCGGTACCGGTATTCATCGCGTTCAGGAAGTCACCGGCGCCGAAGTCGTTGAAGGTGGCGTTGCGCTGGCTCAGCTTGAGGCCGAAGGCGTTGAGCGCATCGTTGGTGTTGGTGGCGGTCAGGGACAGATTGACCCGGGGCAGGCGGTTGCCCTTGGCCTCGCGCACCGCGGCCTCGGCCTGCTTGATCTGGGCCTGGGCGACAGCCATGTCGGGGTTCTGTGCCAGGGCCTGGGTGACGCATTGCCGGAAATCCAGCGTCTCCGCCCAGGCACCCGTGCCTGCCAGGGCGAGCGCCACGGCCAGCAGGGCCGGGCGCATGCGATGCGACGTCATGATGTTCAAACTCCTTGCTCGATGTCGACAACCTGGCCGACCGTCGGGCAAGGCCAGGAATATTAGCGTGCTCTAATATTAAACATTAAATAATCTTATGTAAAGATAAGCCTAGCCATAAGTAATGCAAGCTAAGCTATTATTTGGTGAAACCGCAAAACACATCGCGCATCATGCTGATGAGTTGGAGCGTACGGGTGTCCGCCACCCGGTAGAAGACCCGGTTGGCGTCCTTGCGGGTACGCAGCACGCCTTTGTCGCGGAGAATGGCCAGATGTTGGGAAATGTTGCTTTGCGAGGTGCCGACGTTGTCGACGATGTCCTGCACGCTGACCTCGTTATCGCCCAACACGCAAAGTATCTTCAAACGCAGAGGATGCGACATCGCCTTAAGCGCGCGGGACGCCTGCTCGATATGTTCGTCCTTCTCGATGAGTTCCGTCATGGACTCCATAGTCATAATTTATTTACTCCGTTAGCTCCCGAACGGGCTTGGTAGATAAGCGATGGCTAAAGTACTTATTCAAATATACTAAAATACTCAGCGTCACGTATTCTCATCTACGATAAAATCTTCTAATGCCCTCTACTGCCCGCCCCGTCCTGCTGGTCATCCTTGATGGCTTCGGCTACAGCGAAGTCGTAGCGAACAACGCCATCGCCGCCGCCCACAAGCCGAATTTCGACCACTACTGGCAAACCTATCCGCACACCCTGATCCATGCCTCCGAGGCCGCGGTGGGACTGCCGAGCGGCCAGATGGGCAATTCCGAGGTCGGCCACCTGAACATCGGGGCCGGCCGGGTGGTGTATCAGGAATACACGCGTATCGACCGCGCCATCCGGGCGGGACATTTCTACGAGAACTACGTCCTCCTCGACGTCATCAAGAAGGTGAAGGCGAACAATTCCGCGCTCCACATCTTCGGCCTGCTGTCCGACGGCGGCGTGCACAGCCATGAGGGGCACATCCACGCCATGATCGAGATGGCGGTGCGCGGCGGCATCGACAAGATCATGGTGCATGCCTTCCTGGACGGCCGCGATACGCCGCCCAAGTGCGCCGACATCTACATCAAGCGCCTGCAGGACAAGATCGACAGCCTCGGCAAGGGCCGCATCGCCACCGTCAGCGGTCGCTATTACGGCATGGACCGCGACAAGCGCTGGCCGCGGGTCCAGGTCGCCTACGACATGATCGCCCTGGGCGAGGCCGAGTTCCGGGCGCCGACCGCCATGGCCGGCCTGGAGATGGCCTATGCGCGCGGCGAGACCGACGAATTCGTCAAGCCGACCGTCATCGCGGCGGATGGCGAAGAGGCGCCCCGCATGCACGACGGCGACGCGGTGGTGTTCATGAACTTCCGCTCCGACCGTGCCCGGCAGCTCACCAAGGCCTTCCTGCAGCCCGACTTCGACGGCTTCGAGCGCAAGTACGTGCCCAAGCTGTCGGTCTACTGCACCCTGACCCACTACAGCGACGAGTTCGACGTCCCGGTGGCCTTCCCGCCAGAGCGCATCCGCAACGGCTTCGGCGAATACATCGCCAGCCTGGGTCTGCACCAGTTGCGCATCGCCGAAACCGAGAAATACCCGCACGTCACCTATTTCTTCAACGGTGGCGAAGAGACCGTCTATCCGGGCGAGGACCGCATCCTGGTGAAATCGCCGCCGGTCGCGCACTACGACGAGCAGCCGGAGATGAGTGCCTACGAGGTCACCGACAAGCTGGTCGAGGCGATCAAGAGCCGCAAGTACGACGCCATCATCTGCAACTACGCCAACGCCGACATGGTCGGCCACACCGGCAAGTACGAGGCGGCCCGCCGCGCCATCGAAGCGGTCGACGTCTGCCTCGGCCGGGTCGTCCCGGCCATGCTGGAAATCGGTGGCGAGGTGCTGATCTCGGCCGACCACGGCAACGCCGAATGCATGGTCGACGAGGAAAACCACCAGCCGCACACGGCACACACCACCAATGTCGTGCCCTTCCTGTACATCGGCCGGCCGGCCAAGCTGGCCGACACCGGCGCCCTGGAAGACATCGCGCCGACCTTGTTGAAGATGATGGAGCTGCCGCAACCGCGCGAGATGACCGGGCATCCGCTGGTCGATTTCGACGTCTGACGCGAGTTGTGCGGCGCCTGATCGCCCTGCTGTTCCTGCTCCTGTTCGGCGCCCCCGCCGGGGCGGCCGACGACAACAAGCAACAGGAACTGGACGATCTGCGCGGGCGCATCGCGCAGTTGCGCGAGGAGGTCGAGCAGGCCTCCGAGGACCGCAAGGAGGCGGCCGACGGACTGCGCGATTCGGAGAAGCGCATTTCCGAGGTGACCCGCCTGCTGACCGACCTGCAGCGCGACGAGCGCCGAATCGGCAGTACCCTGACCCAGCTCGGCCAGCAACGCGACAGCGTGGCGGCCGATCTGCGCGAGCAGGAACGCCAGCTCGCCGAGCTGATCCGGCAACGTTACCGGGCTGGTGACCTGGATACCGCCCGCCTGCTGCTGTCCGGCCGCGACCCGGGCGCGGTCCAGCGCGACCTCGGCTATTACGCCTACATCGGCCGTGCCCGTGCCGATCTCGTGGAACGTCACCGCGCCAGCCTGGCCGAGTTGGCCGCCATCGAGGACAAGACCCGGCAGCGCCAGCAGGAACTGAACTCTGTCGAGCAGGCGCAGCGCGCCCGCCACCAGCAACTCAACGACGAGCGCCAGGCCCGCCAGGGGGTCTATGACAAGCTGTCGAGCCAAATCCGCCAGCAGCGCCGCCAGATCGACAGCCTGGTGCGCGACCAACAGCGCTTGACCCGCCTGATCGAGCGGCTGCGCCGTCTGGCCGAGGAACGCAAGGCGCGACAGGCCGCCCTCGAGCGCGAGCGGCGCGCCAACAAGCCGGCCGGCAAAGGGGAGCGCGTCGAGCGGGTCGCGGATGCCTCCCTGGCGGGTTACAAGTTCTCCGGCCTGCGCGGCAAACTGGCCCTGCCCACGGTCGGCGAGATCGTCGCCAAGTTCGGCCAGGCCCGGAGCGGCGGCGGACCGGCCTGGAAGGGCCTCTTCATCAAGACCCGGAGCGGCCAGCCGGTGCGCGCGGTGGGCAACGGCGACGTCGTCTTTTCGGACTGGCTGCGGGGCTTCGGCAACCTGCTGATCATCGACCACGGCGAGGGTTACCTCAGCCTGTACAGTAATAATGAAAGTCTGTATAAACAGGCGGGTGACAGCGTCCGGGCCGGCGATATCGTCGCCGCGACGGGCAATACGGGCGGTCACGAGGATCCCGGACTTTATTTCGAGTTGCGCCGCCAGGGCCAACCGTTCGACCCATTATCCTGGGTCAAGTGAGAGCAAGCAGAGACAGCGTTTATGATCGGCAAATACAAGCAACTCGGCCTCATCGGCCTCGGTGCGGCTATCGGCGTGGCCCTGACCCTGAATTACTCCGCCGTCGCCGAGCGCGAACCCCAGCCACTACCGATCGAGGACCTGCGCGCCTTTGCCGAAATATTCGGCAAGATCAAGAGCGACTACGTCGAGCCGGTCGAGGACAAGAAGCTGATCACCGAGGCGATCAACGGCATGCTGTCCGGCCTCGACCCGCACTCCGCCTATCTCGACAGCGCCGCCTTCAAGGAGATGCAGGAAGGCACCCAGGGTGAGTTCGGCGGCCTCGGCATCGAGGTCGGCATGGAAGACGGCTTCGTCAAGGTGGTGTCGCCGATCGAGGACACCCCCGCCTACAAGGCCGGCCTGAAGAGTGGCGACCTCGTCATCAAGCTGGACGACACGCCGGTGAAGGGCATGACCCTGAACGACGCGGTCAAGCGCATGCGCGGCAAGCCGGGCACCGACATCACCCTGACCATCATCCGCAAGGGCGAGGCCAAGCCGGTCGTCACCACCCTGACGCGCGCCGTCATCAAGATCAAGAGCGTCAAGTACAAGCTCGCCGAACCGGGTTACGGTTACGTCCGCATCACCCAGTTCCAGGAACGGACCGGCGAGAACCTGGCCGCCGCCCTGAAGGACATGGAAACCACCAACAAGGGCCCCCTGAAGGGCCTGGTGCTCGACCTGCGCAACGACCCGGGCGGCCTGCTCAACACCGCGGTCGGCGTCGCCGGCGCCTTCCTCAAGCCGGGCGAACTGGTGGTCTACACCGACGGCCGCACCGAGGACGCCAAGATGCATCTCACCAACAACCGCGAGAACTACCTGCGCCACGGCGAAGCGGACTACCTGAAGGGTCTGCCGGCCTGGGTCAAGGACGTGCCCATGGTCGTCCTGGTGAACGGCGGTTCGGCCTCCGCTTCGGAGATCGTCTCCGGCGCCCTGCAGGACCACAAGCGCGCCCTCATCGTCGGCACCCAGAGCTTCGGCAAGGGCTCCGTACAGACCATCCTGCCGCTCGCCAACGGTACCGCGATCAAGCTCACCACGGCCCGCTACTACACCCCGAGCGGCCGCTCCATCCAGGCCAAGGGCATCACCCCCGACATCGTCGTCGAGGAAGCCACGGTGACCCAGGGCGATGCCCCGCGCATGGACATCCGGGAAGCCGATCTGGAGCACCACCTGACCAACGGCGACGAAGACGCCGCGGCGAAGAAGAAGGCCAAGCCGGCTGCGTCGCCCGCGAAGGCGCCGGGCGAGAAGGACGACGACAGCAAGCCCGAGGTGGATCCGACCGAGATCGTCTCGACCAAGGACTACCAGTTCAACCAGGCGCTGATCCTGCTCAAGGGGCTGTACCTGCTCCGGGATCGCTGAACCGGCTGGGGCGGGGATGGACGATAGCCAGCTGCTGCGCTATTCCCGCCACCTGCTGCTCGAACAGATCGGCATCGACGGCCAGGCCCGCCTGGCCGCTGCCCGCGTCCTGATCGTCGGCGCCGGCGGCCTGGGTTCGCCGGTGGCGCTCTACCTCGCCGCCGCCGGCGTCGGCCACATCAGCCTCGCTGACCACGACGCCGTGGATCTCACCAACCTGCAACGCCAGATCGCCCACGACATGGCCAGCCTGGGCGAAAACAAGGCGGCATCGGCGGCCCGCCGCATGGCCGCCATGAACCCCGACATCGAGATCGCCGCGCTGCCCGAGCGACTGGCCGGCGATGCCCTCGGCGCCCGCGTGGCCGAGGCCGACCTGGTGCTCGATTGCTCCGACAACTTCGCCACCCGGCATGCCGTCAACCGCGCCTGCGTGGCACACGCCAAGCCCCTGGTATCGGGTGCCGCGGTGCGTTTCGACGGCCAGGTCAGCGCTTTCGACCTGCGCCGGCCGGAGGCCCCCTGCTACGCCTGCCTGTTTCCCGAGAACGCCCGCGATGCCGAGATGCGCTGTGCCGAATTCGGCGTCTTCGCCCCGCTGGTCGGGATCATCGGCGCCATGCAGGCGGCGGAGGCGCTGAAACTGCTGATGGGCATCGGCACCAGCCTGTCCGGCCGCCTGCTGCTGTATGACGCCCTGGCCGCCGAATGGCGGGCGATCAGGCTGAAGAAGGACCCGGGCTGCCCGGTGTGCTCGCGCTGAAGGCGCGCGCCAGCAAACCCCACTGGGCGACCAGCTGCTCGGTCGGCACCCGCGCGAAACCGCTCTTCACGAATTGCTGCCAGCGCCCCTGGACCCAGGCCAGGACCAGGTTGGCGGCGGCACCGGCATCCAGGTCCGCGGCCAGGCCACCGCGCCCGGCGGCGATCCGCACGGCTTGCTTGAGGCTGACCTCGATACGGTCGAGCAGTTGATTCACCCGCGCCTGCAGGCGCGGGTTCTCGTTCACCAAGACCTCGCCGGTCAGGACCCGGCACATGCCGCGGTTCTTCTCCGCGAAGGCCAGCAGCACCTTGGCCATGGCCAGTACCGACTCGGCACCCGCCGCCTCGTCGGCGCCGATGCGGTTGATCAGGCCGAACAGCGTCGTCTCGATGAACTCGATCAGGCCCTCATACATCTGCGCCTTGCTGGCGAAGTGGCGGTACAGGGCCGCCTCGGACACGCCCAGGCGCGCCGCCAGCGCGGCGGTGGTGATCTTTTCCGCCTGCGGCGCCTCGAGCATCTCCGCCAGGGTCTGCAGTATCTGGAGCTTGCGTTCGCCCGCCTTGGCCACGCCTCACCCCATGTAGGCGAGTGGACGGAAGGCCAGCGCGGGGCCGCCCTCCTTGCCCAGATGCACCGCGCCCGACTCGTAGGCGCTGATCTGCAGGACCGCCAGGACATCGTAGCCGCCGCCCGGGGCGGCCGCCGCATTGGCGACCTGGCCGACCGGCTGGTCACCGCCGGCCGGGCTGTAGACCGGCTCGCCCGGCTGCACCTCGGACTCGACGTGGGCCAGGTAGAGACGGCGCTTCTGGGTACCCAGGTACTGGCTGCGGGCGACGATCTCCTGGCCCGGGTAGCAGCCCTTCTGGAAGCTCACGCCGCCCAGCTCGATCATGTTGGCCATCTGCGGCACGAATTGGTCCTGGGTGGCCGGCACGACCGCCGGGATGCCGGCGTCGACCATCAGCCAGTCCCACACCGGGGCGGCGACCGCGCGGGCCCGCGCCGCCAAGGCGCGCCACAGGTCCGGCGCCTGCCCGGGCCGGACGAAGATGTCGAAGCGTTCGTCGCCCAGGCGGATGGCGAAGGCGGCCTCGGTATGGGCCATGGCCATGATTCCGGGCCCGGGCGCGGTCGCCAGGGCGTCGGCCAGCAGGGCACCGGCACCCGGCCCGGACAGACCCAGGCGCACCCAGTCGCCGTTGGCGTCGCGCGCCGTCACCTTGCTGCGCAGGATGAACATGGCGAGGCGCTTGCGCACGGCCTCCCGGAGGGTCTCGGGCAGCATGACCAGGATGTCGCCGTCGCGCTTGAAGACGAGGAAATTGGCCAGCATGCGGCCTTTGGCCGAGCAGTAGCCGGCGAACACGGCCCGCTCGGGCCCGAGGCCGCGCAGGTCGTTGGTCACCTGGCTGTGCAGGAAGGTTTGCGCCTCGTCGCCGGCGAAGGCGATCAGGCCCCAATGGGATAGGTCGGCGAGCACCAGCTCGGCACGGGCGGCGGCCGGGTCGACGGCGGCACCGCCGAGCGTCTGGCCACGCAGGAATTCGTTCCAGTCGGACAACATGGGATTCAAGGCATCAGTTGGCGAAGCCGGTAAGTTAATGGTCACTCCGGCGTTTTACAAGGGTGCCCGGCGAAAACGGTGATCAGGCGGCCTCGGGCAGCGCCTGACGCTGGACCACGACGGTGTGCAGGCGGCGGCTGTCGGCGCGCGTGACCCGGAAGTGGAATCCCCCGGTATCGACGCATTCGCCCCGCTTTGGCATGCGTCCGAAGGCGTTGACCACGAGGCCGCCGACGGTGTCGAACTCGTCGTCGGGGAAGTCGGCGCCGACGATCTCGTTGAAGTCGGCGATCTCGGTCTGTGCCTTGACCCGCCAGCTGTGGTCGGTCTCCTGGAGGATGTTGTCTTCGTCCTCGTCGTAGTCGTATTCGTCCTCGATGTCGCCGACGATCTGCTCGAGGACATCCTCGATGGTGACCAGGCCGGCCGCGCCGCCGTATTCGTCGACGACGATGGCGATGTGGTTGCGCGAGGAACGGAATTCGCGCAGGAGGATGTTGAGGCGTTTGGACTCCGGCACGAACACGGCCGGGCGCAGCATCTCGCGCAGGTTGACGTCCTCCTCCGCGTACAGGCGCAGCAGGTCCTTGGCGAGCAGGATGCCGACCACGTTGTCGCGGTCGCCGTCGACGGCCGGGAAACGGGAGTGGGCGGTCTCGAGGACGAAACGCAGGATGTCGTCGTGGGGATCGTTGACGTCGACCACGTCCATCTGGGCACGCGGCAGCATGATCTCGCGCACCTGCATCTCGGACACCTGCATGACCCCCTCGATCATCGACAGGGCGTCGGCATCGAGCAGGTTCTTGTCGTAGGCGGCGTGCAGGAGGTCGAGCAGTTCCTCGCGGTTATCCGGCTCGGGAGAGAGCCAGGCGGTGATGCGTTCTATCAGACTAGGTCGCGGGTTACTGTCGTCACTCATGGTATTGATATGGATCGGGAAAGCCCATGCGCATCATAACAAAACTTTCCAACGCCTCCATGACAGCGGCCTCGGCGTCGGTCTCGTGGTCGTAGCCCTGCAGGTGCAGCATGCCGTGCACGGTCAGGTGCGCGTAGTGGGCCAGCGGGTCCTTGCCCTGCTCGGCGGCCTCGCGCACCACCACCGGCGCGCAGACGACCACGTCGCCGGCCAACGGGGCGCCGGCCAGGCTCGCGTCCGGGCCGTATTCGAAGGTCAGCACGTTGGTGGCGTAGTCCTTGCCGCGGTAGTCGCGGTTGAGCGCCCGGCCCTCGTCGGCGTCGACGATGCGCAGGGTGGCGACGACGTCGTGCTGGAGCGCCGCCCTGGCCCACGCGCGGAACTGGGCGCGGCCCGGCAGGCCGTCCTTGGCCATGGCGTACTGGACGGTCAGGTCAAGCTTCGGCGCGTTTGCCATAGGCGTCGTAGGCGTCGATGATGCGAGCCACCAGCGGGTGGCGCACCACGTCGTCGTTCTGGAATTCGGTGAAGGCGATGCCGCGCACCTCCTTGAGGACCAGGCGCGCCTCGATGAGGCCGCTCTGCTGGCCCCGGGCCAGGTCGATCTGGGTGACGTCGCCGGTCACCACGGCCTTGGAGCCGAAGCCGATCCGGGTCAGGAACATCTTCATCTGCTCGGGCGTGGTGTTCTGGGCCTCGTCCAGGATGATGAAGGCATGGTTGAGGGTGCGCCCGCGCATGAAGGCCAGGGGCGCGATCTCGATGACCGCCTTCTCGAACTGGCGCGTCGCCTTGTCGAAGCCCATGAGGTCGTACAAGGCGTCGTAGAGCGGGCGCAGGTAGGGGTCGACCTTCTGGATCAGGTCGCCGGGCAGGAAGCCGAGCCGCTCGCCCGCCTCCACCGCCGGGCGCACCAGGACGATGCGCTTGACCAGGTCGCGCTCCAGGGCGTCGACCGCACCGGCCACGGCCAGGTAGGTCTTGCCGGTGCCGGCCGGGCCGATACCGAAGGTGATGTCGTGTTCCTGGATCTGCCGGATGTACTGGTTCTGCCGCGCGGTGCGGCCATGCAGGCCGGTGCGCCGGGTCATCAGCACCGGCATGTCTGACTCCGGGCCGGCCTCGGCGACCGGCTTGTGGGTCACCTCGACCAAGGCCAGCTGGATGTCGTCGATGTCGAGTGCCCGGCGGGCACGCTGATAGAAGTCGCGCAGCAGGCGTTCGGCCTGTTCGACCTGGCGGTCCGGCCCGGTGACGTTGAAGACCTCGCCGCGGCGGGCGATGTTGACGTTCAGTGCGGTCTCGATCTGGCGCAGGTTTTCGTCCAGTACGCCGCACAGGTTGGCCAGACGGTGGTTGTCGGCGTCCGGAAAGGTGATTTGCATCGGGGTGGCTGGCTGACTCAGTGTTCTGAGGTTAGCACTTCGCCGCGCAGGCTGTTGGGCAGGGCCTTGGTGATCGTGACGTCGACGAAGTGGCCGATCAGGCGCGCGTCGCCGGCGAAGTTGACCACCCGGTTGTTCTCGGTGCGGCCCATCAGCTCGTTGGCGTCCTTCTTGGACGGCCCTTCGACCAGGACCCGCTGCACCGTGCCGACCATGGCCTCGCTGTAGGCCTTCACCTGGCGGTCGAGCTGCGCCTGGAGGCGGTGCAGGCGGGCCAGCTTGACCGCCTGCGGAGTGTCGTCCGCCATGCCGGCGGCCGGCGTGCCGGGACGCGGGCTGTACACGAAGCTGAACGAGTGGTCGTAGTTGACCTCCTCGAGCAGCCGCATGGTGGCCTCGAAATCGTCCTCGGTCTCGCCCGGGAAACCGACGATGAAGTCGGTGGCGATGGCGATGTCCGGGCGCACGGCGCGCACCTTGCGGATGATGCTCTTGTACTCCAGTACGGTGTAGCCGCGCTTCATGGCGGCCAGGACGCGGTCGGAGCCCGACTGCACGGGCAGGTGCAAGTGGGAGACCAGCTTGGGCACCCTGGCGTAGGTGTCGATCAGGCGCTGGCTGAATTCGCGCGGGTGCGACGTCGTGTAGCGGATGCGCTCGACGCCCGGGATCTCGGCCACCAGCTCGATCAGGAGTGCGAAGTCGGCGGTGTCGCCATCGGGCATCTCGCCCAGGTAGGCGTTGACGTTCTGGCCCAGCAGGGTGATCTCCTTCACCCCCCCGCCGGCCAGGTGGGCCACCTCGGCGAGGACGTCGGCGAGCGGCCGGGAAACTTCCTCGCCGCGGGTGAACGGGACCACGCAATAGGTACAGTACTTGCTGCAGCCCTCCATGATCGAGACGAAGGCGGACGGCCCTTCGACCCGCGCCGGCGGCAGATGGTCGAATTTCTCGATCTCGGGAAACTCGATGTCCACCTGGGCGCGCCCGCTCTGGCGCCGCTTGGCGAGCATGGCCGGCAGGCGGTGCAGGGTCTGGGGTCCGAACACCAGGTCGACGTAGGGGGCGCGCTGGACGATGGCGGCGCCTTCCTGGCTGGCCACGCAGCCGCCGACGCCGATAATCAGGTCGGGGTTCGCCTGCTTCAGGTGCTTGACCATGCCCAGATCGGTGAACACCTTCTCCTGCGCCTTCTCGCGTATCGAGCAGGTGTTGAACAGGATGACGTCGGCCTCTTCAGGCCGGTCGGTGGTCTCGAAGGCCTCGCCGCCGAGCACGTCCGCCATCTTGGCCGAGTCGTACTCGTTCATCTGGCAGCCGAAGGTCTTGATGAATACTTTGCGTGCCACGCGGGACGGGAATTGCTGGGGGAGAAAAGGGAGTGGTGGTGATGGGCAGAGTCACCCGTATCACCACCAGCAACCATCTAACCTGTTGATTAAACATGCCGAGAGGGCCGGCTTGGACATCGCAAAGTGTCCCAATCGGGACACTCACTTGCGGCAATTATAACGAGAGGCGACCCGATGTATAAGAGTCTTCGGAAATTGCCCCAGTTAAAACAAGGTTCCCCACCGCCGTTTTGCGCTTCTTCTAGGACTTCGCTCTTGCGCGTGGCGCGGCTTCAGTCCGATGCCAATTTGAAAAAGTGGCGTGAGGCTATATATCTCAACTCATGGTTGTGTCAGTTAATAGGAGCTTGAAGGCTTCGTCAGTCGCCATGCGGGTTGGCGGGGCGTCGCAAGGTCAGTTTTGTCCCAATATTTTACGCAAGAGCTACCCGACAGACAGCCGGCGCAACGCCCCCTTTACCGCCGCCTGCAACTCGTCGTCCGGCTCGATATGCCGGCTTTCTTCTCGCAGTCCATTACGCCATCTGTAATCCCGCCTGCCCAAGCTGTTGAAGCTATGCATACCACGCTCGCATGTGGCGTCGTTGATGCGGCGGTTAGCGACAATAGCCATCAACTTGTAGGGGTCGCCGGCTGCCTGGGTTGCTGGGTCGATTGGACGGCGAAAGCGGAATAGGGGCGTGAGTCTGTTGAAGGAATACGACTCAAGATCGGACAGAGTCAGCAGGCCGTAATCTTGCAGCGCGTCACCTCGCATCGTCACCTCGACCCTTGCCCGCCACTTCGATTGCGGCAGATACACGACATCATCGTTCCGCTTCTTGTCCGTCCATTTGAAGTAGACCTGCCATGACAAGGAGTCCCATCTGTTCCCGATTCGGAAGTTAAGACCGGGGTCTAGCCGTGCGCCTTCAACATCCATGAAGCGGTTCGCTCCCTTCTCTCCTAACGCCGGGTCGAACTGGCGCGGCTTCGTCGCATCTTTTGCGAATAGGCTGGCCTGAAGCCGATACGTCATCGCCAGCGTGTCCCTGATGTGCAGTGCGGCCGGCCCCTTGTGCCGGAAGTCGCAAGCAATTTCTATGGCGGCAATGGACGGCTCGCCGATCATGGGATAGCTCTTGGCGACCTCGCCGAGCTTTGCTTTCTGTGCTGCCACGTCGTTTGCAAGGTCGTCATGAAACGTGACCATGAATGCTTCAGCCACGCCGCCCGCCCCTTCGGCCATCGGCTCGACGTGGAGCTTTCCGCAGCCGACCTTTTCAAACTCGGCCTGCAAATGTCGAAACTGTGTAGGGCGGGAAGTGCGGATGGCAATGGTTAGCCAGTCTACGCAGGCTTTGACTTTGAATGCCTTACGGCTTATCGGGTAATCGCTATAATTCACTTCGTCTGACAGACATTTTTGCCGCCACGTGGTTTTACTGCTGGCGGTTTTGTTTTCTGAACCGTGTAAGTCAGTTGTGACTGACGACGAGGCCATGAGGTAAAGCGTTGCCTTACCTCATAGTCCCGTTACAAGCTCTCGGTAACTACCGTCTGACCGAGCGCGTCATTCACCAGCACGAAGCGAGTGTCCGCCGCGTTGCGCCCGATATGAACGATTGCGTATCCGGCGTCGTGTGTGGCCTCGATTGTTGCGGCTTCGAGGTAATCGGCCGTCTGTTCCAAAGTCAGGTATTGCATGTTCTTCTTCCTTTCAGTGATAGGACGGAAGACCCGCCGCCCTTTTCGGGTTTATCCAAACATCTCGCCATGTTTCGCCATCGTTATCGGTAGCCTGGATGATTGAAAATTCATCCACCGCAATTGGCCGGAATGAAACCAGCCAATCCTTAGTTTCGTTGAATAGCCGCCAGCCATGAGGTTCCAAGAAAGCCTCTTCAACACACGGAATAATCGGATTGGCACGTATCAGCGTTCGAAGCCTGGATATTGGAAATAGGTCTGTGCCCTCATAGCCAAACCTCAGCCATTTACCGTATGCATTCTGGCGATCTATCGGTCTAGCGGAGTTGGTCGTGAAATAAATGACTCGCCTTTGGGCTGGCGTGTATCTTGCCGGCAAAATCCGCCCCGCTTGGATAATGCCCTCAAGGTTCAAGCGTGGTGTGTAGTGCCACGCCAATTTGTGCGGGAATGCACTCAAGGGGAAGTTCGGAAACCGCCCGATGCTGGCTGCATCCATATCATGCGCCGCATATGGCCAGTGAACGCCGCAGGGCGGCAACAGGATTACCTCCCTCGTCGAATTTGTTAATCCGCCAGTTCCGCGCCTTATCAACAAGCAGTGCCATTGTGCGCACTGGCACCCTTCCTGCTGAGGGAACAGCAACTTTGACCGCCTCAATAAAGGCTGTCACGTCAGCAAGGTCGTAGATGGGCCTATGTCCTTTCCCGTCATGGCGCCGACCACAAGGCATGAGGGTCAGGCCCGCAACGCTTTGACGGCCTCTAAGGTTGTCGGTCAGAAAGTTGGTCCAATTTCGCATTGGCCCAAGACGGGCACGAAGAATGAACGCGACTTCGCTGACCGAAAGCGTCTGGATTCTGGCGGCAGTCATTTGGCCCCCTGTTGGCGCTTCGCCGCCCGTCCCGCTTCTGCCAGTTCTTTACCGAACTCAGCAGATTGGTCCGGCGACATCACGAAGACCATCAACGGCTCGTTGATGATGACTTGAACGAACACATTGCCGTCGCCGTCGGTGGAGAGGTTGGCACTTCCCCCCCTCCACTTTCGCCCGTTGGTGCTTCCACCACTTTGCCCAATACCAAAGGCGTGGATGGTTTCGGCTGCCCGCCCTGTCAGCTTGAGCCGACCAAGCCTTCGGGACTTCTCGAACTCTGCAAAGCCTTTCAGGGCTTCAAGGGTATAGAGCGCAGCACGTCCCAAAGTCGAAAACTGGATACGGTGGGGCGGATTACGATCCGGGCGGCGATTGTTGATAAGTGCCTGCCGCCAGTAGTCCGGTGACTCGCCAGAGATGGCCTCATGCAGCCACTCCGCCGCAGCCTGGGTTGTGAACAAGGTTTCAGTGCTCATGGATTCATGGTTAGTTACGTTGAGCATACGTTACCACAAGTAATAGTCACAGTCTAGTCATGACGACTACTAGTTGACATCTTCGAGCAGCTCGACTAATCTTTTGGGTATACCCCAGTCGAACCGCCCAATACTGGTTCGATAAGTGCGAGTCAGCAACCTAAAGCGAACCGCTTCAAGCGAACCATTTAAATCGAACCAAAGGAGTCATGGACCATGTTCATTCGCGCCTACCTTCGTGCCTCGACCGAAGAACAAGATGCAAGCCGTGCGCGTGAGGCATTGCAACAGTTTGCCGCCGAGCGGGGTCTGTCCATTGCGGCCTGGTATGTCGAGAACGAATCCGGGGCGAGTCTGCAACGTCCTGAACTGTTCCGATTGCTTCAGGACTGCCAGGACGGTGATGTGCTATTGGTGGAACAGGTTGACCGCCTATCACGCTTGAACGATGCCGACTGGGAGATTTTGAAACGAGAGATCGGCGCGCGTGGGGTTCGCGTCGTGGCGCTAGACCTTCCTACCAGTTGGCAAGGCGTTGCCACCACAGACGAGACTACCGGGCGCATCCTCGCGGCGGTTAACTCAATGTTGCTGGACATGCTGGCCGCCATCGCACGAAAGGACTACACAGACCGCCGTCGCCGCCAAGCTGAGGGCATCAAGAAAGCGAAAGAAGGTGGCCTCTACCGTGGGCGGCGTGAAGACGCTGAACGCAATGGCGCAATTGTGGAAATGATGCGCCGGGGCATGAAGTGGAGTGAAATTCAAAAGGCTACCGGGTGCAGCCGTAGCACCCTGAGCCGACTCAAAGATAGGTTGGCTACAGCCGCATGATCGGGCTGACCCGCCACATATAGCCCTTGCGCCTATTGCTGGTGACTATCAGTCATGGGCGTTCAGCCACCCTCGACGATGGCTTCAATGGCGGCAAGCTGTTCGGGTGTCAGACCCTTCATCTTCTTAATCAGCTCTGACTTGGTGAGCTTGCCGGCGCCCTTCTGGTTCTTCTTGGCCTCGATCACCGGCTTCAGCACCTCGATGTCGACGGCATCGAGCAGCACTTCCAGGAACTCGCCCTGCGTCAGCTTGACGCCCTTCGAGAACGTCTTCAGCTTGGCAAAATGGGGATCGTCCATGATGACCATGCGGCGCTTCATTCCTTTGTCTTCGTAGAACCCCGTTGAATTGCTCATGATGCAAACTCATTCATATTGAAAGCGTGAAAGGTGCGGCGGACAGGGTAGCCGAATGAGTCGGCCTGTTAGCTCAACGATTGGGTTCATGAAGCTTCCCGTCCTCGCCCTTCACAAGATAACCCTTTAGAATTCGCACTCGCTCAATTCTGCCCATCTGTGTCTTGCAGTTTTCCAACTCATAAGCATTGGAGCGCATGATTTGACTAAGGTCGTTCGACCATGCTTCTTTCAATTCCTCGTTGGTCATGGTCTGAAGCTCAGCGAACTCGTAGATGGGGCAGAGAGTCGCACCACTGGCATTCGCGGTTGACGTTACCAGAATAGAAACGGCGAACATGGCTAATATGAACTTCTTCTTCATTTAATACTCCGTCGCGTTTTGGTTTTTAAGCTCGCTGCCTGTCTGATACTGTTGAATATGCGGCGAAACCAACCTCATATGAGACTCTCTCAATATCGTCTTTGAGCATATTCATGGAAAACATTGTCAGCACATCGCCACCCGCATAGTTGCGGTCTTGAGTATCCTCATATTCATGCCCTGCTAGCCGGGTTCGCCGATCTTTTGGAACTCCAGCCTTTCGTAGCGCACTAATCAGCGTGGTTCGAAAACTATGAAATACCTTGAGACTTCTGCCATTCCATTTGCCTGTATCGGCATTGTATTTATCGGTTCCAACACCAACTTGACGCCGGTAATCGGTAAATTTTCGGGATGGTTCTTTTCCGAAATCGCCCGGTCTGGCCTTATTCTCCGGAAGCTCCGGAAATAACCGGCCAGACGCCGCTCCTAAAAATTCCAAGAAACCTAGCTGTATAAGCTGAGAGTGGATTGGAATTATTCGGCGTGATGCGGTCGTCTTCAGGCGTTTGCCAATCTCTTCGTCGAGAATGCTAATGGTATCGACGCCCTCATGATTGCCGATGTCATCGGTCGTAAGCTGACAGAGTTCGTTGAGGCGCGCACCAGTGAATAAACCAAGCAGCGGCAGCCAATATTCCGATGGTGTCTTGAACAAATGTCGTTGGTAGTCTTCAGACTCGAAAAGCGCGGTGAGGTCCGCTTGTTCGAATTTGAGATAATGCTTTTCTTCGATTTTGCCCGGAAACCTGAATAACTCGCGGAAATCGTCTGTAAGCTGACGCTTGGTCTTGGCCCACCGGAACAAGGCTCCAGTGCGCTCTAGTCGCTTCTTCCGGTTGCTAGAGCTGCCGCCATCTGGATTTGTCAAAGTCTGCTGCTGGAAGTGGTCCACGTCTTCCGCAGTGACTGTCCCAATAGGCTTGTCGCCGACGATCTCGATGAACGCGCGAATATGAGGCCAGTGGTCATACTTGGCGGTATCCTCGCCATCCTTCCATGCTTTTGCCGCGATCTTCTCGGCCTTGTAGGCGCCCCACACCTCGCTTATCGTCTTGCGGCTGGAGGCAGTCGCTGGCGCTACTGACACTCCCTTTACCATGGCGGCGACTTCCAAGTCGCGCTCATGGCGCTCTTTGAGATTGACGATCTCATTCTCTTGCTGGACCAACGTCTCCTGCTGTTCTTCCAGCGCAACCTGCATTCCGGCGTTCTTGAGTCGCAAGCGAAGGTCAGGTAGCTGTATGAACTCTTCCCATCGTGTTTGGGCGGTTTTCTCCTGCTCAGACATACCTTCCCTGCCAAGCTCCCTAAAGACCGCTCTAAACGCGATAGCGAGCGTTTGGGCGGCTCTTGCCGCTTCTCTCACGCTTGCTGTGTTCAGGCTTCGATAAATTTCCCGCTGCCCAATCTTGGCCTGGATGTGGGCGGGAACGGTGAGGCGGAAGTATAAGACGCCGTGCCGATTGCGGTGAAGGTGTGCCGGTAGCCGATAGGCCATAAAGCATCCGAATTGATCTGCCACGCTGTTTCGTGACACTGGTTCGGGACACCAAGCCGGTTTGGCGAGCGGGCAACAAAAAACCCGCTGACGCATCAACGGGTTCTGTAGGGGGTGGTGGTGATGGGCAGAATCGAACTGCCGACCTGAGGGTTATGAATCCTCCGCTCTAACCGTCTGAGCTACATCACCACGGCCAAAAAGAGGCGCGGATTATCCCGGTGCCGCGCGCAAATGTCAAGGTTTACAAAGGTTTGTCCGGCGCCCGCGGACCGGCGCCAGAACGCGCGCCGGCCAGGCCCCGGCGGCGACCGGCCAGAACTCGGCGACCGAGCCCAGGCCGGGCGGCAGGACCAGGCCGAGGAAGGCGGCCGCGGCGAGCAGGGCGGGCAACGGCTGGGCGGCGGCGACCGGGCGCGCGAGGGTCTGTTTGCTCAGCTTGTCGCCGTGCCCGTCGAGCACCACCGGCAGGTGCAGATAGGCCGGCGTGGCCAGGCCGAGCACCTGCTGGAGAACGATCTGGCGCGGCGTCGAGGTGAGCAGATCGGCGCCGCGGACGACGTGGCTGATGCCTTGCTCCGCGTCGTCCACCACCACCGCGAGCTGATAGGTGTAGACACCATCGGCCCGGCGCAGGACGAAGTCGCCGCACTCGCGGGCGACGTCGCAGGCGACCCGGCCGAGCAGGCCGTCGTCGAACGCGATGCGCCCATCGGGCACCCGGAAACGCTGGGCCAAGGCCGGGTCGTGCGCGTGGCCAGCCCGGCAGGTGCCCGGGTAGACCGGGCCGTCGACGCCGCGCCGCGCCGCCTCGGCAAGCTGCTTGCGGCTGCAGGCGCAGCCGTACACCCGGCCGTCCCGACGCAGCGCGGCCAAGGCGGCCCGGTAGGCCTCGGCGCGCCGGCTCTGGCGCATGACCGGGCCGTCCCATTCGAAGCCGAACGCCTCCAGGGTGGCCAGGATGGCGTCTTCGGCACCGGCGACCACGCGCGGCGGGTCGACGTCCTCGATGCGCACCAGCCAGGCCCCGGCCCGCGTGCGCGCCTCCAGATAGCTGCCCAGGGCGGCGACCAGGGAGCCGAAATGCAGCGGCCCGCTCGGCGTCGGCGCGAATCGGCCCCGGTAGGCGGGCACGCTCAGTCGGCCCCCTTCTCCTCGTGGAACTGCATGGCATGCAGGCGGCTGTAGGTGCCGCCGCGGGCGAGCAGTTCGGCATGGCTGCCGATCTCCGTGATGCGGCCGCGCTCCAGGACCACGATGCGGTCGGCGTTCTCGATCGTCGACAGTCGGTGCGCGATGACCAGGGTGGTGCGGCCCTGCATGAGGTTCTCCAGGGCCTTCTGGACCAGGCGCTCCGACTCGGTGTCGAGCGCCGAGGTGGCCTCGTCGAGGATCAGGATGGGGGCGTCCTTGAGGATGGCACGGGCAATCGCCAGGCGCTGACGCTGGCCGCCCGACAGCTTGACGCCGTTTTCGCCGATCATGGTGTCGAACCCCTCCGGCAGCTCGCGGATGAAATCGCGGGCATGGGCCGCTTCCGCGGCTCGTTCGATGTCCGCCCGGCTGACCCGGCGCAGGCGGCCGTAGGCGATGTTGGCGGCGACGCTGTCGTTGAACAGGGTCGTCTCCTGCGAGACCAGGGCGATGTTGGCGCGCAGGCTACCCAGACGGATGTCGTTGAGGTCGACGCCGTCGAGCAGGATGCGTCCGCCCGTGGGCCGGTAAAAGCGTGGAATCAGGTTGACCAGGCTGGTCTTGCCGCCGCCCGATCCGCCCACCAGGGCAACCGTCTCGCCCGGCCGCACGGTGAGGTTGACGTGGTCGAGGGCCGGCCGCTCCTTGCCCGGGTAATTCAGTACGACTTCCTCGAAGGCCAGCTCGCCATGGGCGTTCTCGACGTCGATGGTCCCGGTGTCGATTTCGTCTTCGAGATCGAGCAGGTGAAACACCGCTTCGGCGGCCGCCAGGCCGCGTTGCAGGGACAACGTGACACCGGACAGGCGTTTCAAGGGCGCCGACAGCATCAGCATGGCGACCATGAAGGACACGAAGCCGCCCACGGTGGTCTGGTCGCTGGCCGCCTGCAGGGTGGCGATATAGATGATCGTGGCCAGCGCCAGGGCGGCGAGCAACTGGGTGATCGGCCCGTGCGCCTGCGACACCACGGTCTGCTTCATGGCGAAACGGCGCGCCCGCCGGGCCACCTCGAAGAACCGCGCGCGCTCGTATTCCTGGCCGTCGAATATCTTGACGATCTTGTGGCCGACGATGCTCTCGTCCAGGACGTGGGTGATCTCGCCGACGTTGCGCTGGATCTCGCGGCTGGTATAGCGCAGCCGGCGCCCGGCATAGCGGAACACCCAGAACGCCGGCGGGGCGATGGCGAAGGTGATGATGGCGAGCTTCCAGTTCAGGTAGAACAGCCAGCCGATCAGGCCGGCGACGGTCAGCGCGTCGCGGACCACGGTCGTCAGGACGTTGGTCGCGGCATCGGTCAACTGGTTGACGTTGAACGCGGCGGTGGCGACCAGTTGGCCCTTGCGGGCATCGTCGTAGTAGGCCACCGGCTGGACCAGCAGCTTGGCGAAGATGAGCATGCGCAGGTCCATCACCAGGTAACTGGCGACGTAGGACATCGAGTAGGACGACACGAAGCCGGCGATGCCGCGCACCACGAACAACGCGATGAGCGCGAGCGGCACCCAGTGGATGATGGCCGGGTCCTTGTGCACGAAGCTGCCGTCCAGCATCGGCTTCATGAGGGCCGGCAACACCGGCTCGCTCGCGGCGACCAGGACCATGGTGAAAACGGACAGCGCGAACATGCGCCAGTAGGGCCTGACGTAGCCAAGCAGGCGCAGGTATAGGGTACGGGAATTCATGGAAAGCCTGGGTATGCCTGGTGAGTGGCCTAAACGCCTGTTGACGCGGTAAAAATTAGCCAATTATAGTGTCAGAATGCTGGAGGAAATGGACGCCCTGGAAACCAAACTCGCGCAACTGCTTGAGCGCCATCAAGCCATGCGCGTGGAAAACATCCGGCTGCGCCAACAGGTGGTCGCCATGGAGAACGCCAACAAGCTGCTCAGCGAACGCTTGGCCGACGTGCGCGGACGCATGGAAAACCTGTTCAACAAACTGCCCGACTGAGCGATCCACCATGCCCCCCGCCAAGACCGTCAGCCTAGACGTCACCATCATGGGCGGGAATTCCGGGTCGCCTGCCCCGACAACGAGAAGCAGAGCCTGATCGAGGCCGCCAGCTTCCTGGATCGCAAGATGCGCGAGATTCGCGAGTCCGGCAAGGTGATCGGGGTCGAACGTATCGCCATCATGGCCGCACTCAACATCGCCCACGACTTTCTCGCCGCCCGCCCGGCCGACCCCGACGTCGCCGCGGTGCGTGCCCGCGTCGAACGCCTCGGCGGCCTGCTTGATCAGGCGCTCGCTCAGCAAGATAATCTGTTCTGAGCCCTGCTGCGTACGCGAGGGTCGCGGATTCTTTGAACCGATGCGTCTTACGCATGGAGCGGTTATCTTCCGGCGGGTGTGCGCGTGGCCAGTTCCATGTACCCGAAGCCGATGTGCCGCACCGTCTTGAACCCCTGGGTTCAGGATTGCGGCCCGGACGACGCCCGCGGGGCTCACTCCAACCACCATGCCTGCCAACCCGAACCCACCCGACAAGGCCAGTGTCCGCCGCCGCCTGCGCGTACTGCGCCGGGCCGTCCCGGCCGCCACGCGCAAACGTGCCGGCCAGGCCGTGCTTCGCCTCGCCCTGAGCCACCGCCTGCTGAGCCGGAAGCGCCGCGTCGGCCTGTACATCCCGGCCAAGGGCGAACTCGACTGCCTGCCCCTGCTTGACCGGGCGCTCTGGCTGGGTGCGGCCTGCTGCCTGCCGGTCGTACCGCGCGCCCGCCAGCGCATGCTCTGGTTCTCCCGCCTGGGCGACGGCCCGCACTGGGGCGTGAACCGCTACGGGATTCCGGAATACGGCCACCGAGGTTTCGAACGGCTGCGCGCCGCCGACCTCGACATCCTTTTCATGCCGCTGCTCGGCTTCGACACCGCCGGCTATCGCATGGGCATGGGCGGCGGCTATTACGATGCCAGCCTGGCCTATCTCACCCGGCGCCGGCACTGGCACCGGCCGCGCCTGATCGGCCTCGCCTTCGAAGCGCAACGCGTCGATGTCCTGCCCCGCGACCCTTGGGACATCCCGCTCGATGCGGTGATCACGGAACAGCGCTACTACCGGTTCAATAGCGGAAACGTGCGCGGCTGAGGCGGGCCGGCGGCAGTTCACACCAGCCCGGATCGACCACCTCGTCGACCACCGGAGCGTGGCCTGGCTCCTCCTGGACGCCGTGGAACGTGGCCCAGCCCGCCCCGCCCGGGGCGGCCGGCCGGGTAACGTCGATGGCCTGCCGGATCGGTGGCAGCACAGCGGCCAGGAGCCGGTGCAGGAAGAGTCGCGGGTCGTTCAGTTCCGCCCCGTTCACGGCGACCTGAGGTGTCACCGCGGCGGCCAGGCGATGCGCGGTGGGTGCCGGCCCCGCGGCCGTCGCCAGGGCCGTCATGGCGCGCGGTTCGGTCACGCTGTCGAGCCACTCGGCGACCGCCATCGGCCCCTTCGGCGCGATCTCCGCGCGCGCGCCCTCAAGCATCCTGGTCAGCCAGGCCTCCGTCCCCGAGGGCGCCGACTCGGCAGCCGTTGCCCACGCCGGCCAAAAGCCGAGGCAAAACAGGACGACGAGGGGCGGGATGCGGGCCATGGGGTGGCCATGGCAGCAACAAGTGAGCGGAAATTCTAGCAATCCGGGATGCCCGGACAAATAAAAAAGCGGGACGTTTCCGTCCCGCTTTTTCGTTGCTGCGCAGCGTCTGCCGGATTACTTGGCGGCAGGTTGGGCGACGGGAGCAAACGGCATCATGAACATGGAAGCCGGGTTGGCCATGTTGCTGTAGGTGGCGGGGTTCATGAAGGTGCCCCAGGTACCGTAGGTCTGCGGGTTGGCAGCGGTGCCCATCCACTGGGTGTAGGTGTTGGGGTTCATCGGAGCCATCATCAGGTTCATGTTGGCCGGGTTCATCGGGGCCATCATCCAGTTCATGTACAGGCTGGGGTTCATCATCTGCATGCCCATGTTCCACATGCGCGGATCCATGGGAGCCATGGCCCACTTCATGTACATGTTGGGGTTCATCATGGGGTTGATCATGGCCATGTAGAAGTTCGGGTCCATGCCGGCGGCCATCCACTTGCCGTACAGGTTCGGGTCCATGAAGACGGCGTAGGACTTCAGCATGTCGGGGGACATGCCGGTCTGGGCCATCTTGGTGTAGACGTTCGGGTCCATCAGCTTCTGCATCATGACCATGGAGGTGGCCGGGTCCATCATGTCGGTCATGGCTTGCACGGCGGCCTTGGGATCCTTGGCGGCGTCAGCGGCCTTGGCGGGATCCAGCATCTGGGCAGCGGTGCCTTCCGGGGCGGCCAGGGCGACTTGGGACAGCAGGGCCAGGGTCAGGGCGCTGGCAAGAGCGGACAGTTTCATTGCAATCTCCTTAAGGGATTAGAAAAAACAAACGAGTAAAAGAAGGCTATTCCGGACCGCCAGTGTACGGTGGAATATTAGTACATTCTATTATTTGAAATGGCCATACCATCCATCGGCCCTGCCGTGTTGCGGCGACGCAACACGGCTTACTCACCCAAGTAGGCGGCCTTCACGCCCGGGTCATTTGCCAGGGCCTGACTCGGCCCCGAAAGTACGATGCTACCACTTTCCATGACATAGCCGCGCTGGCTGGTGTGCAGGGCGAGATGCGCGTTCTGCTCGACCAGGAGGATGGCGACCCCTTCGCTGGCGATGTCGGCGACGGTCTGGTAGATCTTCTGTACCATCAGCGGCGCCAGCCCCATGCTCGGCTCGTCGAGCAGCAGGAGACGCGGCCGCGCCATCATGGCCCGGGCCATCGCCAGCATCTGCTGTTCCCCGCCCGACAGCGTCCCGGCCAACTGGCTGCGCCGCTCGGCCAGGCGGGGGAAAAGTCCGTACATGCGTTCCAGATCGGCCCGGACATAGGCCCGCTCGCGCCGGGTATAGGCCCCGATGTCGAGATTCTCGGCCACCGTCAGGCGGCCGAATATCCCCCGTCCCTCCGGGACCAGGGACAGGCCGCGCGCCGCGATGGCATGGGTCGCGAGATTGCTCAGCCGGGTACCGCCGAAGGTCACCTGGCCGCTGCACTGCACCATGCCCATCAAGCCCTTCAGGGTGCTGCTCTTGCCGGCGCCGTTGGCGCCGATCAGGCAGACCAGCTCGCCCTCGCCGACCTCGAAGTCGATGCCGCGCACCGCCTGGATGCCACCATAGTGGACTTTGAGGCCTTTGACCCGAAGCAGGCTCATGCCGGTTCGCCCCCGAGATAGGCCTCGATCACCGCGGCGTCGCGCTGGACCACCTCGGGGGTGCCCTCGGCGATCTTGCGGCCATAGTCGAGCACGGCGACCCGGTCGCACAGCCCCATGACCAGCTTCACGTCGTGCTCGATCAGCAACAGGGTGATGCCGGCGTCGCGCAGCTTGCGGAACAGGTCGCCCATCTCGCGCCGCTCGCTCGGATTCATCCCGGCGACCGGCTCGTCGAGGGCCAGCAGCTTCGGCTCGGTGGCCAGGGCGCGGGCGATCTCCAGGCGGCGCTGGGCGCCGTAGGAGAGATGGCCGGCGAGCGCCTGGCCCTTGCCGGCCAGGCCGACGAAGCCGAGCAGTTCGCGCGCGCGCTGCCGGCTGGCCTGCTCCTCGGCGCAGCTGAAGGGTCCGCGCAGGACGGCCCCGACGACGCCGGTACGGGTGCGGATATGGCGCCCGACCATGACGTTCTCGAGCGCCGTCATGTTGGAGAACAGCCGGATGTTCTGGAAGGTGCGCGCGAAGCCCAACTCGACGATGCGGTGCGGCTTGCTGTTCTGGACCGGCTGGCCGAGCAGCCGGATGGCCCCGCTGCTGACCGTGTAGAGCCCGGTCATGCAGTTGAACAGCGTCGTCTTGCCCGCCCCGTTGGGGCCGATCAGGCCGTAAATCTCGCCGGCCATGACGCTGAGCGACACGTCCTCGAGCGCCGCAAGGCCGCCGAAGCGCTTGCTCACCCGGTCGACCGAAAGCAGGGCAGCCATGGCGTCAGGCCCCGGCGTCGTACAGGCTGGCCTGTTCCTGCTCGGCCACGCCGTCGTCGGCATCGAACTCGCGCCGGCGCTGGCGCGACGGGATCAGGCCGGCCGGCCGGTACAGCATCATCATGACCATCGCCAGGCCGAACAACAGCATGCGCAGGTCGTTCGGGTCGACCACCACGTTGCCGAGCACCGCACGCTGCCAGTCGCCCACGTAGCGCAGCGCCTCGGGCAGCACGGTGAGCAGGAAGGCGCCGAGCAGGACGCCCGGCACGTTGCCCATGCCGCCCAGCACGATCATGCACAGGATCATGATCGACTCCATGAGGTTGAAGCTCTCCGGACTGATGAAGCCCTGGAAGGCGGCGAACAGGCCGCCGGCCAGGCCGCCGAACATGGCGCCCATGGCAAAGGCGAGCAGCTTGATGTTGCGCGTGTTGATGCCCATCGCCGCGGCCGCTACCTCGTCCTCGCGGATTGCCGCCCAGGCGCGGCCGATGCGCGAATCCTGCAGGCGCAGGGCGACGAACACCGTGGCCAGGGTCATGGCCAGGAAGAAGTAGTAGTAGAGGTGCGGCGGCGAAAAGGTGATGCCGGCCAGCTGCGTGGTCTGCCCCAGGGACAGGCCGGCGATCCGGATCGGGTCGATCAGGTTGATGCCCTGGGGGCCGTTGGTGACGTTGATCGGGGCGTCCAGGTTGTTCATGAAGATGCGGATGATCTCGCCGAAGCCCAGGGTGACGATGGCCAGGTAATCGCCGCGCAGACGCAGCGTCGGGGCGCCGAGCAGGACACCGAACAGACCGGCCAGGGCGGCGCCGGTCGGCAGCACCAGCCAGAACGGCAGGTGGATGCCGAAATGCGGGCTGCTCAGCCAGGCGAACAGATAGGCCCCGAGGGCATAGAAGGCGATGTAGCCGAGGTCGAGCAGGCCGGCGTAGCCGACCACGATATTGAGGCCGAGCGCCAGCATGGAATAGAGCAGCACGAAGTCGAGCACGCGCACCCAGCCGCGGCCGAGCCCGGCCCCGACCAGGAACGGCAGGAGCAGCAGCAGAACCGCGAGCAGGCCGTAGGCGAGCAGCGGGTTGCGGCGCAGGCGGGCGACCAGGGCGGTCATGGCCGGCACCCCCGCGGCAGCCGCGCCGGCCGGTCAGGCACGATTGGCAACCCGTTCTCCCAAGAGGCCGGAGGGCCTGAATACCAGGACCAGGATGAGGACCAGGAAGGCGAACACGTCCTGGTAGTTGCTGCCCAGGAAGCCGCCGGTCAGGTCGCCGATATAGCCGGCGCCGAGCGCCTCGATGATGCCCAGCAGCATGCCGCCGACCACCGCCCCCATGATGTTGCCGATGCCCCCGAGCACGGCCGCCGAGAAGGCCTTGAGGCCGAGCAGGAAGCCCATGTAGTAGTGCGCCAGGCCGTAGTAGGCGCTCACCATCACGCCGGCGATGGCGGCCAGGGCGGAGCCGATGACGAAGGTCGCGGAGATGACCGTGTCGACGTTCACCCCCATCAGTTCGGCCACTTCGCGCGACTGCGCCGTGGCGCGCATGGCCCGGCCCAGGCGGGTGCGTTCGACCAGCAAGACCAGGCCGACCATGACCAGCACCGAGAGGGCGACGATGGCGATCTGCAGGTCGGTCACCGTGGCGCCCAGGATCTCGTGGCGGCCGCGCGGCAGGATGGCCGGGAACGACACGTAGCCGCGCCCCCAGATCAGCATGGCGGCGTTCTGGAGGACGATGGAAACGCCGATCGCGGTGATCAGCGGGGCCAGGCGCGGCGCCTTGCGCAGGGGCCGGTAGGCGACCTTCTCGATGACGAAGCCGAGCACCATGCAGGCGGGTACCGCCACCAGCACGCCGGCCACGACCACCAGCAGACCGGGCAGGTCAGGGTTGGCGCCGAGCAGGGCGCCGATCACCGCCAGGGCGACCATGGCGCCGATCATGGTCACCTCGCCGTGGGCGAAGTTGATGAGTTCGAGGATGCCGTAGACCATGGTGTAGCCGAGCGCCACCAGGGCATAGATGCTACCCAGAACCAGGCCGTTGATCAGTTGCTGTACGAAGATGTCCATGCGTCGTACCCGCCGGCTTCGACTGGGGCGCCGCTTACTTGACGGTCTCCAGCACCACCCAGGCGCCGTTCTCGACCTGGTACAGGGTCACCGCGCCGCCCGCGGTGTCGCCCTTGGCGTCGAAGCGCAGGGGGCCGGTGACACCGGCGTAATCGGTCTTGGGCAGTTCCGCCAGGACCTTGGCCGGCTCGGCCGAGTCGGCGCGCTTCATGGCCGCCACCAGGACCTGCACGGCATCGTAGGCATAAGGGGCGTAGACCTGGATGGGGCCGTACTTGGCCTCGAACTTCTGCTTGAACTGGGCGCCGCCGGGCATGGCTTCGAGCGGCAGGCCGGGCGACGAGGCGACCACGCCGTCGGCGTCGGCCCCGGCCAGCTTGAGGAAGTTGATGTTCTGCAGGCCGTCGCCGCCGAGCAGCTTAGCGGGCAGGCCGAGGCGTTTCATCTGGCGCGCCATCGGGCCGCCCTGCGGGTCCATGCCGCCGAAGAAGACCAGGTCGGGTGACTTGCCCTTGATGCTGGTCAGGATGGCGGTGAAGTCGGTCGCCTTGTCGTTGGTGTACTCGCGCGCCACCACCTCGGCGCCGGCGGCGGCCGCCGCCTTCTCGAACTCGTCGGCGAGGCCCTGGCCGTAGGCGGTGCGGTCATCGATGATGGCGACCTTCTTGGCCCCCAGCCTGGTCACGGCGTACTGGCCGAGTGCCTTGCCCTGCTGGGCATCGTTGGCCATCACCCGGTAGGCGGTGTTGTAGCCCTGCGCGGTATAGGCGATGGCGGTCGCCGAGGGCGAGATCTGCGGGATGCCGGCGTCGTGGTAGATCTTCGAGGCCGGGATCGTGGTGCCGGAATTGAGGTGGCCGATGACCGCCTTGACCCCTTCGTCGACCAGTTTCTGGGCCACGTTGGTAGCGGTCTTCGGGTCGGCCGCGTCGTCCTCGCTGATCAACTCCAGCTTCACCGGCTTGCCGCCCAGGCTGAGGCCGGCGGCGTTGATCTCGTCGACGGCCATACGGGCACCGTTGTCGTTGTCCTTGCCGATGTGCGACTGGGCACCGGTGAGCGGGGCCACGGAGCCGATGCGCACGACTTCCGTGCCGTCCGTGGCGACGTCTTTCTGGCCGCAGCCGGCAAGCAGGCCGAGCAGCGTCAGGGAGAGGGCGGACAAACGGCGAATACGCATCGGGAAACCCCTGGCAAAAAATTTAAGCAACCGTGGATTTATACCATGGCGCACTCGCCGGACATAAAAAAAGGCCGGACTGGCCGGCCTTTTTTCGAATCGGTGTGACCGATTACAGGGACAGCACCCACTTCACCAGGGTCTGGGCCTCTTCCGGCTTGACCTGGGGCTGCTTCGGCATCGGGACGTTGCCCCAGACACCCTTGCCGCCGTTCTGGATGACGTTGACCAGGTGTTCTTCGGCCTTGGCATCGCCCTTGTACTTGTTGGCGACATCCTTGAACGCGGGGCCGACCACCTTCTTGTCGACCTGGTGGCAGCTCAGGCAGGCCTTGGACTGGGCAAGCTTCTGGTCAGCCATGGCGGAACCGGACAGGGCGAGCAGGGCGGCGGCGACGATCAGGGTAACTTTCATGTGTAATCTCCTTTGTATTGGACAACTCTCGATCCGCTCCAGGCGACCGCCCGGGGCTCGGTTGCGGCACGCATCTTAATTCATAGCGTAGCCGGATAAAATAGCCGTCAGCTCCGTCATTTGCACTATTTCGGGTAGGCAATTCGCGCCCTCGCAAACGTAGGCCGCGACACCGGCCCGAACCGGCTTCGCGAGAGGCTCCGGCAGGCCCCGGCAATCGTCCGCCGGGGCCAGCAACAGGGTACCGGGAGGACAGCGCGGATTCGCCACGGCCTGCCAGGCCGCGACCTCGTCGCGCGGGCCGCGCAGGACGATCAGCCGGGGCGGTTGCAATGTCTCGGCCAGGGCCGTGAGCAGGGTGCCATGGGCCAGGGGCTGGTCGCGCATGGCCGCCTGGAACAGACGCAGGCAGCGTTCCGCCGCCGCGCCATAGCGGGCGTCGCCGGTCAGCAGGCCGAGCCGGCCCAGGCTCAGCGCCGCCATGCCGTTGCCCGAGGGCGTGGCCTGGTCGTAAGCGGGTTTCGGACGCTGGATCAGGGCCTCGTGGTCGTGGCGGGTGAAATAGAAGCCGCCCGCCGCGGTGTCCTCGAAGTCGACCAGCAGGGCGTCGGCCAGCGCCCGGGCCCAGGCCATGTCGACGCCGCGGTAACCCGCCTGCATGGTCTCCAGGAGCGCGGCCAGCAGGTAGGCATGATCGTCCAGGTAGGCATTCAGGTTTGCCTGGCCGTCCTTATAGCTGGCCAGCAGACGGCCGTCACGCCAGAGCCGGTTGCGCAGGGCGTCGAGCGCGCGCCAGGCGGCGGCCAGCCAGTCGGCGCGCCCGAAGCGCCGGGCCGCACGGGCCAGGCCGCGCACCATCAGGGCATTCCAGCCGGTCAGCACCTTGTCGTCGCGGCCGGGCGGGATGCGCCGGCCGCGCGCCGCGAACAGCTTGGCACGCGCCCCGGCCAGGTGCCTGGCCGCCTCGGCCTCGGCGATGCCCAGCCGGCCGGCCACCTCGGCGAGCGGCTTGGCGACCCGCAGATGCCAGGCCTGGCCTTCGAAGTTGGCCGGCCGGTCGAGCCCCCAGTGGCGCGCCGCGACGGCGTACTCGTCCGGGCTCAGCAGGGCGCGCGCCTGGTCCGGGCGCCAGACGTAGAACTTGCCTTCCTCGTGCTCGGAGTCGGCGTCCTGGGCCGAATGGAAGAGGCCGTCCGGGCTGGTCATCTCGCGCTCCAGCCAGGCCGCGGTCATCGCCGCGGCCTGCTCGAACAGCGGCTCGCCGGTGAGCGCCCAGGCGTCGGCATAGAGGCCGAGCAGGGGGCCGTTGTCGTAGAGCATCTTCTCGAAGTGCGGAATCATCCACATCGCGTCCACCGAGTAGCGGTAGAAACCGCCGCCCAGCTGGTCGAACAGGCCCCCCTCGGCCATCTTGCGCAGACTGAACAGGACCTGCCCGCGTGCCGCGGCGTCGCCCTGGGCGAGCAGGAACTCCAAGTCGGCCGGGCGCGGGAACTTGGGTGCGCCGCCGTAGCCGCCGTTGGCATCGTCGAAATTCGCCACGTTCGCGGCCAGCGCGCGCTCGATCGGCGCCCGCTCGCGCGTCAGCTCCTCGGCCGCGGCCGGCGCCACGCCGGCCAGCGCCGCGCGCAGCGAGGCGTTCTGCTCGACGATCTCGCCGCGCCGGTTGGCCCAGGCATAGGCGACGCTCTCGATCAGGCGGGCAAACCCGGGCAGGCCGAAACGCGCCTCGCGGGGGAAATAGGTACCGCCGAAGAAGGGCGTCTGGTCCGGCGCCAGGAACAGGGTCAGGGGCCAGCCGCCGGAACGGCCGCTGAGCATCTGCTGGGCGGTCTGGTAGATCTGGTCGAGGTCCGGGCGTTCCTCGCGGTCGACCTTGACGTTGACGAACAGGGCGTTCAAGCGCGCCGCCAGCTCCGGGTCCTCGAACGACTCATGCGCCATGACGTGGCACCAGTGGCAGGTCGAATAGCCGACCGAGAGCAGGATCGGCTTGTCCTCGGCCTGCGCCCGGGCCAGGGCCTCCGGGCCCCAGGGGTACCAGTCGACCGGATTGTCCTTGTGCTGCAACAGATAGGGGCTGGTCTCCAGGGCAAGGCGGTTCATGGTCGGCTTCGGTGACGGCGATGGCGCCAGTTTAGGGGCCGACCCCCTTTGTTGACAAACCCGCTCAGGTATTCAGCAATTCCAGCACCGTGTCGGCCAGCAAGGCCATGGCGGCATCGTCCAGCACGTAGGGCGGCATGAAGTACACGGTCGCGCCGATCGGCCGGATGAACACCCCGCGCGCCAGGGCGCGGCGGTGGAAGTCGCCGGCGAACCCGGCCGGGGCGTCCGCGACCTCGAAGGCCCAGATCATGCCGGTACGGCGGAAGTCGCGCACCCGGGGATGCGCGCGCACGGCCGCCAGGCGCGCGTCGAAGCGCGCCGCGGCGGCGCGGTTGCGTTCCAGCACGCGGTCCTCCTCGAAGATGTCGAGCACCGCCAGCGCGGCCCGGCAGGCGAGCGGGTTGCCGGTATAGGAATGCGAATGCAGGAAGCCGCGCGCAGTGCGGTCGTCGTAAAAGGCGGCGTAGACCGCCTCGCGGGTGAGCACCGCCGAGAGCGGCAGGTAGCCGCCGGTGATGCCCTTGGACAGGCACAGGAAGTCGGCGATGTCGGCGACCGAGGCGGCCGCCTGCTGGCAGGCGAACAGCGTGCCGGTGCGCCCGAAACCGACGGCGATCTCGTCGGCGATCAGGTGCACGGCATGGCGGTCGCAACTCGCCCGCACGGCGTTCAGGTAGGCCGGATGGTACATGGCCATGCCCGCGGCGCCCTGCACCAGGGGCTCCAGGATCACCGCCGCGGTGGTGTCGGCGTGCGTCGCCAACCAGGCGTCCAGGTCGGCGGCGGCGCGCCGGGCGTAGGCCTCGGCCGACTCGCCCGGCCCGGCCAGGCGCCAATCCGGGCTCATGGCCTGGTGGCTCAGGCGCAGCAGGGGCGCGTAGGTGTCCTTGAACAGGGCCACGTCGGTGACCGACAGGGCGCCGATGGTCTCGCCGTGGTAGCCGTTCTTCAGGCTCACGAAACCGGTCTTCTCCGGTCGGCCGCTGTTGCGCCAGTAATGGAAGCTCATCTTGAGCGCGATCTCGGTCGCCGAAGCGCCGTCGGAACCGTAGAAGGCGTGGCCGAGCCCGGTCAGCCTGGCCAGCCGCTCGGACAGCTCGACCACGGGGCGTGGGTGCAGCCGGCCAGGATGACGTGCTCGATGCGCGCCAGCTGGTCGACGATGGCGGCGTTGATGCGCGGCTCCGCATGGCCGAACAGGTTCACCCACCAGGATGAAATGGCGTCGAGGTAGCGGCGGCCGTCGTAGTCGATCAGCCAGGGCCCTTCGCCGCGCGCGATCGGCAGCGGCGGCATGGCCTCCAGCTGCTTCATCTGGGTACAGGGGTGCCAGAGGGCGGTGCGGGTGCGGTCCAGCCAGTCGGAATTGCTCATTCGGAGCATCTTAGCAAGGCGGCCCCTTGAAATCCCTCCGACACGTCCATATTATCTGGCACTCGCAGGGCCCGAGTGCTAACAACCGGCCCGTCGAAGTCGAGTTTTCGAGTATCGGATTTCAGTTCTACAAGGAGGAATCGATGAAAATCCGCCCGTTGCATGACCGCGTGATCGTCAAGCGCATGGAAGAAGAACGCAAGACGGCCTCCGGCATCGTCATCCCCGACACCGCCACCGAGAAGCCCGACCAGGGCGAAGTCGTCGCCGTCGGCCCCGGCAAGCGCGATGACAGCGGCAAGCTGGTCGCCATGGACGTCAAGGTCGGTGACCGCGTCCTGTTCGGCAAGTACTCCGGCCAGACCGTCAAGGTCGATGGCGAGGAACTGCTGGTCATGCGCGAAGAAGACATCATGGGCGTCGTCGAAAAATAAATTCGCGCTGCGAAGTTATTTTCGGCAAAGGCTCACATCGGCCGGTGGCCGATGTGATGTCGAAGCCCGGAGTAATCCCAAATACTGAATTCCCGCCTCGGCGGGAACGCCGTCAAAGACATTTAGGAGTAAAGAGCAATGCCCGCAAAAGACGTACGTTTCGGCGATGCCGCTCGCCATCGCATGGTCGCCGGTGTCAACATCCTGGCCAACGCCGTCAAGGTGACCCTGGGCCCCAAGGGCCGCAATGTGGTGCTGGACCGCGCCTTCGGCGCCCCCACCGTGACCAAGGACGGTGTCTCCGTCGCCAAGGAGATCGAACTCAAGGACAAGTTCGAGAACATGGGCGCCCAGATGGTCAAGGAAGTCGCTTCCAAGACCTCCGACGTGGCGGGTGACGGCACCACCACCGCCACCGTGCTGGCCCAGGCCATCGTCAACGAAGGCATGAAGTTCGTCGCCGCCGGCATGAACCCGATGGACCTGAAGCGCGGCATCGACAAGGCCGTCGGCACCCTGACCGAGGAACTGCGCGAAATCTCCCGCCCCTGCACCACCAGCAAGGAAATCGCCCAGGTCGGTTCCATCTCCGCCAACTCCGACGCCAGCATCGGCCAGATCATCGCCGACGCCATGGACAAGGTCGGCAAGGAAGGCGTCATCACCGTCGAGGACGGTTCCGGTCTTGAAAACGAACTGGACGTCGTCGAAGGCATGCAGTTCGACCGCGGCTACCTGTCGCCCTACTTCATCAACAACGCCGAGAAGCAGATGGCCGTGCTGGAAGAGCCGTTCGTCCTGCTGCACGACAAGAAGATCTCCAACATCCGCGACCTGCTGCCGGTGCTGGAACAGGTCGCCAAGGCCGGCAAGCCCCTGCTGATCATCGCCGAGGACATCGAAGGCGAGGCCCTGGCCACCCTGGTCGTCAACACCATCCGCGGCATCCTGAAGGTCGCCGCCGTCAAGGCCCCGGGCTTCGGCGACCGCCGCAAGGCGATGCTGGAAGACATGGCCATCCTGACCGGCGGCACCGTGATCGCCGAGGAAGTCGGCCTGGCCCTGGACAAGGCCACCCTGCAGGATCTGGGCCGCGCCAAGCGCATCGAGATCGGCAAGGAAAACACCACGATCATCGACGGCGCCGGCGCTGCCGATGCGATCAAGGACCGCATCGCCCAGATCAACAAGCAGATCGAGGTCGTCACCTCCGACTACGACAGGGAAAAGCTGCAAGAGCGCAAGGCCAAGCTGGCCGGCGGTGTTGCGGTGATCAAGGTCGGTGCCGCCACCGAAGTCGAGATGAAGGAAAAGAAGGCCCGCGTCGAGGACGCCCTGCACGCCACCCGCGCCGCCGTTGAAGAAGGCATCGTCCCCGGCGGCGGCGTCGCCCTGCTGCGTGCCCGCGCCAAGATCACCAAGCTGAAGGGTGACAACCACGACCAGGACGCCGGCATCAAGATCGTCCTGCGCGCCATCGAGCAGCCCCTGCGCGAGATCGTCCGCAACTGCGGCGAGGAAGACTCCGTGGTGGTCAACAAGGTGCTCAACGGCAAGGGCAACTACGGCTACAACGCGGCCACCGGCGACTACGGCGACATGATGGAGATGGGCGTGCTGGACCCGACCAAGGTCACCCGCACCGCGCTCCAGAACGCCTCTTCCGTGGCCGCCCTGATGCTGACCACCGACTGCATGGTCACCGAAATGCCCGAGGACAAGAAGGCCGGCGCGCCTGACATGGCCCCCGGCATGGGTGGCATGGGCGGTATGGGCGGCATGGACTTCTAAGCCGTACCCAGGCAGGCCCGAAAACCCCCGGCGGGGCAACCCGCCGGGGGTTTTTCATTGCCGCGCCGGGTCAGCCTTCGGCATGACCGGTCCGGTGCACGTAGCTACCGAACTCCTGGTCTTCCTTGGCGATGTGTTCGAACAGCCAGATGGTCGCCAGCAGGTTCAACTTCAACGGCGTCAGCTTGGACTTGTGGGCGCGTATTTCGGCCAGCATCTTCTCCACCGCCGCCATCAGTTCGCCGTGCCGGACATGATGTTCGGCCAGGCCGGGGTAGCCGTGCCGGGCCATGATCGCCTCCTCGCTGGCAAAGTGCATGCGCGTGTATTCGAGCAGTTCCGCCAGGGCCTGCTCGGCGGCCGCGAAGCCGGCGGCGTCGGTGAGGTGGCCGACCCCGACGGCCCGGAAACCCTCGATGATCTTCAGCCAGCGCGCGTGCTGCTTGTCGATCTCGGCAATGTCGATCTTGATCATGATTTCGCCGACGCCTCCCGCGCCCGAATGAAAGACCGCCGGCCGGGAAACCGGGCCGGCTCCCCTGACCGACGGTCAGCACGTAACCCTACTCATGACATGGGGATGATCTGGGCAATGCCGCGCCCTGTCAATCGCGCCCGGCGCCGTCTTCAACGCCCCCCGACGTTGAAATCGACGCGGAACACCGTGCCCTTGCCCCCCTCGCCGGCCTCGACCGCGATGCGGGCGTGGTGACGCTGCGCGACCTCGTGCACGATGGCCAGGCCGAGCCCGCTGCCCGGCTGGCCCGAGCCGGCCACCCGGTAGAAGCGGTCGAACACCTTGGTGCGTTCCTCGGGCGCGATGCCGGGGCCGTTGTCCTCGACCCGCAGCCAGGGGCCCGGCCCGGTGCGCAGGGTGACCCGGCCGCCCGGGGACGTGTAGCGGATGGCGTTGTCGAGCAGGTTGCCGATGAGGTCGCGCAGGGCACCATCGTAGCCGCGCAGCGGCAACTCGCCGACCGCGCCCTCGAAGCCCAGGTCGATGTCCTTGCGCACCGCCTCGGGCACCCAGTCCATGGTGGTCTCCTGGGCAATGCGGTTGAGGTCGAGGTCGGTCAGGCCCTCCTCGGCGCGGGCCTCCGGCTCGTTGCGCGCCAGGGTGAGCAACTGGTTGACCAGCCGGCTGCAGCGGTCGGCGCCCTCGCAGATGCCGTCCAGCGCCGCGTGCACGCCGGGTGGCGCCTCGGCCCGGCGCGCCAGCTCGGCCTGGGCACGCAGGCCGGCGAACGGCGTACGCAACTGGTGGGCGGCATTGGCGACGAAGCGCCGCTGCTGATCCATCATCGCCTTGAGACGTTCGATCAGGGCATTCACCTCGCGGATCAGCGGCCGCACCTCACCCGGCGCCATGGCCTCGTCGAGCGGACTGAGATCGTCGCTGCGCCGGCGCGCGACCGCGCGGCGCAGGCGCTCGAGCGGCTCGAAGCCGCGCTTGAGGCCGAGCCACACCGCCAGGCCGGCGATCAGGATGAAGATGAACTGCGGGATGACGATGTTGCCGAGGATGCTGCGGCCGAGGAACAGGCGGTCCTTGACCGGTTCGGCCATGACCAGGACGTACTCGGTGCCCGGCGTGCGCCGGGTGGTGCGGAAGTGCAGGGTGAGCACGCGCACCTTCTCGCCGGCCAGCGAGGTGTTGCGCAGGAGCGGCCCGGTGGCGGCGAAGTCGATCGGCCGCGGCCTGGGCAGGCTGGCGTTGCCGAGCAGCGGCCGGTTGCCGGCGTCGAACAGGGTGAACGACAGGTGTTCGGCGTCCTCGGGCACGAGGTCCGCCTCGGTCACCGGCTCGGCCTCGGGGATCAGGTCGAAGCGGCTGGCCATCAGGCGGGCACGCTCGGTGAGCACCAGGTCGTAAGGCTGGTTGGACAGCTTGAGGGCCGCGATGTAGCCGGTCACCGTGGAGAACAGCAGGAGCAGGTAGAGCGGCGTGAACAACCAGTTCACCAGGTGGTGGCGCAGGGAGAGGATGTCGTCCTCTTCGTCGCGGCCGGGCGCGGCGGTCATGCCTTGTCCAGCAGGTAGCCGAGGCCACGCACCGTGCGGATGCCGACGCCGCCCGGTTCCAGCTTCTTGCGCAGGCGGTGCATGTACACCTCGATGGCGTTGGGCGTCACCTCCTCGCCCCAGGCGCACAGGCTCTCGATCAGTTGTTCCTTGCTGACCACCTTGCCCTGGCGGAACAGCAGGGTCTCGAGCACGGCCAGCTCGCGCGCCGACAACTCGACCACCTCGCCGGCCAGGGTCACCCGGCGACCGACGCTGTCGAACTCGAGGCTGCCGCAGGTCAGCGTGGCCGCCCCGCCGCCCTGGCCCCGGCGCAGCAGGGCGCGCACGCGCGCCTCCAGCTCGGCCACCGAGAACGGCTTGGTGAGGTAGTCGTCGGCCCCGAGGTCGAGGCCGAGCACGCGGTCGCCGACCGAGTCGCGCGCGGTGAGCAGGATCACCGGCAGGGTCTTCTTGGCCGCGCGGGCGTGGCGCAATATGGCGAGGCCGTCCATGCGCGGCAGGTTGATGTCCAGGATGGCCAGGTCGTAGCAGCCGTCCAGCAGCATGGCCAGGGCCACCTCGCCATCGTCGGCGTGGTCGGCGGCATAGCCGGCCGCCACCATGGCCCGGACCAGGCTGTCGGCCAGGACTTCGTCGTCTTCCACGATGAGGATGCGCATGGCAACGCCCTGTCTGAAGTAAGGATGCTGTAAGGCCGCCTTCGTAGCATGCGGCAAAGCGATTATCCTGAAAACCCCGCGCGCCGTGGGTACTTAGATTGCGCCAGCCATGACCACTCCCTACGCCCTGCTTGCCGCCACGCTCGACCAACTGGGCCGCTACGCCCCCTTCGACCAGATGGAGCGCGACCACCTGGTCTGGATGATCGAGCGCCTGAAGGTCGGCTACTACGCCAAGGACGAGGTCGTCCTGGCCCCGGCCGAGACCCCGGTGGCGACCTTCTACCTGATCAAGCAGGGCGTCATCCTGGGCGAACAGGACGTGGTGCGGGCACAGGAGAACGCCGCCTGGCTGGAACTGCACGAGGGCGAATGCTTCCCGCTCGGCGCCCTGCTGTCCAAGCGCGGCGTCACCAGCACCTACCGGGCCGGCATCGACACCTTCTGCTACGAGCTGAGCGCCGAGCACTTCCGCGAACTGCTCAGGCTGAGCGAACCCTTCCACGACTTCTGCACGCGGCGCATCGCCAACCTGCTCGAGCAGTCCAAGCAGGTCATCCAGGCCCAGTACGCCAAGTCCACCAGCGAACAGCAGTCGATGTCGAGCCCGCTGTCGGCGATCATCCGGCGCGAACCGATCACCTGCGCACCGGAGACGCCGGTGCGCCAGGTCCTCGAAACCATGCACAAGAACGGCATCGGCTCCATGGTCGCGGTGGACGGCGAGCACCGGCCGGTCGGCATCTTCACCCTGCACGACGTCCTCTCGCGGGTGGCCCTGAGCTGCACCGCGCTGGACCAGCCGCTCGCCAGCGTGATGACCGCCAACCCCTACACCATGCCGCCGCACGCCTTCGCCTACGAGGCCGCCCTGGTCATGGCCAAGCATGGCTTCCGGCACATCCTGGTGGCCGAGGAAGGACGCCTGAAGGGCCTGGTCTCGGAGAAGGACCTGTTCTCCCTGCAGCGGGTCGGCCTGCGCCAGATCGGCGGCACCATCCGCAACGCCGAGCACCTCGACACCCTCAAGGGCTCGGCCCGCGACATCCGCCAACTGGCCCACAACATGATGGCCCAGGGCGTCGCCGCCGAGCAGCTGACCCAGATCATCTCGACCCTGAACGACCTCCTGACCACCCGCATCATCGAGCTGGAACTGCGCGCCAGCCCGGTGCGCGACATCGCCTTCTGCTGGATGGCGCTCGGTTCCGAAGGCCGCCTGGAACAGACCCTGAACACCGACCAGGACAACGGCATCATCTTCGACCTGCCCGAGGGCGCCGACCCCGAGGCCGTGCGCGCCCAGGTCCTGCCGTTCGCCAAGCGGGTCAACCTGGCCCTGGCCGAATGCGGCTTCCCGCTCTGCAACGGCGAGGTCATGGCCTCCAACCCGAAGTGGTGCCTGTCGCTCAAGGAATGGCAGGAGACCTTCGCCAACTGGATCGACCACGGCGATCCCATGGCCCTCCTCTACGCCACCATCTTCTTCGACTTCCGGCCCCTGTACGGCGCCGAACGCCTGGCCCTGGAACTGCGCGACTGGCTGCGCGACGCCACGCCCAAGAACACCCGCTTCCTCTACCAGCTTGCCGTCAACGCCCTGCGCAACGACCCACCGCTGGGCCTGATCCGCGACTTCGTCACCGGCAAGGGCCACACCCTGGACCTCAAGCTGAACGGCATCACGCCGTTCGTCGACGCCGCCCGCATCTACACCCTGGCGACCGCCGGGCGCCAGACCAACACGGTCGGCCGCCTGCGCGAACTGGCCGAGCACGGCCACCTGCGCAAGGTCGACGCCGAGGCCTTCATCGAGGCCTTCCTGTTCATCCAGCTGCTGCGCCTGCGCCTGCACCACCAGCAGCTCGAACAGGGCAGCGAGCTGAGCAACAAGATCGACCCGGACAGCCTCAACAACCTCGACCGGCGCATCCTCAAGGAGGCCTTCCGCCAGGCCCGCAAGCTGCAGACCAAGCTGCGCCTCGACTACCAGGTCCGCGAATGAACTGGCTCGCCTCCCTGTTCGGCCGCGGCGCCCGCCTCGACGCCGCCCAGCAGGCCCGCCTGGATGCCTGGCGCGCCCTGCCGGCGGCCGACCTCAAGCTGCCCATCGACGCCGCCCGCTACGTGGTCGTCGACGTCGAGAGCAGCGGCCTCGACCTGAACCGGGACAAGCTCATCGCGATCGGCGCCATCGCCATCCGCGACGGCCGCATCGACCTCGCCGACGGCCTCGAGATCGTGCTCCAGCAGGACAAGGTGAGCGGCAAGGACAACATCCTCATCCACGGCATCGGCGGCGAGGCGCAGCGCGCCGGCGTGCCGCCGGTCGAGGCCCTGCTGAGCTTCCTGGAGTACCTCGGCAAGGACCCTCTGATCGCCTTCCACGTGGTGTTCGACAACACCATGATCAGCAAGACCCTGCGCAAGTACCTGGGCCTGCGCTTCAACCACCCCTGGGCCGACCTGGCCTTCCTGACCCCCGAACTGTGCCCGGGCGCGAACCGCCAGCTGCGCGCCCTGGACGACTGGATGGGCTACTTCAACATCGGCAACTACGCCCGCCACAGCGCGCTCGCCGACGCCGTCTCGACGGCCGAGCTGATGCTCGCCCTGCGGCCCCTCCTGGCCGGGCGCAACGCCGAGTGTTTCCGTGCCTTCCAGGGCATCGAGCAGGAACGGCGCATGCGCACCTTCGGCCTGCCCTACGCCTGAGCCGGCGTCCCGGTACGGGACACCCCCCGGCCGGGTGGTATGCTGCCGAACCGGCGCGGCAAGCCGCCCTGCCGGGGCCAAGGACACCGATTCGAAGCAGCGACCCAATATGGCGACAGACAAGAAGACCCCGGGCGTCGAGCAACTGCTCGCGCGCGCCGAACGGCACGCCCGGAAGAACGAAATCCAACTGGCGGCGCAGGCCTACCAGGAGGTCCTCGCCCGCTACCCGAGGAACGAGCGCGCGGCGCGCGGGCTGGCGGCCCTGCGGCCGCCGCCGCCGGCAACCGCCACGGCGACGCCCGCCCAGGCCGACCTCAACGCGCTGATCGCGCTGTACAACCAGGGCCGCCTCCAGGAGGCACAGGCGCGGCTCCGGACCTTGCTTGCGCGCTACCCCGGGGTGCCGCTCCTGCACAACCTGCAGGGCGCCATCGCGGGTGCCGCCGGCCGTTTCGCCGACGCGGCGGCCAGCTACCGCCAGGCCCTGGCGCTGGCACCCGAATTCGCCGAGGCACACTGCAACCTGGGCAATGCCCTGCTCGAACTCGGCCGCCACGCCGAGGCGATCGAGAGCCTGGAACGCGCCCTCCTGCTCCGCCCGACGATGGCCGAGGCGCATTACAACCTGGGCGTCGCCTGGCAGGCCCTCAACGGCCTCGACCGGGCCATCGCGCATTACGGCCAGGCCCTGCAGGCCAACCCCGGGTTCGCCAAGGCGCAATACAACCTGGGCAACGCCTACAAGGTCCGCGGCGACCTCGACGAAGCGGCCGCCTGCTTCAGGCGCGTGCTGGCCATCGATCCGAACGTCGCCGAGGCCCACTACAACCTGGGCGTCGTCCTCCAGGAGCAGAAACGCCTCGACGAGGCCATCGACTGCTATGACCGGGCGGTCGCCCGGGCGCCCCAGTTCACCAACGCCCGCGCCGCCCTGCTGATCCTGCTCGGCCGCACCTGCGCCTGGCACCGCTTCGGGGCCAGCCTGGCCGAATTGACCGCCGGCCTGGCCATCGCCGCCAACGACAAGCAAGCCGTGCCGCCCTTCGGGCTGCTATCCCTGGCCACCGACCCCGGCTTCCAGCGCCACGCCGCGGAATGCTATTCGAAGGCCAACTTCGGCCGCATCGCCGAGCTCGACCCCTTCCCGGCGGCCACCTGGCAGACGCCGATCAACGTCGGCTATTTCTCCGCCGATTTCCACAATCACGCCACCATGTACCTGATGGCCCGCCTGTTCGCCGTGCACGACCGGGCGCGCTTCCGCATCCACGCCTACTCGTTCGGGCCGGACTGCCAGGACGCGATGCGCGCCCACCTGGTCGACAACGTCGACGTCTTCCACGACGTCCGGAAGCTGGACGACGAGGCGGTGGCCCGCCTGGCCCGGCACGAGAACATCCACATCGCGGTCGACCTGAAAGGCTTCACCGAGCACGCCAGGACCGGCATCTTCGCGCGCCGGGCGGCGCCCATCCAGGTCAGCTACCTCGGCTATCCGGGCACCATGGCCAGCCCGTTCATGGACTACCTGGTCGCCGACCCGGTGGTCATCCCGGCCGAGGAGCGCGCGCACTACAGCGAACGGATCATCTACCTGCCGCACAGCTACCAGGTCAACGACGACCGGCGCCCGATCGCCGCGACGACGCCGACGCGGGCCGAATGCGGCCTGCCCGACAGCGGCTTCGTGTTCTGCTGCTTCAACCACAACTACAAGATCTCGCCGGACGCCTTCGCGATCTGGATGCGCCTGCTCGCGCGCGTGCCGGGCAGCGTGCTGTGGCTGCTGCGCCTGAACCGCTGGGCCGAGGCCAACCTGCGCGCCGAAGCGGTCCGGCACGGCATCGACGCCGACCGCCTGGTGTTCGCCGAGCGGGTCGAGCTGCCCGAACACCTGGCCCGCCACCGCCTGGCCGACCTGTTCCTGGACACCTTCAACTACAACGCCCACACCACCGCCAGCGACGCCCTCTGGGCGGGCCTGCCGATGGTCACCTGCATGGGCCGGAGCTTCCCGAGCCGGGTCGGGGCCAGCCTGCTCCACGCCCTGGACCTGCCGGAACTGGTCACCGCCGACCCGGCCGCCTACGAGGCCCTGGCATGGGCCCTGGCGAGCGAGCCGGAACGGCTGCAGGCTGTGCGCGCGAAGCTGCAGGCCAACCTGGCGAGCGCACCCCTGTTCGATGCCCTGCGCTTCACGAGGACGCTGGAGAGCGCCTACGAAGCCGTGTACCGGCGCCACGTCGACGGCCTGGCACCGGCCGACCTGGACGCCCCGGACGCCGGCCCCGCTTAAGCGAGGCCGGGCAGCAGGATCTTGAGGCCCTGCACCACGAAGCCGACCGAGATGGCGGCCAGGAGCAGGCCCATGATCCGGCTGGCGATGTTGAGACCGGTCTGGCCGAGCAGGTCCATCAGGCGGTCGCTGGCGCGCATGGTCAGCCAGGCCAGTCCGGCCACCAGCCAGATCTCGCCCACCAGCACGACGGTGTCGAGCCAGCCTTGGCTCTTGTGGGCGTAGATGATCGCGGTACTGATGGCGCCTGGGCCGGCCAGGAGCGGGATGCCGATGGGCACCACGCCGACCTGCTCGCGCGCCTGGGCCTCGTCCGCCTCCTCGCTGGTATGGCGGGCGCCGCTCATGCGGGCGTTGAGCATCGATACAGCGATGAGCAGCAGCAGGATGCCGCCGCCGACGTGGAATTCCGGAATGCCGATGCCGAACAGCGACAACACCGACTCGCCGGCCAGGGCCGAGATCGTCATCACCACCGCCACGGTGAGCGCGGCCATGCGCGCGGTGTGATGGCGCTGGCCGGCGCTCTCGTTGCCGGCCAGGGTGGCGATCGCCGACACGCCGAGCAGCGGATTCACGATGACCACCAGACCAATCAGCATGTTCAGCCACGCATACCAGCCCGACATTCGTCCTCCCGAGTCCACCCCGCCGGCTTGCGCCGGCTACCAGCGGCGGATGCTAGCACCCAGGGCGGACCCGCGGCCAGGCCTACGCCGGCGCAAAGGATATATGCGGAATTTGGCGTCGAAACCGGGCTGACGGCCAGCTGCTTGGGGTGCGACGCAGAAAGGTTGCAGGAGGTCTGCTATCGCCTCTGAGCCGACCTACAAGGTGGGAGCAGTGTGCGGCCGCTACCGACGCGTTGCAGTCCTTCGCTGACATGGAAAGTGGACCTTCAACGTCGAACTACCCCGGGGCAATGTGGGCTGCTGCCGGTTCCATGGACACCGACCTAAGCTTTTTGAGCGTTTTCAAACTCTACCGGACTGACGTAGCCAAGTGTTGAATGTCGCCGAGTCGGGTTGTAAAACCGCTCGATGTAATCGAACACGTCGGCCCGTGCCTGTTCACGGGTCCGATAGACCTTTCGGGATGTCCGTTCGGTCTTCAATGAACTGAAGAAGCTCTCCATCGCCGAGTTGTCCCAGATCTCGCCAGCCCGGCTCATGCTGCACGTGATGCCCTGCTCCTTGAGCAAATCCTGGAAGTGTTCGCTGGTGTACTGGCTGCCCTGGTCAGAGTGATGCAGCAGCTCCACCGGCTTGCCACGGCGCCAGACCGCCATCATGAGCGCATCAGCAACCAGCTGTGAGGTCATGTTGGCCTGCATCGACCAACCCACGACTCGACGCGCGTACAGGTCCAGTACCACCACCACGTACAGCCAGCCCTCAGCCGTCCAGAGATAGGTGAAGTCGGCCACCCATTTGCGGTTCGGTGCGTCGGCTTGGAACTGTCGGTCCAGCACGTTATCCGCGATGACGCTTCGCTGTCCCCTGTCGGCCGGCAGGCCACGCCGCCGTGGCCGTGCCCGCAAGGCCTGCTCCCGCATGAGCCGCTCGACCCGATGAAGACCACAGGAATGCCCCATGGCGAGTACATCGTGCCAGACCCGGCGGGCACCATAGGTGCGGTCGCTGGCCAGGAAGCTTTGTCGTACCCGGGTGCCCAGCACTTCATCATCCAGGCTGTGCTGACTGCGTGGCCGGCTCAGCCAGGCGTAGAAACCACTTCGCGAGATACCGAGCGACTCGCACATCATCTGCACCGGCCAGGCCCCTCGGTGCTTCGCCACAAAGCCGAATTTCACATCGACTCCTTGGCGAAGTAGGCCGCGGCTTTTTTCAGGATGTCGCGCTCCATCCGAAGCTTGGCTACTTCCTTCTTCAACCGCTCAATTTCCGCCTGCTCAGGCTTCATCACACCCTTGCCGGGAAAGGCCTGCTGCGAGTCGGCTGCCTGCTCCCGTATCCACTTCCGCAGCACGTTCCCGTGCACGTCCAGGTCGCGGGCAGCTTGCGCCACCGTCACGCCCTGTTCCTTCACCAGCCTTACGGCCTCAAGCTTGAATTCCCGGCTGAACTGCCGTCTCGTAACCATGTACACCCTCCGATTTCAGATTCCACCTTAACAGGGTGTCCTCGAAACCGGCAGCAGCCCAATGAAACGTAGCGGAATTGCCGTCCGGTGGAGCGCCTTGTTAGTCCTTAGGCGCTACCCGCATCCACTTCGACTCCGCACTTTCAACCGCCGCCGAGGCAGCGGAATGACGGCCGCACTACCACACGGTCGGCGGCCGTTATCAGGAAGCCTGCACCCCAGCCCATCTCGTCTTCTGCGTCCCTTCGTCGGACCATCACACGGCATTCCCAGGCTGGTTTGCCGTCTGGCGTAGCCGCGGGAACCGCAGTCACCTCTAGCCAGTTCTGTCCGCCTTCTTTCGCATGTTCCGCCATGAAACCGCTTAGATAATCGCCAATGGTGAGGTCGTCGTCCGTCGTTCCCACTCCGTTGCAAGAGCTATCTACCGTCAATGGCACATCCAGATTCCGCATTAAGAGACGCAAGACCTCCTTTGTATCCGGGGGGCTACTGGCATCCACTGTGACCGCAAGTGGCGGAGCGGGCGAAGGGCCACATCCCGCTAGCGCAAGCCATGCGACACACAACAGGCCCCACTTCACCTTCATGTTGGAATCTCCCCGTAGAACAATCCAATGTCAGACCCTGCATAGTGTCGTGCGAACTGCTCCGGCGACTGCTTCACGACTTTGTCGGCCGTGTTGGAGTAATGCCAGATGCTCCCTGAATTGTAGATTCCGATGTGCTTTTTCGGAAAATTGACCATCTGCTTGGTCGCGAGGTTGACGTTCTTCTCAGATGTCACAAATGCCAGACACACCGTTAGATGAACTGGGCGGTCGCTCCATTTACCTACTTGGCGACAGCGCGGGAAGATTTCATGAACCCGGATGTTGGCGCCCTTGGCCCCCTTCCCTGTCATGTTCTTGCACGTGAAGCCGAAGTGCAAGCCCAGAGCGTGACTGACGAAATGAGCGCAGTGGTTCTCGGCATTGTTGTGGTATGCGCAATCGCAAATGGCGTCGATCCTCTTGCCTTCGAACTTCTGAAGTTGAGCAAGTGTGATTGTGGGCATTGTTCCTCCTGGATCGTCTGGTTAACTATTTATGGAGAGACGCATCCGTCCGGACATTCTTTAATATTGAGACAGGACAAAATGCGCCATATCCAATTGATCTTGTTGATATTTCTAAACTCCCTGTATCTGTATGCACGGCACTAAAGCCGGATGCCGGCCTGCCGAGTTTTGCTACGATTGTATGCCTAACCAAGGAAGCAACAATCGGCCGAAAGTTATAACCACATGGGTTGGGGGAGTGGTTGTCGACGGGTGTGGCGCGTTGTCTAGGTGTCGGTTTCTAAGTTCCGCCGATGAGGCTGGCATCCTTGCCAATGTGTACATTGCGCTGGAACTGTGTATAGCAACTTGTGGCCGGGTGCGGAAGTACGTTGACGCCGCTACCAGCGTCTCTTCCAGGCTCATCTGAGCCATAGCCAGAACGGCAACTCCGACATCGAAAACCTGTTCTCAACAGCTGGTCCGCGGCCCATCCGAAACCGCCGGTTTCAACAGTCCGTCCCAGATAAAAAAGCCCCCGGCGAAGCGGGGGCTCGATAGCCGTCCGGAGCCGGACGGATGTGCTGCTCACGTCAATGCGCTGTGGCGCCCTCGGCATGGATGCCGGTGTTCTGGCGCACGTATAGTTCGTCCCACATCTCCTCCGAACGCTTGTCGCGGAACGCCAGGGAACCCAGGATCACGCACAGGAAACCGAGCGGGATGGACAGCAGGCCCGGGTTCTTGAGGCGGAAGAAGGGCTTCTCCAGACCCATCAGGCTGGTCGTCTGGCCTTCCATCTTCTTGAGGTCTTCCTGCGCCTTGGCGATGTCCTTCTCGAGCTTGGCCTGGTCCTTCTTGGCCTTCTCCAGCTCGGCCGGGTCGGCCAGGGTGGGCAGGCTGGCCTGCAGCTTGGCGAGCTTCTCCAGGGCGCCCGGCTTGGCCTCGACGGCCGGCTTGGCCGGCTCGGCGTTCTGGCACACCGCGAACAGTTCGCAGACGAAGCCCTGGCTGACCTTGGCCTCGACGGCTGCCTTGGCCGGGCTGCCGTCCAGCACGGCCTTGGCGTCGGCGATGACCTTGGCCGGGTAGGTCATGTTGGGGGAGATCATCACCAGGGCGATGGCGGAGAAGGAGCCCACCAGCATGCCCAGGACGACGCCACCGGTGTTGCACTTCTTCCAGTACAGGGTCAGGAACACCGCCGGCAGGTTACCGGAGGCGGCCACCGCGAAGGCCATGCCGACCAGGTGGGCGACGTTCTGGCCCTTGGCGGCGATGCCGATGATGATGGCGACGATGCCGACGATCACGGACGAGATGCGCGCGGCCTTGACCTGTTCCTCGGCGGTGGCGTGGTCGCCCCGGATGACGCCGACGTAGATGTCGTGCGCCATGGCGGAGGCGGAAGCCAGGACCAGGCCGGCCACCACCGCGACGATGGTGGCGAAGGCCACGGCCGCGACGAAGGCGAGGAAGAAGTTGCCCAGCATGGAGTCGGCGCCGCCGCCCAGGTATTGGGCCAGGATCGGCGCGGCCATGTTGCCGCCCTTGTCGAGTGCGGAGATGTTGGTCGGGCCGACGTGGATGGCCGCGCCCATGCCCAGGAACAGGGTCAGGACGTAGAAGCCGCCGATGATGCCCATGGCCCAGACCACGGACTTGCGGGCCTCCTGGGCGTTCGGCACGGTGAAGAAGCGCATCAGGATGTGCGGCAGGCCGGCCGTGCCCAGCACCAGGGCCATGCCCAGGGAGATCTGGTCGATCGGGTTCTTCAGGAACAGGCCGGGCTCGAGGAAGCGCTGGCCGAGTTCTTCCGGCGTCATGTTGGCGGCGGCGTTGCCGAGCAGCTTGGCGACCTGCTTCTGGACGCCTTCGTCGTGCACCACGCCGTCCAGGAAGCCGGGCAGGCTGAAGCCGTAGGGCGCCCAGACCAGGGCGACCAGGACGATGGAGGCGATCACCAGCAGGATGGCCTTGACGATCTGCACCCAGGTGGTCGCGACCATGCCGCCGAACACGACGTAGGCGAGCATCAGGGCGCCCACGACCATGACCGAGACTTCGTAGTCGATGCCGATCAGGGTCTTCACCAGGACGCCGCCCCCCACCATCTGGGCGGTCAGGTAGAAGATCGACACGGTGATGGTGGAGATGGCGGCGATGGTCTTCGAGGCCTTCGGGTTGTTGCGGAAGGCCAGGATGTCGCCGAGGGTGTACTTGCCGATGTTGCGGCAGGGCTCGGCGATGACCAGGAGCACCGTGATGTAGGCGACCAGGAAGCCGACCGAGTACATGAAGCCGTCGTAGCCGTACAGGGCGATCAGGCCGGCGATACCGAGGAAGGAGGCGGCCGACAGGTAGTCGCCGGCGATGGCCCAGCCGTTCTGGAAGCCGGACACGGAACGGCCGGCGGCGTAGAACTCGCTGGCCGAGTGGACGCGCTTGGCGGCCCACCAGGTGATGTACATGGTCAGGCCGATGATGCCGCCGAAGACCAGGAAAGTGAGCCACTTCCACTCGTCGGCCACGGCACCGCCGTCAGCCGCCCAGGCGGAGGCGCTGGCCAGGGCCAGGCCGGCGGAAGCGATGATGTGCTTCAGGTTCATGACGTGTCCTTATTTGATGTTGTGCGCGTCGTTGATGATGTCCTGGGCCATGGCGTCGAACTCGCTGTTGGCACGGCGGGCGTAGATCCAGGCGATGGCCCAGGCGACGATGAACTGGGACAGGGCGAACACGAGGCCGACGTTGATCGGACCCCATACCTGGATCTTGAAGAGGTCGCCGAAATAGGCGGTGCCGAACGGCAGCAGGAAGTAATAGATCATCGAAATGATCATCAGGCTCCACAGGAAGCGGGTCTTCTTGGCGTGCAGCGCCTGGAAGCGCGGGTCCGCGTCGATCGCCGCCCAGTTCATCTCTCGTTTGGACATTTCTTGGCTCCGGTTTAAGCAATGGCACCGTCCCCGGGACGGGGGGCAGCGCATCGTATTCCGGTGGACTTACAAAGCCCTGACCAAGACTTAAGAATCGCTTACCCGCGCCCTGAAAATGGGATTGGGCGGCGAGCAGGCCCGGAGCCCGCTATGGCTCCGGCTGGTGGGCGCCCGGCCCCGGCGGCAGCTTGCGCCAGGTGTGGCCATACTCGCGCCAGAGCGGCCGGTACAGGGCCCAGCCATCTTCCTTCAGGCCGTCGCAGTACAGGATGCGGGTCCAGTACTGCGGGTTGTCGGGCTGCCACGCGCAGTTGTAGGGCGGCTGCTTGTAGCGGTGCACCCGGCGCGTCACCCGGTTCGCCTCGGCGGCCCCGGCCTTGCCCGGCTCGCGGCCGAGCCGCACCTCGACGGTGTCGTACTCATGAACCTCGACGGTGGCCGGGAGGTAGGCGAAAACCCGGTAGATGAACTCGTAGGGGCCGCCGCAACAATAGACGTTGCCGATCGCCACGGCCCCCTGGGCCAGGTCGGCGTCCGACAGGCCGGCGCCGTGCAGCTCGGCGAAGATTCCCTGGCGCTCCTCGTCGGCCTTCCAGAACGGGGAGATGAATTGGAACGAACTGCGGATCAGGCGGGCGTAGGCGTCGTCGGCCGCCAGGGCGTCCTTGTCCGCGATGGCGCGGACCTGCATCAGCCTGAGCGTCCCCGGTGGGTTGCGGTCCAGGTCCCGCAAGACCGACGGCCGCTGCGATGCGCAACCCGCCAAGGCCAGGCCGAGAACGATGAGTAGGATGCCTGCACGGTGATACATGATGCGACCCCGGAGTTCGATTGCTGCGACTGTATATCAGCCGTTCCGCCCTGCCCTCCGTCGCGTTCAACATCGTGCCAAGAAAACCTAGGGAAACCGCACAACACGCCGCCGGCTCGACGGAGAGCGTTGAATGGCTGTCGGCCGTCGGCCCGCACCGTATCCCAGACGCGGGGCCGGAGCATGGCCGCCACCGGATGCCGGCGCTATGCTCGGGGTGTTCGCCTTTGTCGGACTTGGACAAAACAAACAGGGGAGCGCAGGAGAGTGACGTTCAACCAACGATCTGCCGAACCGGGTGTCGGCCGGCCGGCGCGCGAGGCGGGCAAGGGGTTTACGACTTCGTGACGACGTTCCGATGGGAATGATCTCGCGCTATTTCAGGCGTCTAGCCACCGTGGTTCGGCCACGGCGCAGCGCACTTCCGCCAGTTTCGGCCGATGCCGATGGCGTGCGGATCGGCGACGAACGGGTGGCGTGGATCGACGTGCAGCGCCTGGATGCCTACAAGCGCGACGCTACCTTGGCGACGCGCTTTGTCTGGCAATCCACGCGGCCGACGCTCGAATCTTCGAGATCGACGAAGAATCTCCAGGTTGGGCGGAATTTGCGAAAGCCATCGAGCGGCACCTGCCGAGTTCCATGCCCCACGCCGAGTGGACGTTGCGGTTGATCGCCGGTGCCCCAGGCGAATCGGTGGCGATATATTCCGCGCCCAGAGCCGGGGCGGTTGGGTGACGGCTTTGCCGTTGTCCGGCCGTCGAGGCGGCGCCTGTTACCCGGCGCCAATTCCGAACCGCCGTTCCGAATGCAAAAAAAAGCCCCCGCAAAGCGGGGGCCGAAATGCTGCGTAGAACTCGTTCAGTGGGCCTGGGCACCGGCCGCGCCGCGCGGGTAGCGGATGTTCTCGACCAGGTGCTGGATGTGCTCGGGGCAGGGGGCGGTCATCTTCATCACGATGTAGGCGACGACGAAGTTGACGATCATGCCAACCACGCCGATGCCTTCCGGCGAGATGCCGAGGAACCACTGGCTGTCGGGCACCTTGTCCATGCCGAGCAGCACGTCGCGCTTGAAGTAGACGATGTAGACCAGGGTGAAGACCAGGCCGGACACCATGCCGGCGATGGCACCGCCGCGGTTCATCGACTTGCTGAAGATGCCCAGCACGATGGTCGGGAACAGCGAGGCGCAGGCGAGACCGAAGGCGAACGCCACCACCTGGGCGACGAAGCCGGGCGGGTTGTAGCCCAGGTAGCCGGCCACGCACACGGCCACGGCGGCGGCGATACGGCCGGCCATCAGCTCGGTCTTCTCGGAGATGTTCTTGGCGAAGATGCCCTTCATCAGGTCGTGCGAGATGGCGGCGGAGATCACCAGGAGCAGGCCGGCGGCGGTGGACAGCGCGGCGGCGATACCGCCGGCGGCGATCAGGGCGATCACCCAGTCCGGCAGGCCGGCGATTTCCGGGTTGGCCAGCACCATGATGTCGCGGTCCACGGTGGCGTCGAACTTGCCCTTCTTCATGGAACCGAGCTCGTTGCCCTTCCAGCCGGCGGCTTCGGCCTGGGCCAGGAATTCGGCGTTCTTGCTCTTCTCGTTGTAGTACTGGATGCGGCCGTCGCCGTTCTTGTCTTCCCAGGCGATCAGGCCGGTCTTCTCCCAACGCTTCATCCAGTCCGGACGGGACTCGCCGACGATGCTCGACTCGGGGGCGAACAGGTCGCCGCCAGTGACCACCGCGGTGTTCACCGTGGCATGCAGGTTGTAGCGGGCCATGGCGCCGACGGCCGGGGCGGTGGTGTAGAGCAGGGCGATGAAGACCAGGGCCCAGCCGGCGGACAGGCGGGCGTCATGCACCTTGGGCACCGTGAAGAAGCGCACGATGACGTGCGGCAGACCGGCGGTACCGGCCATCAGGGCCAAGGTGATGCAGAACACGTCTATCATCGCCTTGTTGCCTGATGTGTAAGCCGAGAAGCCGAGGTCGGTGACCACCTTGTCCAGCTTGGCCAGGAAGGTCATGTCGCCCATGTGGCCGCCCAGGCCCAGCTGGGGCAGGGGGTTGCCGGCGATCTGCAGGGAGATGAACACGGCCGGGATGGTGTAGGCGAAGATCAGCACCACGTACTGGGCCACCTGGGTGTAGGTGACGCCCTTCATGCCGCCGAGCACGGCGTAGAAGAACACCAGGCCCATACCGATGATCAGGCCGGTCGTGATGTCCACTTCCAGGAAGCGCGAGAACACGATGCCGACGCCGCGCATCTGGCCGGCGACGTAGGTGAACGAGATGAAGATCAGGCAGATCACCGCCACGATACGCGCGGTCTGCGAGTAGTAGCGGTCGCCGATGAACTCGGGCACGGTGAACTTGCCGAACTTGCGCAGGTACGGGGCGAGCAGCACGGCCAGGAGCACGTAGCCGCCGGTCCAGCCCATCAGGTAGACGGAACCGCCGTAGCCCAGGAAGGCGATCAGGCCGGCCATGGAGATGAACGAGGCCGCGGACATCCAGTCGGCGCCGGTGGCCATGCCGTTGATGATCGGGTGGACGCCGCCGCCGGCGACGTAGAATTCCTTGGTGGAGCCGGCGCGCGCCCAGATGGCGACGGCGATGTAGAGGGCGAACGACAGGCCCACTACGATGTAGGTCATGGTTTTCAGATCCATGTCGATATCCCCTTATTCCTCGTGGACGTCATGGTCGCGGTCGATCTTGTCCATACGCTTGGCGTACCAGAAGATCAGGCCGACGAAGATGAAGATGGAGCCCTGCTGGGCGAACCAGAAACCGAGCGGGTAGCCGCCCAGGTGGACGACGTCGAGGGCATCGCGGAACAGGATGCCGGCACCGAACGACACGATGAACCAGATCGCGATGGTGGTCATCAGCAACCTGAGCGTGGCCTGCCAGTAGGCCTTGGGATCGAAATTCCCGGGTTTGGACATGGTTATGGTCTCCTTCGCCTCGAACAGCGCGATAAGCCTTCATTGCAGCGCCATGCCAAGCCGGCACGGGCCCCTTCGACGCCATTAAGGACGCGTTAAGCCACCTTAAGGCCGCGTTAAGGATAGGGTCGAAGGCTGACAGCCGCCTTACATGGGGGCCGAAAGTGGCTCAGGCGGCCGGCAGTTCGATGCGCGCGGCGAGGCCGCCGGCGACGGCGGCATCCAGGCTGACGCGGCCGCCGTGCAGCTCGGCGGCCTGGCGGACGATAGCCAGGCCCAGGCCACTGCCCGGGATCTCGGCGCCGGCCAGGCGATGGAAGCGGTCGAACACCCGTTCGCGTTCGCCGGCCGGGATGCCCGGGCCGGTGTCGACGACGCTGAGCACCGCCTTGCCGTCCCCGGCCACGAGGGCGACGTCGACCCGGCCGCCGGACGGCGTGTAGCGCAAGGCGTTGTCGATCAGGTTGCCGACCATCATGCGCAGGCTGTCGGCGTGGCCGTTCACCTGCGCGGCGGCGCACTCGGTGACGCCGAGGTCGATCTCCTTGGCGTCGGCCTGGGTGGAGAAGTCGGCCACCACGCGCTTCACCAACTCGTCGAGGCGGATGGCGGCGAAGCGCGGCTTCTGCTCGACCGCCTCCACGCGGGCCATGCTGAGCAGCTGGTCGACCAGGCGCGCCGCCCGGTCGACGCCCTGCTGGAGCTCCGCCAATGCCTGGCTGCGCGCCTCCGGCTCCGTGCTCTGGCTGGCCAGCTGCGCCTGCAGTCGGATGGCGGTGAGCGGCGTGCGCAGCTCGTGCGCGGCGTCGGCGACGAAACGGCGCTGGGTCGAGATGGCGCCGTCCAGGCGGATGAGCAGGGCGTTGAGGGCGTCGACCAGGGGCACGATCTCTTCCGGCAGGCGCCGGGTGTCGAGGGCGTGCAGGGTAGCGAAGTCGCGCCGGCCGATCTCGTAGCGCACCCGCCGGAGCGGCCGCAGGGCGCGCCCGACCGCGGTCCAGATCAGGGAACCGAGGACGGCGACCAGGACGATCAGGGGCAGCAGCAGCCAGGCCGTGATGCGCACGAACAGGGCGGTGCGGTGGTAGGACGGATTGCTGACCTGGATGGTCAGGCCGCCGCTGCGCAGGGTGAACACGTGCCACTCCTCGCCGTGCCAGTCGACCACCCGGTTGCCGCTTGGCTGGGCCGGCGGGCCGTCGTCGATGGAGGAGTAGACCAGGGCGTGCTTGTCGTCCCAGATCTGGCTGACGAACTGGCCCTTGTCGTCGTCGTCGCCGGCGTCGTTGCCGGAGTCCGACTCGACGCCGTGGCGCAGGATCGAATAGGCGATCTGGGCCAGGTTGTCGTCGCGCAGGCGGTTGAAGGCGTGCCAGGCCAGGGCGTAGGTGATCACGCTGACCAGCAGGCCGGTCACCACCAGGGCGCTGATCTGCCAGATCAGCAACTGGCGCCGGATCGAGATCACGGCACCAGCGGACGGGCCAGCGGCTCGGTCACCTTGTAGCCGACCCCGCGCACGTTGCGTATCCAGTCGGCGCCGAGCTTGCGGCGCAGCTTGTGCAGGTGGACCTCGACGGCGTTGCTGCTGACTTCCTCCTCCCAGCCGTAGATGCGTTCCTCCAGCTCCTCCTTGGAGAGGACGGCGCCGGGGCTTTCCATCAGGCATTCCAGGAGGGCGAACTCGCGCTGCGACAGGGTCACCGAGCGGCCCTCGAGGGTCACCTCGCGGGTCAGCGGGTCGAGCACCAGGGCACCGACGCGCATCTCGCGGCGGGCACGGCCGGCGTGCCGGCGGATCAGGGCATGGACGCGGGCCACCAGTTCATTGAGGTCGAAGGGCTTGACCAGATAATCGTCGGCGCCCAAGTTGAGGCCGGCGACCCGGTCGGCGACCGCATCGCGGGCGGTGACGATCAGGACCGGGATGAGATTGTCCTTGGCGCGCAGGCGCTTGAGCAGGGACAGGCCGTCCTGGCGCGGCAGCCCGAGGTCGAGCAGGAGCAGGGCGTAGTGGCCGGCATCCAGTGCCAGCTCGGCCGCCTTGCCGTCGCGTACCCAATCGACGGCGAAATCCGCCAAGCGCAAGCCGCGCTCGACGCTCGCGCCGATCATGGGATCGTCTTCCGCCAATAGCAGTTTCATGTGACAGGCATCCGCTCAGCTTCAACCAAGGCGCGATATTGCGCCGGTGCAGGCCACAAAAAAAGCGGGGCAGAGCCCCGCTTGTCGGAAATCCGACGTATTACTTGGCCGGGGTCGCCGGGGTGGCCGGAGTAGCCGGGGTGGCGGCTTCGGTCTTCTTCTTGGCGACATGCTTCTTCTTGGCCTTGGGCTTGGCGGCGGCGTCAGCAGCGGGGGCGGCTTCGGTCGCGGCCGGCTTTTCTTCGACCTTGGCCTTGTCGGCGGCCTGGGCGGCACCGATGGTCATGAAGGAAGCGGCGGTCAGCAGGGCAATCAGGGTACGGCTCATGTGAAATCTCCTTTGGTGATCGGGAAGGTACGCCATGGGTTTAATCAGGCGACGGTTGCCATTTTCCACGGCGAGACTTATCGGCCACTTAAGGAACCTGTTTTATTTGCACGGCCCGCGCAGACCGCCATCCGGGCCTCCGGCCCGCCCGGGTTGAAGGCGGGCGGGGACGACGAAACCTCAGGAGGAAGCGCCTTCCCGTTCGGCGCGCGCGTTGATCACCCGGAGGAAGAAGTAGTAGCTCCACAGGACCAGTCCGGCCGCCCCGGTCCAGACCGTGAAGGCCAGGCCGACGGCCAGGACGGCGACCCCGATGGCGAGCAGGGCGGCGCCGCCGAGCAGGTTGACCGCGAGGACCAGGTGGGCATGCCGTTCCGGGTTGGCCATGGTGCGGCCGCGCCAGTCGGCGACGTAGCGCAGGTCGCGCGTCAGGGCGATGCGGCCGGCCCGGTAGAGCATGCCGCCGGCGATCAGGAACACGCCCAGGTACATCGCCCTGGCCAGCCAGACAAACCAGATTTCCATCCCGCCACTCCTCGAACCATTAAGTCGGGGATATTACCCCCACGCGGCTTATACTCATGCGGACGAAGGAGAACGGTCGTGCAACTGACTGACAGACATCGCGAATACTGGCGGCGCAACCTCAGGCTGACCGGCGGCCTGCTCGCCATCTGGTTCGCCGTCACCTTCCTGGTGGTCTGGTTCGCCCGCGACCTCGCGGACATCCGCTTCCTCGACTTCCCGCTGCCGTTCTGGGTCGGCGCCCAGGGCGCCCTGATCGTCTACGTCCTGCTGATCCGCCGCTATGCCAAACGCATGAACGAACTGGACACCGAATACGGCGTCTCGGAGGGCAGCCGCTGATGCCGCGCGCCTTCGCGTTCCGGCTCAAGAAGTACTACAGCTTCTACACCGGCGGTTTCGTGATGTTCGTCCTCGCCCTGGCGGTGGCCGAGTACATGGGCATGCCGGACCAGTGGATAGGCTGGACCTTCATGGCCGCCACCGTGGCCCTCTACGCCGGCATCGGCATCATGAGCCGGACCGCCGACGTGGCCGAGTTCTACGTCGCCGGGCGCCGGGTGCCGGCCATCTTCAACGGCATGGCGACGGGCGCCGACTGGATGTCCGCCGCCTCCTTCATCGGCATGGCCGGCACCCTGTACGCCAAGGGCTACGACGGCCTCGCCTTCGTCATGGGCTGGACCGGCGGCTACGTCCTGGTCGCCCTCCTGCTGGCGCCCTACCTGCGCAAGTTCGGCCAGTTCACCATCCCCGACTTCATGGCCGCCCGCTACGGCGGCCACAGCGCCCGCAGCATCGCCGTCCTGGGCACCATCCTGGCCTCGTTCACCTACGTCACGGCGCAGATCTACGGCGTCGGCATCATCACCAGCCGCTTCCTCGGCATCAGCTTCGAGGTCGGCGTCTTCGTCGGCCTGGGTGGCATCCTGGTCTGCTCGTTCCTGGGCGGCATGCGCGCGGTGACCTGGACCCAGGTGGCCCAGTACATCATCCTGATCATCGCCTACCTGATCCCGGTCGTGTACATGTCCTACCAGGTGACCAGCGTGCCGGTGCCCCAGCTCGTCTACGGCGCCGTGCTGGAGAAGGTCACCGAGCGCGAGGACGCGATCATGGCCGACCCGGCCCAGGTGGCGGCCCGCGAGGCCTACGCGGCACGCGCGGAATCGCTCTCCAGGCGGATCGCCGAGGTCGCGGCGGCACCCGGCCCGAACGCCGCCGCCAGCCTGGCCCAGCTGACCCGGGAGCGCGACGTCGCGGTGGCCAAGGCACAGCCGATCAGCCACCACGCCGAGCCCTTCCCGGGCCATACCGAGGCCGAGCGCGACACCGCCCGGCTCAACTTCATCGCCCTGACCTTCTGCCTGATGGTCGGCACCGCCTCGCTGCCGCACGTCCTGATCCGCTTCTACACCACGCCCTCGGTGCGCGAGGCGCGCGAATCGGTGTTCTGGTCGGTGTTCTTCATCTTCCTGCTCTATTTCACCGCCCCGGCCTACGCGGTGTTCGCCAAGTACGAGGTCTACACCAACCTGATCGGCACCAGCATCGTCGAGTTGCCCGGCTGGGTGGCGTCCTGGTCCAAGCTGGGCCTGGTGGCGGTCGAGGACATCAACCACGACGGCATCCTGCAACTGGCCGAGCTGACCCTGAACCCGGACGTCATCGTCCTGGCCACCCCGGAGATCGCCGGCCTGCCCTACGTGGTGGCCGGCCTGGTCGCGGCCGGCGGCCTGGCCGCGGCGCTCTCCACCGCGGACGGTCTCCTGCTCACCATCGCCAACGCCCTGTCGCACGACGTCTACTACCAGATGATCGACCGCCAGGCCTCGACCACGCGCCGCCTGGCGGTGTCGAAGGGCCTGCTCCTGCTGGTCGCCCTGATCGCCGCCTACGTCGCCTCGCTGAAACCGGACACCATCCTCTCCATGGTCGCCTGGGCCTTCTCCATCGCCGCCGCCTGCTTCTTCCCGGCCCTGGTCCTGGGCATATTCTGGCAACGCGCCACCAAGCAGGGCGCCATCGCCGGCATGCTGGTCGGCCTCGGCCTGACCCTGTTCTACCTGGTCGGGGTGAAGTACTACGGCATGACGCCCTGGTTCGGCATCACCGACGTCTCGGCCGGCATCTTCGGCATCCCGGCCGGCTTCCTCACCATCTGGCTGGTCAGCCTGGTCACCCCGGAACCGGACCGGGCCACCCGGGAGCTCGTCGAGAGCGTCCGCTACCCGTCGCTCAAGGCCTGAATGGACGCCAACGCCCTGTTCCAGGTCATCCAGCTGATCCTGCGCCTGCTCATCTACACCTTCATCGGCAAGGGCCTGCTCGCCCTGCTGGCCGGCCCCGGCTACCGCGACAACGCGGTCTGGCGCTTCTTCGAGGCCGTCACCCGGCCGGCCTGGCGCCTGACCCGGACGCTCGCGCCGCGCTTCGTCCGCGACGGCGCCATCGCCTGGCTGGCGGTGTTCCTGCTGATCCTGGCCAACCTGTGCCTGTACATGCTGTTCCACTACCTAGGCTGGCTGACGCCGCCGCGGGGCGCCGGCCCGGCCTGATAGAATGGCGGTCATCACCGCATGGACGAGACGATGACCTCCCTGAAAAACGACACCTTCCTGCGCGCCCTGTTGCGTGAGCCGACCGACTACACGCCCATGTGGCTGATGCGCCAGGCCGGCCGTTACCTGCCGGAATACTGCGCCACCCGGGCCCGCGCCGGCAGTTTCCTGAACCTGTGCAAGTCGCCCGCCCTGGCCACCGAGGTCACCCTGCAGCCGCTGGCGCGCTACGACCTCGACGCCGCCATCCTGTTCTCCGACATCCTCACCGTGCCCGACGCCATGGGCCTCGGCCTCTACTTCGCCGAAGGCGAAGGTCCCAAGTTCGAGCGGCCCCTGCGCGAGGAATGGGAGATCCGCGCCCTGGCCGCGCCCGACCCGCACGACAAGCTGCGCTACGTGGTCGACGCGGTGAGCGAGATCCGCCGCGCCCTGGACGGCTCGGTGCCGCTGATCGGCTTCTCCGGCAGCCCCTTCACCCTGTCCTGCTACATGGTCGAGGGCGAAGGCAGCGACACCTACGCCAAGGTCAAGAAGCTCATGTACGCCCGCCCGGACCTGATGCACCACATCCTGTCCGTGACCACCCAGGCGGTGATCGACTACCTGAACGCCCAGATCGAGGCCGGTGCCCAGGCCGTCATGGTGTTCGACTCCTGGGGTGGCATGCTGACCCAGGCGGCCTACCTGGAATTCTCGCTACCCTACATGGCCCGCATCATGGCCGGACTGACCCGCGAGCGCGAAGGCCGCCAGGTGCCCCGCATCGTCTTCACCAAGGGCGGCAGCCTCTGGCTCGAGCAGATCGCCGCCTGCGGCGCCGACGCGGTCGGCCTGGACTGGGCGGTGGAGATCGGCGACGCCCGCCGCCGGATCGGCGACAAGGTTGCCCTGCAGGGCAACATGGACCCGTCCATCCTGCTCACCACCCCGGAGGCGGTCTCGGCCGAGGCCAAGCGCATCCTGGCCAGCTACGGCCCGGGCACCGGCCACGTCTTCAACCTGGGCCACGGCATCTCCCAGTTCACCCCGCCGGACAACGTCGCCGCCCTGGTCGAGACGGTGAAGTCGGACAGCCGCCGCTATCACGGCTGAGCGGGCCCAACCCCCGGAAAGAAAAATGCCCGCTTGCGCGGGCATTTTCGTGGGTGCTTACCAGAACCGCTCGGCGCGTTTCGGCTTGTGCGCCTGCTGCTGGCCGGCCGCCGCATGCGGGCGGTCGCCGTTGCCCTTGTAGGCGGGCTTGTCGCCGCCGCCACGCTGGCCCGGCTTGTCGCCCCACGGCTTGCCCTGGCCTTCCTTCCAGCCGCCGCCCGGCTTGCCCTTCCATTCGCCGCCCGGGCGCTTGCCCTTGTAGCCGGGCTTGTCCGACCAGGGCCGCTTGTTGCCGCCCTCGGGACGCGGCTTGATGGTCGGCTCCAGGCCGGGGATGGTGACGACCTCGATGGCCTGGCCGGTGTAGCGCTCGATGTTGCGCACCAGATGGCGCTCGCGGAAGCCGACCAGCGTCACCGCGGTACCGCTGCGGCCGGCCCGGCCGGTGCGGCCGATGCGGTGCACGTAGTCCTCGGCCTGGCGCGGCGGGTCGTAGTTGATGACGTGGCTGATGCCGGCGACGTCGATGCCGCGCGCGGCCACGTCGGTGGCGACCAGGAACTGGACCCGGCCGGTACGGACCCGGTCCAGGGTGCGGTTGCGCTTGTGCTGGGGCATGTCGCCGTGCAGGGCCTCGGCCAGGAAGCCGCGGTCGCGCAGCTCGTCGGTGAGCTCCTCGGCACCGGCCTTGGTGGCGGTGAACACCACGGCCTGCTGGATGGCGGCGTCGCGCACCAGGGCGTCGAGCAGGCGCATCTTGTGCTGCATGTCGTCGAAGAAGTGCAGCTTCTGCTCGATCTTGGCGGCGGATTCCTCCTTGCGCGCCACCTCGATGCGCTGGGCATCGCGGGTCAGTTGGCGGGCCAGGTCGCCGACGACGCCGTCCAGGGTGGCGGAGAACAGCAGGGTCTGCCGTTCCGCCGGGGTCTTGGCGACGATCGCCTTGATGTCGTCGATGAAGCCCATGTCGAGCATGCGGTCGGCCTCGTCGAGGACCAGGACCTCCAGGCGGGCGAAGTCGATCTTGCCCCGTTCCATGTGGTCCATCAGGCGGCCGGGGGTGGCGACGACCACGTCGACGGGCTGGGACAGCAGCTTCAGCTGCGGGCCGTAGGGGGCGCCGCCGACCAGGCTGGCGGTGCGCAGCTTGCGCAGTTCGCTGCCGTAGGTGCGGGCGGCCTTCTCGACCTGCTGGGCCAGCTCGCGGGTCGGCGTGAGGACCAGGATGCGCGGGCCGTAGCCCTTCGCGGCGGACGCTTCGACCAGGCGGCACAGGCTGGGCAGCAGGAAGGCGGCGGTCTTGCCCGAGCCGGTCTGGGCGGAGACGAGCAGGTCGGCGCCGGTCAGGGCAGCGGGAATGGCCTGGGACTGGACCGGGGTCGGCTCGTTGTAGCCGGTCTTTTCGACCGCCTTGGCGAGCAGGGGATTGAGGCCGAGTTCGGAGAAATTCATGCGTTACCTTTCCAAATAGCTTCGAGCCACCGGCTCGGGCCGGCGGCGGTTACGTGACATCGGCGCCAACCGAAAATCACGCGACCGACAGGACAAGGACGCAGGGGTTGGGGCTGATGGGGCTGCGAAGAACAGCAGTCCCTTGAATGATCAATGGCTTACTGCACAACGAAGGCGCGCATCATACGCAGGTCACCGGCGTAAGGCGAGAAGTATTTAAGCGTTCGCCGATGAACGGGCGTGGACGAAGAACTCGCGGTTGCCGTCGCCGCCGGTGATCGGGCTGGCGAAGAAGTCGAGCACCTGCAGCCCGGCATCGGCACAGGCCGCGCGGATCTTCGCTTCGACCTCGACATACAGCGTGGGGTCGCGCACGATGCCGCCCTTGCCCAGGTTGCCGGGACCGACCTCGAATTGCGGCTTCACCAGGGCCAGCACCCGGCCACCCGCTTTCAACGCCGGCGGGAAACCGGCCAGGAGCAGGGTCAGGGAAATGAAGCTGGCATCGCAGACGACGAGGTCGAAGGGCCCTTCCGGCAGCCGGTCCGCCAGCCCCTCGCGCGCGTTCACCCCCTCGATGCACAGTACCCGCGGGTCGTCGCGCAAGCGCGGATGCAACTGGCCATGGCCCACCTCGACCCCCACCACCCGGGCGGCGCCGGCCTGCAACAGGCAATCGGTGAAGCCGCCCGTACTCTGGCCGACGTCCAGGCAGGCCAGGCCGGCGACGTCGAGGCCGGTATGGGCCAGTGCCCCGGCCAGCTTGAGGCCGCCGCGCGAGACGTAGCGCTCGGAGGCGTCCGGACGCAGGCTCAGTTCGGCGCTCTCCGGCAAATCCTGGGCCGGCTGGCGCACCGGCAGGGCATCGCTGCCGCGCAGGTAACTGACCCGGCCGGCCTCGATGGCACGCCGGGCCGCGGTGCGGGACGGCGACAGGCCGCGTGCCACGAGCAACTGGTCGGCACGCATCCCGTCGGGCCCGACCCGCCTACTTGACCAAGCGCATGGTGTACGGATAGCGGTACAGCTGGCCCTTGGACGCCGTGACCGTGGCCAGGACGACGAACACCAGGTCGGCGATGGCCGCGATGCCCATGAGGAACAGACCGATGACGATGAAGGACAGTAGGAAGCAGACCACGAACACGATGGCCATGGTGATCTGGAAGTTGAGGGCTTCGCGGGCCTGCTCGCCGACATAGGCGGACTCCTTGCCCTTGGTCAGCCAGATGATCAGCGGGGCGATCAGGCTGCCGAACGGGATGAGGAAACCGACCAGCGCGGACAGGTGGGCGAACAAGCCCCAGTTGCTTTCGTCGTTGTTGGCGGCGGTGAGGGTTTCCGGTTCCATGTCTATCTCCCTTGCAACGTGGACGGCGGGCGTCGCCGATGACGCCCGGGCGAGGCCCAATTTAAACAAATGGCCGTGACGATTGGTAGCACGAGGATCGGCTTTTCAGCCGATCGGTTCGGCCCCCTCGCTCAGAATGGCCAAGTATGGGGCGTAGGAATACACCCGGTCCCGCTTGCGTCCGGTCGTCTCTTTGACGATGCCCAACCGCTCCATTCGAGCAATCGAGGCCGCCACGGTTGGCGCCGTCATGGCCAAGGCCCGCATGGCCTGGGCGACGGTAAAGACGGGCCGTTTCTGCATCTGCTCATGCAAGCGCAGATCGGTAGCGCCGGACTTGCTGCCATCTGCGATGCGCGAACGGTCGGCGGCGAACAGGCCGAGGATGCGGCGCGCGGTTTCGGTGGCGGTTTCCGCAGTCTCTTCGACGCCGGTGAGGAAGAAACCCAGCCAGCCTTCCCAGTCGCCCGTTTCCCGGACTCTTTGCAGCCAGTCGTAATACGCATCGCGATGGGCTTTGAAATACAAGCTCAGGTAAAGCAGGGGCTCCTTCAAGGCACCTTCGCCACACAGCAGCAGGGTGATCAGCAGGCGTCCCATGCGGCCATTACCATCCAGAAACGGGTGAATGGTTTCGAACTGGACATGGGCCAACGCCGCTTTGATGAGGAGGGGAGTGGGTTGCGGGTCGTCGTGGAGAAACTTTTCCAGGCTGCCCAGACAGTCCATGACCGCTTCCGGCGGCGGCGGCACGAAACGGGCGTTGCCGGGCCGGCTACCGCCAATCCAGTTCTGCGAACGGCGGAACTCGCCGGGGTCCTTCGCCGCGCCGCGTCCTTCGCGAAGCAGAATGGCATGCATCTCGCGGATCAGCCGCAAAGACAGCGGAAAGTTGTCCTGCCGCATGCGGCGCAGGCCGTGGTCCATGGCGGCGACGTAGTTGGACACCTCGCGCACGTCATCCAGGCCCGCTACCGGCGTCTGCTCGCCCTCGAACAGCAGGAGATCGGACAGCGACGACTGAGTGCCCTCGATCTGGCTGGACAAGAGGGCTTCCTTGCGGACGTAGAAATAGAGGAACAAGGTGGTGTCCGGAAGCACCGCAGAGATGCCATCGAGCCGGCCGATGGCCCGGTTGGCGCGGTCCAGCCGCTCCTGCAATGGTGTATCGATTGCCAGGCCCGGCGTGGGCGGCAACGGTGTCGGCAGGTAGGCTCGATAGCCTTCTCCGGCGACATTGCATCGACGGTAGGTACCCGACTGCCTGGACATGCGCGTACGGGTCATCGCATTCGATCGCTATTAAAAATAAGTGTGTCTTATTTTAATAACGTTTTCTCTTGTTAAACCATCCTTTATTTTTCGATTGAAAACTCAACTAAAAAAATGGCCGCTATTTTTTAACAGCGGCCATTCTTGTTAAAGCTGGCTTTAGCAGCTCGGCGGGGATTGGAAAGGGTCAATACCGGTAGTGGTTCGCCTTGTACGGCCCGTCCACCGGCACGCCGATGTAGGCGGCCTGCTCGGGGGTCAGCTCGGTCAAGTGGGCGCCGATCTTCTTCAGGTGCAGGCGGGCCACCTTCTCGTCGAGGTGCTTGGGCAGCACGTAGACCTGCTTCTCGTACTTCTCGGCGTGATTGAACAGCTCGATCTGGGCCAGGGTCTGGTTGGTGAACGAGTTGGACATCACGAAGCTGGGGTGGCCCGTGGCGCAGCCCAGGTTCACCAGGCGGCCCTTGGCGAGCAGGATGATGCGCTTGCCGTCGGGGAAGATGACGTGGTCGACCTGGGGCTTGATCTCTTCCCACTCGTACTTGTGCAGGCTGGCGACGTCGATCTCGCTGTCGAAGTGGCCGATGTTGCAGACGATGGCCTGGTCCTTCATGGCGGCCATGTGGTCGTGGCCGATCACGTTCACGTTGCCGGTGGCGGTGACGAAGATGTCGCCCAGGGCGGCGGCCTCGTCCATGGTCACCACGCGGTAACCTTCCATGGCGGCCTGGAGGGCGCAGATCGGGTCGATCTCGGTCACCCAGACGGTGGCGCCGAGGCCGCGGAAGGCCTGGGCGCAGCCCTTGCCGACGTCGCCGTAGCCCAGCACCACGCCGATCTTGCCGGCCACCATCACGTCGGTGGCGCGCTTGATGCCGTCCATAAGCGATTCGCGGCAGCCGTACAGGTTGTCGAACTTGGACTTGGTCACCGAGTCGTTGACGTTGATCGCAGGGAAGGCCAGGCGGCCTTCCTCGGCCATCTGGTAAAGGCGGTGCACGCCGGTGGTGGTCTCCTCGGTAACGCCCTTGATGTGGACGATGCGCTTCGAATACCAGGCCGGGTCGTTGTCCAGGTGGCGGGCGATGGCCGCGAACAGCGAGGTTTCCTCCTCGTTGGCCGGCTTGGCGATCACGGCGCGATCCTTTTCGGCCTTGATGCCGAGGTGCAACAGCAGCGTGGCGTCGCCGCCGTCGTCGAGGATCATGTTGGCCGGCTCGCCCGACCAGTCCAGGATGCGGTGAGTGTAGTCCCAGTACTCGTCCAGCGACTCGCCCTTGTAGGCGAACACCGGCACGCCGTCCTGGGCGATGGCGGCGGCGGCGTGGTCCTGGGTCGAGAAGATGTTGCACGAGGCCCAGCGCACCTCCGCGCCCAGCGCGGTCAGCGTCTCGATCAGCACGGCGGTCTGGATGGTCATGTGCAGCGAGCCGGCGATGCGGGCCCCTTTGAGGGGCTGGGCGTCCTTGTACTCGGCGCGGATCGCCATCAGGCCCGGCATCTCCGTCTCGGCGATGCGGATTTCCTTCCGGCCCCAGGAGGCCAGCGCCATGTCGGCGACTTTGTAATCGGTGAATTCAGCCATGGTGATGCTCCTTGCGTAATACCATGGCCGGGGAGGGAGGCTCACATGCCGTCCCCGCACCCGGCGGGTTAGACAGGTGAGCGCGGTTCGGAACCGAGCCTGGGGGCGTGGCCCTTGCAGCGCTCCTCGGTAGGGTTATGATTCTACAACGGAATAAGAGCCGACCGACGACGTTGCGTCGGCCTGGGGCAAGAAGGGGGTAGGTCGCAAAGCGACCTGAACGGCATATGACATATGTAATCCAGTCGACTGAGGGCACAAAGGTGAACAACCCACTTCGTGCGCATCGACCTACTGAATATCCAAGGCATTTCGCCATGCGAGTGAGGCGAGTTGTACACCAATTGGTGCGCACATTACGTTAGCAGCCTGCAGAAATGAACACGGAACTTGTAATATTTGCACCATTAATAGGTTTGCTGGGTGTGTTTTTTGGTGCTTGGCTGCAAGCCCATTTCACCAGAAAGAACAACACCAATAGCAAGTTAACCGAGCTTCAAAACAAAGCGTATGCAGACTTTCTTAACTCAGCTTCAGCAATCGCCGTTGCCCAACGGACGGGAAATAGAGCCCGTGTTGAAGAGGAATTTGCCATTTTGGCAGATTCAAAAGCAAGAATATGCGTTTACGGACACTCGAAAGTAATTCAGGAATTAGCTAGATTTATAAGGGCCGGCGGAACTCTTCAGACCGAATCTGAAATTCTGTCATTTACACGCCTCTGTTTACGCATACGCGAGTCAGTTGGAATGGATAACAAGACCATTGATCTACCTGATATTTCTCAACTTCTATTTAGCGTTGAAGTCGCTAATGTTCACACACCAATTACGACAGACTGCTAACTTGGCGCTCAACGCGGACCGCCAAAATGCTGCGCATTTTGGCGTCCGGTTAGCTCGACGTTAGCTATTCGGAGGCAAACCAAATGACAGAACCCGAAATCCTTGAAATATTCAGGATTGTGAAGCCGTTATCCTCAGTATTGGTAAATATCGAGGCTGCACTGAAGGAAAGTCCAGATATGTCGCTTGGTGAGTTTTGCTCTGCGCAGGCTAGTCATCCGATGAACTTGCTGTATTCGAAGGGATTTTCCGGGCTGCTAGCTATGGCGGCATTGGTTCCAATCAAGCAAGCCTTGGAGAGCAATAAAGATGACACCTTTAAAGAATCGCCATTGCGACATGCAAGAAATGCTCTATGCCATGGAACAATTGAGTTTAAGCCTACGAATAAAATAAAATTCACGGATTACACAAAAACTGTAGAACTTTCTCCCAAAGAGATAATCGACCTTGCAGCAAAGGCGTGGTCGCAGTATGCGGCAACAAAATAGAAATTTAGCTAACAAGCGCTTCGAGTTGGACGCTCCAACAGCCGGCTTCGCCGCCTGTTTCTGCGCCCCTCAAGCTAAACGTTGACGCTGTAGAAAAACCTCCCAACCACGCATTTCTGAGAGCATGCGAAAAAATCGACCCTCTACAATGCGCCGTAATCGGCGATCTCCCCCTCTGGAGGGGTCAAGCCACCCCCTCGAATTCGGTCTGGCGACCCTTCAGCATGTTTTTCTACAGCCTCGTTAAGCAACAACGAAAATTTCGCGATGGATCCGTACAAGTTCGAAATGAAGGGTCGCGCTTTTGATGGCGGCGACAGACTAGACAAAGTTGCCGGCGGCCTCATGGCGCTGCAGCATGTATTTGATGGCCAATTCCGTGCACTGACTCAGAAGAAGCGCCTCTACGAAGATGATCGCCGCTACCTGCAAGTGCGCATCACCGGCTATGAGGATGGCTCCTTTATTGCATATCTTGGCGCAATCTACGCTGGTCTCCAAACCGCTCTACCATTCGTTCATGGAACACCGAATTTCTGGGAAGCCACGAAGAATTCGTTCGATTTCTTGAAAACACTTTTCGAACTGGCGCACCAAGGTAAAGAGGTACAAATAACGCAAAATGGCGATGGCAACACCGCAGTTATCGCTGGTGATACGCATCAGGTATTCAATGGCCCGGTTTACCAAATCGGTACTCAGATCATCGGCGCCATCCGGGAGTTTGATGATCTCCTAGAGGGGGAAGAGGTAAAGCGGATAGAACTTCAAGGTCCAGACAACCACACGGTAATTCAACTGACATCGGAAAACAAAGGCCTGTTCTTCCCGCCCACTCGTGTGGATGAAACACCTGTCAGGCTGACCTGTGACATCTACGACTTCAACAAGTACGACAAGATTGGGAAAGCGCGCGTACCAAATGAGCAGCTTATTCCAGCTGGCGATTACAAATTTAGGAACATCGGCGACCAAGCGGTCGAAGATTTCATTCTCTCCATGACTGAGCCGCAGGTAACGCTTAGCTGTCTAATCAAGTACCAGCATGACCCACTCTCTGACAATCGCATTGCTGAAATCTTGGTAATGGCCATTGCTGCCTAACTCGGCGGCACTTGACCCTCAACGTTAGCCCGCATGGCAACATCTTTGCACAGTCGAATTCGCCGCACTCGTCGAAGGCGTGAAAGGTGCAGTGGCCCTACTGGTCAATTTCGTGGTCATCGGCATCATGGTTTGTAATAAAAAAATAGGAACAGACCACGATTTCATACCTGCGACTGAGGCGTTCAAAGATCGGGTTAATGGCTTCTTTGTCCGGTGGAACCGTAGTCTCTCCCCTATAGTTGCTGCGGACTGGTTATAAGTCCATGAAAAAAGTTAGTTATTCTCAATATCTCATGTATTGCGGGGAGAGCAATCAATGGTGGCAAAAGAATTTGAACTTGCATTCTTGTGCTTTTTATCGTCGTGTGCGGTGGCTGAAAATTCACATTACTTCGAGATCGACAATAAACTTTTCGCCTGCCTATCAACAACCAACATAAAGCAATCCAACGAGGGTGTGATTCCCGTTCTTCATTTTGATTTGAAAATACATAAACCGATTGCCGAGTGTGGCTGCAAATCAGCCCTGGGTTTGTACACCGTTTCTGCTCAAATGGATGGTTACCGGTCGTACATTATTGGCGGCAAAATCGGGCTGGCTGAATCGGGGCACAGATATATCCCGCTGTCAGCCGAAGGGGCTCTGATTAACAAAAAGAGACTGGTAGTCGGCTTGGCGTGTGCCCAGCCGGATTGATGGTTCTGGCCATCTCCGTTCGGCCGCGTCGCCATCACCCAACCGCTTACGTAATATTGGGGCTCTGGCTCTTTGTTTCACGTGTTCTGCCTGGGCTCGCAAATCTTGTCTCATTGGCTTTGCAATGAAGGTAAACCATCAACCCCTCTCGGCTTCGGATCAATTCACTATCGTTCGTCTTGGTCCTGTAGTAGGTTACGGCGGGCTTCGCCCGCCTCGGGCCAACCGGTCATGTCGGACATCGAGCGTCATGAAACGTGTGCTCTTCGTTTGCAGTCAAAATCGGCTCCGCAGCCCTACTGCGGAACAAATCTTCTCTACCTATCCTGGTCTCGATGTGGCATCCGCCGGCCTCAATCACGATGCCGAGTCGCCACTCACAAACGAAATGGTCGCGTGGGCCGATATTATCTTCGTCATGGAGCGCGCACATCGACACAAGCTGCAGCAGCGTTTTCGCGCTGCGATGCGTGGAAAGCGCATCGTCTGTCTGGAAATTCCTGACAAGTATGAATTCATGGATCCCAGCCTCGTCGGGCTGCTTCGGGCCAAGGTCCCTCGCCATCTGCCGTCGGGTCTCGGCTAGTCCCGTGGTCGCACCCGACCCTGTGCGCCAGCCGACCAGCCGGGCCGTTTCTCCGGCCGGCTGAACGGGGACGTCAGCGCTCTTCACATGCTCCGACTCGAAACCCAGATCGACATCGCGGCGCCCGTCGAACGGGTCTGGTCCCTGCTCGTCGATTTCGCATCGTATTCGCGCTGGAACCCGTTCGTGCGCTCGATCGACGGCATCCCCACAGTCGGTCGACCGCTCGAGGTGTTCATCCAGCCACCGGGCTCCGGCGGCATGCGTTTCCGGCCAACCGTGCTCGTCGTTGAACCGAATCGCGAACTCAGATGGAAAGGAAAGCTCCTCCTGCCCGGCCTGTTCGACGGCGAGCATTACTTCCGGCTTGAGACCAAGCCGGAAGGCGGGCTGGTATTCCGCCACGGCGAGACATTCTCGGGAATTCTGGTGCCCCTGTTCAGGCGCTCGTTGGATGGCGCCACCAAACAAGGCTTCGTCGCCATGAACGAAGCGCTCAAACGGGAGGCCGAGAAGCCGTGACCGCCGGCCCCGCATCCGCAACGGCCTGCGCAAGGATGCGCGCAGGCATCTCGACTTCGCGGTAGCGCCTATGGCAACGCCCCGCGCGGTCGAATTCGTCGCACTCGTCGAAGGGGTGAAGGGTGCCGTGGTCCTGCTGGCGGCCACCGGCCTCCTGTCGCTCATCCACCGCAATGTCTTTGCCCTCGCTTCGGCGCTGATCGAACACCTGCACCTGAACCCGGCCGCGAAGTACCCGCGCATCTTTCTCGACGCGGCGAGCCACCTTCACGAGACGAGGCTTCTGCTTCTTGCGGCCGGTGCGGCGGCGTATGCCACGGTTCGATTCATCGAAGCCTATGGGCTTTTCCGCGACCGGAAGTGGGCAGAAGTGCTTGCCGCAAGCAGTGGGGCGATCTACGTTCCATTCGAGTTGATCGAGCTTCTGCGCCGCCCCAGCTGGCACGGCATGATCATCCTATTGGTCAACCTTGTGGTCGTCGGCATCATGGTTCGTGCCCTGAGGCAGCGCCGCAACGCCGCCGTCAGGGACGCGGCCTGACCGTTCGCCCGGCACGAATGCCACCCATGCCGCTTCGCCAGTCGGCTCCGATCCAGGTCGCGGCGGCGCGCACCTTTATATTCGAGAACAGAACATGACACGCAGCAGTCCAGCACGGCTTTGCCTGGCGGTGCTCATCCTGGTGCTCGGCGTCGGCCTCGCCGGTGCCGCCCCGCTCAGGAACCAGCTCGCCGGCCATCCGTCGCCCTACCTGGCCATGCACGGCCACGACCCGGTCGCCTGGCAGGAGTGGAACGCCGAAACGGTGGCCCGGGCGCGGCGGGAACACAAGCTGCTGTTCATCTCGGTCGGCTACTTCGCCTGCCACTGGTGCCACGTCATGCAGCGGGAAAGCTACAGCGACCCGGCCATCGCGGCGTTGCTCAACAAGTATTTCATCCCGGTCAAGGTGGACCGGGAGTTGAACGGCGCCCTGGACGCCGCCCTGATCGATTTCGCGAAGCGCATGAACGGCACGGCCGGCTGGCCGCTGAACGCCTTCGTCACCCCGGACGGCTACCCGGCCGCCATCATCCTCTACGAACCGCCCGGTCAATTCAGGATGACGCTGGAAAGCCTGGCCGAGCATTGGCGCCAGAACGCCGCCCAGACGCGCGACCTGGCCCGCCGCGTGGCCGGGCAGCCGGCGGCCGCGCCGAGGGCCGCGAAGCCGGATGCCAAGGCGGTGGCGGCGGCGACGACGGCCTTCGTCGGGGCCAGCCTGCGCGCCGCCGACACCCTGCAGGGGGGCTTCGGCCATGACCGCAAATTCCCCCGGGCGCCGCAGCTGGCGCTGCTGCTCAAGCTCCAGTCGGAACGGCCGGATCGCCAACTGGCCGAGTTCCTCCGCCTGACCCTGGACCGGATGGCGGCGCCCGGCCTGCACGATCCGGTCAACGGCGGCTTCTTCCGTTACACGGTGGACCCGGATTGGGCCACGCCGCACTTCGAGAAGATGCTCTACGACAACGCCCAGCTGGCCCTGGTCTACCAGCAGGCGGCCACGACCTTCAAGGCGCCGGCCTATCGGCAGGTTGCCCGCGACACCCTGGATTTCATGCTGGCCACGCTGGCCACCCCCTCGGGCGGGCTGCAGACCAGCACCTCGGCCCAGGACGGCCGCGGCCGCGAAGGCGGCGCCTACCTGTGGGAGCCGGCGGAATTGCGCCAGCGACTCGCCCCGGACGAGTACGCGCTGGTCCGCCGCCTCTGGAAGCTGGACGCGCCGGCGCCGTTCGAGCTGGGCTTCCTGCCCGTGGAGCCGGCTACCGTCCCGGCCCCCGAGCGCGCCCGGCTGGACGCCCTCTACGGCAAGCTCAAGGCCGCCCGCCGCAGCGCCGACCTGCCCCGCGACGGCAAGCTGAGTGCCGGGCTCAACGGCCTGGCCCTGTCCGCGTTCAGCGTGGCCGGCAAGGGCGTGCCGCGCTTCGAGCGGGCGGCCCGGCGCCTGTATGCGTTCATCGCCGGGCGGCTCATGGTCGACGGCCGCCTGGTCAAGGCGCGGGCGGGCAAGCGGCTGTTCCCGGCCGCGGAACTGGACGACTACGCCTATGCGATCCAGGGCCTGCTGGACTACAGCCGGGCCTTCGCCGACGACGACGCCCGCCAGCTCGCTGACCTGCTCGCGCACCAGGCCTGGCAGTCGTTCTTCACCGGCAAGGGCTGGCGACGCGAGGCCAGGCCCCTGCTCGCCACCATCCGGCCGGAGGCCGCGTTGCCGGACGACGCCACGCCGTCGGCCGCGGCCGTGCTGATCGAGGCCAGCCGGAAACTGGCCAGCGCAAACTTGCGGCCGGCCATCCGGCGCGCCCAGGCCTGGGCACTGCCGGAAGTGCGCGACGACCCGTTCAACCACGCCAGCCACCTCGACGCCCTGCGCGCCGCCTGGCCGCCCGGGCGTTGAGCGGCTTTGCCGACGGGCTCACAATGAGGCCTGCCCGACACGACTGAAACCACGCGGAGCCGACCCAGCCATGCCCTCCAGCCCGACCGAAGACCCGTCGTCGCGCGCGCCCGCCGACGCAGAACGCTTTTGGGTGGCCGCGAGCGACCAACTGGCCGAGGGCGGCTACCTGCGCCTGGACATCGGCCACGCCGGCGAGACCATCTCCGTGGTCGTCTTCCGCTACCAGGGCAAGTGCCTGGCCTATCGCAACCTGTGCGTGCACATGCCGCGCGAGCTCGATTGCGAGCAGGACATGATCTTCGACCCGAGCGGCCGTTTCCTGCGCTGCTCGATGCATGGCATCGTCTACGAGCCCCTGACCGGGGAATCGGTCAGCGAGATCTGCGCCGGTCAGCGCCTGACCCCATCGGCGTCGTCGAGGACGCGGCGGGCATCTGGATCGCCGACCGGCTGGCCAGTCCGCTGGCTTTCGGCGACTGAAACTTCGGGGCGCGCCAGCCGGCCGCACGTTGCCCCGCATTCGAGCCCACACGCCATGACTCCCGCCTTGCCAGCCTGGCCCCTGTTCTCCGCCTTCCTGCTCGCCAGCCTGGCGCTCGCCCTGACGCCGGGCCCCGGCGTGCTCTACATCGTCGCCCGCAGCGTGGCCCAGGGCCGTCGCTCGGGTTTGGTCTCGGTGGCCGGCGTTGCGCTCGGCAACCTGGCCAACGCGCTGGCCGCGGCGGTCGGCCTGGCGGCCCTGTTCGCCGTCTCGTCCCTGGCCTTCGCCGCGGTCAAGTATGCCGGCGCGGCCTACCTGGTCTATCTCGGCGTGCGCATGCTGCGCGCGGCCCAGGCCGAAACGCCGGCCCTCCGGCCCGAGCCGGCCTCGCTCGGACGCCTGTTCCGCGACGGCTTCGTGGTCGCCCTGCTGAATCCGAAGACGACCGTGTTCTTCGCCGCCTTCCTGCCCCAGTTCCTCGACCCGGGCGCGCCCACGCTGGCGGCGACCGTGACGCTCGGGGCCCTGTTCGTCGCCATCGCGGCGACCACCGACAGCCTGTACGCGTTCGCCGCCGGGGCCATCGCCGGTCGCCTGGCGCGGGCCGCCGGCGCGCGTCGGCTCGGCCGCCTGCTCGGCGGCGGGGCGTTTGTCGGTCTCGGCCTGTTCGCCGCCTTGACCGGCAGCCGCGCCGGCCGCTAGGGCCGGCGGCGGCCGCTCGCGGTCACTTGTAGGTCAGCTCCGCCCAGCGGCGTTCCTCGATCATGCGCTGGCGCTGGGCCTCCCAGGCCTCCGGGGCACCGGAGATCCCGCCCAGGGCGGCATTGAAGGCGGCCGCGACCTTCTCCATGCCGGCCAGGTAGACGTGCGTCTTGGGGTCCTGGAGCAGTTGCCAGACTTCGCGGGCGTGGTCCCGGACGCCCCGCCGGAGGGCCTCGCCCTCGTCGACGAAGTAGCCGCCGCCGATCGCCTGGATGGCCTTGAAGGTGGCCTGGTCGTAATAGTTGGCGAGGTCGTTGTTGAGGTCGTTCATGTACAGCATGTCGACGCCGGTGCGGGCACCGTAATAGAGCCGGACCTGGCCCTGCCAACCCTTCTCCTGCTCGTAGATGTGGTGCAGGAAGGCGCGGAACGGCGCGATGCCGGTGCCGGCGCCGACCAGCAGCAGGTTGCAGGTCTTGTCGGCCGGGATCATGAACGGGCTGCGGTAGGGACCGGTCAGGGTGACGCTGTCGCCCGGCTTGGCGTCGCACAGGTAGGTGGAGGCGATGCCGGGATATTCCTCGCCCGAGACCTCGTCGATGTAGGAACAGCGCCGGACCAGGATTTCCAGCTCGGTGCCGGCGTCGGTCCCGCGCACCGAGGCGAGCGTGTAGTAGCGGTGGTGCGTCTTGTTGCCGAACGGGTGCGGCCCCGGGACCAGGACGCCGATGCTCTGGCCTTCCGGGAAGTAATAGGCCGGCCCATCGACGCGGAAGACGATCTGGCGGACTTCGGCGGTGTCCTCCGGGGTCAGGCGGGTGCTGCGCAGGACGGTGGCTTGGTGTTTGCTCGATGCATCGGCTTCGTAGGCGGTGTCGGACATGGCGATCATTCTGGGTGGTTGGACTGTGGCAGGCGGATTCTATGCCGGAATCGGCCGCGGCGGGCCCTTACAGGCGGGCCAGGATGCGCTCGGCGACCCGGAAGGCGTTGGCGTAGATGGTCCAGGTATAGGGCACGCTGCCGCCGGTCGGCATGAAGCTGCCGTCGCTGACGTACAGGTTGTCGACCTCGTGGGCGCGGCAGTCCGGGTCGAGCACCGAGCTGGCCGGGTCGCGCCCGAAGCGGCAGCCGCCGGCCACCAGGTTGGGCGGCGGCGCCGGGCTGACGTGGCCGGCGACGTTCCGGGCCCCCATGCGGCGCAGCACCTGCTCGGCCTTGTCGGCCAGGTAGCGGCCGACCGCCAGGTTGCGGGCATGGCCGCCGATGCGCACCCGGGCGACCGGGTCGCCCCAGCGGTCGCGCTCGGCCGGGTCGAGGCCGACGCAGCAGTCGTCCACCGGCAGCCAGTCGTTGAACACCTCGAAGGCGAGCCGGCGCTGATCCCGGAAGCCGTGTTCCAGGCGCCGCTTGAGCGGCTTACCCCAGAGCAGGCCGTCCTCGCCCCAGCGCGCCGGGGCGGCCCGGGCGATCGGGTTGGGGTGGCCGAGCAGGAATTCGACGATGCCGCCCTTGGCGCGTCCGCCCGCCAGGGCCGGGTCGTCGATGACGTACCAGTCGTCCAGGGCCCGGTTGACGAACGGCCCCATGACCCGCAGGTCGGCCGCCCGCGCGGCGTCGAGGTCGCCGTAGACGAGGTCGCCGCCGCCGGCGCCGCCGGCCGAGAAGAGCAGGTTGCGGCCGACCTGGCCGTGGTTGTTGGCGAGGCCGTGCGGATAGCGCGGCCCGGTCGAGACGAGCAGCAGGCGGGCGGTCTCGATCGCCTGGCAGGCGACCACGAACACCTTGGCGCGCACGCGCACGCGCTTGCCGGCCCGGTCGGCATAGTCCGCGGCGACGACGCGCCCGGCCGCGTCGCTGACCAGGCGGCGCACCTTGGCGTGGGCGCGCACCTGGCAGTGGCCGCCGGCGACCGCCTGGTCGAGCAGGGCGGCCCGGGCACTGCCCTTGGCCCCGCTGGCGCAGCCGTAGCTGCCGCAATAACCGGAGTATTCGCAGGCGCGCCGGCCCAGGGCGGGCTGGCTGAGGATGGCGCGCGGCACCCGCAGGGCATGGTAGCCGAGCCCGGCGCAGGCGGCGTCGATCCAGTCGGCGACCGGGTGCTCGGCGGTCGGCGGGAAGGGGAAGTCCGGGCTGGAGCGGGGCTCGATGTTGGCATGCGCCTGGATCCGGCCCGACACCCCGACCAGGCGTTCGACGCGGTCGTAGTAGGGTTCCAGTTCGGCGTAGCCGATCGGCCAGTCGGCCACGTTGGCGCCCGCCACCGGGCCGAATTCGCTGAGCAGCCGGAAATCGACCGGCTTCAGGCGGTGGAAGAAGCCGCTCATGAAGTTGCTCGAACCGCCCACGCAGTTGCCGTTCCAGAAGTTCCAGCCCGATTCCGAGGTCGGCGTGGCGACCCAGGCACCGTCGTCGTCGAGGTCCTCGATGACGTGGCGCTCGTACTTCAGGTCCGGGGTGTAGACGTTGCGCCGGCAGCAGGCCAGTTCGTCCTTGTAGAAGTCCGCCTCGGCGAACCAGGGTCCCTTCTCCAGCACCACCACCGAGCGGCCCGCGCGCGCCAGGGTGTAGGCGACCGGCCCGCCGCCGGCACCGCTGCCGATGATGCAGACGTCGAACTCGGTCATCGCCGGCGCAGCTCCATGTAGCGCTTGCCCGGCGGCGGATGCGGGTAGCCGGGGACGTGGGCCAGCCAGCGCCAGCCGACGCCGTCCGGGTTGCCGCCGTACACCGGGTCGGCGAGCAGGGCCTCGATCACGTACAGGAGCAGCAGGGCGAGCCAGTTGGCGCCCGCCTCGGACTTCTCGACCGCGCGCAGGACGCGTTCGCGCCCGGCCTCGTCGAGGCGGCCGAAAGGCGCCTGTTCGAGGCGCTGCGCCATGTCGTCCAACCAGCCGGCGCCCTGCAGGATGAAACGGCCGTCGTCGGCCTTGTCGGGGTCGTGGCCGAGCATGAAGCGCAGGTAGGCGAGCGCCTTGATCTCGGCGGCGCCGGGGGCGTCGGGTTCGCTCGGGAACAGATGGCGCTGGACCGCGTCGACGATGCGCCAGCGTGCCGCCGCGTCGAGCGTCGGCGCGGCCGTGCCGGCAAGCGGGAAGAGCGCGGCCAGGGAACCGCCGGCCAGCCGGAGCAGGAAGCGGCGCCGGTCCAGGAGCTGGACGCGCCAGGCCGCCAGCCGGCTGCGCGCCCCGTCCGCCTCGGCCAAGCGTCTGCCGTCCTCTCTCATGTCCGCGCCTCCGGCGATGCTCACCCCGGCACTATAGCGCGGCCGGCCGGCACCCGGGCTCAGTCGGCCTGGACCAGCAGGCCCTTGAGGTATTCGCCCTCCGGGTAGGCCAGGCCGATCGGATGGTCGGCCGAACCGGCCAGGCGCTTGACGATGCGGGCGTCGCGGCCGACGTCCAGGGCGGCGCCGGCGACGATCTTCTGGAACAGCTCGATGCCGATGCCGCCCGAGCAGGAGTAGGTCATCATCAGGCCGCCCGGGTTGAGCAGGCGGAAGCCGAGCAGGTTGATGTCCTTGTAGGCGCGGGCGGCGCGCTCGGCATGGGCAGCCGAGGGCGCGAACTTGGGCGGATCGAGGACGATGACGTCGAAGGTCCGGCCGGCCTTGCGGAAGTCGCGCAGGGCCTGGAAGACGTCGGCCTCCAGCCATTCCGCCCGCTCGGCCGCCAGCTGCGGGTTGCGGGCCAGGTTGGCGCGCGCCTGCTCGAGGGCCGGCCCGGAGGAGTCGATCGACAGCACGTGGGCGGCGCCCCCGGCCAGCGCCTGCATGGAGAAACCGCCGGTGTAGCAGAAGCAGTTGAGCACCGTCCTGGCGGCCGAGAGTTCGCCGAGCAGGCGGCGGTTGTCGCGCTGGTCGAGGTAGAAGCCGGTCTTGTGGCCGCCCTCGACGTCGATGCCCAGGCGGACGCCGTATTCCTCGATCTCGACCGCCTCGGCCGGGGCGGTGCCGTACAGCCAGCCGGTCACCGGCTCGAGGCCTTCCAGGCCGCGCACGTCGGAGTCGGACCGCTCGTAGATGCGCGCGCAGCCGGTCGCCAGGACCAGGGCGTTGACGATCGCCTTGCGCCACTTGTCGGCCCCCGCCGAGGTGAGCTGGACGACCACGGTGTCGCCGTAGCGGTCGGCGATGACCCCGGGCAGGCCGTCCGATTCGGCGTGGATCAGGCGCAGGCCGTCCTGGCCGCGCAGCTCCGGCAGCAAGGCACGGCGGGCCACGGCCTGGGCCACCTTGCGCTTGAAGAAGGCATCGTCGATCGATTCCGCCGGGTCGAAGCTCCACATGCGGGCGCGGATCTGCGAGTTCGGGCTGTAGGCGGCGCGGCCGAGCGGCTTGAGGTCGTCGGCCAGGACCTCGACCGTGTCGCCCGGGCGCGCCTTGCCTTCCAGGCGGCCGACCGAGCCGGCGAACAGCCAGGGATGGCGCCGGAGCACCGAGCGCTCCTTGCCGGGGAAGAGGATGAGTTGGGGCATGGTGGTAAGCGTCGCTCGCCGAGGGTTGGTGGGCGCCCGCGTCCGCGGGCGCCATGGCCTTACAGGCCGGCCGAGTCGCGCAAGGCGTCGGCCTTGTCCGTCGCTTCCCAGGTGAACTCCGGCTCGTCGCGGCCGAAGTGGCCGTAGGCGGCGGTCTTGCGGTAGATCGGGCGCAGCAGGTCGAGCATCTGGACGATGCCCTTGGGGCGCAGGTCGAAATGCTCGCGCACCAGTTCGGTCAGCTTGTCGTCGGCGACCCGGCCGGTGCCGTAGGTATCGACCGTGATCGAGGTCGGGTGGGCGACGCCGATGGCGTAGCTGACCTGGACCAGGCACTTGCTGGCCAGGCCGGCGGCGACGATGTTCTTGGCCACGTAGCGGGCGGCGTAGGCGGCCGAGCGGTCGACCTTGGACGGGTCCTTGCCGGAAAACGCGCCGCCGCCGTGCGGCGCGGCGCCGCCGTAGGTGTCGACGATGATCTTGCGGCCGGTCAGGCCGGCGTCGCCGTGCGGACCGCCGATCTCGAAGCAGCCGGTCGGGTTGACCAGGTAGTTGACCGGCCCCTTGGTCATCTCGCGCGGCAGGACCGGCTTGATGATGTCCTCGATGACCGCCTCGTGCAGGGTCTTCTGCGCCTCGGGCGGGCTGAATTCCGGGCTGTGCTGGGTGGACAGGACCACGGTGTCGACCGCCACCGGGCGGCCGTCGACGTAGCGCAGGGTGACCTGGCTCTTGGCGTCCGGGCGCAGCCAGGGCAGGCGGCCGTCCTTGCGCAGCAGGGCCTGGCGCTCGACCAGGCGATGCGCCAGGTAGATCGGCATGGGCATCAGCGAGGGCGTCTCGTCGCAGGCGTAGCCGAACATCAGGCCCTGGTCGCCGGCGCCCTGGTTGAGGAAGTCGTCGGAGGCGTGGTCGACGCCCTGGGCGATGTTGGCGCTCTGCTGACCGTAGCAGACGTGCACCGAGCAGCCGTCGGCGTCGAAGCGCAGGTGCGGGTCGCCGTAGCCGATCGAGCGCACGGCCTCGCGCGCGACCTGGGCGTAGTTGACGTGGGCGTGGGTGGTGATCTCCCCGGCCAGGACGACCAGGCCGGTGCTGACCAGGGTCTCGGCCGCGACGCGGGCGCCCGGGTCCTGCGCCAGGATGGCGTCGAGCACGGCGTCGGAGATCTGGTCAGCGACCTTGTCCGGGTGGCCTTCGGACACCGATTCGGAGGTGAACAGGTATTCGCTCATGGGGTGCTGCTCCTTACTGGCCCTACCATCGCCGGCGTTACCGGCTCCGGGCCCAGAGCAGGCGACGCTTTAGCAGTATTTGTATCCCGCCCTGCAAGTTGTCTGCATTAACTCGGCGGCTACATAATTCTGGTCTTTACCGCTCGGACCTGTCAATTGCTGCGTCTACTGTTCGAAGTGCTCGCCCGCCTGCCCCTGCCCGTCCTGCACGGCCTGGGCGGCGCCATGGGCGTACTGTCGCTGCTGCGCCCGCGCCACCGCGCCCTGCTGCGCGCCAACCTGGCCAGCGCCGGCCTGGCCGACCGGGTTTCCCTGGTCGCGGTTGCCGCCGCCCTCGGGCGCGGCTTCATGGAATTGCCCGCCGTCTGGCTGCGGCCGCTCGACCAGGCGATCGGCCTGATCCGGGAGATCCACGGCCAGGAACACCTCGCCGCCGCCCAGGCCCGCGGCAAGGGCGTGCTGCTGCTCGCCCCGCACCTGGGCTGTTGGGAATTGGGCGGCCTCTGGTTCAGCGCCAACTACCCGGTCACCGCCCTGTACCGGCCGCCGCCCCAGGCCTGGGCCCACGAGTTGATGAAGGCCGGCCGGGAACGCGGCCTGGCCACCACCGTGCCGCCCGACCGCTCCGGGGTGAAGGCCCTGCTCGGCGCCCTCAAGCGCAACGAGGCGGTGTTCATCCTGCCCGACCAGGTCGCCAACAAGGGCGACGGCGTCTGGGCACCCTTCTTCGGCCGCCCGGTCTACCTGCCCGCCCTGCCCTACCGGCTCGCCTCGGCGACCGGCGCGGCGGCGCTGGTCATGGTGTGCGAACGCCTGCCGCACGGGCGCGGCTATCGCCTGCACATCACCCCCCTGGACGAACTGCCGGACGCCCCCGAGGCCGCGGCGGCGCGCACCCACGCCGAGATCGAGCGCTTCGTCCGCACCATGCCGACGCAATACCTGTGGAGCTACCGCATCTTCCGGCGCCACAAGAAGGCGCCGCCCCCGCCACCGGAGTTCCCCGCGCCATGATCCATCCCGGCATCGCCCTCCTGCGCCTGCTCCACGCCGCCGTCCCGGTCACCACCCTGGCCCGCCTCGGCGAGTGGCTGGGCAGCGCCCTCTATCCGGTCTCGCCGACCCGCCGGCACATCGGCCTGACCAACCTGCGCCTGTGCTTCCCGGAGTTGACCGAGGCCGAGCGGCGGCGCCTGCTCAAGGCCCATTTCCGCGCCCTCGGCCGCGCCACCCTGCTGGAGACCGTGTCCTGGTGGGGCGAGCGCGCCGAGGTCGAGGGCCTGACCCGCCTGGAGGGCCTGGACAACCTGCTGCCCTACCTGGGCAAGCCGCTGATCTGGCTGGCGCCCCACTTCGTCGGCCTCAACATCGGCGGCGTCCGGGTGTCGACCGAGTACGCCCCGGTGGTGTCGCTCTATGCCCACATCAAGAACCCCGAGGTCGACCGCCTGATGCTGCACGCGCGTACCCGCTTCGGCGGCTCCGAACTGTACTCGCGCCAGGACGGCATCAAGCCGGTGATCCGGGCGATCCGCAAGGGCCTGCCTTTCTACTACCTGCCGGACATGGACTTCGGCCGCAAGGACGCCGTCTTCGTGCCCTTCTTCGGTGTCCCGGCCGCCACCATCACCGGCCTGTCGCGCCTGGCCAAGGCGACCGGCGCGGTCGTGGTACCCTGCATCACGCGCTGGCAGGACGGCGGCTACGTCGCCCGCTTCTACCCGCCCTGGCAGGACTTCCCGAGCGCGGACGTGGTGGCCGATACGCGGCGCATGAACGCCTTTATCGAGGACCGCATCCGGGAGATGCCGGAGCAGTATTTCTGGCTGCACAAGCGGTTCAAGACCCGGCCCGACGAGAAGCGGAAAGGCGGACTCTATGAAGATTGAGGTCAGCAAGCTGCGCCAGGACGAGGCCGAGGCGGTGGCCGGGCTGGCGCACGCGGTCTGGCCGGTGTGCTACGCCGGCATCATCAGCCCGGGCCAGATCGACTACATGCTCGAGCAGCGCTACAAGCCCGCCCTGGTCCGTCAGCTGCTGGCCCGCGGCGACCTCTGGCTGGCGGCGCGCGCCGACGTCGAGCTGGTCGGCTTCGCACACGCCTATCCACTCGACAACGGCGACTACAAGCTGGACAAGCTCTACGTCGCCACCGACTGGCAACGCCTGGGCATCGGCGGCGAACTGATCCGCGCCACCGCCGACTACGCCCGCCGGCACGGCCGCGAGCGCCTGATCCTGCGCGTCAACAGGCAGAACGACAAGGCCATCAAGGCCTACCTGAAGCACGGCTTCACGGTCGCCACCGTCGTGATCGAGGACATCGGCGACGGCTTCGTGATGGACGACTACGTGATGGCCATGGCGCTGGCGACGCCGGCCGGGGAGCCGGCATGAGCTTCCGGAACCCGTCCGACGCCGAACTCCACCGCCTGCTCGAGGGCGTCCGCACCGTCGCCGTGGTCGGCCTCTCCCCGAAGCCGGGCCGGCCCAGCCACGGCGTCGCCCAGGCCATGCAGCGGTTCGGCTTCCGGATCGTACCGGTGCGCCCGGCGGTGACCGAGGTGCTCGGCGAGCCGGCCTACGCCAGCCTTGCCGACATCCCGTTCCCGGTCGACCTGGTGGACGTGTTCCGGGCCGCCGAGCACATCCCGGAGGTGGTCGACGAATGCCTGGCGATCGGCGCCCCGGCACTCTGGCTGCAGGAAGGCATCGTCCACGAGGCGGCCGCCGAGAAGGCGCGCGCCGCCGGCCTCACGGTGGTCATGGACCGCTGCCTGTACAAGGATTACGTCGCCCTGTTCACCTGAAACCATGCGCATCCTGGTCGTCATCCCGGTCTACAACCGGCCCGAACTAGTCGTCCTGACCCTCGATGCCGTCGCCGCCCAAGACCGTCTGCCCGATGCCGTCGCCGTGGTCGACGACGGTTCCACCGATGACACGCCGGAACGGGTCGAGGCCTGGATGGCCGCCAACCCGGCCCTGCCGGCACGCCTGATCCGGACCGCCAACCAAGGCGCCTCGGCGGCGCGCAATGCCGGCCTGGCCGAGCTGGGCGCGGGCATGGACGCGGTGGCCTTCCTGGATTCCGACGACCTCTGGCCGGCCGATTTCCTGGCCCGTACCGAGGCGGCGCTGGCCGCCCATCCCGATGCGGTGGCCGCCAGCACCGACCGCGAGCGTTACCGGCCCCACGACGACTGGCGCAAGCACGACTGCCTGGCCGGGCTGCCGGCCAATCCCTGGCAATGGCTGCTCCTGCACGGCGCCGGTATCGGCTCGTGCACGCTGTTCCGCACGGCCGCGGTCACCGCCGCCGGCAACTACCCGGTGGATATCCCGACCGGCCACGACCTCGTCCTGTTCGGGCGCATCGCCCGGCTCGGCCCCTGGCTGCACCAGCCCGGCGCACCGGTGGTGTTCCGGCGTCCCCGGCGCCGCCTCGCCAGCCACGACGGCAGCCACCTGTACCAGCGGCATCCGGACTACCTGATCTGGTGGGCCGAGGCCGCCCAGCTGACCTGGCGCGAGGCGCCGGCCGGCGTCCATATCGGGCTGTCGGGCCGGGCCGCCCTGGCCCGGCGCTGGCATGCCGCGGCGGAGAACGCCCGCCACCTGGGCCGGCACGAGACGGCGCGCCGCTGCGCCGTGCAGGCCCTCCGCAAACGACCGTGGCAAGCGCGTACCTGGTGGCTGCTCCTGCGTTCCTGGGGCGGCAGGGCAGCGCGGTAAAGCCTGCCGGCGCAGCGATTTCGGCCGAGCCGGCAATTCGGTTATCCTCGCCCATCATGAGACTACGCTTCACCAAGATGCACGGCCTCGGCAACGACTTCGTCGTACTCGACGGGGTCGGCCAGGCCGTCGAGCTGACGCCGGCGCAGCTCCGCTACCTGGCGGACCGCCACTTCGGGGTCGGCTGCGACCAGATCCTGCTGGTGGAAAAGGCCGGCCGGCCGGATGTCGACTTCCGCTACCGCATCTTCAACGCCGACGGCGGCGAGGTGCAGCAGTGCGGCAACGGCGCCCGCTGCTTCGTCCGCTTCGTGCACGACAAGGGCCTGACCAGCAAGCGCGAGATCCGGGTCGAGACCGCCTCCGGGGTGATCGTGCCGCGCCTGGAGGCGGATGGCCAGGTCACCGTCGACATGGGGCCGCCACGCTTCGAGCCGGCCGACATCCCCTTCGTCGCCGACGCCCGCGCCGTCACCTACGTGCTCGACATCGGCCAGCCGGTGGAGCTCTCGGCCCTGTCCATGGGCAACCCGCACGCCGTCCTGGAAACCTGCAACGTCGACACCGCGCCGGTGGCCGAATGGGGCCCGCTGATCGAGCACCATGTGCGCTTCCCCGAGCGGGTCAACGTCGGCTTCATGCAGCTGGTGCACCGGCGCGCCATCAAGCTGCGGGTGTTCGAGCGCGGCAGCGGCGAGACCCTGGCCTGCGGCACCGGCGCCTGTGCGGCCGCGGTCGCGGGCATGCAGCGCGGCCTGCTCGAGCGCGAGGTCGAGGTGCAGACCCGGGGTGGCCGGCTTACCATACGCTGGGATGGCGAGGGCCATTCCGTATTCATGACCGGCCCGGCGGTCACCGTTTTCCAAGGCGAGATAGACATCCCATGAGCACGGACACCCCCACCCAGGAACAGATCGTCCAGTACCTGCGCGACAACCCCGAGCTGCTGGCCCAGATCAACGTCCCCCATCCCTACAGCGGCCAGGCCATCTCGATCGGCGAACGCCAGGTCATGCTGCTGCGCGACCGCGCCCGCAACCTGGAGAACAAGCTCAAGGAGTTCATCCAGTTCGCCGAGGAAAACGATTCCATCGGCGAAAAGATGCACCACCTGTCGCTCGGCCTGATGCGCGCGCAGTCGCTGGCGGCGGTGCTGGAATCGCTCTACCTGAGCCTGGGCGACCAGTTCGCCATCCCGCACGTCGCGTTGCGCATCTGGAGCGGCGCCGGCGACCTGCCCGAATTCGCCCCGGTCGGCACACCGGTACGCGAGCTCGCCGGCGGGCTCGGCCAGCCGCAATGCGGCGGCGACGCGCCCGAGGAAATCCGTGCCTGGTTCGGGGAGGCGGGCGGCCATCTGCGCTCGTTCGCCCTGACGCCGCTGCGCGACCGCAACGTCGAGGGCCTGCTGGTCATGGCCTCGGAAGACGCCGCGCGCTTCTACCCGGAGATGGGCACCCTGTACCTCAACTGGCTGGGCGAACTGGCCTCGGCGGCGATCGCACGCTTCGCCTGAGCCATGGCCGAGCCGGCCGTCGTCGCCCGCTTCCTCGACTACCTGCGCGGCCGCCGTTACAGCCCGCGCACGGTCGAGGCCTACGGCGACGACCTTCGCCACCTGGCCGAGCTGGCCGGGGCCACGGCGCTCGAAACCCTGGCCCCGCACGACATCCGGCGTGCCCTCGCCAGCCTGCACGCGCGCGGCCAGTCGGCCGGCAGCCTGGCCCGCATCCTGTCCGGCTGGCGCGCCTTCTACCGCCACCTGGCGCGCGAGGGCCTGGTCGAGGCCAATCCCTGCACCGGCATCCGGCCACCCAAGGGCCCCAAGCGCCTGCCGCACACCCTGGCGCCGGATACCCTGGCCAAGCTGCTCGACGGCGTGCCCGACACGCCCCTGGCCAGCCAGGACCGCGCCATGTTCGAACTCATGTATTCCTCCGGCCTGCGCCTGGCGGAACTGGTCGGCCTCGACCTGACCAGCGTCGACCGTGCCAGCGGCGAGGTCCGGGTGCTCGGCAAGGGCAGCAAGGAACGCATCGTCCCGGTCGGCAGCCGCGCCCTGGCCGCCCTGGCCGACTGGCTGGCGGTGCGCGGCGCGGTGGCCAAGGACGCCACCGCCCTGTTCGTCGGAGCGCGCGGCGCCCGCATCTCGCCGCGCGTCGTGCAGGCGCGCCTGAATGCCCTGGCGCGGCGCCAGGGCATCGACCAGCACGTCCACCCGCACGCCCTGCGCCACTCCTTCGCCTCGCACGTGCTGCAGTCGTCCGGCGACCTGCGCGCGGTCCAGGAGATGCTCGGCCACGCCAGCCTGTCGACCACCCAGGTCTACACGCACCTGGATTTCCAGCACCTGGCCAAGGTATATGACCAGGCCCATCCGCGCGCCAAGAAGAAATGAGCCCTGGATTTTGCCTCCGGCCGCCGCTGACGCGGCTTAACGCCGGCTACGCCGGCATTAGCCTGCGCCGCAACAAGCCTGCGGCTTGTTGTCAGCACCTGGCCAAGGTATACGACCAGGCCCATCCGCGCGCCAAGAAGAAGTAACCCGCCCGGCCATGGTCGCCGCCGGCTTCCGCTTCTACGAGGAACTCAACGATTTCCTGCCCGCGCCGCGCCGCTACCGGGAATTCACCACGGCGTGCGCCGAGGACGCCAGCGTCAAGCACACGATCGAGTCCCTGGGGGTGCCGCATACCGAAGTCGAGCTGATCCTGGTCAACGGCGAGTCGGTCGGCTTCGAGCACCGGCTGGCGGAGGGCGACCGGGTCTCGGTCTATCCCCGCTTCGAGGCCTTCGACGTCACGCCGCTGCTGCGCGTGCGCGACCGCCCGCTGCGGGTCAGCCGCTTCGTCGCCGACGCCCACTTGGGCGGCCTCGCCCGGCTGTTGCGCATGGCCGGCTTCGACACCTTGTACGACAACCGCTACCGGGACGACGAGGTCGTCGCCATCGCCGGCCGCGACGGCCGCATCGTGCTCAGTCGCGACCGCGAGCTCCTGAAGCGGCGCGCCGTGAGCCACGGCTGCTACGTGCACGCCACCGAGCCCGAGGCGCAATTGCGCGAACTGCTCGGCCGCCTGGACCTGGCGCGCAGCGCCCGGCCGTTCAGCTTGTGCCTGCGCTGCAACGCGGCCCTGCGCCCCGTCGCCAAGGCCGAGGTGCTGGCGCGCCTGCCGGAACGGGTGCGTGCCGGGCAGGAACGCTTCAGCGTCTGCGACGCCTGCGGCCGGGTCTACTGGGAGGGCAGCCACTGGCGCGCGATGCGGCGCCGGCTGGAGGCGCTGCTGGGGCCGGGGTCTATAGGCTGACCGACTCGATGAAGGCGATCTCGTCGCCGGCCGCGATCGCGCTGGCGGCGTCGGCATCCCGCTTGTTGATGGTGATGTGCAGGGTGGCGCGGGGCTGGCCGAAGGCGGCCTGCCAGTCGCCGCCGCGCATGGCGAGCACCTTCATGAGGGCGCCGACGTCCTTCACGCTGGACGGCAGGCGCAGGGTCTCCCGGCCGATGCCGAGCTGGGCCATCAGGTCGCCGAAGTAGAGTAGGGTGACTGGATTCATCGCGGATTCCGGATTCGTTGCTGTGGCCGGATTCTACCGGCTCCGGCGGCCGGGCAGATGCCGATCGGATCCCCAACGGCTTGGTAACCTCGCGCATGTACACTGTGGCCGCCAATTCGTGCGGGAAGCCCTGGGGCGGCGATGAACGATCCGATCTCTGAACAACTCGACTTTCTCCGCAAGTGGGGCGGGCAGGCCGCGACCCGGCATTTCAAGCTCGGTTGCCTGGCCATGACGGCGCTTGCCGTGGTGGGCGTCCTGGCGATCGGCTACGCGCTCAAGGATTGGAGCTTCCTGCTCGCGGCGGCTATCCTGCTCGCCGCCGGCCTCGGCTTCCTGCAGGCCTTTCAGCGTGCCAAGCCCAACCAGGAGAATGCCCGCCGGGCGCTCGACCATTTCGTCAGCGTCGACGGCACGGTGTACATCGTGGTGGAGGACGACGATTCGGATTACGTCTACGGCGCCGGCGTGACCGACCGCGCGGGCGTCGACTGGGCGTTCTCGTTCCGCCCGGACAACTGGAAACCCGAGCCGGGCGAATTCTCTGCGGAACTGCGCTATATCGACGGAGTTGCCTGGCCCGTGCTGATCATCACCGAGCGCGGCATCCTCTACCCGCAGTACACCCCCGAGCAAAAGAGGCTGGCGGACATTTATCCCCGCGCGCCGACGTCCAGGTGAGCCGCACACCGCGGCGGGGCGATTCGGCTGGCGCCCGGTCCGGCGCCGACAAAAAAAGCGCTTTCCGTTGCCGGAAAGCGCCTGAAGCTGAAGTCTCTGAGGCGAACTCACGTACGCGACCATAACCAAGCAAGGCATGTGCCAGCCAGCGGCAAGGCCCGGGTCGGGACGGCCAGCCCCCGTACCCCAGAGGGCGCGCACCGGCACGGTGCACGCGGCCCCAACCCGATGCGCCGGCCGGCCGGCGCGGGCCAGCGGCTATAATCCGGCGACCGTTGCCACCTAACCACCCATGCCCGCCGACCTGTTAGAGGGCCTCAATCCCGACCAGCTCGCCGCCGTCACCGCCGAGGGTTCCGCCCTGGTCCTGGCCGGCGCCGGCTCGGGCAAGACCCGCGTCCTCACCACCCGCATCGCCTGGCTGGTCCAGACCGCCCGGGTCTCGCCCATGGGCATCCTGGCCGTCACCTTCACCAACAAGGCGGCCAAGGAGATGCTGTCGCGCCTGTCCGCCATGCTGCCGATCAACACCCGCGGCATGTGGGTGGGCACCTTCCACGGCCTCTGCAACCGCCTCCTGCGCGCCCACCACCAGGACGCCGGCCTACCCCAGCTGTTCCAGATCCTCGACTCGGCCGACCAGCTGGCCGCCATCAAGCGGCTCCTGAAGGCCCTCAACGTCGACACCGACAAGTACGAGCCGCGCAAGGTGCAGGCCTTCATCAACATGAACAAGGAGGCCGGCCTGCGCGCTGGCCGGGTCGAGGCCTGGGACCCCTACACCCGCCGCCTGGTCGAGTTCTTCGCCGAGTACGACGCCCAGTGCAACCGCGAAGGCGTGGTCGATTTCGCCGAGCTGCTGCTGCGCGCCTACGAACTGCTGGAGCGCAACGCCCTGCTGCGCGAGCACTATCAGACCCGCTTCCGGCACATCCTGGTGGACGAGTTCCAGGACACCAGCAAGCTGCAGTACGCCTGGCTGAAGCTCCTGGCCGGGCCCGAGGCCGCCCTGTTCGCGGTGGGCGACGACGACCAGTCCATCTACGCCTTCCGGGGCGCCGACGTCGGCAACATGGCCACCTTCATGCGCGACATGGGGATCGCCGAGCCGATCAAGCTGACCCAGAACTACCGCTCGCACGCGACCATCCTGGACGCCGCCAACGCGGTCATCGCCCAGAACGCCAACCGCCTGGGCAAGGACCTCTGGACCGACGCCGGCGTCGGCGAACCGATCCGCCACTACCAGGCCATGGACGACCGCGAGGAGGCCGGCTTCGTGGTCGAGGCGATCCGGGAGCTGTACCGCGAGGGCCTCGCCTACGCCGACGTCGCCGTGCTGTACCGCGCCAACGCCCAGTCGCGCGCCATCGAGCACGCCCTGTTCACCGCCGGGCTGCCCTACCGGGTGTACGGCGGCCAGCGCTTCTTCGAGCGCGCCGAGATCAAGCACGCCCTGGCCTACCTGCGCCTGATCGCCAACCCGGAGGACGACAACGCCTTCCTGCGCGTGGTCAATTTCCCGGCCCGCGGCGTCGGCGCCCGCACCCTGGAGGGGCTCGACGCAGCCGCCCGCCAGGGCGGCATGAGCCTGTGGCAGGCGGCCTGCGCCGGCGGCGGCAAGAACAAGGGCCTGGCCGGCTTCGTCGCCCTGGTCGAGGGCATGCGCGCCGAGGCCCGGGGCCTCGGCCTAGCCGAAACGGTGGAGATCGTCCTCGCCCGCTCCAGCCTGATCGAGCACTACAAGACCGAGAAGGAAGGCGAAGGCCGGATCGAGAACCTGAACGAACTGACCAACGCCGCCCTGGCCTTCGCCGCCGACGCGGACGACCAGGGCCTCGCCGCCGCGGCTCCCGGCACCACGGCATCGGCCGCGACCGCAGACGACCCGGCACAGGCGCAATTGATCGCCTTCCTGGCCCATGCCGCGCTCGAGGCCGGCGAACACGAGGCCGGCGCCGCCGCCGACGCGGTGCAGTTGATGACCGTGCACGCGGCCAAGGGCCTCGAGTTCCACACGGTGTTCATCACCGGCCTGGAGGAGGGCCTGTTCCCGCACGAGAACGCGTTGACCGAGCCGGACGGCCTGGAGGAGGAGCGGCGCCTGATGTACGTCGCCCTCACCCGCGCGCGCCGGCGCCTGTTCCTCAGCCATGCCCAGCAGCGCCTGCTGCACGGCCAGCCGCGCTACGGCCTGGCCTCGCGCTTCCTGGAGGAAATCCCGACCGCGCTGGTGCACTCCCTCAATCTCCATCGCCGGCCCACGCCACCGCCGCCACGGTCAACGGCCGACTGGGGTGGCGGGAAAGCGCCGTCTCAGCCCTCGCGTGAACTGCCCCACAAGATCGGCGCCCGGGTCAGCCACCCGCGCTACGGCGAGGGCGTGGTGTCCGGCTACCAGGGCCAGGGCGCCGAGGCCGAGATCCGGGTCGCCTTTCCCAAGGTCGGCGACAAATGGTTCATTCTCGACTACGTCAAGCTGACGCCCTGCTGAGCCTGGCCCGGCACCCCTTTCCCGGTACCGCTTGGAACCGAGAGGCCCGCGACCCATCCCAAGCCGGTCGCCCGATCATGCGGCCCGGCGAGCTTTTTGAAGCAGATCGCCAAGGCGAAACCCAGGGCCTCCGATACCGGAAAGCAATGCTCGACTAATTTGCTCTTGGCAACGACACGGGGAATTGGCGCCGCACGCATGCACACTCAACTTCGGCTGCGTTATCATCATCGAATGGAGTGGCTGCCTTCGGGCACTTTGCTTCCCTGGTGTAATTGCCAAAGCCGGTGAAATCAGTTTCTCGCCAACCCCGGTACCGATATGCCGCTACGGGCGTTCATCCTGGAATTCCGGCAAGTCGCGAACACATTATAAATGGAGGGAAAATGGCAGCATCCCGCATGCCTGGCCCAGCAGGAGTCAGTGAGATTGACTTGCCCAGACCCAGGCCCATTCAGAACGAGGTGAACAGCTCAAGTGAAATCCTAATCAATGGTGTCGGTGCGGGATGGGCTGGTTGGGAAATAAGTCTACAAGGAAAAACCGCGCTTCGTCTCAGTGGTGAAGATTTCTATTTTACGGGCACACCCCAACCCGGCATGTGGGTTCCCGACAGCGGCAGCACCAGCAAATTGTTTATCTACAAGGCCTCCAACCCCAGAAAGGTGTTTCGACTTGATTACCATGGTCTTGAGAGCACCGGAGGACGCCCTGTATGGCATTACAATCGGACCAGCGGCTTTGCACACATCGACGGCTTGAAAGCAGCCGATCATGCAGTAACCCCTGGAGCGATTGCCACCGGACGAGCACTGACCCTATTCCGCTGGAGCGGAAGAGCACTATTCGTCGCCGGCGGCGCCTTGAGCCTTTATGAGGTTTACCATGCGGAAAACAAAGCACGAGAAGTCGCGCGCCAGGTTGGCGGTTGGACTGCCGCGATCTCCGCTGGGAGATATTGTGCCGCTTCGGGGGCTCGTATCGGTGCCGGAATAATGACTGTCGCAGGTCAGTTGGGGCCACAAGCGGCCGTCCCCGAAGAACTCGTTACGGTGCCTGCAGGCGCATTTCTGGGCAGTGCAATAGGCGGCATCGGCTGCGGCGTCGTGGGTTGGTTCGCCGGTTCGGAAGTATCGCAGACAGTGTATGACTGGATTTTCAAACCGCTGGAAAAAGAAGAATGGCTGATATTGTCTGAATAAACAAGGATTCGCATGGAAACTCGCCAAGGAATCATTACCATAGTACATGGATTTCATCCTGCGACACCTGTTCCAGCGATTGTCTACCGAAACAATTTAAGATTTCGTTTCGCGCTTGTTTTCGAGACGGCAATCCCGGATTGCGGGTCGATTGTTTTTCAATCAGAGTCCTACATCGGCCTGCTTTCGATAATCATTCGAAATCTTGATTTTGACGGCATTCAAATAGATGCGGACGAAAACAACACGTATGATTCTTTTGATTCCTACAAGGAGAGTTTATTCAGAATAGCCGAGCCAGATCGCCTACCGGCTCGACGCATATTATTCAAAAATAATGGGAAATTGACCTGTTACGAAGAGACTGAATTTTGGGCTTTTTGCGGTGGCCCATCGCCCTATTCCGACTCCTTTACCATTTCGTTCTACACAGAAAACGACATGTCGGGGACATTCGATGCCATTTGTGCAGACTCCCGCTTCGCCGAGATGGTGACTATCCGGGAGACGATACAGGGGCTGCCCCGGCCTGAATTATCGTGGTGGCGCAAACTGCGCCTAATCAACAGACGCTGGCGCAAAGGCTCCGATCGCTGATTGTCCATGCGGCTCGACCGCCATTCCGGGGTAGGAATGCAACCGTGTCGAAACCGTGGCGGCAAGGGTAAACCATGAGGCGCATTCGGCACCCGATTGCCCACCTTCTCGTCCTGGCCAACACGGCCTGGGCGGATGCGCCACCGCCCAGCGGGCTGTGCGCGGTTACTGAAACGACCTATTTCAGCTGCCTGACGGATGGCGACAACTGGCTGAGTCTGTGCGGCAGGCCGCTCGGCAAGCTGCAATTCCGCAAGGGCGTGGGCGGCCGCCTCGAATTGCGCTACCCCGATGACATGGCCGCAGGTATGCGCAGCTTCCAGTACGCGCATTACCAGCGATACCAGACCGAACGGGTCGAAATCGAATTCCATGCCCAAGGCATCGATTACACCCTGTTCGATTATCACGAGGGCAAGGCGCGCGAGGCGGGACTTCGGGCCAGCCTGCCAGCCGGCCGGGAAAGCGAGCGGCGCTGCATCGGCCAGACAGCCAGCCGTCTGCTCGAACTCGAGACGATCCTGCCCTGCTCCCCCGACAATGCCCTGAACGGCGGCCGCTGCCCTTGAACTGCCCGACCTAAGCCGCGCGGACAGCCTCCGTCACCGTCGCCTGGACGTAGGTCCGGCCGTCCTCTTCGAAGGCCGCCAGGCCGACCAGGATGGCGAACCCTTGACCGTCCTTGCGCACCCCCTCCAGCTCCAGGCGCGGGCCCGGCGCGCGGGCCGGCGAGGCGTCCATGTGATCCTGGCGCCATTGCGCCGCGTTGGCCTTGGGGATCAGGCGCGTGAGCGGCTGGTTGAACAGTTCGCCGCGGCCATAGCCGAACATCCGCTCCAGGCTCGGGTTGGCCATCTCGATGGCGCCTTGGTCGTCGACCACCATGAGGCCGACCGGGCTGGTCTGCATCATCAGCTGGAGGCGGGCCTCGACGCGCCGGTGGCGCTGCTCGACGCGCTTGCGGTCCGAGATGTCGGCGACGAAGGCGTCGACGAAGGGTTCGCCGTTCTCGTCGAACGGGCTCAGGCTGATCTCGATCGGGAACTCGCTGCCGTCCGCGCGCCGACCCTTCAGTTCGCGGCCCTGGCCCATCGGCCGGGCGGTCGGGTTGGCCATGTAGGCGGCGAACATGCGGCCGTGGTCGCCAGGCACCGACTCCGGCAGCAGGCAGTCGAGCGGCTGCTCGAGCAGGTCTTCGCTACGGTAGCCGAACATCCGGGCCAGGGCCGAGTTGGCGAGGACGATGCGGCCGGTGCGGTCCGCCACCAGGAGACCGTTGGTGTTGCCCTCGACCATGAGACGGAAGCGCTCGCGCGCCTGGCTCAGGCGCCGCGCCGCCTCGGCTTCGGCCTGGGCCTGGGCGGCGGCCCCCATGGCCCGGGCGCGGCCGACCACCGCCTGGGCGAGGCCGGCGGCGACCGCGGCGTAGATGATCAGCAGGGCGGCCATGTAGAAGCCGACCGTGCGCCAGGCGGCGTGCTGCAAGGGCACCAGCTGTTCGCTCGGCAGGTGGGCGGCGACCAGCCAGACCGGGATGTGGCTGGCGGCATGGCCGTCGTCGACCTTGAGCGGATAGACCGTGCTCCAGGTCCACATGCCGTCGTCCAGCTCGACCTGGCCGGACGGCATCGCCGACAGCGCCTGCCAGGCCGCCGGGCTGCGCTTGGCCAGGGTGTCGTCGCGGCCGAACATGAAGGCCCATTCGCCCTCGGAATCCGGGCTCTTCAGCCAGTAGCCGGCGCTGTTGAGCAGCATCGCGTGGTCGCGCGCGTCGGTCAGGCTGCTGGTGAAGGCGTCGAGCAGGCCCTGGGCGGCGACGTCGAGGACCAGCACGCCGTGGCTGCGGCCGTCCGTCCCGACCACCGGGGTGATCAGGCGCAACGTCGGCTTGTACGGCTTCTCGACCCGGCCGTATTCGACGTTGAGGTCCATCGGCGAGACGTACACCTCGCCCGGCTTGAGGCCCCGGGTTTCCTTGACGTAGTAGGCGTCGCCGAGGTTCTGCAGCTGGGCGCCGAGCTGGGCCACCGGCCGGCCGGCGACGTTGTTGACGCGCACCCGCTCCATGCCGTCGCCGTCGATCCAGCGCACCTTGTCGTAGTGGTCCTCGTAGACGATCAGGTCGGCGAAGGCCGCCTGGATGCCGCTCGGGTCCGGCCCGGCGACGCCCCGTTTGAGTGCGTCGGCGTCCGCCAGGGTGCGCAGTTGGCGCAGCGGCGTGCGCAACTCGTCATCCAGGCGGCGCACCGCCATGACCACGTTGCCGATCTCGGCGGCCCGGATCAGGGCCATCTCCTCCTCGACCCGTTCCCGGCCCAGATACCAGGAGCCGCCGACGATCAGCAGCGCCACGGGGGCGAACAGGGCGAGGAACAGGCCCTTCGGAAACCCGCCCTGGCCGGGCGCGGGGTGCTGGAAATCAAACATGGAAAGGCTCCTTTCCGCGTAGTCATTCCGGATGGTCCGCCATCCGGCCACCCTGATGGCAAGCAATACCCGGGCCGCGCACTCGGGAATAGCCCAGGGTCAGCGGATCTCCAGGCCGACGATCGCCGTGCGCAGGCGCCGGACCATGTACAGGCCGGGCAGGCCGAGCAGGACGGCGATGAAGAAGAAGGTGGGCCAGCCGATGCTCTCGGCCATCACCCCGGCGAGCGGGCTGACGTAGATGCGCCCGACCGCCGCCAGGGCCGAGAGCAGCGCGTAGTGGGTGGCGGTGTAGCGGTGGCTGCACAGGCCCATGAGCAGGGCCACGAAGGCGGCCGTGCCCATGCCGCTGGTGATGTTCTCGGCGGCGATGGCGGCGACCAGCAGGTTGTCGATCGAGGCCGGCTCGCGGGTCGCCACGAAGCCCCAGTCGAACGGCGCCAGGACGAAGCCGCCCCAGGCCCCTTGCCGGCCATGGCCAGGTAGGCGAAGCCGAAGTTGGCCACCATCTGCAGGAAGCCGAACAGCAGCAGCGAGCGGTACAGGTTCAGGCGCAGCATGAGGCCGCCGGCCAGGAGGGCGCCGAAGATGGTCAGCCAGATGCCGATCACCTTGTTGACGATGCCCACCTCGGCCTGGCTGAAGGCCATGCCCTTGATCAGGAAGGCGGTGGTCAGGCTGCCGGCGAAGGCGTCGGACAACTTGTACAGGACGATCAGGAGCAGGAAGGCCCAGGCCCCCGGCTGCTCGATGAAGCTGGCGAGGGAACGGTTCAGGGTCTCGAAGCCCACCGTGCGGGCCGCCCAGCCGCCCAGGGGCAGGGCACCCGCCACGCCGGCCAGGATGAAGGCCAGGCGCACCCACTTGTCGGTGCTGTCCGGGTCCAGGCCGAGCAGGACGAGCAGGAAATGGGCGGCGAACCAGCCGACCACGAAGCCGGCCAGCATGGCCGCGAAGCCCGCCAGCTCCTTCCTGGGCTCCGATTCCAGCGGCTTCGAGCCGCCCGAGACCGAAGGCAGGGCGACCAGCGAGAAGGCCGCGGCCGCCACCATGATGCCCGCCATGGTCAGGTAGACGCGCGGCCAGCTCTGCCACTGCTCGGCCCAGATCAGGGCGATGCCGCCCGACAGGATCATCGCCAGGCGGTAGCCGAACACCGACAGGGAACCGCCCAGGCCGCGCTCGCGCGCCGGCAGCACGTCGGTCCGGTAGGCGTCAATGACGACGTCCTGGGACGCGGACAGGAAGGCGATGACCAGGGCGGCGAGGGCGAACGGGCCGGCACTGTCCTTGGGCGAGATGCCCGCCAGCCAGACCAGGGCGCCGGCCAGGGCCAGCTGGGTGACCACCAGCCAGCCGCGCCGGCGGCCCAGCAGGGGCGGCTCGAAGCGGTCCATGAGCGGCGCCCAGAGGAACTTGAAGGTGTAGGGCACGCCCACCAGGCCGAGGAAGCCGATGGTGGCGATGTCCACCCCGTCCACCGCCAGCCAGGCCTGCATGGCCTGCCCGGTCAGCGCCAGGGGCAGGCCGGAGGCGAAGCCGAGAACGAGGATGGCGAACAGGCGATGGAACTGGCCGAGGGATTGCGGCATGCGGGTGGCTCCGGGTTACAGGGTTGCGCGCCGGTTCCGTCGTCCGGCGTCAGACGGCCACCCGCAACAGATTGCGGGCAATCGTATAGCAATGCAGGCTGGTCGGCATGAACTCGATCTCCGTCGTCCCGTCGCGGCCCTGTCCGGCCTGCGTCAGCGTGGTCACCAGCGGGCGCCGGCTCAACTCGTGCCGGGCCGCGAACTCGCGGATGCCGCGCAGTTCGCCCCAATTCGAGTAGGCCGCGTCGGACCACTTGATCTCCACCGCGAAGCGCGGCTTCTGCGTCCGGATGTCCAGCGACACCAGGTCCACCTCCAGGTCCGACCGGCCCTGGCGCCAGCGCGCGTAATGGAGCGACTGGATCATGCTGGTGCTGTGCAGCCACTGGCTCCACACCGCCGTTTCCGCGAGCGCGCCCATGGCCGGCTCGCCGGCGCCCACGTAGCCGAACAGCGCCGCCCGGATCGACGGATTGGTCAGGTAGACCTTGAAGGTGCGCGCCCGCTGCATGCGCCGGGCGGACTCGTCGACCCGGTGCACCCGCTTGATCAGGAAGGCCGCCTCCAGGTATTCCAGGTAGTCGAGCAGCTTCTGCTTGCCGATGCCGGTGTCCTTGGCCAGCCCCTCGGGGCTCAGCTCGTCGCTGGTGTTGTAGGCCAGGACGTTGAAGAAGCGGTTCAATTCCTGGGTGTCGCCGATGCCGTACAGGCTCGGCAAATCCTTGAGCAGGACCTTGTCGACGATGTCCTGGCGCAGGAACCGGGCCGGGTTGGCGCGCACGGCCGGGTTCATCACCGCCTCCGGGAAACCGCCGTAATTCAGGTAGTTCACGAACTCGGCGTTCAGCGCCTCGATGCTGGTCGCCCGGTAGGCCGGCGCCCGGCCCGCCTCGGCCGGCTCCTCGACGATCAGGGCGTCCTCGCGGCCGGCGAAGGCCAGGTACTCGGCGAAGGTCAGCGGCGGCAGCATGAAGTCGGTGAAACGGCCGGCGCCCGACTCCCGGCTCTTCATGCGCAACGCCGCCGCCGCCGAACCGCTGGCGACGAAGCGGACGCTGCGGAAGGTATCCACCAGCGACTTGAGATGCACCTCCCAGTCCTTCAGGTACTGGATCTCGTCGAAGAACACCCAAAGACGCCGGTCGGAACCATGCCGGTGCAGTTCCATGAATGTCCTGACCAGGCCCTCCAGCGACCGCCCGGAGTACAGCGGCGTATCGAGCGAGAGATACAAAATGGCGGTACCGGGCACGCCGTCGTCCAGCAGGGCCTGGACCGCCTGTGCCAGCATCACCGTCTTGCCGACCCGGCGCGGACCGATCAGCACCACGGCGCGCGCCACCTCGACGGTACGGACCAGCTCCATGAAGGAGGCGAAATACGCCCGCCGGGGCCAGTCCCGGCGCTCGCTGTCGATGGTCCCGCCCGCCACCCACCAGGGATTGTCGAGGGCCAACCGCTTCTGCACGTCGACCAGGGGGATTTCGAAGGGTTTTGCCATAAGCGGGATGAAAGCCGTTTATTACGTCAAACTAAGCATAATAATTTTTGCTTAGTTGCACAACAGGCCGTTTTTTCTTGATAAACAGTCGGTTATTCCGTCGCCGCCGGTGACCTGCGGCGACGTTTCGGCGCCTTGGCGGCCGGCAGCAGCGAGGTCAGCGCCTGGTAGCGCTGGAACAGGAAGGCCACCCGTTCGGCCTCGCTCTTGAACGCCTTGGCGCCGTAGGCGGCGTCCACGGCGCGGTCCAGGCGCTGGTGCGCCTTGAGCAGGTCGGGCGGCATGGTCAGGGGGTCGTAGAGGTCGGCCAGGGTCGCGCCGGGGAAGGCCGCGCGGGCGTCCAGCACGGCCTGGGCGGCGGCCTCGACGGCGGCGCGCGGCTTGTCGGAGGGATCGGGCCAGGGGAAGGTGTTGTAAACCAAGGTCGCCGAATACTGGAAATCACTCTTCAATCGGCCACCCACAGTAGACATCCAAGTCATGTGCATGGCCGACTGCAGGACACCCAGCAGATACAGGTTCTTTTCCGCGATCAGGTAGTTCTTGTTGCTGGAGATCACCTCCGCCGCCATCAACCCAACCGGCACATAACGGCGGCGTTCCGACGACACCTCCGGGACCAGGATGTAGTCCTCGGCCGGCTGCGAGACGAAGAAGAACCGGGTCGGATTGTCGGCCATGCGCCGGGTCGGCTCGGCGCTGCTCTGCGCCCGGAAATCGCGCACCGCCTCGACCCGCGCCAAGACGCCCGGCAGCTTGCGCAGGGTGTCGGGCGGGATGCCGTCCAGCCACAGGCACCAGCGCTCGATGCCGTTGATGAACTCTTCGGAGCCGACGAAGCGCCGCAGCCAAGGCGCCGCGCCGGGTTCATCACTGAGCAGGCTGTCCTTTTCCTCGGCCGTGAGCAGGAGGTGGCCGCCGTCGCTCGGCTTGTTGCCGCAGCGCATGACCGGCACGGCAGCCAGCGGCCGCTGCCGCTTCACGGCGATGACGTCCGGGGCGTCGGCGAGATAGGGGTTGATGTTGGCCGCCCTGATCGCATGAGGCTCCGAGCGCAGCGTTTCATAGTCGAACAGCCATTTCTCGGCCGCCTCGTTGAGCCCGAAGCCGACGATCACGCAATGCACCGCCGCCTTGCCGCGCGCCTCGCTCTGCCACTGGAAGGTGCGGTGGGCGAAATGGATCTTCACGCCGAGCCGGTACAGGTCGGGCCACAGGATGCCGACCTGCTCGCCCTGGGTGATGGAGTTGGTGGAGACGAAGGCGGCGCCGATGGCCGGGTTGGCCGCCATGTATTCCGCCGCCTTGCGGTACCAGCAGGCGACGTAGTCCAGGTCGGAGGCCCCGCGCAGGCCGTCGAACACGGCCAGCAGCTCGGCCTTCTGGGCGCGGCTCTGGTAATGCTTGCCGACGAAGGGCGGATTCCCCAGCAGATAGGCCAGCCGCTCCGCCGGTACCACGTCGTTCCAGTCCAGGGCCAGGGCGTTGCCGTGCACGATGTGGGGCGCCTGCCGGAGCGGCAGGCGGACGTAGTAGGCGCCGAACTCTTCCGACACCCTCAGGTTCATCTGGTGGTCGGTCAGCCAAAGGGCCACCTCGGCGATGCGCGCCGGCCATTCCTCGATCTCGATGCCGTAGAACTGGTCGACGTTGATCTGGACGAGCTGGAAGATGTCCAGGTGCATCTGGCCCCCGGACAGTGAATCTTGGCCGCGCACGTGGCGCAGCACGTCCAGTTCGAGGAGGCGCAGCTCGCGGTAGGCGATGACCAGGAAGTTGCCGCAGCCGCAGGCGGGGTCCAGGAAACGCAGGCCGGCCAGCTTCTTGAGGAATTCGAACAGGCGGTTCTTGTTGCCCTTCGCTTTGTCGAACTCGGCCCGCAGCGCATCCAGGAACAGGGGCCGGATCAGGCGCAGGATGTTGGTCTCGCTGGTGTAGTGGGCGCCGATGGCGCGCCGGGCCTGCCGGTCCATGATGCTCTGGAACAGCGAGCCGAACACGGCCGGCGAGATGCGGCTCCAGTCCACGGCGCAGCAGTCGAGCAAGGTCTCGCGCATGGCGCCGTCGCAGGCGGCGATGGCCAGCGCCTCGGCGAACAGCCGGCCGTTGACGTAGGGAAAGGCGGCGAGCTGTTCGTCCAGGGTCTTGGGGCGCTTCTCGAGCGGGGTGTCGAGGACCTGGAAGAACTGGGCCAGGTGCATGCCCAGGTCGCTGCCGTCCTCGGCGGTGCGCTGCTCGACGTAGTCCTGGAACTGGCGCCGCTCGAAGATGGCGGTGTCTTCGGCGAACAGGCAGAACAGGACGCGCACCAGCAGGACCTCCAAGGCGTGGCCGTCGTAGCCGGCCGCCTTGAGCTGGTCGTGCAGGCGGCCCAGGTGCTCGGCGGCCTTGGCGTTGACCGGGTCTTCCTGGCCGAAGCTGCGGGTCTGGTAGCCGGCGATGAAGCCGAACAGGCGGATGTGCCTGGGCAGGTCGCCCAGGAGGAATTCGTGCTGCTGGCCCTGGTCGAGGTCGTACAGGCGGAAGCGGGCGAAATCGGAAACCAGGACGTAGCGCGGCAGATCGCGCTCCTTGAGGCCGGGGAAGTAGTCGATGGCCTGCTGGTAGGCGCGGTCGAGGTCCTTGCCGCGCGACTTGTGCTCGACCAGGAGGACGCCCTTCCAGAGCAGGTCGATGAAGCCGCCCTTGCCGTCGGACTTCCGCACCGGCTCCTCGAAGGAGGCGACCCGGCGCCGGCTGAGTCCGTAGATGGCGAAGAAGCCATCCCAGAAGCTCTTGGCCTCGGCGTCCTCGGAGGTCTCGTCGGCCCATTCCTTGGCGAAGGCCAGGGCGCGGGCGCGGATTTCGTTCCAGGAGAGCGGCAAGCTGGGTTCCCTTTATCTCTGTTCTGTCATGCCGACGAGGTGCAATCGTAATCCATGAACCGCGCCGGCGCCTGGCCGCGGGCCGCGAATCTCCGCCCTTTGCCGTTCCGGCGCATAGAATAGCCGTTCAGCGAAACCACCGAGGGAATCCACCATGAACAACCAGCTGGCCGCGCTCGAACAGGCCCAGTCCACCGCCATCGACCTGGCCATCAAGTTCGGTCCCAAGCTGCTGGTCGCCTGCGTGGTCATGCTGGTCGGCTACTTCGTCGCCCTCTGGGTGGCGCGCGTCACCGCCGGGGTGCTGACCCGGCTGGAACTGGACATCACCGTGCGCACCCTGCTGGTCCGCGTGGCCCGCCTGCTGGTGCTGCTCCTGTTCGTGATCATGGCGCTGCAGAACCTGGGCGTCGAACTGCTGCCGCTGGTCGCCGGCCTGGGCGTCGCCGGCGCCGGCGCGGCCCTGGCCATGCAGGGCGTGCTGTCCAACCTGGCGGCCGGCCTGACCATCATCTTCACGCGCCCGTTCCGGGTCGGCGAGTTCATCTCGATCGCCGGCGAGGAGGGCCAGGTCGAGGTGATCAGCCTGTTCAACACCGTGCTCAGCCACGCCGACCGTTCCCGGGTGGTCATCCCGAACCGCAAGATCGCCGGCGAGATCCTGCACAACTACGGCCAGGTCCGGCAGGCGAACGTCAGCGTCGGCGTCGCCTACGACAGCGACCTCGACCAGGCCCTGGCGGTGGTGCACGACATCCTGGCCAACCAGGCCATGGTCCTGCGCGAGCCGGCGCCCCTGGTCCAGGTGGCCGAGCTGGCCGATTCGTCGGTCAACATCTCGGTCAAGCCCTGGGTGCCCGTCGACGACTTCCCGGGCGCCGCCGGCAGCCTCAACAAGGCCATCCTGGAGGCCTTCCGCGCGCGCGGCATCGCCATCCCGTTCCCGCAGCGCGAGGTGCACCTGCTCGGCCGGGGCGACGCCGGCTAGGCCGCGCCGGCACGGGCATTGCCGGGGCCGGCCGGTTCAGGCGAAGGGCGCCTCGTAGTCGACGATCAGGGGGGCGTGGTCGGAAAAGCGCGCGTCCTTGTACACGCTGGCCGCGCGCGCGCCGGCGGCGACGCCCGGGGTGGCGACCTGGTAGTCGATGCGCCAGCCGACGTTCTTGGCCCAGGCCTGGCCGCGGTTCGACCACCAGGTGTAGGCCTCGCCCTCGTGCCCGGGGTACAGGCGGCGGTAGACGTCGACCCAGCCGATCTTGCCGAACACGTCGCCGATCCATGCCCGCTCCTCGGGCAGGAAGCCGGAGTTCTTCTGGTTGCCCTTCCAGTTTTTCAGGTCCTTCTCGGTGTGGGCGATGTTCCAGTCGCCGCAGATGACGACCTCGCGCCCGGAGGCCGCCAGGGTCTCCAGGTGCGGATAGAAGCGGGCCATGAAGGCGAACTTGGCGGCCTGGCGGTGCTCGCCGGAGGAGCCCGAGGGCAGGTAGACCGAGACCACCGAGAGGTTGCCGAAACGCAGCTCGACGTAGCGGCCCTCGGCGTCGATCTCGGCGATGCCCAGGCCTTCCAGGATCTCGTCGGGCTGCTTGCGCGACCAGATGCCGACGCCGCTGTAGCCCTTCTTCTCGGCGTAGTGGAAGTAGCCGAAGTAGCCCTCCGGGTTGATCATCGCCGCCGTCATGTCGGCGGCCTGGGCCTTGAGTTCCTGGACGCAGACCAGGTCGGCGCCGGACTTGGCCAGCCAGTCGAAGACGCCCTTCTTGGCGGCGGAGCGGATGCCGTTTAGGTTCAGGGATACAATGCGCACGGTTTTATCGGATCGGATGGATGGCCTTGAATTCTACGTCGGGAGGACGCCGTGAGCGGCCGTAACGCACTCGCCGCCGAGTGGCCGCTGGTCGCGGCCGGCGCCGCCGGCGTCGCCGGCTTCGGCCTCGAACACGGCGCCCTGGCGGCCGGCGGCCTGTTCCTCTGGGGCCTGTTCTTCGTCCTCCTGGCCGCCATCATCGGCATCGCCTTCCGCATCACCCACCACGCCGAGGTCCTCGCGCTGCGCCTGGGCGAGCCCTACGGCACCCTGATCCTGACCCTGTCGGCGGTCTCGGTCGAGGTGGTGATCCTGGTCGTGATGCTGTTCGACAGCCATTCGCCCACCCTGGCGCGCGACACCGTCTATTCCGCCGTGATGCTCGACATCAACGGCATCCTGGGCATCGCCGCCATCCTGGGCGGCCTCCAGCACGGGGCCCAGAAGTACAACCTGGCCTCGGCCAACAGCTACATCGCCATGCTCCTGGTCGCCCTCGGCATCGGCATGTTCGTGCCCGACTTCGTCCCGGATGCCGCCTGGCCCACCTATTCGGCCTTCACGGTGGCCACCATGGCGGTGCTCTACGTCGCCTTCCTGCGCCTGCAGACCATCGAGCACCGGCAGTTCTTCGAGTACGGCGACGTCGAGCCCGAGGCCCACGACGCGGGCGGCAGCCCGAACTGGCTGCACGCCGCCGTGCTGATCGGCGCGGTGGCCGGGGTGGGCGTGCTGTCGGAGGTGCTCTCGGTGCTGCTCGGCGCCGGCCTGAAGGGCAGCGGCCTGCCGATGAGCCTGCCGGCCGTGGTGGTGGCGCTGATCTCGGCCAGCCCGGAGCTGATGGCCGCGCTCCGGGCCGCCCGGCGCGACCGCATGCAGACCACCGTGAACATCGCCCTGGGCGCCTCGCTCGCCACCGTGCTGCTCACCCTGCCGGTGGTCGAGGCCATCGCCCTGGCCACCGGCCAGCGCATCGTCATGGCCCTGACCCCGGTCCAGGCGGCCCTGCTCCTGGTCACCCTGCTGTCGGCCATGAACAACCTGCACGACGGCGAGAGCAACGCCATCGAGGGCATCAGCCACTTCGCCCTGTTCGCCGCCTTCGTGGCGTTGACGCTGCTCGGGGTGGCATAGAGAATCCGTAATACTACTCAGGAACGCACATGCAACCGTTCAAGGAAGACTTCCTCACCTTCGCCATCGAGCGCAAGGTACTGCTGTTCGGCGAATTCAAGACCAAGGCCGGGCGCCTGAGCCCGTACTTCTTCAACGCCGGCCTGTTCAACGACGGCGAATCGCTGAAGAAGCTGGGCGAGTTCTACGCCGGCGCCATCCAGGCCTCCGGGCTGGCCTTCGACGGCCTGTTCGGGCCCGCCTACAAGGGCATCCCGCTCGCCGCCACGGTGGCGGTGGCCCTGGCCGGTCTGGGCCGCAACGTGCCCTACAGCTACAACCGCAAGGAAGCCAAGGACCACGGCGAGGGCGGCACCATCGTCGGCGCCCCCCTGCAGGGACGCATCCTGATCGTCGACGACGTCATCTCGGCCGGCACCTCGGTGCGCGAATCGGTGCAGTTGATCAAGGCCGCCGGCGCCACGCCCTGCGGCGTCGCCATCGCCCTGGACCGCATGGAGCGCGGCCTGGGCGAGCTGTCCGCAGTGCAGGAAGTCAGCCGGCAGCACGGCCTGCCGGTCGTCAGCATCGTCGATCTGGACGATCTGCTGGCCTATCTGGAGGAGAAGCAGGAATGGGCGGAAACGCGCGCAGCCATCGCCCGCTATCGGGCACAGTACGGCGCGGCCTGATCCCGGTCGCGCTGGCGTTCGCGGCCCAGGCCGCGCACGCCGAGACCTACCGTTGGCGGGACGAGAAGGGCGTCGTCCACTACGGTGACAGCATGCCGGCGCAGTATGCCGGCCAGGCCTATGAACAGCTGAGCAGCCAGGGCAGGGTGGTCAAACGCGTCGAGCGGGCGCCGACCGACGCCGAGGAACGCGCCCGGCGCGAACGCGAGGCGGCGCGCCGGGAAGCCGAGGCGCGCGCGGAACGGGAACGCCAGTTGCACGACTCGGCCCTGCTCGCCACCTATGCCAGCGTGCGCGACGTCGACGTCGCCGAGAACCGGGCCCTGGCCCAGGAAACGGCGGCGCTGGACAGCCTGCGCATCCTGCGCGCCCAGCCCGGCGGCGCGGCCGAGGGTGCGCGCCTGGACGCCATGATCCAGGCCCGCCAGGACGCGATCGCCGGAATCCGCGCCCGCTTCAGCGCCGACCGGGCGCGCTACCAGGAGCTGAACGCCGGCCGTTGACGGCTCAACCGGCCAGCTTGGTTTTGAGCAGCTCGTTGACCTGGGCCGGGTTGGCCTTGCCCTTGGTGGCCTTCATGACCTGGCCGACCAGGGCGTTGAAGGCCTTTTCCTTGCCGGCGCGGAACTCCTCCACCGACTTCGGGTTGCCGGCCAGGACCTCGTCGATGATCTTCTCGATCGCGCCCGAGTCGGACATCTGCTTCAGGCCCTTGGCCTCGATGATGGCGTCGGGCTCGCCGCCTTCCGTCCACATCACCTCGAACACCTGCTTGGCCAGCTTGTTGGACAAGGTGCCGTCGGCGATGCGCCGCACCAGCCCGGCCAGTTGGGCGGGGCCGATGGGCGCCGCGCCGATGCCCTTCTCGTCGCGGTTCAGGCTGGCCGAGAGCTCGCCCTGCAGCCAGTTGGCGACCAGCTTGGCGTTGGCCTCGCCGGCCAGCGCCAGGGTGTCGGTGAAGAACACGGCCAGCTCGCGTTGGCTGGTGAGGCCGGCGGCGTCGTAGGCGGACAGGCCGTAGTCGCGCTGGAAACGCGCCCGCATGGCGGCCGGCAGTTCCGGCATGGCGGCCCGGACCTGCTCGATCCAGTCCTCCTCCAGCTTCACCGGCAGCAGGTCCGGATCGGGGAAGTAGCGGTAGTCGTGGGCATCTTCCTTGGTCCGCATCATGCGCGTCTCGCCGGTGTCCGGGTCGAACAGCACGGTGGCCTGGACGATCTTGTGGCCGTCCTCGATCTGCTCGATCTGCCAGCGCACCTCGTAGTCGATGGCCTGCTCCAGGAAGCGGAAGGAGTTGAGGTTCTTGATCTCGCGCCGGGTACCGAACTCCTGCTGGCCCTTGGGCCGCACCGAGACGTTGGCGTCGACCCGGAAGCTGCCTTCCTGCATGTTGCCGTCGCAGGTGCCGATCCAGGTGACCAGGGTGTGCAGGGCGCGGGCGTAGGCCACGGCCTCCTTGGCCGAGCGCATGTCCGGCTCGGAGACGATCTCCAGGAGCGGCGTGCCGGCCCGGTTGAGGTCGATGCCGGTCATGCCGTGGAAGTCCTCGTGCAGCGACTTGCCGGCGTCCTCTTCCAGGTGGGCGCGGGTCAGGCGCACGGTCTTGGTCTCGGCTTGTCCTGCCTGTTCGGACGGGACCTGGATGTCGATGCTGCCGCCCTCGACGATGGGCAGCTCGAACTGGCTGATCTGGTAGCCCTTGGGCAGGTCGGGGTAGAAGTAGTTTTTCCGGGCGAAGACGTTGACCCGGTTGAGCTTGGCGCCGATGGCCAGGCCGAACTTGATGGCCCGCTCGACCGCGCCCTTGTTGAGCACCGGCAGGACGCCGGGCAGGGCGATGTCGACCTGGCAGGCCTGGCTGTTCGGCTCGGCGCCGAAGGCGGTGCTGGCGCCCGAGAATATCTTCGACCGGGTGGTGAGCTGGGTGTGTACCTCAAGCCCGATGACTGTTTCCCATTGCATATCTGCGTTCCTGTTCTCGCCGGCCCCGTCAGGGCTTGCTGGCGGCGTCGCCGTCCAACTGCCCGCGCTGCTGGCGGTATTGCTCGTAGGTCATCTCATGCTGGCGCAGGCAATCCAGGCGATCCCGTTCGTCCGGAAGCTTGTAGCAGGCCTGCCGCGCGCTCCCCTGCATGCTCTCGTAGGCGGTCGCCCGACCCATCTCGCTACAGCCGGACAGGGCCGTGACGGCCAGGCCGAGGACGGCCGCCGCCGCGGCGCGGATTCCGCGCCGGCCGCTCCGACGGCTCGCCGACGATGGCTTCACAGCGCCGGCGTCCGGGCGTGCCAATCGGTGGCGAGCTGGTACTGGTGCGCGACGTTGAGCATGCGCGCCTCGGCGAAGTAGTCGCCGATCAGCTGCATGCCGATCGGCAGGCCCTGGCTGTCGAAGCCGCAGGGCAGCGACATGCCGGGCAGGCCGGCCAGGTTGACGGCGATGGTGTAGATGTCGGAGAGATACATCTGCACGGGGTCGTCGGCCTTCTCGCCCAGCTTGAACGCCGTGGTCGGCGCCGTGGGGCCGAGGATGACGTCGCACTGCCGGTAGGCCTCGGCGAAGTCCTGGGCGATCAGGCGGCGCAGCTTCTGGGCCTGGATGTAATAGGCGTCGTAGTAGCCGTGGCTCAACACGTAGGTGCCGATCAGGATGCGCCGCTTGACCTCGGCGCCGAAACCCTCGGCACGGCTCTTCTCGTACATGTCGGTGAGGTCGCCGTAGTCGGGCGTACGGTAGCCGTAGCGGACGCCGTCGAAACGCGACAGGTTGCTCGACGCCTCGGCCGGCGCGATGACGTAGTAGGCCGCCACCGAAAGACCCGAATTGGGCAGGCTGACCTCGACCGTGGTCGCGCCCAGCGTCCTGAACTGCTCGATGGCTGCCTGCACCGCCTTGGCGGTGTCGCCGGTCAGGCCCGCGCCGAAGAACTCCCTGGGCAGGCCGATGCGCAGGCCGGCCAGCGGCTTGGCCAGGTCGCGGCCGTAATCCTCCTTGTCCCGTTCCAGGCTGGTGGAGTCGCGCCGGTCGAAGCCGGCCATGACGTTGAGCAGCAGGGCGCAGTCCTCGGCCGTCCTGGCCATCGGGCCGCCCTGGTCCAGGGAGGAGGCGAAGGCGATCATGCCGTAGCGCGACACCACGCCGTAGGTGGGCTTGAGGCCGGTGATGCCGCACAGGGCGGCCGGCTGCCGGATCGAGCCGCCGGTGTCGGTGCCGGTGGCGGCCGGCGCCAGGCCGGCGGCGACGCAGGCGGCCGAACCGCCCGAGGAACCACCCGGCACGCGGGCGGTATCCCAGGGGTTCTTCACCGGGCCGAAGTAGCTGGTCTCGTTCGACGAGCCCATGGCGAACTCGTCCATGTTGGTCTTGCCCAGGGTGGGCATGCCGGCGGCCTTGAACTGGCTGATGACGTGGGCGTCGTAGGGCGACACGAAGTTGGCCAGCATCTTGGAGCCGCAGGTGGTCAGCCAGCCCTCGGCGCAGAAGATGTCCTTGTGGGCGATGGGCACGCCGGTGAGCGGCCCGGCGTTGCCGGCCGCGCGCAGGGCGTCGGCGGCGCGGGCGTCGGCCAGCGTCCGGTCCGGGTCGACGGTGATGAAGGCGTTGATGTCCGGGTTGTGGGCGGCGATGCGGCCCAGGTAGTCCTGGCACAGTTCGACGCTGGACGATTGGCCGCTCGCCAGGAGGTCGGCGAGTTCCTTGATGGTGTGCTGGGTCATGATGGCTATTCGATTACCTTCGGCACCAGGTACAGGCCGGCCTCGGTCTGCGGCGCGACGGCCTGGTAGGCGGCGCGGCGGTCCGGCTCGGTGACCTCGTCGGCGCGCAGGCGCTGGAAGACGTCGCGGGCATGGGCCATGGGCGCGACGCCCGCGGTGTCGACCGCCTGCATCTGGGCGATCAGTTCGAAGATGCCGTTGAGCTGGTCGCGGGTCTGCTCGGCCTCGGCCTCGGTGACCCGGATGCGGGCCAGGTGGGCGATGCGTTGGATGTCCGACAAAGTGAGCGACATGGGGAGCGCGTTTAACCTTGACAAAGACTTGTAGGTTATCATACGGCGCTTGTTTTTCTGACCTGCCGACTCCCCCAAAATGTTCAGTTACTTACGTGGCTATTTCTCCACCGACCTGGCCATCGACCTGGGCACCGCGAACACGCTGATCTACGTGCGCGGCAAGGACATCGTCCTCGACGAGCCCTCCGTCGTCGCCATCCGCCAGGAAGGCCCCACCGGAAAGAAGACCATCCAGGCCGTCGGCCTGGAGGCGAAGCAGATGCTCGGCCGCACCCCCGGCAACATCGCGGCGATCCGGCCCATGAAGGACGGCGTGATCGCCGACTTCAACATCACCGAGCAGATGCTCAAGTTCTTCATCAAGAAGGTGCACGACACCCGCTTGTTCCACCCCAGCCCGCGCATCATCATCTGCGTGCCGTCGGGCGCCACCCAGGTCGAGCGCCGGGCGATCCGCGAATCGGCGATCGGCGCCGGCGCGCGCCAGGTGTTCCTGATCGAGGAGCCGATGGCGGCCGCCATCGGCGCCGGCCTGCCGGTGGCGGAAGCGACCGGCTCCATGGTGGTCGACATCGGCGGCGGCACCACGGAGGTCGGCGTCATCTCCCTGGGCGGCATGGTCTACTCGACCTCCGTGCGCGTGGGCGGCGACAAGTTCGACGACTCCATCATCAACTACATCCGGCGCAACTACGGCATGCTGATCGGCGAGTCGACCGCCGAATCGATCAAGAAGGAGATCGGTTCCGCCTTCCCCAGCTCGGAAATCCGCGAGATGGAGGTCAAGGGCCGCAACCTCGCCGAGGGCATCCCGCGCAGCTTCACGATCACCTCGAACGAGATCCTGGAAGCGCTCACCGACCCGCTCAACACCATCGTCTCGGCCGTCAAGTCGGCCCTCGAGCAGACCCCGCCGGAACTCGGCGCGGACATCGCCGAGAAGGGCATGGTCCTGACCGGCGGCGGCGCCCTGCTGCGCGACATCGACCGCCTGCTCATGGAAGAGACCGGCCTGCCGGTGATCGTCGCCGAGGACCCGCTCACCTGCGTGGCGCGCGGTTCCGGCCGGGCACTGGAAGAGATGGACCGACTGGCGACCGTATTCACCAACGACTGACCCTGCCCCGTACCTGACCCATGGCTCCCGCCCCGATGTTCGCCCGCGCCATGGGGCTGCCGGCGCGCCTGGCACTCTACGGCGTGATCTGCGTGGCGCTCATGGTGCTCGACCACCGCTACGACGCCATGACCACGGTGCGGGTCGGCTCGGCGAGCCTGATCCACCCGCTCCAATCCGCCCTGGCGCGGCCGTTCGAGTTCCTCGGCGAGGCCGGTGAGTTCTTCGCCACCCACGGCCAGCTGCTGCGCGAGAAGCGCCGCCTGGAAATCGACCGCGAGCGCCTGGCCGCCCTGTTGCAAGGCTATGCCGCCCTGCAGAGCGAGAACGCCTACCTGCAGGGCGTCCTCAAGCTCACCCCGCCGGCCGGCTCCGAGCCGCTCGCGGCGCGCATCACCCGGGTCCTGCCGAATCCCTTCGTGCGCAAGCTGGTGGTCGACCGCGGCAGCGCCGACGGCGTCGAGGCCGGCCGGCCGGTGGTCGACCTCACGGGCCTGGTCGGCCAGGTCACCGAGGTCTACCCGAACAGCAGCGTGATCACCCTGCTGACCTCCAAGGAGGAGGCCGCGCCGGTCCAGAACCAACGCAACGGCCTGCGCCTGATCGTCTCCGGCATCGGTTCCGACAACCTGCTCGAGGTCCGCTACCTGGACATGCACGCCGACCTCAAGGCCGGCGACCTCCTGACCACCTCGGGCATCGACGGCGTCTACCCGGCCGGCATCCAGGTCGCCCGCGTGGTCAGCGTCGAGGCGCCCAGGCAGACCCCCTTCGCGCGCGCCGTCTGCCAGCCCATCGGCCACATCGGCCAGCATCGCTACGTGCTGATCCTCAAGTCCAAGGGGGGCAAGCCATGAACACCGAAAAACCGCTGGTACCCCAGGGCCCCCAACTGATCGCCCCGGCCTCGCGCCGGCTGGTCTACGGCAGCCTGCTGCTGGCCTACCTGGCCACCCTGCTGCCCTGGCCGCAGGACACCCTCTGGCTGGTGCCCGACTTCACCCTGGTCCTGCTCTTCTATTGGACCATCCACGCCCCGCACATCGCCGGACTCGGCCTGGCCATGACGCTCGGCCTGCTGGTCGACCTCACCCTGGGCAGCCTGATCGGCCAGCACGGCCTCACCTACACCGTCTCGGTCTACCTGGTCATCCTGGTGCGCCGGCGCCTGGAGAACTTCGAAGTGTCGGGACGCGCCCTGCACCTGGCGCCGGTCTTCCTCGGCGCCCAGGCCCTGCACCTCATCCTCGGCCTCGCCTTCAGCCTGCCCGACGCCGACTGGCGCTACCTGGCCGCCGGCCTGGTCGGCGCGCTGCTCTGGATCCCCATCGCGCACCTGCTCGACCGCCTGACCGGCTGGACCAACGAGATGCGCATCGAGCCGGCCGCCAAGTGAGCGCCGGGGAGCCGAGTTGAAGCTGCTCAACACCCTGGAGGACTTCCAGCAGTTCTACAACCGGGTGCGCATCGCCGCCGCGGGCGCCGGCCTGCTGTTCCTGATCCTGTTCGGCCGCTTCTTCTGGCTGCAGGTGCTCCAGTACGACCGCTACCACGCCCTGGCCGAGAGCAACCGCATCGCCCTGGTGCCGGCCGTGCCCGCCCGGGGGGCGATCTACGACCGCAACGGCGCGGTCCTGGCGCACAACTTCTCCGCCCATACCCTGGAGATCACGCCGTCCAAGACCACCGGCCTCGAGGACACCCTCGACCGCCTGAGCAAAATCGTCCAGATCGACGCCGCCGACCGCAAGCGCTTCAAGCGCCTGCTGGCCGAAAGCAAGAACTTCGAGAGCATCCCGATCCGCAACAAGCTGACCGAGGAGGAAGAGGCCCGCTTCGCGGTCAACCGCTTCCGCTTCCCGGGCGTCGAGGTACGCGCCCGGCTGTTCCGGCTGTACCCGTTCGGCGACTCCTTCGCCCACGTCATCGGCTACATCGGCCGGGTCAACGACAACGACCTCGACAACCTGCGCCAGGCCGGCGAGGACGCCAACTACCGCGGCACCGACCACATCGGCAAGCTCGGCGTCGAGAAGAGCTACGAGCCCTGGCTGCATGGCCGCACCGGCATCGAGAAGGTCGAGGTGGACTCGTCCGGCAAGGCCGTGCGCCTGCTCTCGCGGACGCCGCCCCTGGCCGGCAACAACATCCACCTGTACCTGGACGCCAAGCTGCAGCAGGTCGCCGAGTCCTCGTTCGGCGAGCTGCGCGGCGCCCTGGTGGCCCTCGACCCGCGCAACGGCGGCGTCCTCGCCCTGGTCTCCAAGCCCGGCTTCGACCCCAACCTGTTCGTCGACGGCATCGACCCGACGTCCTGGAAGGAACTCAACGACAGCCTCGACCGGCCGCTCATCAACCGCGCCCTGCGCGGCGTCTACCCGCCCGGTTCGACCTTCAAGCCGTTCATGGCCCTGGCCGGCCTGGAACTGGGCCTGCGCAAGCCCTCGGACGCCATCAGCGACCCCGGCTACTACTCGCTGCCCGGCAGCAGCCACCGCTACCGCGACTGGAAGGCCGGCGGCCACGGCATGGTCGACCTGCAGAAGTCCATCGTCATCTCCTGCGACACCTACTACTACCAGCTCGCGCACCTGATGGGCATCCAGCGCATGCACGACTTCCTCGACCAGTTCGGCTTCGGGCGCAAGACCGAGGTCGACCTGGACGGCGAGCTGCCCGGCGTGCTGCCGAGCCCGGAATGGAAGCGCAAGCGCTTCAAGCAGATCTGGTGGCCGGGCGAGACGGTCATCGCCGGCATCGGCCAGGGCTACAACCTGGCCACGCCGATGCAGCTGGCCGTGGCCACCATGACCATCGCCAACGACGGCACCGTGTACAAGCCGCGCCTGATCCGCGCCTGGTCGGACCCGGGCAGCGGCCGCCTGCATTACGCCGCGCCCGAGGTCCTGCGCCGGGTCGACCTGAAGGCGGAAAACCTGCGCGTGGTCAAGGAGGCCATGGCCATGGTCACCCAGCCGGGCGGCACCGCCTCCTCGGCCTTCGCCGGCGCCCCCTACCTGGCGGCCGGCAAGACCGGCACCGCGCAGGTGATCGGCATCAAGCAGAACGAGCGCTACAGCGAGTCGCGCGTCGCCATGCGCAACCGCGACCACGCCTTGTTCATCGCCTTCGCGCCGGTCGACGCCCCCAAGATCGTCGTCGCCGTGATGGTCGAGAACGGCGGCCACGGCGGCAGCATCGCCGCGCCGATCGCCCGCGAGGTGATCGACTACTGGCTGCTCGGCAAGCTGCCCACCCAGGCCGCGCCGGCGCCGCCGGCGAACCCGGACGCCGTGCCGGACGAGGAACAGGAAGACAGCGTGCCGGCCGACGCGGCGAGCATGCCGGCGGCCAACGCCCTGCGCGAGGAGGCCCAGACCGATGAACGTTAAGTACTGGCTGCGCCGCCTGCTCGGCCATCTCGACCCGCCCCTGGTCGTCCTCCTCGCCATGCTGCTGCTGATCAGCGGCCTGCTGGTGTACAGCGCCTCGGGGGGCAACACCGACCGCCTGCTCGGCCACGTCGCCAACATGGCCGTGGCGCTCACCGCCATGCTCGCCATGTCCCTGGTGCCGCCCCAGCGCCTGATGCAGTTCGCCGTGCCCATCTACGTGCTCGGCATCATCCTGCTGCTCGGCGTCGCCGTGGCCGGCGACGTCGTCAACGGCGCCCGGCGCTGGCTCAACCTGGGCGTCACCCGCATCCAGCCGTCCGAGCTGATGCGCCTGGCCGTGCCCATGATGCTGGCCTGGTACCTGCACAGCCGCCAGGAGACCCTGGCCGGGCGCGACTTCGCCGTCGCCGCCGTGCTCCTGGTCATCCCGCTCGCCTTCATCGTCAAGCAACCCGACCTCGGCACCTCGCTGCTGATCGCCGCCTCGGGCGCCTACGTCCTGTTCCTGGGCGGCCTGTCCTGGCGCGTCATCGTCGCCGGGCTGGTCCTGGTCGCCGCCAGCCTGCCGATCGCCTGGGAGTTCCTCCTGCACGACTACCAGCGCCAGCGCGTGCTGACCATGATCGACCCCTCGGCCGACCCGCTCGGCACCGGCTACCACATCATCCAGTCGACCATCGCGGTCGGCTCCGGCGGCATCGCCGGCAAGGGCTGGCTGCACGGCACCCAGACCCACCTGGACTTCCTGCCCGAGAGCAGCACCGACTTCATCTTCGCGGTCTTCTCCGAGGAGTTCGGCCTGCTCGGCAACCTGCTCCTGCTTCTGCTCTACTCGGCCATCATCTGGCGCGGCCTGCAGCTGGCCATGAACGCGCCGTCCCTGTTCGGACGCCTGCTCTCGGCCAGCATCGTGCTCACCTTCTTCACCTACGCCTTCGTCAACATGGGCATGGTGTCGGGCATCCTGCCGGTGGTCGGCGTGCCGCTGCCCCTGGTCAGCTACGGCGGCACGTCGATGCTGACAGTGCTGGTCGGATTTGGTATTGTCATGAGTGTTGCGTCACACAAAAAGCTGGTCAAAACATGAGGTTGTTAGCAAAACTTGTGGTGTTTTCGAGTTTTGCCAGCCTGCTGGCCGGCTGTGCCGTGTTCGACACCGGCGGCGACCGCCCGGCCAGCGCCAGCCGCACCAAGGGCGGCTACTACCTGGACGACGGCCCGGGCGACAACCCGCCCGGCAACCTCGCCGACATCCCCGACGCCGTGCCCAAGGTCGAGCCGCTCAGCAGCGGCGCCAGCCGGCCCTACACCGCCATGGGCCGCAACTACGTGCCGATGACCGACGCGCGCGGCTTCCGCCAGGAAGGCCTGGCCTCCTGGTACGGCCGCCGCTACCACGGCAAGCCGACCTCGTCCGGGGAACCGTACGACATGTACGCCATGAGCTGCGCCCACCCGACCCTGCCCATCCCCAGCTACGTCCGGGTCACCAACACCAACAACGGCCGCAGCGTGGTGCTGCGCGTCAACGACCGCGGCCCGTTCCATCCCGAGCGCATCATCGACCTGTCCTACACCGCCGCCTGGAAACTGGACATCCTGCGCGGCGTCACGCCGGTCCGGGTGGAGGCCATCGACCCCCTGGCGCCGAGCTACGCGCCCACCCCCGCCACCCTGGTCGCCACCGCCCTGCCGCCCCTGCAGCCGGCCGCCGAGGCGGTGCCGCCGGGCACCTACCTGCAACTGGGCGCCTTCGCCAGCCTCGACGGCGCCCGCGAATTCGCCGAGCGCGTCAGCCAGCGCATGGGCGACGCCCTGCCGGGCATCCGGCATCTGCGTGCCGGCGAGCTGGTCAAGGTCCAGGCCGGGCCGTTCGCCAGCCTTGCCCTGGCCGACCAGGCCGCCGAGGCCCTGGTCCGGGAACTCGGCATCCAGTCGTTCAAGGTCGCCCGCTGAGGAACCCGAGCCCCACCCCGGGGTCAGTCCTGGGGTCGTATAATTTTTTCCCGCCACCCAATACCCGGAGAACCCAAGCCGCATGAAAGTGCTCAAGACCCTTTTGCCCCTGCTGTTCGCCTGCGCCGTCAGCGCCCACGCCGCCCTGCCGGTGCCGCCCGCCCCGAGCGTCGCCGCCCGCGCCTGGCTCCTGGTCGACGTCAACAGCGGCCGCGCCCTGGCCGAGAACGCCCCGGACAGCCGCATCGAACCCGCCTCCCTGACCAAGCTGATGACCGCCTACCTGAGCTTCTCGGCGATCAAGGAAGGCCGCTTGAAGCTCGACCAGACCCTGCCCGTGTCCGAGAAGGCCTGGAAGGCCGAGGGCTCGCGCATGTTCCTCGACCCGCGCAACCCGGCCAAGGTCGACGACCTGCTCAAGGGCATGATCGTGCAGTCCGGCAACGACGCCTGCATCACCCTGGCCGAAGGTATCGCCGGCACGGAAGACGGCTTCGCGGCCATGATGAACCAGCAGGCCAAGCACCTGGGCATGACCGGCAGCCACTTCGTGAACGCCACCGGCCTGCCCGACCCACAGCACTACACCACCGCGCGCGACCTGGCCCGCCTGGCCTCGGCCGTGATCCGCGACTTCCCCGAGTTCTACAAGTACTACTCGCTCAAGGAATTCACCTACGGCGGCATCACCCAGCCGAACCGCAACCGCCTGCTCTGGACCGATCCGGCGGTGGACGGCGTCAAGACCGGCCACACCGAGAGCGCCGGCTACTGCCTGATCGCCTCGGCCAAGCGCGACGACCGCCGCCTGCTCTCCGTCGTCCTGGGCACCGCTTCCGACAACGCGCGCGCCTCGGAAAGCCAGAAGCTGCTCAACTACGGCTTCCAGTTCTACGAGACCGTGAAGCTGTACCGCGCCAACCAGCCGGTGACCAAGCTGCGCATCTACAAGGGCACCTCGAGCGAGCTCGCGGCCGGCTTCGCGCGCGACTTCTACGTCACCGTGCCGCGCGGCAGCGCCCAGCGCCTGAAGGCCCAGATCATCAGCAAGCAGCCGATGCTGGCGCCGATCTCCAAGGGCCAGGCCGTCGCCACCCTGCGCCTGACGCTGGACGGCCAGCCGGTCGGCGACTACGCCCTCGCCGCCCTCACCGAGGTGAGCGTCTCCGGCCTGATCCGGCGTGCCTGGGACAGCCTGATGCTGATGCTCTGATGAGCGACCTCGTCTACCTGAACGGCGACTACCTGCCGCTCGCCGAGGCGAAGATCCCGGTCCTCGACCGCGGCTTCATCTTCGGCGACGGCGTCTACGAGGTGATCCCGGTCTACGACCGGCGGCCCTTCCGCATGGCCGACCACCTCGACCGGCTGCGCCGCAGCCTGGCCGGCATCCGGCTCGCCGACCCGTACGGCGACGCCGAGTGGCAGGCCCTGTTCGCGCCGCTCATCGAGGCGGCGGACTGGCCGGACCAGGGCATCTACATCCAGGTCACCCGTGGCCCGGCGCCGCGCGACCACGCCTTCCCGAAGGACGTCCGGCCGACCGTGTTCATCATGGCCATGCAACTCAGCGCGCCGCCGCCGGAAGTCGTCGAGCACGGCGTCGCCGCCATCACCGCCGAGGACAACCGCTGGCTGCGCTGCGACCTCAAGGCGGTGTCCCTGCTCGCCAACGTCCTCCTGCGCCAGCTGTCGGTCGACCGGGGCTGCGCCGAGACCGTCCTGATCCGCTCCGGCCACCTCACCGAAGGCTCGGCGAGCAGCATCTTCGTGGTCCGCGACGGCGTCATCATGGCGCCGCCGCACGACAACCTGGTGCTGCCGGGCATCACCTACGACGTCGTGGTCGAGTTGGCCGGCCAGGCCGGCCTGCCCGTGGCCCTGCGCCCGGTCACCGAGGCCGAGCTGCGCGGTGCCGACGAGATCTGGCTGACCTCCTCGACCAAGGAGATCACCGCCGTCACCCGCCTGGACGGCCAGCCGGTCGGCGACGGCCGGCCCGGGCCGCTGTTCCGGCGCCTGCACGCGGCCTATCAGGTCTACAAGCACCAGGTGATGCGCGGGCGCGCGGGGGACACGCCATGAGCCAGGACGACCTGTTCGATTTCCCGTGCGACTTCCCGGTCAAGGTGATGGGCGCGCGCCGCGACGATTTCGCCCAGACCGTGGTCGACATCGTGCTCCGGCACGCCCCGGACTTCGCGGCCGAGACGGTCGAGATGCGGGCATCCGGCTCGGGCAACTACCTGTCGGTGACCTGCACCGTGCGCGCGGTCTCGCGCGCCCAGCTGGACGCCCTGTACCGCGAGCTGTCCGGCCATCCGGCGGTCAAGGTCGTGCTCTGACCGGCCGGCCCGGCCGCCCCCGGCCGGTCAGCGCCTGAAGAAGCGCTTGAACCAGCCCTCGTCCTTCTTCGCCTCTTTCTCCTGGATGATGCCGACCATGTTGGCCTTCACGGCGGCGACGTAGTCCGCATCGTCGCGCTTGATGTGGTTGATCAGCCAGGAGCTCAACAGCTTGTGGATGTCGGCCGTCACGTCGTCGCCCAGGCGGAAGCGCTCGAGGTATTCGTTGACCCGCCGGGTGAACAGCTCGTGCACCTTCTTGTGCGGCTTGCAGTACTGGTACCCGGCCTCCTCCTGCAGGCTTTCCTCGAAGGCGAAGTGGGAGAGGGTGTAGTCGACCAGGTCGTCCAGCACCCGGCCGATGGCTTCCTTGTCGTTGCCCGCGTGGGCGGTTTCCAGGTCGTTGATGTAATCGACGATGCGCCTGTGCTGCTTGTCGATCACGTCGATACCCGTGTTGAGGTCGTCGGTCCATGTGATGGCCATGTCGCGCTCCTGATGATCGTTGCCGCCACGCCCTGCGTGGCGACATTGACACTATAGACCCCGCATGACGGACGGCCCGGCACCGTCAGCCGGGCGGCGTGGGCGCCGCCGGCGTGCGCAGGTCGCGCAACGGCAGCAGGTCGTCGACCGTGAACGCGAAGGAGAACCGGTAGCCGGCCAGCACCGCCGTCGGGCGCAAGTCGGCGAGCTCCAGGGTGGGGTGGTCGAACAGCTGCAGGGTGGCCTCGCCCGTCCAGATCGGCGAGACCTGGACGTCGCGCGACTTCAGCTGGACCAGCTCATGCACGGCCGGCGACGCATGTCGGCCGGCGACCAGCTCGGGGAAGTAGCGCACGTTGACGGCGCGCGCGAAGCTCGGCGCCGGCAGCGTGTCGGACAACTCGCGCAGGGTCACTTGGGTCTCGACCAGCCGGCGGTCCTTGACCGCGAGCGTGGCGCCGAAGCGGCCGCCCGGGCCCACCACCGGCGTCGCCCGGGACGGCAGGTCGTAGGCCCGGGTGATCCAGGTCGAGCCGAGCTGCTTCGGCCAGCCCTGGATCAGGCCGCGCATCAGCGACACGTCCTGGTCGACCCAGATGAACGGGCAGTAGGCGACCGGCGTGCCTTCGAAGCGGGCCGAAAGCAGGAAGATGGTTTCCCGGTATTGGCTGGTGATCGGGTCGAGGTACTCGACCCCGAGGTCGCTGACGTACTGCCACTCGACGAAGTAGGCGGCGCAGCGGCCCGAGTCCAGCGTCAGGCCGTCGGGCAGGAAGGCCGCCGCCGCCTCGGGGTCGGCCTCGAACTCCACCGCGACGGCAGTGCCGGCATAGTGCCAGGGCGGCGTGGGGGCGAGGCTGGAAGTGCCGCGCGGTGTGCGGGGAAGCGTGTAACCCTTGAGCATGGTGTCTCCGTACGAGGAAGATGGCTGGGCCGGATGCGCGCCCGGGGGCGCGCTCATCCTTCAAAGCTGCACAGGTTTCCACCACAGGCTGGCGAACGCAACGCCCACGCTGCATGCATTGGCCAGGACGAGCCAGGCGAAGGTCCTGCGCGTCCAGGGCAGCTTGAAAAACTGCTTCAGGACGTAGCTCTCCAGCCAGGCGTTGATCAGGCAGGCGAGCGCGAAGGTACCGGCCCAGGTGATCGGGTTGAAGGTGCCGACGTGCAGCAGGTAGTAGAAGGCGAAACCCGGAAACACCTCCCAGGCGAGACCGGAAAGCGGAATCAAAACGACCCCGAGCAGGGCGGACGCCGAGTTGGCCGCCAGGTCGGCCAGCAGGGCCCGGCCCGGGGGCAGGGCGAACAGCTTGCGGATGAAGAAGAACTCGACGGCCAGGCCGAGGCCGATTGCCCACCAGGAGAACAGGCGGGTCTCGAGATAGAGCGCCGGCCAGACGACGTCGGCCTGGGCGGCGAGAGGCATTGCCAGGGCCACCGCCATCAGCGCCCAGCGCCCATAGCGTCCGCTCGCCCGGTCAGGCATCGCGCTTCGCCCGGCCGGCCATGAACGTCTCGATGTCGCCCGGTCGGCGCGGTCCGTCCGCCAGCCACTCGACGCGCCATTCGGCGATCCGCTCGCCGTTCTCATGGCGGAACAGCCCCGGCTCGGGTTCGTCTATCCATTCAAACTGGCGCACCAGGGCCAAGGGTTCCTCCGCGCCGGCGCGGCCGTTCGAGAAGGCCAGGGCCTCGCCGTAGGTGGCGAAGGCGTAGTAGTAATCGGCCCCGTCGTACTCGTCCGGTGCCCCGCGCTCCGGATGGCACCAGACCCGATACTCGAGCACCTGGTCGAAAAAGTACCCGGCTCCGGATTTCGCCAGGGCAGGGTATTCGCCGACCCTGTCGGGATCGATGGCGTCTGGATAGTTCATGGGGCGTTGTGCTGGGTCGGAGGGGCACCGGGTTATTGTGAAGCGTCAGATCGGGACGCAGCAAACGCAGCGGACTAGGAACGAACCTCGAGGTCCCGTACGGCCGCCTTGGCCTCGCGCAGGCTGCAGCCGTGGATTTCCCGATAGCAACGAATGGCCCAAATAGGCAGACCATCCCTGAGCAAGCGCTCGACATCGGCCATGGAGGCCTGGCCCGCCGGCGGGTATTGCCCAGCCCGGCGCAGCCAGAACAATCGGGCCAAAGTGAAGACCTGAAATGCCACCAAGGTCGCAATGCCTGCCGTGAATAACCAGAAGATAGTCATCGTGTACGCCGCGGTCGGCTCCGACGGTTGAACTCAGGTAGAGGCTCGGGCGGGTGTGCACTGTTGACCCGGAACCACTTCCGCCGTCACCGGATGGCGAAATCTGCGAACCGCAAAGTAGAAGAACATTGCGAGAGCAACCCGTATTTCATTACTAGGATACTGCAAGTCTTTAGGCCACATCGGGTAGCGCATGGCTATCTGGGCTTGACGTTTAGCTTGAGGGGCGCGCCCTTGGCGCCTTTGCGGTCCTCGCGATGTTCATCGAGCCAGCTGCGCAGTCGCTGGGCCTCACGCTGAAGGCGTTCCAAGGCGCGCGCTTCCTGCTCGGCCTCGGTGTCGGGCCGGGTGTCGGCGGCCTGGTGCCGGGCCAGCATCTTCGCGGCGGCCTGCTCCATCTTCTCGGCTTGGCGCTGGAAATCGGCCCGGCTCCCGCTCTTCGCCTTGCTGGCGTTACTCGGCAGCTTCACCCCGTCGATGGCGAACATCTCGCGCCCAATCAGCCCTTGGCGGTCGCAGATCGTCAGGACCTGGCTAAACAGCTTGGCGGCCAGGTCGCCCATCTCGGCGATGAAGGCGGCCAGGGTGGTGAAATGCGGCTGGCTGTCGCCGGACACGGCGATGAACAGGACGTTCTCCCGGCACGCTGCCTCCATCTTGCGGCTGGAGACGATGCCCCGGCTGTAGGCCAGCAGGATGATCTTGAGCAGGGCCGCCGGGTCGAAGGCCGGGGCGCCTTCGGCGTCGTTCTTGTAGCGGGCGTGGAAGACTGACAGGTCGAGTTCGTGATCCACCAGGTAGCACAGCGCATGCTCGAAACTGCCCGGCTGGACCTGCTTCTCGAAGTCCACCGGCAGCAGCTTCAGCCCTTTGTGGACCGGTTTGTAGCGCGCCATTGAAGTCCCTTCCCTGGTTCGAACTCCGTGTCCGATTATGCCGCCAAGGTGGCCGGCTTATGGGTTTTTCTACAGCGTCAACGCCCTAGTTAACCGGCGCCGGAGCACGAAGTGCGGAGGGTACCGCTACAGGCCATGACAATGCCGAAGGCATGGCCTGTAGTGGCGTCCGCGTTGAACGTCCAGTTAGGTGTCATGTCCCGGACGATTGACGACCCGTTTATGGAAAAGGTCTGGGTTTGAAGCCTGCCAATTCTTCATGGCCTGAAGGGGGCTGATATGACCCAAAGCCATCTGCGGGAGATGATGGTTGTAGAGCCAGGCGTAGCGCAAGAGCGTGGTCTCCAATTCCTCTCCGGAGCGGAAGTGGTGTGTGCGCAGTACATCGGCGATACGCCCGTTGAAGCGCTCGACCATGCCGTTGGTTTGCGGGTGCTTGGGCTGGGTCAGCCGGTGCTCGATACCCAGTTCCGCGCAGAGTTGGTCGAAGGCGTGTTCCCCCGTCGGGGTGCGCTCACCGGCGGTGATGAAGCGGTCGGTGAACTCCTTGCCGTTGTCGGTCAGCAGGGTCCGGATGTGGAAGGGTGCGGCCTTGGCCAGGGCCGCCAGGAAGCGCTTGGCGTTGGCGGCGGTCTTGGCGGCATACACGGCGATGAACACCCAGCGGGTGGCCCGGTCGATGGCCACGAACAGGTAGCGCCGCTTGTCCTCGTCGGCCATCTGCGGCAGGTACTTGACGTCGACATGGACGAAACCGGGGACATACGCCTTGAAGGACCTGGTCTTGGGCTTGCCCGCCTCGACCGGCTCGCGCTTCGAGACACCATGCCGCTTGAGCATACGATGCAGGGCGGAGCGGGTGATCGTGGCATGAATGAACTCGTGCACGACGGCCAGGAGGTCGTCCAGGGACAGGTCGAGGGTCTTCCTCAAGACCAGGACGATGGCTTCCTGCTCGGCGCTGAGCGTCGTTTGCAGCCGATGCGCGGTATGGGAGCGGTCCTCGACCGAATCGCGGTGTTTCCAGCGCGCGATGGTCTCCACCGTGACGCCCAAGCGCTTGGCCAGAACCGCCATGGGTTCGTCGCTCGCCTAGATCATGGCCCGGGTCTTCGGGGTCGTGGTGGCGTTCTTGTGCAGCCTCACTTGCATCGCTTCAACTCCTGGAGAATGTCCCGCACCAACAGTAAACCACGCCGGCGGGAGACAAGGGAATCATCCAGGACACAACAGTTAGGCATTTATTTTCGATAATTGCTGTATGGAAATATAGAAATATCAGGTTATAGGAATAACTTTCTAAAAAATACTAACGACAACCCTATGAAAAGGAGTAAAAAAGTGCTGGGCTCTGGCACGGCTGAAATGTCTCCAGAATGAACAACCCAAATTGCTGCCCCCATCGCATTTGTGCCATATTGGGCGCCAGAGCTGTCAAAAGCCCAAGCAAAAGCGTCTGTTCCAGATGGGTATGAGTTTCCTAGCCAAAAAACAATTGGGTCTGAGTGGTTGTGAAATGGCCCAGTATTTTTCATGCCGAAAGAAGGCTGAGCGCTGCCTGATTGATCTAAGTAAGCCGTATTGCCGAGTGTTGTGTAAAACATATGCGCCAACTCTGAGGAGTTAATGTCAATGTTGTACCCGCAGTCAGTTCCGCCATAACTGTAGTCGCAGCCCGGGAGCCCAGTATCAACCATCATTGGCAGACGCCAGCCTGCTATTCCATACAAGTTCAAGCCCGATGCCAAGTTCTTGGCTCCGATCCATGAACTATCCGTGGTGGCTAAATTCATATTGGCAAGCCATGTAATATCTAAGTCAGTATCGTAGTAAGCCTCAAAGCCGTTGGATATGTCGCCATCTAGATCTCTCCCTTGCAGTGAAACTTCCCATGTGCCTTGATTGACCACTGGGGCTGCTTGTGCTTTGGGTGCTAAAGCAACAGCAAGGGTTAAAAATGTGACTTGTATTAACCTATTCGTAAAAGACATTTTTAGCTCCAAGTGGAAGAATATGGCGATTTGTGAATCTGTGGGTGGGATTGTTCTTGTGGGTGACGCTTCAGTATATTTTCTCAATGCGACCGGATGCCTTGTATGTTCAGCCTACCGATTCCGTAGAAGAATCGGCCGTTGAGCGGGGGCGTAGAGCCCCTGTGGTTGGCGACACGACAGCCCGTTGAAGCCTTGGGCGGTCCAGCCCGTACGTTAGCGCGGGGCGTCGTGTCGCATGTTCTTGTAACCCGGACAGTTGATCGGGCCATTGCAAGCCCGGATTTTTGCAAGGCAGGGTACCGGAATGAGCAACCATGAATTGTTTATCGGCATCGACATCGCGCAAGACTGGCTCGACCTGGGCTGGCATCCCGGCGGCCACAGCCAGCGGATTGACCATAGCGAAGCCGCCATTGCCGGCCTGTGCGAGCGGCTGCGCGCCGAGTCGCCCACCTTGATCGTGATGGAAGCGACCGGTGGGCTGGAAACCGATCTTGCCAGTGCGCTGGCGGCAGCCGGGTTGCCGGTGGCGGTGGTCAACCCGCGCCAGGCACGGGACTACGCCAAGGCCTGCGGCCGGCTGGCCAAGACCGACCGCATCGATGCCCTGATGCTGGCCGCCTTCGCCGCCGCCATCCGGCCCCAAGTGCGCCCCCTGCCCGACGAGGAAACCCGCGCCTTGGGCGACCTGCTCGCGCGTCGGCGCCAGCTCATCGATATCCGCGTCCAGGAGAAACTGCGCCTGGGTCGCGCCTCGGCCTTCCAACGCGCCAGCCTCAAGGAACACATTGCCTGGCTCGACGAACGGATTGCCCGCCTGGATATCGACCTGACCCATGCCTTGAGAACCTCGGGGGCGTGGTGCGAGAAAGACGATCTGCTCCAGGCCATTCCCGGCATCGGTGCGGTGACGCGGGCCACCCTGCTGGCCCTGCTGCCCGAGTTGGGCACGCTGGGCAGCAAGGAGATCGCCGCCCTGGCGGGTGTGGCCCCATTCAACCGGGACAGCGGAAAACATCGGGGCGAGCGGGTCATCTGGGGTGGACGTGCCCAAGTCCGGCGCGCCCTCTACATGGCGGCTGTCTGCGCAATGCGCTGCAATCCGGTGATCCGGGCGTTCTATCGGCATCTGCGTGACCAGGGCAAACCCGCCAAGGTCGCCCTCACCGCGTGCATGCGCAAACTGCTCGTGATCATGAATTCCATGCTGAAACATCACTCTCCCTGGAATCCTTCTATTGACTTTCAACACAGTTGCTAACGTGGAGCTAACCGGCGCCTGGAAGCAAGCGAAGCTTGCTGTAAGGCGTCCGGGTTGAGCGCAGGGTTATGTTGCTTTTTGTTCTTCACGATACCTCCTGTTTGCTTCTCGGATCAGACTGACCAGGCAATAAACAAACAAGCCGAAAAATAGTATTGCCAGGGCAAGTGCACCAAACGCCCAAACACCTGCACGCTCAGGTGGCCAACGTTCCGGCTCAGCAGCGCTTAGCCACGAATAGAAGATAAAACTTACGCCAGCGTAGCCAGCTGCTGGTAACGAAAAAAACAACCCAAGCCATGTGAGCAATTTTCTACGCTTGGTCACGGTGCGACATAACGTGGAGCTAAGGGGCCGGACGCCGCAGGCGGACGGTCCCGCTTGAGCGCAGGGTTAGAAGTCATTTCTCCACCACTGAAGCAATAAAGTGTGGGTTTAAGCCACAAGTCATTGAAAAATGTGGTTGGGATTCTGTTCGAACCTCCAAGAGTTCGCGATGTATCTTTGCGTTTTTTCTTGTGTGGCAATCCAATATCTCGTCAAACGTAAGCCCAGCGCTAGCTACCAGAGAGCGAAGGGCTGCCGCCATTTGATTCTGAGGCATGATGCCTAGAGGGAACTGCCTTTCATAGATTTGATTTGTGCTGTCATACCCTATGACACGCCAGTAACGTTTCTTGGCCATGGTGACTTCTAACGTTGATGTAACCGGCGACCCGCGCCACGAACCGAACAAGGAGTGATGAAGGTGGAGAACGCACAGACAGAAAACAGCGCCGCTGGCGGGGCGTCCGTGTTGACAGAAATGTTAGGGGTCTTCCGATGGGAGAAGGCGACCGGCATGTGGGCTAGTGGAGACGTTCTTTTCGTTGGCAAGTGGCCGGTTGGTGGCGTGCATTACGCAAGCCGCACGAAGGGAGAAACAAAGCACTACGCAGCAAACTCGCGCCTACCTGGGCTGAAAGACACGCTCGACTATTTCGAGCGCGAAGAAGAAGCGAAAGATCGGGTCGAAAAGGCGACACTGTATTGGCTGCGCAACCTGTCGACCCCTAACGTGCAGCTTGAGGGGCGCGGAGACAGCAAGCGAAGCTTGCTGGCGGAGCGTCCCTCTCGAAGCGTTTGTTGGGCATCGTCATTGAAGCGTGCACGAATCCCACATTGGCGTCTTTGCGATGTCGCCCTTTCCAGTGCAAACGAGAGTAATGGTGGCTCCCTTATAGAGGTTGGCGAGCTGGGTGGAAGACGACTTATCAAAACCGAATTGCGGCTCCATGAACTGGTTGACGCCACCCTTAAGGGTTACATATGGATCGCCCATAAAGTCGGTGTTGATGTCGGCAACCGTACCAGTGATTTTGAATCTCTTCCCTTTGAACTTTTGGTCAGCGGCAACAGTGTTTTCTTCATATGCCTGCGCGATAGCAGTAGCGGTGGTAGAGCCTTCTGGGGCTGATGTTGAGTTCGAGGAGGCGCCGCCCGAAGCAATGCGGCCAATGCCAGTGGTTCCATCGTTGCGTTGGCCGAAGAGAGCGAGCAACGCAATGCCCCCGAAGACAATTATTCCGATCCAGTGGACAACGCTAAGACCTTTCTTGGTTTGTGGTGACCCTGTAGCGATGATCTGATCGCCTTGGGATGAGCCGCTATTGATACGCTTAAATTCGGAGCGCTTCGCGAGGTAGAAGGGGAAACCGATGATCCAGAGTAGGAGGCAGGCGAAGAACCAGCCCCACGGCCCAAGATTTCCCATACCCTGAATTTGTCCCTTCTTAACGCCGATGGTCTTCGCGTCAATCAGAACCCAAATGCTCGTTGCAATTACGATGATCCAAAACAAATCCATAACATTCCCCTTTTTCTCAGCGATTGCGAAATGATGCCCAACGTCTATTCGCCGACAAGTGCCGGCGTAATGGCTTATCGGACATGTCCAATAATCTTAGTATTCGTGCTAACCTCATGATTATTAATGCCCCCTGTGTCTGATAATCTTGTAGGCCATGAACGCTTCCGCACCCGACCATGCCCCCAGGTTGCTTGACCAGCTACGCGACCGTATCCGCTTGAAGCATTACAGTTTGCGTACCGAGCAGGCTTATCTTCAGTGGGTGAAACGATACATCCTTTTCACGGCAAGCGCCATCCCGCCGACTTGGGAAAGGAGGAAATCGAAGCGTTCCTGACTTCCCTCGCGGTGGACCGCAATGTCGCGGCTTCCACCCAGACCCAGGCGCTTTCCGCCATCCTGTTCCTGTACAAGGAAGTTCTGGGTATCGAGCCACCCTGGCTGTCGGACCTGACCCGCGCCAAGAAACCGGTCCGGTTGCCGACCGTGCTCGCACGGGACGAGGTACAGGCCCTTCTGGCCCAGATGGACGACCCGCTGCTCGGGTTGATCGTTCGGCTGCTTTACGGCACCGGGATGCGCTTGCTGGAGGGCCTGCGCTTGCGGGTGAAGGATGTGGATTTTTCCCGCAACGAGATCGTTGTTCGTGAGGGAAAGGGCAACAAGGACCGTGTCACGATGTTGCCTGCCAGCTTGAAGGAGGCTCTCCAGGCACATCTGAAGGTGGTTAAGGCGCAGCACGACGCCGACCTTTTGGCCGGACGCGGCGAGGTCTGGCTGCCCGACGCGCTGGCCGTCAAGTATCCCAATGCCTCACGCACCTTGGGTTGGCAGTATGTGTTTCCGGCTTCGGGGTTTTCCGTAGACCCGCGTTCCGGCGCGGTGCGCCGTCACCATGTCGACGACAAGCGGGTGCAACGGGCGGTGCGCAAGGCCGCGGCACGGGCAGGACTCGTCAAGCCGGTGTCGCCGCATACCCTGCGCCATTCCTTTGCCACCCATTTGCTTGAGGCGGGCTATGACATCCGAACGGTACAGGAGCTGCTGGGCCATTCGGATGTCTCGACGACGATGATCTACACCCATGTCTTGAACAAGGGCGGGCGCGGCGTGGTCAGCCCGCTCGACCGGTGAGCCGCGCGCCGGTGGTGCGCTGCCTCGGCCGGGTCGAATACGAGCCGACCTGGCGCGCCATGCAGGATTTCACCGCGGCCCGGACGCCGGATACGCCGGACGAGATCTGGCTGCTGGAGCACCCGCCGGTGTTCACCCTGGGCCAGGCGGGCAAGCGCGAGCATGTGCTCGCCGACTTGGGCATTCCCATCGTCCCGATCGACCGGGGTGGCCAGGTGACCTACCACGGCCCCGGCCAGGCGGTGGTCTACCTGCTGCTCGACCTGCGCCGGCGCGGTTATGGCGTCAAGGAGCTGGTCAGCCGGATCGAGCAGGCGGTGATCGACCTGCTGGCCGATATGGGTGTCATGGCGCAACGACGCGAGGGGGCGCCCGGGGTGTACGTCGGCGAGGCGAAGATCGCCGCCCTCGGACTGCGCATCCGCAACGGCTGCTCCTATCACGGCCTGGCGCTGAACGTGGATATGGACCTGGCGCCGTACTCGGCCATCAATCCGTGCGGCTATGCCGGAATGGCGGTGACGCAGACCCGCAATCTGGGCATTGCCGGCGGAGCGGAGAAGGTGGGCGAGGCGTTGGTGGAGAAGTTGGTGGCGGCGCTTTAGGGACGGGGGTTGCCCCCTCTCCCCCGCCCTTCCGGGGAGAGGGGTCTTAGCCGGTGCCGGTGTAGATGCAGCCAGAGACGGCGGTTTCCTGGATGACGATCTTGGCCAGGCCGGGCAGGGCGGGCTTGAGGCGGTCCCAGATCCAGATCGCCATGCGCTCGCTGGTCGGGTTGTCCAGGCCCGGCACGTCGTTCAGGTAGCGGTGGTCCAAGGCGGCCTTGACCGGCCCCCAGGCCGTCTCCACGTCGGCGAAGTCGAGCACCCAGGCGAGCCGTTCGTCGAGCGGCCCGGAGACGTGCACCTCGACCCGGAAGGAGTGGCCGTGCACCCGGGCGCAGGGGTGCTCGGCCGGCAGGTTGGGCAGGCGGCGGGCGCATTCGAGGTGGAAGATGTTGTAGATGTCCATGGCGGCTCCAAAAGTAAAAAGCCGGGCGAACCCGGCTTTTGTCGGCGGCGCGGCAGGCGCTCAGCCCTTTTTGCTGTCCTCGACCATCTTGTGGATGATCGGCTCCAGGATGATTTCCATGGCCATGCCCATCTTGCCGCCGGGCACCACCAGGTTGTTGCGCCGGGACATGAAGGAGTCGTGCACCATGTTGAGCAGGTACGGGAAATCGACGCCCTTCGGATCGGCGAAGCGGATCACCACGAAGCTCTCGTCCGGGGTCGGGATGTCGCGGGCGATGAACGGGTTGGAGGTGTCGACCGTGGGCACGCGCTGGAAGTTGATGTGGGTGCGCGAGAACTGCGGGGTGACGTAGTTCACGTAGTCCGGCATGCGGCGCAGGATGGTGTCGACGATCACCTCGGCGGAATAGCCCCGCTCGGCGGCATCGCGGTGGATCTTCTGGATCCATTCCAGGTTGACCACGGGCACCACGCCGATGGCCAGGTCGACGTACTTGGCCATGTCGACTTGGTCGGTCACGACCAGGCCGTGCAGGCCTTCGTAGAACAGCATGTCGGTGCCCGAGGGCACGTCTTCCCAGGGGGTGAACTCACCGGCCTTCAGGTTGGTGCCGAAGTGGGCGTTCAGTTGCACCGCCTCTTCGTCGCTATGGATGTAGTAGCGCTTCTTGCCGGAGCCGGTCTCGCCATAGGTGCGGAACAGGTTGGCCAGGGCGGCGAAGTCGTTGGCCTCCGGGCCGAAGTGGCTCAGGTTCTTGTTACCCTCGGCTTCCGCCTTCTTGATCGCCTCCTTGTACTCGACGCGATTCAGGCTGTGGAAGCTGTCGCCCTCGATGACCGCGGCGTTCAGTTGCTCACGGGTGAAGATGTGCTCGAACGCGCGCTTGACGGTGGTGGTACCGGCGCCGGACGACCCGGTGACGACCACGACTGGATGCTTCTTGGACATGTAGGCTCCCCCAAAAACGGATAACAAACGCTGAATTTGAACCAGTATATCCGCCGCGATGCCGCCATGTCATCGGCGGGCCGATATAATCTTCTTCTTACTCAATAACATCCTTGTATATGGACGCCATCTACCGCCCGGAGATCATCGAGCCGGAAGCCCAACGGAATTGGGAAGCGAATCAGGCCTTCAAGGCCGGCGAAGACACCAGCAAGCCGAAGTACTATTGCCTGTCCATGTTCCCGTACCCGTCGGGCAAGCTGCACATGGGCCACGTGCGCAACTACACCATCGGCGACGTGCTCGCCCGCTACCACCGCATGAAGGGTTACAACGTCCTCCAGCCGATGGGCTGGGACGCCTTCGGCCTGCCCGCCGAGAACGCCGCCATGGCGAACAACGTCGCCCCGGCCGGTTGGACCTACGCCAACATCGACTACATGAAGAAACAGCTGAAGTCGCTCGGCCTGGCCATCGACTGGAGCCGCGAGCTGGCCACCTGCAAGCCCGACTACTACCGCTGGGAGCAATGGCTGTTCACCAAGCTGTTCGAGAAGGGCTTGATCTACAAGAAGATGTCCACCGTGAACTGGGACCCGGTGGACAACACCGTGCTGGCCAACGAGCAGGTCATCGACGGGCGCGGCTGGCGCTCGGGTGCCCTGGTCGAGAAGCGCGACATCCCGATGTACTTCTTCCGCATCACCGACTACGCCGAGGAGCTGCTGGCCGAACTCGACAACCTGCCCGGCTGGCCGGAGCGCGTGAAGACCATGCAGCGCAACTGGATCGGCAAGAGCTTCGGCGTCGAGATCCATTTCCCGCTGCAGGCGCAGGGCAAGGGCGACGTGCTGAAGGTGTTCACCACCCGGGCCGACACCCTGTTCGGGGTCACCTACGTCGCGGTGGCCGCCGAGCATCCGCTGGCCCAGCAGGCCGCCGAGGGCAATGCCGCCCTGGCCGCCTTCATCGCCGAGTGCAAGCAGGGCAGCGTCGCCGAGGCCGACCTGGCGACCATGGAAAAGAAGGGCATGGACACCGGCCTCAAGGTCTACCACCCCTTCACCAACGAGCCGGTGCCGGTGTTCGTCGCCAACTACGTGCTCATGGGCTACGGCGAGGGCGCCGTGATGGCCGTGCCGGCCCACGACGAGCGCGACTTCGCCTTCGCCGAGAAGTACGGCCTGCCGATCAAGGCGGTGATCAAGCCCGCCGACGGCGATCTCGAACGACCCTTGCAGGCCGCCTATACCGAGCTCGGCGTGCTGTTCGACTCCGGCGACTTCTCCGGCCGCACCTCCGAGGACGCCATCGACAAGATCGCCCTGGTGCTGGGCAACCTGGGCCTGGGCGAGAAGCGCACCACCTTCCGCCTGCGCGACTGGGGCATCTCCCGGCAGCGCTACTGGGGCTGCCCGATCCCGATCATCCACTGCCCGACCTGCGGCGACGTGCCGGTGCCGGAAGACCAGTTGCCGGTGGTACTGCCCGAGGACGTCCGGATCGACGTCGGCTCGCCGATCAAGAAGATGCCCGAGTTCTACGCGTGCAGCTGCCCGAAGTGCGGCGGCAAGGCCGAGCGCGAGACCGACACCATGGACACCTTCGTGGAGTCGTCCTGGTACTACGCCCGCTATGCCTGCCCGGACCTGGACCGCGGCATGCTGGACGGCCGCGCCAACTACTGGCTGCCCGTCGACCAGTACATCGGCGGCATCGAGCACGCCATCCTGCACCTCCTGTACGCCCGCTTCTTCCACAAGCTGATGCGGGACCAGGGGTTGGTGAGCACCAACGAACCGTTCGCCAACCTGCTCACCCAGGGCATGGTGGTGGCGGAGACCTACTACCGCGACCAGGCCGACGGCAAGAAGCTCTGGATCAACCCCGCCGACGTCGACGTGGAGCGCAACGACAAGGGCCAGATCTTCGCCGCCCGGCTCCGGGCCGACGGCCAGCCGGTGGTGATCGGCGGCATCGAGAAGATGTCGAAGTCGAAGAACAACGGCGTCGACCCCCAGGCCCTGATCGACCAGTACGGTGCCGACACCGCGCGCCTGTTCATGATGTTCGCGGCGCCCCGGAGCAGAGCCTGGAATGGTCCGACGCCGGCGTCGAAGGCGCGCACCGCTTCCTGAAGCGACTGTGGAAGATGGTCTACGACCACGTCGAGGCCGGCCCGGCCGAGCCGTTCGCGGGCGGCGAACTGCCCGAGGCCCTGGCCGGCTTCCGCCGCCAGCTGCACCAGACCATCGCCAAGGTCACCGACGACATCGAGCGGCGCAAGCAGTTCAACACCGCCATCGCCGCCGTCATGGAACTGATGAACGCCATGGCCAAGCAGGAAGGTGAGGACTCGCTCACCCGCAGCGTCAAGCAGGAAGCCATGGAGGCCATCGTCCTCATGCTGGCGCCGATCGTGCCGCACGTCTGCCGCATCCTCATCAAGGCGCTCAAGCCGGGCGCCTGCCTGGTCGGTTCGCCCTGGCCGGCGGTGGACGAAGCCGCCCTGGTCCGGAACGAGATCGAACTGATGCTGCAGGTGAACGGCAAGCTGCGCGGCAAGATCAAGGTGGCGGCCGAGGCCGCCAAGGACGCCATCGAGGCCGCCGCCCTGGCCAGCCCCGAGGCGCAGAAGCACATGGAAGGCAAGCCGGCCAAGAAGGTGGTGGTGGTGCCCGGCCGCCTGGTCAACATCGTCGTCTGAGGAGCAAGCACATGCTGAGGCGTGAGGCATTGAAATGGCTGGCGGTCGGCGTCCCGGCCGCGTTGGCCGGTTGCGGTTTCCAGTTGCGCGGCCAGGCCAAGCTGCCGTTCAAGAGCGCCTACGTGGAGGCGGGCGGGGTAGGCGGGCGCGGCAGCGCGATCACCGGCCCGATGCCGTCCGCCCGTTCGCGCGAGTCGACCCTGGCCAAGTCCTTGCGCCACTACCTGGACGTGCAGGGCAAGCTGGCCGCGCAACGCAACAAGGCCGACGTGGTCATCCTGCTGACCAACGAGACGCGCGGCAAGTCCATCCTGTCCCTGTCCGGCGCCGGCAAGGTGCGCGAATACCGGCTCGTGCACAGCCTGACGATCTCGGCAATCAGCCCGGGCGGCGAAGAGATGCTGGCCCCCACCGACATCCGCCTCACCCGGGACTTCTCCTACAGCGACGAACAGATCCTCGCCAAGGAAGCCGAGGAGGCGACCCTGCGCAAGGACATGGAAGACGAGGCCCTGCGCCAGATCATCAGGCGCCTGGCGTTCGTCCGGACCGAATGAGGCTGCGCGCCGAGCAGTTGGCGGGCGCCCTGGCCAAGGGCCTGGCGCCGGTCTACGCCGTGTGCGGCGACGAGCCGCTGCTCACCGACGAGGCCGCGGCGGCGATCCGGGCGGCGGCGCGCACGGCCGGCGCCGAGCGCCAGTCCTTCCAGGTCGAGACCGGCTTCAACTGGGGTGCCTGGGCGGCCGGCTTCGATTCCCTGTCGCTGTTCGCCAGCCTGCGCCTGGTCGAGTTGCGCCTGGCCACCGGCAAGCCGGGCGTCGAGGGCGGCAAGGCCCTGGAGGCCTGGTGCGCCAACCCGCCTGCCGACACCCACCTGCTGGTGATGCTGCCGCGCGCCGACAAGGCGATGCAGGGCAGCAAGTGGTACGGCGCCCTGGACCGGGCCGGCGTCGCCGTGCACGTCCAGGTGCCGGCGCCGGAACAGTTGCCGGCCTGGATCGGCAGCCGTCTGGCCCGCTACCAGCTGAAGACCGACGCCGAGACCCTGGCCTTCCTGGCCAGCCGGGTCGAGGGCAACCTGCTCGCCGCCCACCAGGAGATCGAGAAGCTGGCCCTCATCCTGCCACCCGGGCCATTCGACCTGGAGGCGGCCCGCGCCGCCGTGGTGGACGTCGCCCGCTACGACGCCAGCGACCTGCCCGAGGCCTTCCTGAAAGGCGACGCGGTGCGCTACTGTCGTATCATCGACGGCCTGGAGGCGGAGGGCGAGACGCCCATCCTGGCGCTCTGGCTGCTCGCCCAGGAGTTGCGCACCCTGTACCGCCTGGCCGCCGGCGTCGAGGCGGGCGAGCCGCTGCCCGCCCTGATGCGCGAGAATCGCGTCTGGGAAAGCCGCCAGGCCCTGGTGAGCCGGGCCTTGAAAGGCCTCCGGGCGGCCGAACTGGCGCTCGCCCTGCGCGAGGCCGGCCGGGTCGACCGGGCGAGCAAGGGCCTGCTCCGGGAAGACGCCTGGGCGCTGTTGAAACAACTGGGCCTCGGCCTGATGGGCAAGTCGAAACTGAAGAACGAGTTCGCATATGGATATTAAGTCTTACATGGATACCCTGGGCCGCCAGGCCCGCGTCGCCTCCGCCGCCATGGCGCGGGCCTCCACCAAGGCCAAGAACGACGCCCTCAGCGAGCTGGCCGGCCTGCTGCGCGCGGCCGGCGCGCCGCTGGCCGAGGCCAATGCCCTGGACATCGCCAAAGCCGAGGCGGCGGGACTCGCCGCCCCCATGGTCGACCGCCTGCGCCTGACCGCCAAGGTCGTCGAGACCATGGCCGAGGGCTGCGAACAACTCGCCGCCATGCCCGACCCGGTGGGCGAGATCACCGGCGTGAAGCGCCGCCCGAGCGGCATCAGCGTCGGCCAGATGCGCGTGCCCCTGGGCGTGTTCGGCATGATCTACGAGAGCCGGCCGAACGTGACCATCGAGGCCGCCTCGCTCGCCATCAAGAGCGGCAACGCCTGCATCCTGCGCGGCGGTTCCGAGGCCATCCAGTCCAACCTGGCCCTTTGGACGCTGGTCCGGCAGGCCCTGGCGACGGCCGGCCTGCCCGCCGAGGCGGTGCAGCTGGTGGAGACCACCGACCGCGCCGCGGTCGGCGAGCTGATCACCCTACCCGCCTACGTCGACGTCATCATCCCGCGCGGCGGCAAGGGCCTGATCGAGCGCATCAGCGCCGAGGCCAAGGTGCCGGTGATCAAGCACCTGGACGGCAACTGCCACACCTACGTGGACGCCGAGTTCGACATGGCCAAGGCCCTGGTGGTGACCGAGAACGCCAAGACCCAGAAGTACAGCCCCTGCAACGCCACCGAATCGCTGCTGGTGCACGCGCAGGCCGCCGAGGCCTTCCTGCCCCGGATCGGCGCCGTCTTCGCCGGCAAGGGCGTCGAGATGCGCTGCGACGCCGCCGCCAAGGCGATCCTGGCCGCGGTGCCGGGCGCCAATCTGGCCGACGCGACGGAACAGGACTGGTACACCGAGTACCTGGCGCCGATCATCAGCGTCAAGGTGGTGGCGGACCTGGACGAGGCGATCGCCCACATCAACAAGTACAGCTCGCACCACACCGACGCCATCCTCACCACCAACCACCCCAACGCCATGCGTTTCCTGCGCGAGGTCGACTCCAGCTCGGTGATGATCAACGCCTCGACCCGCTTCGCGGACGGCTTCGAATACGGCCTGGGCGCCGAGATCGGCATCTCCACGGACAAGATCCACGCCCGCGGGCCGGTCGGCCTGGAAGGCCTGACCAGCCAGAAGTGGGTGGTCCTCGGCGACGGCCACGTCCGGGGCTGACTTGACCCCGGTCGGACTGCTGGGCGGCACCTTCGACCCGATCCACTACGGTCACCTGCGCCTGGCCGAGGAGATGGCCGAGGCCCTCGGCCTCGACGCGGTGCGCGTCCTGCCCACCGGCACGCCGGCGCATCGCGGCCGGCCGCATGCGGCGGCCGCCGACCGCCTGGCCATGGTCGAGCTGGCCATCGCCGGCAATGGCCGTTTGCGGCTCGACGAGCACGAGGTGCACAAGACCGAACCCTGCTACATGGTCGACACCCTGAGCGAACTGCGCGGCGAGCTGGGCGACGAACTGCCCATCGTGCTGTTCCTGGGCGCCGACGCCTTCGCCGGGCTGGAAGGCTGGCACCAGTGGCGGCGCCTGTTCGCCCTCTGCCACCTCGCGGTGGCGGAACGGCCCGGCTACGGACTGGACGGCCGCCTGTCGCCCGCCCTGGCCGGCGTCCTGGCCAGCCGCCAGACCAGCGAGCCCGGCGCCCTGGCCGGCGCGCCGGCCGGCCGCGTGTTCCGGCACGCCATCAGCCAGCTGGACATCTCGGCCAGCGCCATCCGCACCCTGGTCGCGGCCGGCCGCAGTCCGCGTTACCTGCTGCCCGACTCCGTATTAAGCTATATCGCACAACACCGCCTGTATCGTTGAAAAGGAAGCAATGGACACCGCCGAACTCACCCGCATCGCCGTCGACGCCCTCGAGGGGATCAAGGCCAAGGACATCACCGTGCTGGACGTGCGCCAGATGACCTCGCTGTTCGACACCATGATCGTCGCCAGCGGCGACTCGACCCGCCAGGTCAAGGCCCTGGCGGACAACGTGCGCGAGAAGATCAAGGAGGCGGGCGGCGAGATCCTCGGCACCGAGGGCGAGCAGGCCGCCGAATGGGTGTTGGTCGATGCCGGCGACGTCGTCGTGCACGTCATGCACCCGGCCACCCGGCAGTACTACAACCTCGAGGAACTCTGGAGCGTGGCCGGCCAGCGCCGCGCCGCCGCCTGACGGGCCCGGGTCGACCCGGGCTGCCGTGCCGGCCCCGGACGCCTACTGGAAGAAGCCCTTCGAGAGCAGTTCCATGGTCAACATGCGGTAGGCGTGGGCGCCGGGCGAGTCGGCCGCATAGGCGAAGATGTCCATGCCGTGCGCCGGGCTTTCGGCCAGGGCCGGATCGTCCGGGACGTGGTTGTCGCACAGGGCGTTGCCGTAGCGCTGCTTCAGGGTCGCCAGGGCTTCGCGGCTCTGCGCCTTGTTCTCGTCGTAGCGGGTCAGCACGATGCGGCGCTCGACCTGGCGGCGGATCTGCTGCTCCAGCACGCGCAGGGCGAGGTCCAGGCGGGTCAGGCCCTGGATGGCCAGGAAATCGGGGGTGACCGGCACCAGGACGCGGTCGGCGGCGAGCAGGGCGTTGAGCGACAGCACGCCCAGCGAGGGCGCGCAGTCGACCAGGATGGGGTCCTCCTCCCAGGCCAGCCCCGCTTCGAGACCCTTGCGCAACTTGCCGGCGACGCCCGGGGTGCTGCCCATCATGGCGTCGATCTTGGACAGGTCCGGATGCGCAGGCACCACGCGCACGCCGTTGCCCTGGCTGCGCAGCAGGTCCATGAGCGGCACGCCGTCGCGGAAGAAGGCACACGAGCATTCCCGGCTGGGCGCGCCGCGCACGCCGCAGGCCAGGCTGACGTGGGCTTGCGGGTCGAGGTCGATGATGACCGGCTTGCGTTCCAGCATGGCCAGGCCAGCCGCCAGGTTGAGCGTCGTCGTCGTCTTGCCGACCCCGCCTTTCTGGTTGAACACCGCGATGACTGCCATGACTCGCCGCTCCTGGAGTATTTATTCCGCCATCGGGGATTTTGCCAGATTTCCGGGCCCTCAGTCGGCCCGGCCCGTCTCTTTCCGGCGTCGACCCGGCGGCCCGGGAGCGGGCCGGCGACGTCCCGGGGTCAGCGATAGACGAGCACGGGGATGCTGGAATGGGTCAGCACCTTCTGGGTCTCGCTGCCGAGCAGGAGGGCGTCGATGCCGCGCCGGCCGTGCGAGGCCATGAAGATCAGGTCGCAGGCGCAGCGTCCGGCGGCCTCGATGATGGCCTCGTAGGGGCTGTCGCTGGCGAGCGCCAGGGTGTCGCAGGCGACCCCGCCGGCCTGCGCCTGCGCCGCCGCCTTGGCCAGGATGGCCTGGCCGACGCTGTCGACTTCGTCGTGGAATCGGCGCGGCATGCTGGCGTCGAAGATCGCCCCGGTGCCGTAGTACATGGCCGGGAAGGCCGGCTCGGCGTTGAAGAAGGTCAGGCGCGCGCCGGTCTCGACGGCGAAGGCGATGGCACGGTCGACGGCCTGCTGCGACAGGTCCGAACCGTCGGTCGGAACGAGGATGTGCTTGAACATGATGGTTTCCCGATTGCGCTCAGTGCCCGCCGGCGCCCGGCTCGACGACCCGCATCGGCTTGGGGGCAAGCCAGATGACCGAGGCGGCGACCAGGAAGGCGAGGCCGATGACGGTCATGAGCTGGTTGGTCGCCAGCATGACCGCCTGGTTGGTGAGTAGGTAGTCCGCCGCCTCGCGGACCGCGTCCGGCGCCATGCCGGACTGGCCGAGCGTGCCGGCGAAGCCGGCGCCGGTGTCCGCGACGGCGACCAGCTCGGCATGGTTGCGGATGATCTGGTCCGACCAGGCGGTGCTCACCAGCGAGGTGGCGAAGGCCCCGGACAGGGTGCGCAGGAAATTCATCAGGCCGGCCGCCGAGTCCATCTCGCGCGGCTCGACGCTGGCCAGCGCCAGGCCGGTGGTCGGGATGAAGAAGAACGGCAGCCCGAAGCCCATGACCATCAGGGGCACGGCGACGTCCCAGAAGCCCATGTCGGTGGTCGCGACGGTGCGCCACAGGGTGACCAGGCCGAGCCAGACGACCCCCGCGAAGACCAGCCGGCGCGGGTCGGTCTTGGTCGCGGCGTGGGCGACCAGGGGCGCCAGGAAGATGGCCGTGACCCCGGTCCACGCGGTGGCCAGCCCGGAGATGGTCGCCGTGTAGCCCATGAAGCTTTGCAGCCAGAGCGGCGTCAGGACGTTGACGCCGAAGAAGGCGGCGAAGGCGAGGCTGATGGTCAGCACGCTGACGGTGAAGCCGCGGTGCCGGAACACGCGCAGGTCGACCACCGGGTGGCGCTCGTAGAGCTCCCAGATGATGAAGGCGGCGAAGCCGACCGCGGCGGTCACCGCGAGGCCGACGATCTTGGCGGAGGCGAACCAGTCGAGGTCCTTGCCTTCGTCGAGCATCAGCTGCAGGGCGGCCACCCAGACCACCAGGAGGGCGAGGCCCACCTTGTCGATGGGGTTGCGGGCGAGCGGCTCGCCATAGCGCTTCAGCAGTTGCCAGGCGAACGCGGCGGCCACCAGGGCGACCGGGGTGTTCAGGAAGAACACCCACGGCCAGCTGTACTCGTCGCACAGGTAGCCGCCCAGGATCGGTCCCACGACCGGCGCGACCAGGGTGGTCATCGACCACAGGCCGATCGCGGCGGCGACCTTCTCCTTCGGGAAGATGCGCATCAGGAGGGTCTGCGACAGGGGCATCAGGGGGCCGCCGGAGAAGCCCTGGAAGATGCGCGCGACGACCAGGAGGCCGAGCGAATTGGCCAGGCCGCAGACCGCCGAGAAGAGGCCGAACAGCGCCATCGAGCCGACGAACACGCGCACCGCGCCCAGGCGCGCCGCCAGCCAGCCGGTGAGCGGGACGGTGATGGCCTCGCCGACCGCGTAGGAGGTGATCACCCAGGTACCCTGGCTGGTGGTGGCGCCCAGGGCGCCGGCGATGTTGGGCACCGAGACGTTGGCGATGGTCATGTTGAGGACGGCGATGAAGTTGGCCGCGGCCAGGAACAGGGCTGCCAGCCACAGGCGTCCGCCGGTCAGGGGCGCGTCGGCGCGGGTCGAGTCGGTCATGGCCGCCGGCTCAGCGCTCGCGGGTGTCGATTTCCGCGCTCATCGACAGGCCGACCTTGAGCGGGTGGGCCGCCAGTTCGGCGGCGTCGAGCGCGATGCGCACCGGCAGGCGCTGGACCACCTTGATCCAGTTGCCGGTGGCGTTCTGGGCCGGGATCGCCGAGAACGCGGCGCCGGTGCCGCCGGAGAAGCCGGCCACGCGGCCATGGTAGGTCACCGCGCCGCCGTAGATGTCGGCCTGCACGGTGGCCGGCTGGCCGACCCGGACCCGGGCCAGCTGGCCTTCCTTGAAGTTGGCGTCGACGTGCATGTCCTGGACCGGCACCACGCTGAGCAGCGGCGTGCCCAGGGCGACGCGCTGGCCGAGCTGGACCTGGCGCCGGGCCACGACGCCGTCGACCGGCGACCGGATCACCGTCCGGTCGAGGTCGACGCGGGCCTGCTCGACGCGCGCCCGGGCCAGGGCGACGGCCGCCTGCGCGCCCGCCAGGTTGGCGCCGGCAGTGGTCATGGCATCCTGGGCGCGGGTGACCTCGTCGCCGGACACCGAGCCGGACGCTTCCAGGGCGAGGCGCCGCTTGAGGTCGATGCCGGCGCGCCGGACCTCCGATCCGGCCGCCGCCCGGCGGGCGTCGGCCTGGCGCGCCTCGGCCTCGGCCTGGCTCAGCGCCAGGCGCACGTCGATGGGGTCGAGCTGGACCAGGACGTCGCCCTTGCGCACGGCCTGGGTGTCGGTCACGTGCACGACCCGGACGATGCCGGCCACCGACGCGGTGATCTGGGCGCTTTCCACCGCCGTGTAGGCGTTGTCGGTGGCGACGTAGTGCGAGGCGACGGCATACCAGTAGGCGGCGTAGCCGGCACCGGCGAGGACGACGACGCCGGCCAGGCCGGCGAGCAGGCGCTTGCGGCGCGCATCCGCGCGGCCGCCGGGCTGCGGCTGGGGGACAGGGTGTTCGGACATGACTGGATTCCTTGCGACTAGATGGAGAGGTAGCCGCCGCCCAGGGCCTGCTTGAGGGCGACGTCGAGGATGAAGGCACGCGATTGCAGGGCGGCGAGGTTGCGCTGGTTGGCGAGCAGGCCGTCCTCGGCGTAGAGCACCTCCAGGTGGCTGGCGAGGCCGCCCTCGTAGCGGTTGCGGGCGACCTGGTAGGCCTGCTCGGCCGCGGCCACCGCCTCGCCGGCCTTGGCCACCTGGGCCGTCGCCGCCCGCCGGCTGAGGCCGGCATCGGCCACTTCCTGGAGCGCCCGGGTCACGGTGCGGTCGTAGTCGGCCACCGCTTCGTCGTAGCCGGCGGCCTCGGCGCGCAGGTCGCCCTGCAGGCGGCCGGCGCTGAAGATGGGCAGCGACAACGCCGGACCGACGGCACCGACGTCGGAGCCGCTCCGGGTCAGCCTGTCCAGGCCCAGGGCCTGGAGGCCGATGAAGGCGCTCAGGTTGACGTTCGGGTAGAACGCGGCCTTCTTCTCCTCGACGCGGTGCGACAGCGCTTCGACGCGCAGGCGCGCGGCGACGATGTCGGGCCGCCGGCCGAGCAGGTCGGCGGCGAGGTTGGCCGGCAGGCCGTCGGCGCCGGCCAGGGCGACCGTGGGCCGGGCGATGCGGCGGCCGCGGTCCGGGCCGGCGCCGAGCAGCGCCGCCAGGCGGTTTCGCTGGAGGCCGATCTGCTCGTCGAGGGTAAGCAGTTCGCCCTCGCTCGCCGCCCGTCGGGCCTCGGCCTCGCTCAAGCCGCCCTTGGTCTCGAGGCCGTTGGCGTAGCGTTGCGCGAACAGGGCGACCGTCTCGCCGCGCACCGCGACCGAGCGTTCGACGGTGTCGCGCACCGCGTACAGGCGGGCCAGGTCCGCATAGTCGGAGGCGATGGCCGCCGCCAGGACCAGGCCGGCGCCGGCGAATTCGGCACGGGCCGCGTCGCGCTGCGAGAGGGCCGCCGCCAGGGCGGCCCGGTTGCGGCCCCAGAAATCCAGCTGCCAGCTGAAATCCAGGCTGAGCAGGCCGTAGTCGTGCCAGCCGGCCGGCGTTACGCTGCGGGGCATCAGGTGGTTGTAGCTCTGCTTCTGCTCGCTGATCGAGCCGTTGGCGTCGACCCGCGGCGCCAGGGCGGCACCGGCGACCTGCTGCAGGGCCTCGGCGCGGCGCAGCCGGCTCGCGGCGGCGGCCATGTCGGGCGAATTGGCGAGCGCCTCTTCGATCAGTACGTTCAACTGGGCGTCACCGTATTCGCTCCACCAGTGCGCCGCCGGCCAGGCCGTCGCGGCCGCCGCGAAGGTGGCCTCGGTGCCGTAATCGGCGGCCGGTCGGGCGGTCGCCGGCGGCGACAGAGTCGGTAGCGGGGCGCAGCCGGCGGCAAGCAGGCCGACTGACAACAGGGTGCCGAGGAAGCCCGGCCGCGAGGGCGGGCGTGGTAGAAGAGTGGGCATGGTGATGGGCTCGCTATTAAAACTGTACCGTACGGTACATATGGAGCGATTATACCCGAGACAGGCTAAAATGAACCAGTTAGTACACTTTTACCGAGCCGAGCAGCGATGAAAACCAAGAGCGAAGCCAAACGGCAGGCGATATTGGCGGTGGCGGCGGAGACCTTCGGGGAACTCGGCTTCGAACGCGCCTCGATGTCCGAGATCTGCGCCCGCGTAGGCGGCTCCAAGGCCACCTTGTACAACCACTTCGCCTCCAAGGAAGAACTCTTCCTCACCGTCATGTTCCAGGCCTCGGAGCATGAATTCGAGGCCGTGCACCGCCTGCTCGACCCCGATATCGGCGATGTCGCCGGGGCCCTGCGCGATTTCGGGCGCGGCTTCCTGGCCGTCCTCTATTCGCCCCAGGTGACGGCGGCGCGCCGCCTGGTCATCGCCGAGGCGCACCGTTCCGAGCTCGGCCGCGCCTGTTACGCCCTCGGCCCCGGCAAGGGGGACGCGGCCCTGGCCGGCTTCCTCGAGACCGCCATGCAGGCCGGCAAGCTGCGCCCGGCCGAGCCGCGCATCGCCGCCAGCCATCTGCGCGGCCTGCTCGAGGCCGAGCTGCTGGAACGTTTCCTGTTCGGCGTCCTCACCGACATCGGCGCCGAGGCGCTGGGCCCCATGGTCGAGCGCGCCGTCGAAGTGTTCATGCGCGCCTACGGCCCCACCTGACCGGCGCGCCTTCAGCCGCCCGTCTTGTTCGCGGCGAGGCCGGGTTCGCGCGCGGCGGCCAAGCGTACCCGCAGATCCCCCTGCAGGCGGGCCAGCACGCCGGCCCAGTCGCCGGCCCCGGTCTGCCGATAGAGTCGCGCGGACGGGTACCACGGGCTGTCGTCGCGGCCGAGCAGCCAGCGCCAGTCCGGCACCTGCGGCAGCAGGATCCAGGTCTCCTTGCCCAGGGCCGCGGCCAGGTGCGCGACGCTGGTATCGACGCTGATCACCACGTCGAGCTGCGCGCACAGCGCGGCCGTATCGGCGAAGTCCCTCAGTTCATCCCCAAAGAAGCGCATGCCGCCATGGCCGGCCAGGATGGCCCGGTCCGCGGCGCGCAGTTCCTTCTGGATGCAGACGTATTCGCAACCCTCGGGGAGATAGGGGAGCAAGGTGTCGAGCGCCAGGGTGCGGTTGCGATCCTGTTTGTGCGCGGTATTGCCGCTCCAGGCCAGGCCCACCCTCGGCTGGCCTGACGGGCCGAGGCGGTCGTGCCACTCGGCCACCCGGGCCGAGTCGGCGTACAGGTAGCGGGGTGCCGAGGGCACCCCGGCAAGCGTCGTCCCGAACGCCAGCGGCAGGCTCATGAGCGGGCAATGGCGGTCGAACGCCGGCAGCGCCGCGCCGGCGGCGACGACGTCGGCGACGCCGGGCAGCCCGCGCATCAGGTCGACCAGGGCGCCGGGCACCTCGAGGATCACCCGGGCGCCGAGTTCGGCGACCCGCGGCGCGTAGCGGCAGAACTGGATGGTGTCGCCCAGCCCCTGCTCGGCGTGGAGCAGGATGGTGCGGCCCGCCGCCTCCCCGCCGAGCCAGACCGGCTGGCTGAAATGCCGCTGCCGGGGGGCGTCCTTCTCGCGCCGCCAACGCCATTCGTACTCGCGCCAGCCGGACGCCAGTTCGCCGGTGAGCAGGAGCGCGAGCGACTTGTTCCAATGCGCCTCGGCGTAGTCCGGGCGTAGCGCGATGGCCCGGTCGTAGCTGGCCAGGGCCGCGTCGAGGCGGCTCATCGCCTTGAGCGCGTTGCCCCGGTTGGAATAGGCCTCGGCATAGTCCGGCCTGAGGGCGATGGCCTTGTCGTAGCTCGCCAGGGCCTCGTCCGGGCGGCCGAGATCGTTGAGAGCGACGCCGCGGTTGGAGTAGGCCTCGGCGTAGCCGGGCCGGACGGCGATGGCCCGGTCGTAACTCGCCAGGGCCTCGTCCGGACGCTCGAGATCCAGCAATACGTTGCCGCGGTTGCAGTGCGCCTGGGCATAGTCCGGCTTGCGGGCGAGCGCGCCCGCGTAGGCGGCCAGCGCCTCGTCGAGGCGGCCGAGCCGGACCAGCGCGTTGGCGCGGTTGAAATAGGCCTCGGCGTAGTCCGGCTGGCAGGCGATGGCCCGGTCGCAACTGGCCAGGGCGAGCTCCGCACGACCGAGGCCCAGCAGCGCCGCGGCGCGGTTGGAGTGGGCCTTGGCGTGCCCCGGAGCCAGCGCGACGGCCTGGTCGTAGCTGGCGAGTGCGGCGTCGAAGCGGCCCAGGTCCAGGAGCACGTTGCCGCGGTTGGAGAGGGCATCGGCATAGTCCGGCTTGAGGGCGACCGCCCGTTCGTAGGCGGCCAGCGCCTCGTCGAGCCGGCCGAGGTCCTTGAGGGCGTTGCCGCGGTTGGAATGGAAGGCCGCGTTGTCCGGATTCGCGGCGATGGCCCGGTCCATCAGGCTGACGGCAAGCCGATGATCGCCCCCTTGCGCGGCGACGACGCCCAACAGGTGCAGGACGTCGGCATTGCCCGGCTGCACCTTGAGGACGGCCTCGTACAGCCGCTTCGCCTCCTCGAGCCGGCCCTGCCGGTGCTCGGCCAGGGCCTGCCGGAGCAACCCGGCCACGGCCGCCGGCGGCGGCGCGGCGACCCGGCGCGGGGGAATCGGGGGGCTTCTTCGCGACATGGTTCGGCGGGATCGGCGTCGGCTCGGGCAGGTGGGCGGCATTCTAACCGGCCCGCTCGGGCCGATCAGCCCGCCCTGTCCGCCGGGTGCCCGGCCGCGACGAAAAGATGCTCGGGTTGCAGGCCCGCGCGATGACGCCCGATCATCTGGGCATAGGCGGCCTCGATATCGCGGGCGAACCGGCGCCCGTCGAAGAGCGGCGAGGTCGACCGGTTGCGCGCCAGCGTCGTCCTGATGCGCGCCAGCGCCGCCGGCTGCCGGGCGAGCTCGATGGCCATGGCTTCGTAGTCCGCCTGGCTCCCGGTGATCAGTTCGGGGATGCCCACCGCGTTGATCAGGCTGGCCGCGACCCGGGCGGCGAACGACCGTCCGATCCGGGTGAGGACCGGCAACCCGGCCCAGAGGGCATCGCTGGTCGTCGTGTGCGCGTTATAGGGCAGCGTGTCCAGGAACAGGTCGGCCAGGCGGTGCCGGGCGAGGTGCTCGTCCAGCTTCAGCTTCGGCGCGAACACCAGGCGGCCCTCGGCCACGCCCCGGGCCCGGGCCGCCTCGCGCAGGTTGGCGGCCGCCGCCGGATTGTCCTCGAGCAGCCACAGCACGCTGCCTTCCACGGCCTTGAGGATGCGCATCCAGCCGTCGAAGGTGGCCGGCAGGATCTTGTAGTTGTTGTTGAAGCAGCAGAACACGAATCCGCTCGCCGGCAGGCCCGCCTCTGCGCGGCTGAATACCCGCTCGGAGATGGCCCGCCTGGAGTCGTTGACCTGATAGCTGTGCGGGAGGTAGCAGATCTTTTCCGAGTAATGCCGGCGGTCCGCCTCCGGGATGAGGGTCGGGTCGGCGACGAGGTAATCGATGTAGGGCGCCCCCATGGTGCCGGGGTAGCCCAGGTAGCTCACCTGGATCGGCGCGCAACGCTGCGCGAAGATGCCGGTCCGGCTGTCTCCCGTGTAGCCTTTCAGGTCGACCGCGATGTCGATGCCGAGCGTGCGCGACAGCTCGGCGATCTCGCGGTCGGACCGGGCCGAGACCTCGTGGAAGCGATGCAGGGCCGAGGACACCCGGCGACGCATCTCGTCGTTCTTGTCGGGCCCGAAGGAAAAACCGTGCACCTCGAAGGCGTCGACGTCATGGGCCTCGAACAACTCGGCCATCAGCCAGGTGGTGGCATGGTTGTGGAAGTCCGCCGAATAGTAGCCGATGCGAATCTTCCGCCCCGGCGTGGGGGTGCCGACGACGGCGCCGCCCTCCGGGTAGCGTTCCCGGGCGAAGAGGCGGGCCGCCGCGAGTTGCAGCGCCGGGTCGTCGATCACCCCCAGCAGTTCGAACGGCGGGGTGACCGGCCGGCCCGCCGAGATGCCCGCCGCCAGTGCCTGCAGGTCGGCTTCGAGGCCCCGCCAGACGCACTGCTGCATCCGCGCCTGGAGGGCCTTGCCGCGCAGAAACGGGTAGTCCGGCCGGAGCGCCAGCGCCCGCTCGTAACTCGCCGAGGCCTCGGCGTAACGCTTGAGGTCCTTGAGGACGTTGCCGCGGTTGTGATGGGCGTCCGCATAGTCCGGGCGGCCGGCCAGCGCCCGCTCGTAACTGGCCAGCGCCTCCTCGTGGCGCTTGAGCTCGGCCAGGGCGTTGCCGCGGTTGTAATGGGCCTCCGGGTAGTCCGGCCGGAGCGCCAGCGCGCGCTCGTAATCCGCCAGCGCTTCGGCGTGGCGCTTCAGGTCCTTGAGGACGACGCCGCGGTTGTTGTATGCCTCGGCGTAGTTCCGGCGCGCGGCCAGCGCCCGGTCGTAGCCGGCCAGCGCTTCGTCCGGGCGCCCGAGGTCCTTCAGGGCGTTGGCCCGGTTGTTGTGCGCTTCCGCATGGTCCGGACGCAGGGCGAGCGCCTGCTCGTAGGCGGCCAGCGCCTCGGCATGGCGGCCGAGGTCCTGGAGGACGTTGGCACGGTTGAAGTGGGCGTCGCCGTAGTCCGGCCGCAGGGCGAGCGCCCGGTCGTAGGTGGCCAGCGCTTCGTCCGGACGGCCGAGGCCCTTGAGGGCGTTGCCGAGATTGTTCAGGGCATCGGGGTTGTCCGGCGCGATGGCGAGCGAGCGCCGGACCTCGGCGATGCCCTCGCTGAGCCGCCCGGCCTGCAGATAGGCGGTCCCGAGCAGATAAAGCAGCTGGGCGTTGTTCTTCTGGCGGGGCAGGATCTTGAGATAGAGATCGATCGCCGCGCCGATCTTCCCGGAGCGATGGAGTTGCACGGCGGCGGCAAATTGCTCTGGCAGTTTCTGCATGCCCGGTCCCGGTTCATCCGACCCCCAAGTCTGCTGTGCGGCGGATTTGGCTGTCAAACGACACCCGGCGTTACCGGCCCTCCGTCCGATCCTCGGCAACCCGGTCCGGGGCCGAAATCCGACGGCGCAACTGGGCGATCACCTAGGCCTGTCCGGGTGACGACCGGGCTGGTTTCGCCGCCGTCGTGTGGCAGGATCGTGGCAAATGGCTATGGCTGAAAACATGACCGTCCTGTCCGCTTCAACGCGTCGTCCCGTCCCGGGTCGAGACCGTGTGGCCGCCACCGCGCGGCCGCGCCACCTGCCCCTGTTCCAGCTCCATGCCGGCATGATCCTGGCACAGCCCATCCGCTGTTCGAACGAAGGCCGCGGCGTCCTGGACCTGCCCGCCGGCCAGGCCCGGGTCGAGGCGATATTCCGCGACGCCGACCTCAGCGAGCCCGGCCAATGCGGGCTGTTCGCGGCCATCCGGCGCTACCGGTGCCGGCCGTGACCGGCTACGTCTCGGCGACGCTGGTCGCCGACAGCCTCTCCATGCTGCCGCCCTTCCCGGGCGCGGTGAACGAGCTGTTGGACAACCTCGACGACGAGGACGCCTGCCTGGAGACCATCGTCGCCAGCCTGTATCGGGATCCCCTGGTATTCAGCCGGATCCTCGGCCATGCGCCTGCGCACGACGCGCCGGCCGGGCAGTCCTTTGCTCGCGAGGTCCACGCCGTCATGGCGCGCCTGGGCCAGGAGCGCCTGCGGGAGACCATCCTGATCGTCACCCTGGCCGATTTCATGCGCTTTCTCGACCACGAACAGTCGTTCTGGCAGCACTCCCTGGCGATCGGCGCCGGCGCCCAGGAACTCGCCGGCCGCTGCGGCCTGCCCGCCCATCCGAGCCTGGTCGCGGGCATGCTGCACGACATCGGCCAGGCCTGGATGTACGCCTTCTATCCGGGCAAGTTCCTCCAGGTCGGCGAGACCGTCCATCGGCACGGCCGGCCCCGCCACGAGGTGGAGCGGGACGTCTTCGGCATGGACCATGGCGAGGTCGGCGGCCGCGCCCCCGCGCTAGGGCAGCCAGCGCGCCAAGGCGCCGCGCAGCAACGCGGGGTCGATCGGCTTCGCCACGAAGTCGTCCATGCCGGCCTCGAGACAGCGTTTCCGGTCCTCCTCGAAGGCGCTTGCCGTCGTCGCCAGGATGGGGGTTTCCTCATAGCCGGGCAGCAGGCGGACGCGCCGGGTCGCCTCCAGGCCATCAATGACCGGCATCTGGACGTCCATCAGGATCAGGTCGTAGCGCTTGCGCTGCACGGCCGCCACGGCCTCGGCACCGTTCGCGGCGAGCTCGGGCTGGAGACCGACGTCGCCCAGCAGGTCGGTCGCCAGCTCCTGGTTCAGCGCATTGTCCTCGACGAGCAGCACCCGATGGCCCGCCAGGCTGCGTGCCGGCCGTGGCCGGCCAGATCGCCCACGGTCTCAAGTCCAATGCCCGTGCGGTCGGTGCGATGCGCCTGGGCGACCTGTGCGAGAAGCTGGAGCAGGCCGGCAAGGCGGGTGACACCGAGGTGCTCAGGGCCGAGCTCGGGGCCTTCGACGCCGCATTCGAACTGGCCAGCCAGCGCATCGAGGCCTTCCGCGCCCGGGAATGAGGCGCCGGCCACCGGCAGGGCCACTTCGCCCGCCCCGGCGCCGGCGGGCCGATGACGATGTGCGAATCGAGCCAGTCCTATAAACTCGGGTTCTATTCCAATGCGGAATTCGGTTATACTTGACCAAACTGATCAACTATACGCAGGAATATCATGGAACTTGAACTCACCGGCAACGGCTATCTCGTCGATCCCTCCAGTTGGACGGAGGAAGTCATGTATGAACTCGCTCGGCTGGACGACAACTTCGAGCTGACCGAGGAGCACGTGAAGTACATCCGGTCCGCCCGCGAGATCTACAGCGAGACCCAGGCCGTACCGCCCATACGCGAATTCGCCAAGATGCATGGCATGGACCGGAAGGCACAGCCGCTCTACGACCTGTTCCCGCGCGGGCCGATGAAGATGATCACCAAGTACGGCGGCCTGCCCCAGCCGACGGGCTGCGTCTGATCGAACTCAGGCCACGACAGGCCGCCGCCGAAGAACCGGTTCCCGCGGCTTGACCGCCTGACCGGCCAGCGCCGTTCAGGCGGGTCCCGCTGGACCCTTCGCCGGCGCTCCGGGCCGTGCGCCGCGATCTGCGGACGGCTGCGTTCCGGCGTTCCGGCCATTCGGGCGACGACCGGACACCGTTGCCAGGCTCGATGGTTCGAGCGTCCTCCGGGCGCGGACCACAATGCCGCCACAGCACGCCTCCCCATCCGATCGAGCCGCCGAATCTGCCTCCGGCACCGCCATGCCCCTAGCGATCTTGCCAACCGCCGAGTGCCATCTGGACGGCCTGTATGCGGCTTTCGACGCGGTGGCGCGCGAGCGGCAATACCTGGCGTCCTTCCAAGCGCCCGCGAAGGAAGCGTGGCTGGGCACCCTGCGGACCAACATCGCCCGTGACCTCTGCCAGTTCGTCGCCGTGGACGACGAAGTCCTGGGCTGGTGCGACGTCTTGCCGGCCCCGGGTGAAGCGCGAACCCACGTCGGGGTGCTGACGATCGGCGTTCTGCCGCCTGCGCGCGGCCGGGGCATTGGCGCCATGCTGATGGAAGCGGCGATCGACCAGGCCTGGGCCAAGGGCCTGCGGAGAATCCAGCTCACGGTACGCGCGGACAACAGCCGGGCCACGTCGCTGTATGAACGCTTCGGCTTCGCCACGGAAGGCGTCCTACGACAGGATTTCTGCGTCGACGGCCGGTATTTCGACGGGTACCTGATGGCCCTGCTTCGTCGCTGACGGGTTGCCGACCGCCCCGGCCGTCGCCTGCTAGTCGCCAGCCCAGCGCGGCACGGGAACTCGCCTAATGACGATGACGATGCTTGTGCTCGGGCTTGGCGGCCTCTGCCTCCGGCGCGGCCGGCGGATGACGGATGACGACGACGAGTTCGTCCGGCTCGAACCAGAATTCACCGGGGGGAAGGTCGGGGTGGCCGGTAATCAACTGTACGAAGCCATCGACGGCATTGACCTGGGTGATGGCTTCCCAGGTATCGGTCGGATGCTTGCTGGTACCGAGGCCGTTGTAGATCAAATCGCCTAGGCGGACCTCGCAGGCGGCTATCTTGATTCGGGTGGTCACTTTCCATGTCCTCCACTGCGCCGATGAGTCGGCCGCGGATGGGATCATGCGCGGTTCCACGAATCCTCGCCACGAATAAAGGTGCGAGTCGGCGGCAGCCCGCGGCACCGAAGCGACTTGCCGGTCAGCGCCCGATGCCCCGTCCGGCCGAGCCCATCCGTATAATCCGGCATGCCTGAAGATACCCAATCCGATTCTGCCCTCTCCGCGCCGTTCGGTTGCCTGCCGCTGGCACCGGCGGTGATCGACAACCTGCGCCAGCTGGGCTACCTGAACATGACGCCGATCCAGGCCGCGAGCCTGCCGGTGACCCTGGACGGCCACGACCTGATCGCCCAGGCCAAGACCGGCAGCGGCAAGACCGCGGTGTTCGGCCTCACCCTGCTGGCGAACCTCGACGTCAGCCGGTTCGAGGTGCAGGCCCTGGTGCTGTGCCCGACCCGCGAACTGGCCGACCAGGTGACCCAGGAGATCCGCCGCCTGGCGCGCAGCGAGGACAACATCAAGGTGTTGTCGCTGGTGGGTGGCAGCGTGATGCGCCCGCAGATGGCCAGCCTGGCCCACGGCGCCCACATCGTGGTGGGCACGCCGGGCCGCATCATGGATCACCTGCAACGGGAAAGCCTGAACCTCGACGCCCTCAACACCCTGGTGCTGGACGAGGCCGACCGCATGCTCGACATGGGCTTCCACGACGACATCGTCTACATCGCCCGGCGCTGTCCGAAGGCGCGCCAGACGCTGCTGTTCTCGGCCACCTACCCCGAAGGCGTCGTCGACCTGGGCCGGAAGTTCCTGCACAAGCCCGGGAGGTGAAGCTCACCGACCTGCACGAGGCGGACAAGATCCGCCAGCGCTTCTACGAGGTCAGCAACGAGACACGGCTAGACGCGGTGGTGCGCCTGCTGAACCACTACCGGCCGGTCAGCACCCTGGCCTTCTGCAACACCCGCCAGCAATGCCGGGACCTGCTCCAGGTGCTGCGGGAGGCGGGCTTCGACGCCCTGGCGCTGCACGGCGAACTGGAGCAGCGCGACCGCGACCAGGTCTTGATCCAGTTCGCCAACCGCAGCTGTTCGGTGCTGGTGGCCACCGACGTGGCGGCCCGGGGGCTCGATATCGCCCAGCTGGAGGCGGTGATCAACGTGGACGTGACGCCGGACCCGGAGATCTACATCCACCGCATCGGCCGCACCGGCCGGGCCGACCAGGACGGCTGGGCGCTCAGCCTCGCCAGCCGCAACCAGATGCGCCGGGTCGACGAGATCGCCAAGGTCCTGGGCACGGAGGTGGAATGGCACCCGATCGACGAGCTGTCCGCCGCCAGCGGCCAGCCCCTGCGGGCGCCGATGGTGACCCTGCAGATACTGGGCGGGCGCAAGGACAAGATCCGGCCCGGCGACGTGCTGGGCGCGCTCACCGGGGAGGCCGGTTTCAAGGCCGAGCAGGTGGGCAAGATCAACGTCACGGACAGCGTCACCTATGTCGCGGTGGCGCGGGAGATCGCCCTGAAGGCGCAAAGCCGGCTGGCCGACGGCAAGCTCAAGGGCAAGAGCGTGAAGGTGCGTGCCCTCGATGCCGCCTTCGACGGCCGGCCGTCGCGGGCCAACGCCAGCATCAGGCGGCGGCCGAAGGGCTGAGGCGTTCGTCCCGAAGCGCCCGAGTGTGCCCTGGGGGAAGCTATTTGGCGGCCGGTCGGGACCGTAGTGGATCAAGCAACGGCCGCAGGCCGTTGTGGTCCATCTCCTGCATCAGGGCCAGCAGACGGCCGATCTCGCCTGTGGGAAAGCCTTCCCGGGCGAACCAGTTCAGGTAGTGGCCGGGCAGGTCGGCGATAAGCCAGCCCTTGTGCTTGCCGAAGGGCATTTCGACGCTGACCAGCCGTTCCAGGTCCTCGCGCTTCACGTCGCGCGCGCCTCAGCCGTGGGCGCGCACGCCGGCGTGGATGGTCAGACCGAGGCCGACGCTGCCGAAGCGGTCGCCCTCGACCAAACGGGCATTCGGCACGCTTGCCCGGCAGGCCGCGCGTACCGAGGGAATTGCCGAAGTGCCGCCGGTGAGGAACAGCGTGGTGATCGCCGTGGCCGGCACGCCGGCCTGGTTCAGACAGGCGTGGATGCTGGCGGCGATCTTCTCCGTCTCGGCGCCGGTGGCCCGTTCGAAGGCCGCGCGTGAGAGCTCGACGACCAGGCCGTCGTCGACATAGGGCAACGCCAGCGCGACGTTCGCCGCATCCGACAGGGCGATCTTGGCGGTTTCCACATCGCCGGCCAACTGGTGGCCGGTCCGCTCGCGGATGACGCGGGCCAGGCGATGCACCAGGGCCGGCTGCGCCGCGACGTGGTGCAGCTCCTTCAACAACGAGGCCGTGCGGTTGTCGTTGAGCAGGACGATGCGGTGCCAGGTGGCGAGATCGAAATACACCGGGGCCGGCAGCTCGCGGTCGGGGTGTAGGCGATGGTGGCTCCGGTAGCCCAGATGCGGCATGACCTGGTCGAGGCTCAGCCGCTTGTCGTAGTCGGTACCGCCGATGTGGACCCCGGCATTGGCCAGTACGTCGGCCTTGCGGTCCGCCTTCAGGTGGCGCGCCGGCGAGACCCGGACGATGGAGATGTCCGCCGTGCCGCCGCCCAGGTCGGCGATCAGCGCCAGTTCCTCGGCGTCGATCCCGGCCTCGTAGTCGAGCGCCGCCGCAATGGGCTCGTACTGGAAATCCACCTGCTTGAAACCGGCCTCGCGGGCAATGGCCTCCAACTGGTCCTGGGCCGCCCGGTCGCGGGCATCGTCGTCGTCCACGAAATGGACCGGCCGGCCCAGGACAACCGCTTCGGCGGCCGCCCCCATCCCGGCCTCGGCCCGGGCCTTCAGGTGGCGCAGGAACAGTCCGATGATGTCCTTGAAGGCGATCCGCTGGTTGCCGACCGGCGTCGTCTCCTCGATCAGCGCGCTGCCCAGGACGCTCTTCAGCGCCCGCAGCAGACGACCCTCGTAGTGTTGGGTGTAGGACTCGATGGCACTGCGCCCGAACTGGATGCACTCGTCCTCGGTGTTGAAGAAGATCGCGCTCGGAATGGTGGCGTGATCCGCTTCCAGCGGCACCAGCACCGGTCCCGCGGCGCTCGGATATCCGGCGGTGGAATTGGAGGTGCCGAAGTCGATGGCGACGATGGCGCCGCCGGCGCTGGCGCGAGCGGAACGGGTGGGACGCGGTCTGCGAGGCATGGGAGGTCGAGGTTTTCCGGCGCCGGCACGGTCAGGCCGGACCGGCAGGCGCGTAGTATACGGCGGCTCCCGGCGGCCGGGCCCCGTCACTCGACGGTGACGGACTTGGCCAGGTTGCGCGGCTTGTCGACGTCGGTACCCTTGCGCAGGGCCGCGTGATAGGCGAGCAGCTGCACCGGGATGGCATGTATGATCGGCGACAGCAGGCCGGCGTGGCGCGGCGTGCGGATGACGTGCACGGCGTCGGTGGCGCTGAAATGGCTGTCCAGATCGGCGAAGACATAGAGCTGGCCGCCGCGGGCGCGGACCTCCTGCATATTGGACTTCACCTTCTCGAGCAGGCTGTCGTTGGGGGCGATGACCACCACCGGCATCTTGTCGTCGACCAGTGCCAGGGGGCCGTGTTTCAGTTCCCCGGCCGGATAGGCCTCGGCGTGGATGTAGGAGATTTCCTTGAGCTTGAGGGCGCCTTCCAGGGCAATCGGGTAGTGCAGGCCGCGGCCGAGGAAGAGGGCGTGGTCCTTGTCGGCGAACTGCTCGGCCCAAACCTTGATCTGCGGTTCCAGGTTGAGGGCGTGCTGGACACTGCCGGGGAGCTGGCGCAGTGCCTCCAGGTGGCCGGCTTCGGCATCGGCAGCCAGCCGGCCGCGCTGCTTGGCCAGGGTGAGGGCAAGGATGAACAGGGCGCACAGCTGGGTGGTGAAGGCCTTGGTCGAGGCGACGCCGATCTCGGCGCCGGCGCGCGTGTAGAACACCAGCCTGGAAGCACGCGGCAAGGCGCTTTCCTGGACGTTGCAGATCGACAGGGTATGGGCGTGGCCGAGCGCCTTGGCCCGCTTCAGGGCCTCCATGGTGTCCAGGGTCTCGCCGGACTGCGAGATGGTGACCACCAGCTGGCGCGGATTGGGGATGGAGTCGCGGTAGCGGTATTCGTGGCCGAGTTCGACGTTGCAGGGGATGCCGGCGAGCGACTCCAGCCACTGCCGGCCGACCAGGCCGGCGTAGTAGCTGGTGCCCGAGGCCAGGATGAGGACGCTGTCGACCTCGGCGAAAACGGTGGCCGCGTCGCTGCCGAACAACGCCGGCACGACGCCGGCGTCGATGACGCCTTCCAGCGTGTCGGCGGTGGCGCGCGGCTGCTCGTGGATCTCCTTCTGCATGTAGTGGTCGTAGGGACCCAGCTCGATGGCGTCGGCGGCGACGGTCGACAGGCGCTCCGGGCGGGTGACCGGATGGCCTTCGCGGTCGACGATCTCGACGCCGTCGCGGGTGACGGCGGCGACATCGCCCTCATCCAGGTAGATCACCCGGCGGGTCTCGGCGAGCAGTGCGGAGACGTCGGAGGCGAAGTAGTTCTCGCCCTCGCCGCGGCCGATGAGGAGCGGGCAGCCCATGCGCGCACAGCAAATCTGGTCGGGCGAGGCGAGGGCGACGACGCCGATCGCATAGGCGCCCTTGAGCTCGGCGACCGCCGCCCGGGTGGCCCGGAACAGGTCGTGGTCGCGGCCGTAATAGTGGTGGACCAGGTGGGCGATCACCTCGGTGTCGGTCTGCGATTCGAACTGGTAGCCGAGTTCGGTCAGGCGCCGCCGCTGTTCCTCATGGTTCTCGATGATGCCGTTGTGGACCAGGGCGATCTCGCCCCGCGAGATGTGCGGATGGGCGTTGTACTCGGTGACGCCGCCGTGCGTCGCCCAACGCGTGTGGCCGATGCCCAGCGTCCCGGCCAGGCCCTGGGTCGCGGCACTGGCGGCCATCTCGGCGACCCGGCCGACGCGGCGGATGCGTTCCAGGCGGCCGTCGTGCAGGACCGCGGCGCCGGCCGAGTCGTAGCCGCGATACTCCAGGCGCTTGAGGCCCTCGATGAGGATGGGGACGATGTCGCGCCCGGCGATCGCACCGACGATTCCGCACATGCTCGATTCCTCTTACTTTGGCCGCTTCACCGGGCGCTTCCAGCCCGGCATGGTCAGTTGCTTGGCACGCGACAGGGTCAGCTGCTCGGCGGGGGCGTCCTTGGTCAGGGTGGTGCCGGCGCCCAGGGTGGCGCCGCGCCCGACCGTGACGGGGGCGACCAGCTGGGTGTCGGAGCCGATGAAGGCCTCGTCCTCGATCACCGTGCGGTGCTTGTTGACGCCGTCGTAGTTGCAGGTGATGGTGCCCGCGCCGATGTTCACCCGGGCGCCCACGCTGGCGTCGCCGACGTAGGAGAGGTGGTTGATCTTGGAGTTGTAGCCGACCTGGGCATTCTTCAACTCGACGAAGTTGCCGATGTGCACCGCCTCGGCCAGGGCGGTACCCGGGCGCAGGCGGGCATACGGGCCGATGATCGCCTGGGCGCCGATTTTGGCGCCGTCGAGGTGGCAGAAGGCCTTGACCTCGACGCCGTCGCCAAGGACCGCGTCGCGAATCACGCAGTTAGCGCCCACTTTCACGTTGTCCCCCAAGACCACGTGGCCTTCGAAAACGCAGTTGACGTCGATCAGACAGTCCCGGCCGCACTCGAGACGGCCCCGGACGTCCAGGCGGGCGGGGTCGACGAGGGTGACGCCGGCGGCCATCAGGGCGTCGGCGATGGTGGCCTGCAGGCGGCGCTCGAGGCCGGCCAGCTGGGCTCGGCTGTTGACGCCCAGGACCTCCCACTCGGCAGCGGGGTGGCAGGGAAGTATGCGCTCACCTTCGCCGGCCGCCATGGCGATCACGTCGGTCAGGTAGTACTCGCCCTGGGCGTTGTCGTTGGACAGGCGGGCGAGCCAGGCCGCCAGCTTGGCGGCGGGCAGGCAGAGAATTCCGGTGTTGACCTCACGGATGGCCAGTTGCTCGGGGTCGGCGTCCTTGTGCTCGACGATGGCCTCGACCTGGCCGCGCGCGTTGCGCACGATGCGGCCGTAGCCGGCCGGGTCGGCCAACTCGACCGTGAGCAATGCCAGGGCGCCCTCACGGGCGATCATGACCATCTCGGCGAGGGTGTCCGGACGGATCAGGGGGACGTCGCCGTACAGGATCAGGACGTCGCCGGCCGGATCGACGTGCGGCATGGCCTGCTGGACGGCGTGGCCGGTGCCCAGCTGCGGCTCCTGCAGTGCCCAGGCCAGGTCGGCGCGGCCGACCGTTTTCGGCAGCGTCTCGCCGCCATGACCGTAGACCACGCAGATGCCGTCGGGGCCGAGGCTGTCGGCGGCGGCCAGGACATGGCCGATTAGGGGACGGCCGGCCAGTGGGTGCAGCACCTTGGGCAGGTCGGACTGCATCCGGGTGCCTTTGCCGGCGGCGAGGACGACTACGGTCAGGGGACGGGTCATGGGTGCGGGTCCATCAGGTCGGCAAATTATACGGGCACGGAAAAACAAAAGGGCAGCCGAGGCTGCCCATTTTGCGCCGTTCCGGCTGGCTCAATGACGATGCTTGCGCAGCTTGTCGATGGCCGCCAGTTGGGCCACGGCCTCGGCCAGTTCGGCCTGGGCCTGGGCGTACTCCATGGCACCGGTCCGGTTGGCCATGGCCTCCTCGGCCTGCTTCTTGGCCTCCAGGACCCTGGCCTCGTCAAGGTCGGCGCCGCGGATGGCGGTATCGGACAGGATGGTCACCACACCCGGCTGCACTTCCAGGATGCCGCCGGAGACGTAGATCAGGTCCTCTTCGTCGCGATCCGGGGCCTTGATGCGCACCGAACCGGGCTTGATCCGGGTGAGCAGAGGGGCGTGGCGGGGGTAGATGCCCACCTCGCCCATCTCGGCGGGGACCACCACGAACTCGGCGAGACCCGAGTAGATGGAGGCTTCCGCGCTCACGATGTCGAGATGAATGGTCATGGCCATGGTGGCTGTTCCTTACTGAATGGTCTTGGCCTTCTCGGCGGCTTCCTCGATGGTGCCGACCATGTAGAAGGCCTGCTCGGGCAGGTGGTCGTATTCGCCGGCCACGATCGCCTTGAAGGCGGCGATGGTGTCCTTCAGGGAGACGTACTTGCCCGGGGCGCCGGTGAAGGCCTCGGCCACGAAGAAGGGCTGCGACAGGAAGCGCTGGATCTTCCGGGCGCGGGAGACGACCAGCTTGTCCTCGGGGGAGAGTTCGTCCATGCCGAGAATGGCGATGATGTCGCGCAGTTCCTTGTAGCGCTGCAGCGTGGCCTGCACGGAACGGGCCACGGAGTAGTGCTCCTCGCCGACCACCAGCGGATCCAGAATCCGGGAGGTGGAGTCGAGCGGGTCGACGGCCGGGTAGATACCCAGCTCGGCCACCTGACGGGACAGCACCAGGGTGGCGTCCAAGTGGGCGAAGGTGGTCGCCGGGGACGGGTCGGTCAAGTCGTCGGCAGGCACGTAGACGGCCTGGAAGGAGGTGATGGAGCCGGTGCGGGTGGAGGTGATCCGTTCCTGCAGGGCGCCCATTTCCGAGGCCAGGGTCGGCTGGTAGCCCACGGCGGAAGGCATCCGGCCGAGTAGGGCGGACACTTCGGTACCGGCCAGGGTGTAGCGGTAGATGTTGTCGACGAAGAACAGCACGTCGCGGCCTTCGTCGCGGAAGTACTCGGCCATGGTCAGGCCGGTCAGGGCGACGCGCAGACGGTTGCCCGGCGGCTCGTTCATCTGGCCGTAGACCAGGGACACCTTGTCGAGAACGCCACCTTCCTTCATTTCGTGATAGAAGTCGTTGCCCTCGCGGGTCCGCTCGCCGACGCCGGCGAACACGGAGAAGCCGCTGTGCTCGACGGCGATGTTACGGATCAGTTCCATCAGGGTCACGGTCTTGCCCACGCCGGCGCCGCCGAACAGGCCCACCTTGCCGCCCTTGGCGATCGGCATGATCAGGTCGATGACCTTGATGCCGGTTTCCAGGATTTCCACGGCGGACGCCTGGTCCGCGTAGGCCGGAGCCTTGCGGTGAATGGGCATGCGGGTTTCGGCGTTGACCGGGCCGGCCTCGTCGACCGGCTCGCCCAGGACGTCCATGATGCGGCCCAGGGTGGCCTGGCCGACCGGCACCTGGATGGGGGCGCCGGTATCCTGCACGGGCATGCCGCGACGGAGACCGTCGGTGGAGCCCATGGCGATGGTCCGGACGATGCCGTCACCCAGTTGCTGCTGCACCTCGAAGGTGAGCGCCGGGGAGTCTATCTTGACGGCGTCATAGACCTTGGGCAGGTGGCCGCGCGGGAACTCCATGTCCACCACGGCGCCGATGATTTGTACGATTTTTCCTTCGCTCATCGCAGTATTTCCTAAGTATTGAATCCGTTACACGGCCGCGGCGCCCGCCACGATCTCGCTGAGTTCCTTGGTGATGGCGGCCTGGCGGGTCTTGTTGTAGACCAGCTTCAGTTCCTCGATCACGGTCTTGGCGTTGTCCGAGGCGGCCTTCATGGCGACCATCCGGGCGGACTGTTCGCAGGCCATGTTCTCGGCCACCGCCTGGTAGATCAGCGCCTCGACGTAGCGCACCATCAGGCCGTCGACGACCCCTTTGGCCTCGGGCTCGTAGATGTAGTCCCAGTGGGTCGGCTCGGCCTCCGGCTCGGCCGCGAGCGGCAGGAGCTGGGTGAAGGCGACTTCCTGCTTCATGGTGTTGATGAAGCGCGAATAGATCAGGTACAGGGCGTCGATGCGGCCGGACTTGAAGTTGTCCAGCATGACCTGCACGGGCCCGATCAGGCGTTCCATGTGCGGCGTATCGCCCAGGCCGGTGACCTGCGAGGCGATATTGGCACCCAGGCGCTGCATGAAGCCGGCACCCTTGTTGCCGATCGTGGTGACATCCACCTCGATGTTCTGGCCGTCCCAGTCCTTCAGCTTGGTGAGCGCGAGACGCAGGGCGTTGGTGTTGAGGGCACCGCACAGGCCCTTGTCGGTGGTGACGACGATCAGGCCGACGCGCTTGATCTGCTCACGGTGCTCGACGAAGGGATGCCGGTACTCGGGATGGGCCTGGCTGAAATGGGCCGCCACGTTGCCGATCTTCTCGGCGTAGGGACGCGCATGCTTCATGCGCTCCTGCGCCTTGCGCATCTTGGACGCGGCGACCATTTCCATGGCCTTGGTGATCTTGCGCGTGTTCTCCACGCTCTTGATCTTGGTGCGGATCTCTTTTCCGGCGGCCATCGTTCAGTCCCGATCAGTAGGCGGCGGAGGCCTTGAAGTCCTCGATGGCGGCAGCGAGTTCCTTCTCGCTGTCGGCGCTGAGGTCGTTGGTCTCGGCGATCTTGGCCAGGAGCCCGGCGTACTTGCCCTTCAGGAAGGACTGCAGCGAGGCTTCGAAGGCCAGGGCGCGCTTGACCTCGACGTCATCCATGTAGCCGCGGTTGACGGCGAACAGGGTGATGGCCATCTCGGTCACGCTCATGGGCGCGTACTGGAGCTGCTTCATCAGTTCGGTGACCATCTTGCCGCGCTCGAGCTGCTTGCGGGTGACTTCGTCCAGGTCGGAGGCGAACTGGGCGAAGGCGGCCAGCTCGCGGTACTGGGCCAGGGCCAGACGGACGCCGCCGCCGAGCTTCTTGATGATCTTGGTCTGGGCGGCGCCGCCGACGCGGGACACCGACAGGCCGGCGTTGATGGCGGGGCGGATACCGGCGTTGAAGAGGTCGGTTTCCAGGAAGATCTGCCCGTCCGTGATGGAGATCACGTTGGTCGGCACGAAGGCGGACACGTCGCCGGCCTGGGTTTCGATGATCGGCAGGGCGGTCAACGAACCGGTCTGGCCCTTGACGGCGCCAGCGGTCTTCTTCTCGACGTAGTCGGCGTTGACGCGGGCGGCACGCTCGAGCAGGCGGGAGTGCAGGTAGAAGACGTCGCCCGGGTAGGCTTCGCGGCCCGGCGGACGGCGCAGCAGCAGGGAGATCTGGCGGTAGGCCCAGGCTTGCTTGGTGAGATCGTCGTAGACGATCAGGGCGTCCTGGCCGATGTCGCGGAAGTACTCGCCCATCGAGCAACCGGCGTAGGGGGCGATGAACTGCATCGCGGCCGGATCGGAGGAAGTGGCGGCCACGACGATGGTGTGGTCCATGGCGCCGTGCTCTTCCAGCTTGCGCACCACGTTGGCGATGGAGGAAGCCTTCTGGCCCACGGCGACGTAGATGCACTTAACGCCGGTGCCCTTCTGGTTGATGATCGCGTCGATGGCGACGGCGGTCTTACCGGTCTGGCGGTCGCCGATGATCAGTTCGCGTTGGCCGCGGCCGATGGGCACCATGGCGTCGACCGACTTCAGGCCGGTCTGCACCGGCTGGGAGACGGACTGGCGGGCGATCACGCCGGGGGCGATCTTCTCGATCGGGCTGGTCGCGGTGGTGTTGATCGGGCCCTTGCCGTCGATCGGCTGGCCCAGGGCGTTGACCACGCGGCCGAGCAGGCCTTCGCCGACCGGCACTTCCAGGATGCGGCCGGTGCACTTGACGATGTCGCCTTCGGTGATGTGTTCGTATTCGCCCAGCACCACGGCACCGACGGAGTCGCGCTCCAGGTTCAGGGCCATGCCCATGGTGTTGCCGGGGAATTCCAGCATTTCGCCCTGCATGACCTCGGTGAGGCCATGGACGCGCACGATGCCGTCGGTGACGGAAACCACCGTCCCCTGGGTACGGAGCTCGGAGCCGGTCTCCAGGTTCTGGATCTTGCTCTTGATCAGCTCGCTGATTTCAGACGGATTGAGTTGCATAGTAACTCCAGATTCTCTTATCAAGCTTTCAGGGTGGCAGCCATGCCTTCAAGGCGGCCGCGCACCGACGCATCCATGACCTCGTCGCCGACCTGGACCACCACGCCGCCGATCAGGGAGGTATCCACCTCCTGGCTGGCGTTGACCTTGTGGCCGAACTTCGCTTCGAGCTTCGCCACCAGGGCGCTCATCTGCGCGGCGGAGAGTTCGAAAGCGGTCGTGACGCGCGCTTCCAGCGTGCCTTCCTGGGCGGCCTTGATCTCTTCGAACAGGGCGGCGATCTCGGGCAGGACGTTGAAGCGCTTGTTGTCGGCCAGCAGGCGGACGAAGTTGGCGCCTTCGTCGTTCAGGGCCTTGCCGCACACGGAGACAATCACGTCGGCGACGCGCTCGGCCGGAATGGCCGGGTTGCCGGCCAAGGCGGCGATCTGCGGATCGGCGGCGACCTGGGCGGCAGCCGCCAGCATGGCCGACCAGGCCTGCCAGGCCTGGCTCTCGCCGGCCAGCTTGGCTACGGCTTCAGCGTAGGGACGGGCGATGGTGGTGATCTCGGCCATGGTCAGAGCTCGTTCGTCACCGCTTCGAGCAGGTCGGCATGCACCTTGGCGTCGACTTCGCGGCGCAGCACCTTCTCGGCGCCGGCGACCACCAGGGCGGCCACCTGACCGCGCAGCTGCTCGCGGGCACGGAAGACTTCCTGCTGGATGTTGGCCTGGGCGGCGGCCAGTTGGCGGTCACCCTCGGCCTGAGCGGCGACCTTGGCGTCGTCGACGATCTGGGCGGCGCGCTTTTCGGCCTGGGCGATGATCTCGGAAGCCTTCATCTTCGCTTCGTGCAGCGATTCGCTGGCGCGCTTGGCGGCCAGCTCGAGTTCGTGCTTGCCGCGGTCGGCAGCCGCCAAACCGTCGGCGATCTGCTTCTTGCGGGCATCCAGGGCGTTGACGATCGGCGGCCAGATGAAGCGCATGCAGAACCATACGAAGATGGCGAACATGATCATCTGGGCGATCAGGGTTGCATTGATGTTCATGCGTTACCTTTCTTGCCGGTGGCGGACAACCTCGCTTTTATCAGCCGGCGACCGCGAACAGGACGTACATGGCCAGACCGACGGCGATCATCGGCACGGCGTCGACCAGACCCATGACGATGAAGAACTGGGTACGCAGCATCGGGATCAGTTCGGGCTGGCGGGCGGCGCCTTCCAGGAAACGGCCGCCGAGGATACCGATACCGACGGAGGCGCCGAGCGCGCCCAGGCCCATCATGATGGCGCCAGCGATGAACAGCAGGGCTTGTACTTCAGTCATGGTTTTCTCCTAGAGATTAAAGATGGAATGACAGGGATTCGGGAAATCAGTGGTGTTCCTGATGCGCCATGTCCAGGTAGACGATGGTCAGCGTCATGAAGATGAAGGCCTGCAGGGTGACGATCAGGATGTGGAAGATCGCCCAGCCCAGGGAGAGCAGGATCTGCGAGCCGAACAGGGTGAGGTTGCCGATGCTGGCACCCGCCCAGGCACCGCCCATGAGCGCGATCAGAATGAAGATCATCTCGCCCGCGTACATGTTGCCGAACAGACGCAGGGCCAGCGAAACCGGCTTGGCCAGGAGGTTCACGCCTTCGAGGAAGAAGTTGGCGGGCAGGCCGAACTTGCCGAACGGCTGCAGGGTCAACTCACCGACGAAGCCGCCGAGGCCCTTCATCTTGACGCTGTAGTAGAGGACCAGGAAGAACACGGTGATGGACATGCCGAAGGTGGCGTTCGGGTCGGTGGTCGGCACCGCCTTCAGGTAGGGCACGCCGAGCAGCGTGGCGACACCCGGAATCCAGTCGATGGGCACCAGATCCATGAAGTTCATCATAAAGATCCAGATGAAGATGGTCAGGGCCAAGGGGGCGACCAGCGGGTTGCGGCCGGTGAACGAGCCCTTGACGCTGTTGTCGATGAACTCGATCACCCATTCGACGAAGTTCTGGGCGCCGCCGGGGATGCCGGCGGTGACGCTCTTGGCAACCTTGCGGAACAGCCAGATGAACAGGAGACCGAGCACCAGGGAGATGCCCAGGGTGTCGACGTTGAAGGCGGAGAAGCCCATGTCCTTGGCTTCCTGCGGGGAATGCGCCAGGGTCCAGGTGTCGGCTTGCAGCGTCTCGCCGTCATGGCGCTGGTAACCCGCAGGCAGCTTGCCGTAGGTCAGGTTCTGCAGGTGGTGCTTGATATATTCAGTAGAAGTGTGCGCTTCCGCGGACATGGTCAAGTTCTCTCACGCAAGGCCAGACTGGCCGCTATCCAGGCCGCCTGTCCAAACATAAATCCCGCCAGCAAGGCCACTGGATGGTCCCCTATCCAGACGAAACCGGCCGCCAGCATTATGACGACAACAAAAAACCGCTCCATGGCGGAACGGTAGAACGATCTCAGGTGGCGGCCGCCATCGCAGTGGAAGTCCTGTGCACCGCGATACCAACGCCACCACAACAAGGCCGTGTTCAGTACCGAAACCGCGCCGCCATACGCGACCGCCAATGCGATCCCCATGTCGCCGAATCCGCCAACTGCCAAAGCCAACAGGCCGAGAGCGCCCGCCTGCAACAGCAAGGGACGGCGAACGGCCAATAACATTAGACGATTATGATAAAGCAATTAGGGAGGCTAATGCAATCATCAAACCCTTTGATGATTTCTCGCCCGTGCACGTTGTTCCACATATGCTACTCACTTGATCCGCTTCAGGATTTCGTCCAACTGGTCGAGGCTCGCGAATTCCACCGTCAACCGACCCGAACCCTTGCGGTTGGCGTTGATGGAAACCTTGGTGGCCAGGCGTTCGGAGAGCGACTCCTCCAGTCGGATGACGTCGCGATCCTTCTTCTCCTCCGGCTTCGGGGCCGCCGGCTTGAGCAGGCGATCGACCAGGCGCTCGGTCTCGCGGACCGACAGGTCACGCTTGACGATCTCGCCGGCGGCCTCGACCTGGCGCGTGTTGGAGAGGGCGAGCAGGGCGCGGCCGTGGCCCATGTCCAACTGCCCGTCCATCATCAGGGTCTGCACCGGCTTGGCGAGGTTGAGCAGGCGCAGCAGGTTGGTCACCGCGGTGCGCGAGCGGCCGACCGATTCCGCCACGCTCTGGTGGGTCATGGTGAACTCACTGATCAGACGCTGCAGGCCGAGTGCCTCTTCGAGCGGATTCAGGTCTTCCCGCTGGATGTTCTCGATCAGGGCCATCTTTAGGGCCGCCTCGTCCGGGACGTCGCGCACCAGCACGGGGACTTCCTTCAGGCCGGCCAGTTGGCTGGCGCGCCAGCGCCTTTCGCCGGCGATGATCTCGTACTTGCCGCCGGCGATGGAACGCGCCAGGATGGGCTGCATGAGCCCCTGCGACCGGATCGAATCGGCCAGTTCGGCGAGCGCCGACTCGTCCATCCGGGTGCGCGGCTGGTAGCGCCCGGGCGCCAGGCTGGTCAACGGCAACGTCAACAAGCGCTCGCCCTCCGGGGTCTCGCCCTCGGCCAATAGGGCATCGAGGCCCCGTCCCAATCCCTTCAGTTTCGCCATCTTGCCTCCTAATGTTGACCGGCGCGGCGGCCGACGATTTCCTCGGCCAGCTTCATATAGGCCTGGGCGCCCTTGGAATGGCGGTCGTAGACGAGAACCGGCATGCCGTAGCTGGGCGCCTCGGCCACGCGCACGTTGCGCGGGATCACGGTGTCGTACACCTTCTCGCCGAAATGCTGTTTGAGTTGCTCGGAAACCTGCTGGGCCAGGGTATTCCGCGGATCGAACATGGCGCGCAGCAGGCCCTCGATCTCGATGGCCGGGTTCAGGCTCGACTTCACCCGCTTGACGGTGTTGACCAGGTCCGACAACCCCTCCAGCGCGTAGTACTCGCACTGCATGGGGATCAGCACGGCGTCGGCCGCCGCCAGGGCGTTGACCGTGAGCAGGTTGAGCGCCGGCGGACAGTCGATCAGGATGTAGTCGTATTCCTGGGCGACCGTGCCGAGCGCCTCGCGCAGGCGGCCTTCGCGGCCCTGTTCCAGGACCAATTCGACCTCCGCCCCGGCCAGGTCGCGGTTGGCCGGCAGGATGTCGTAGCCGCCGTTCGCGGCCGCCCGGCGCACCTGGCGGCAGACGGCCTGGCGCAGCAGCACGTGGTAGACGGTCTGCTGGCAATCGCGCTTCTCCACGCCGCTGCCCATGGTGGCATTGCCCTGGGGATCGAGGTCGACCAGCAACACGCGCTGCTCCAGCAGGGCCAGGCCGGCGGCGAGGTTGACCGTGGTGGTGGTCTTGCCGACCCCGCCCTTCTGGTTGGTGACCGCCAGGATATGCGCCGCTTTCCCGCTCATGCCGCCTCCAGAACTATCAAATGGCGATTTGCGTCCAGGCCGGGAACGGCCAGTTCGATGTCCCGCTTCAGGCGGGCACCTTTCAGTTGGGCGAGTTCCTCGTTCGGAAACAGGCCCTTCATGGCCAGCCACTCGCCGCCCTCGGCGAGCAATGGACGGGTCAGACGGACGAAGTCGGACAGGTCGCTGAAAGCGCGCGAGATGATCTGCGGGAAGGGCGCCGCGGGCAGCTGCTCGACCCGACCGTGCACCGCCTTGACGTTGTCCAGGCCGAGCTCGATGGCGGCCTGGTGCATGAAGGCGACCTTCTTGTGGCTGGCGTCGATCAGGGTCACGGCGAGGCCCGGCCGGGCGATGGCGAGCGGGATGCCGGGCAGACCCGCGCCGGCGCCGACGTCGAGCAACCGCTCGGCGCCGATGTAGGGCAGTACGGCCAAGCTGTCGAGCAGGTGGTGGGTGAGCATCCGCTCGGGTTCGTGGATCGCCGTCAGGTTGTAGGTCTTGTTCCACTTGCGCAGCAGGTCCAGATACGCGAGCAGTTGCTCCCGGCACGCTCCCGGCAGGTCGAGGCCCATCGCCGCCAGGGCGGCGTCCAGTCGTTCCTTCATGCCCGCTCCCTCGTCTTCTGTAGGCGCTTCAGGTACACCGTCAGCACCGAGATCGCCGCCGGCGTCACGCCGGACACCCGCGAGGCCTGGCCCAGGGTGGCCGGACGCGCCTGGCTGAGTTTCTGGCGCACCTCGATGGATAGCGACTTCAGGGCCATGTAATCGAGATCGGTGGGCAGCGCGGTGTCCTCGAGCTCGCGCTGGCGAGCGATCTCCTCGACCTGCCGGTCGACGTAGCCCGAATACTTGGCCTGGATCTCGACCTGCTCCGTGACCTCCGGATCGGCGACGGCGACGCCGGCGTCGGGCAGGCTCAGCAGCGCGGGATAAGCCACCTCCGGCCGGCGCAGCAGGTCGAACAGGCTGTACTCGCGCTCGATCGGCTTGCCGAGGACCCGCATCGCCTCCGCCTCCGGCAGGCGCAGCGGATTGACCCAGGTCGCCTTGAGACGCTCGGTCTCGCGCGCGATGGCCTCCCGCTTCGCCTCGAAACGGCGCCAGCGGACATCGTCGACCAGGCCCAGGCGGCGACCCGTCTCGGTCAGGCGCAGGTCGGCATTGTCCTCGCGCAGGGACAGGCGGTACTCGGCCCGGCTGGTGAACATCCGATACGGTTCGGAAACCCCCCGGGTGATCAGGTCGTCAACCAGCACGCCCAGGTAGGCCTCGTCGCGGCGCGGCCACCAAGGCTCCTTGTCCGTGACCTGCAGGCCGGCGTTGAGTCCGGCCAGCAAACCCTGCGCCGCGGCCTCCTCGTAGCCGGTGGTACCGTTGATCTGGCCGGCACAGAACAGACCGCCGATCGCCTTGGACTCCAGGGAGGGCCGGAGGGCGCGCGGGTCGTAGTAGTCGTATTCGATGGCGTAGCCCGGACGCAGGATATGGGCCTGCTCGAGGCCCTTGATGGAACGCACCAGGGCCAGTTGGACGTCGAACGGCAGGCTCGTGGAGACGCCGTTCGGGTAGAACTCGTGGGTGGCGAGGCCTTCCGGCTCCAGGAAAATGGGGTGCGAATCCTTGTCGGCGAAACGCTTGATCTTGTCCTCGATGGACGGGCAGTAGCGCGGCCCCACGCCGGCAATGACGCCGGTGTACAGGGGCGAGCGGTCGAGGCCGCCGAGGATGATCTCGTGGGTGCGTGCGTTGGTATGGGTGATCCAGCAAGGCAGCTGGCGCGGATGCATGGCGCGCTCGCCCATGAACGAGAACACCGGCGCCGGGTCGTCACCCGGCTGCTCCTGGGTCTGCGCGAAATCGATGCTGCGGCCGTCGATGCGCGGCGGCGTGCCGGTCTTCAGGCGGCCCGCGGGAAGTTGCAGCTCGCGTAGGCGGGCCGCCAACGAGACCGCCGGCGGGTCGCCCATGCGGCCGGCCGGAAAGTGCTCCATGCCGACGTGGATGAGGCCGTCCAGGAACGTACCGGCGGTGAGCACCACGGCCCGGCAACGGAACACGAGGCCGAGCTGGGTACGCACGCCGGCGACCCGGTCGCCCTCCAGGATCAGGTCGTCGACCGCCTGCTGGAAGAGCGTCAGATTGGCCTGGTTCTCCAGACGGCTGCGGATGGCCTGTTTGTACAGGACGCGGTCGGCCTGGGCGCGCGTGGCGCGCACGGCCGGGCCCTTGGAGGAATTCAGGGTCCTGAACTGGATGCCGGCGGCGTCGGTCGCGAGCGCCATGGCGCCGCCCAGGGCGTCCACCTCGCGCACCAGATGGCCCTTGCCGATGCCGCCGATGGACGGATTGCAGGACATCTGACCGAGCGTTTCGATGTTGTGGCTGAGCAGCAGGGTACGCACGCCCAGGCGCGCCGCCGCGAGCGCCGCTTCGGTGCCGGCGTGGCCGCCACCCACCACGATCACATCGAATATATCCGGGAAAATCATCAGCTTGGTCAGGGGGTTCGGGCTCGCGGAGGGAGCCGGATTCTACGCAAATTCGCCCGCTGTTTCACGTGAAACACTACCGTGGCCATGACATTTGTCATGGCCCGCGCGCGGGCGCCGCCTATGATAGCCCCGATTGCACGACGAGGTAGCTTCAATGACCATGGAAATTCCCCGCGTCGCCGTCGAGTTCATGAATTCCGACCATGATCACGCCGCCGAACAGCTTGCCGACATGCTCGCCGCTCTGCCCACCTACGGTGCCGCTCCCGCGGCCCTGGCCGAGGCCTGCCGCGCCTTTCTCGACCACAACCGCGAGCATTTCGCGCGCGAGGAGGAGGCCATGCAGGCGACCGGCTTCCCGCCCTATCCGGTGCACAAGCAGGAACACGAGCGGGCGCTCGCCTGGCTGGCCGATTTCACCGCCGGCGTCGCTGCCGGTTCGCCCGACGCGGACGCGGTTAACCGGGTCGTCGGCCAGGAAATCCCGGCCTGGTTCATCCAGCACATCCAGACCATGGATTTCGTCACCGCGAACTGGATCGCCAGCCACTGACCACGCTCAGGCGTGGGCGTACAGCTTGTGGTAGAGGCCGCCCTTCTCCATCAGGGCGGCATGCTCGCCCTCTTCGACCACGCGGCCGTTCTCGAACACCAGGATGCGGTCGGCCTGCTTCACCGCGGACAGCCGGTGCGCGATGATCAGCGTCGTGCGGCCGCTCAGGAACGCGGCCAGGGCCTGGTGCAAAGCCCGTTCGGTCTCCGTGTCGAGCGCCGAGGTGGCTTCGTCCAGGATCACCACCTCGGGCTCGGCCAGGACCATGCGGGCGATCGCGAGCCGTTGCCGCTGCCCGCCCGAAAGGCGGACGCCGTGCCGGCCGACCACGGCCTCCAATCCGCCGGGAAGGGACTCGACCAGCTCGACGAGCTGGGCGATCGCCAAGGCGTGCCAGAGCCGCTCGTCGGCGTACTCCCGGCCCATGGCCAGGTTATCGCGCACGCTGGCGTTGAAAAGCACTGGGTGCTGGAGGACCACCCCGACGTGGTCCCGCACCGTCGCCCAGCCGATCTCGGCCACCGGGACGTCGCCGTACAGGATGCTCCCTGAGCTGGCCGGATAGAGCCCGAGCAGGGCCTGCACCAGGGTCGACTTGCCGCCTCCGGAGGCGCCGACCAGGGCGACCTTCTCGCCGGGCGCCACGGTCAGGCTGACGTCGTCGAGGACGACGTCGCCATCGCCGTAGGCGAAGCTCAGGTGGCGCAGCTCCAGCCCCACCGTCTCGGCACCGGCGAACGGATTGCGCCCGCCGCCGCCTTGCTCCGCTTCGGCCAGGGCGAGCAGGCCGTTGACCCGGGCGATCGCGGCGTTGGCGGCGAACCATGCGTACTGGATGTTGATGATCTCCTGGACCGGGGACATCATGAACCAGAGGTAGCCGAACACCGCCAGCATCTCGCCGATGCTCAGCCCGGAATAGATGACCATCAGCATGGACACGGCGCGGAAGACGTCGAAGCCGACCAGGAAGATGAAGAAGGAGATTCGTCCGAGGGCGTCCGACTTCCAGGCGTAGGCGGCGGCGTGCTTGCGGATGTCACCCGCCTTGTCGATCACGCGCGCCAGGTAGTGGCGCTCGCGGTTCATCGCCCGGATTTGCGCCAGGGCATCGAGGGTCTCGGTCAGGGCTTCCTGAAACAGCTCGAAAGCACTGTTCTCGCGCCGCTTCCATTCCTTCACCTTCTTTCCCAGCCGGGTGGAGAAACCGATCACCACGGGGTTGAGGAGCAGGATGAACAATGCCAGTTGCCAGTTCATCCAGAACAGCACGGCGGCGACGCCGACCAGCGACAGCACGGCGACCAGGAAACCCGAGATCGAGGCACCCAGGAAGCTGTCTATGGCGTTCAGGTCGGTGACGAAATGGGAAGTCATCTTGCCGGTACCCAGGGTCTCGTACTGGGACAGGGCGATCCTGGACAGGCGTTCGAGCAGGCGGCGCCGGATGATGAATACCACCTCCTTGGCCACCAGTGCGAAGCTGCGCGTCTGCCAGACGTTGAGGAGGATGGCGACGACGCGGAGCACCACGGTGAGCAGCAGGGCGCTGCCTATGAACAGCAGGGGACCGTGCCAGGCCGGCGGAAACAGCGGTGCGACTGCGGCGACGAAGCGGCCGGGCTTGTCGAGCAGCACCTCGTCGACCAGGATCGGCAGCACCAGCGGTACCGGGACCGCCGCCATCACGGCGACGATGGCAGCCAGGTTGGCGACCGCCAGGCGGCGCTTGTGGCGCAGCACCTCGTTCCATACGGTGCGCCAGGATAATGCCGCCGACTCGCCAAGCGACTCGGGATGCGTCATGCTTCACCTTGATTAATAACGATTTTCATGACTATAAATGTATCGCGTAAAAAATTTGGGAGCCAGGTAATGGATAAGCAGAATCCCGGCCAGGAGCCGGCCGCAGCGGATACCACCAGCGTGCTGGAACGACGTTTCCCCCATATCGTCAAAGGCTTGGTGCAGGCGTGGATCGAACCCGAGGCGGCTGACCGCTTCCTCGCCACCATCCTGGTCGACGACCGCAACGGCCGTGCCGGTCTCCCGGAAGAAGCCTTCGAGGAGCTGATGTTCATATCCGACCTGAACTGGAAGCGGCGTCATTTCAACGACAACGGCGTGCAGGTGTCGCCACTCCGTTTCGGCTTCGGAAACGGCCTGTAGGGATCACTTCCCGATACAAAATCGGCTGAATATCTCGCCCAGCAGGTCGTCGGCGCCGAACTCGCCGGTGATGCTGTTGAGGGCGAGTTGGGCCAGGCGCAATTCCTCGGCGAACAGGTCGAGCGCCGGCCAAGCCGTCCGGGCGTGCGCAAGGCGCTCGCCCGCCTCGACGAGGGCCGCCAGGTGGCGGCGCCGGGCCATGAAGACACCTTCGCCGGTCGCCTGCCAGCCCGCGAGTTCGCACAGCCTACGGCGCAACAGATCGAGCCCGGCACCCGCTTTCGCCGAGAGCCAGACCTCGTCGCCGCTGATCCGTGCCGGTTCGCCCGCCAGGTCGATTTTGTTGTGCACCGTCAGCCGGGGGATCGGCGGCAGGCGCGCGATGATCGCCGCCTCGCTGGCGCCGACACCGTGACCGGCGTCCACCAGCAGCAGGGCGACGTCCGCGTGTTCCACCGCCTGCCAGGTACGCGCGATGCCCAGCGCCTCGACGGTATCCGCGGTTTCCCGGAGGCCGGCGGTGTCGGTGACGTGCAAGGGGATGCCATCGATCTGGATCGCTTCGCGCAGGGCATCCCGCGTGGTGCCGGCGATCTCGGTGACGATCGCCGCCTCGTGTCCGGCCAGGGCGTTGAGCAGGCTCGACTTGCCGACGTTGGGCTGGCCGATCAGGACGACACTGAGGCCTTCGCGCAGCAGCGCCCCCTGGCGCGCCTGGCCGAGCACCCCGGCGAGCCGTCCCTCGATGGCGTCGAGCTGGCCGAAGGCATCCGCCCTGGCGAGGAAATCGATGTCTTCCTCGGGAAAGTCCAGGGTCGCCTCGACCAGCATGCGCAGGTGAATGAGGGCGTCCACGAGTTCCCGGATGCGGGCGGAGAACTCCCCGGTCAGCGAACGCATGGCCGAGCGCGCCGCCTCGCGGCTCTGGGCGTCGATCAGGTCGGCGATGCTCTCCGCCTGGGCGAGGTCCAGCTTGTCGTTGAGGAAGGCGCGGCGGCTGAATTCACCTGGCTGGGCGACCCGAGCGCCCAGTTCCAGGCAGCGTTCCAGCACCAATTGCAGGACCTGGGGACCGCCATGGCCCTGCAGTTCGAGGACATCCTCGCCGGTGAAGGAATGGGGGGCCGGGAAATAGAGTGCGATGCCCTCGTCGAGGATCGTGCCGGTCGCGTCGCGGAAATGGGCGTAGGTCGCGTGGCGTGGCGCCGGCGTCTTGCCGACGACCGCCGCCGCGAGTGCCGCGAGGTCGGGGCCGGACACCCGCACGACCCCGATGCCGCCGCGCCCCGGGGCGGTCGCGACGGCGGCGATTACGTCATTTTGTGGCTGGCTTGCCATGACCGGCGCGTTCGATCACGTAATTGATGCGCCATTGCTGGAGGATGGAAAGGATGTTGTTGACCAGCCAGTAGAGCACCAGGCCGGACGGGAAGAACAGGAACATGAAGGAGAAGGCGATCGGCATGATCATCATCACCTTGGCCTGGACCGGATCGGGCGGGGTCGGCGACAGCTTCTGCTGGATGAACATGGTCAACGCCATCAGGATGGGCAGCACCAGGTAGGGATCCGGCTCGGAAAGGTCGGTGATCCAGAGGGCGAAGGGCGCCTGGCGCAGTTCGACGGCCGACATCAGGGCCCAGTACAGGGCGATGAAGACCGGAATCTGAACCACGATGGGCAGGCAGCCGCCGAGCGGATTGATCTTCTCCTCCTGATAGACCTTCATCATCGCCTCGTGCAGCTTCTGGCGATCATCTCCGTAGCGCTCCTTGAGGTGCTGCAGGCGCGGCGCCAACTTGCGCATCTGGGCCATCGACTTGTAGCTGGCGGCCGAGAGCGGGTAGAAGGCCATCTTCACGGCCACGGTCAGGAGAATGATGGCGACGCCCCAGTTGTGGACCAGGGAATTCAGCCAGCTCAGGAAGACGAACAGGGGGTAGGCGAGGACGGTCAGCCAGCCGTAGTCGACGACGTGCTCGAGGCCATGGGCCAGGGTCTTCAGCTTGGCCTGGTCCTGCGGCCCGGCATACAGCCGCATGTCGACGTTGGCGCTGCCGCCCGGGGCAACCTTGATGGTCGGCATCTTCATGCCGGCCCGGTACTGGCCATTGCCGAGCGCGTCGGCATAGAAGCCGCGCTCCGCCTTGTCGTCCGGGTTCGGTGTCACCCAGGCGGCGACGAAATGGTGCTGAACCATGCCCATCCAGCCGTCCGGCGCGGCTTTGACGAAATCCTGCTTGGCCTTGTCGATATCCGAGAAGGCGATCTTCTGGAACTTGCCGGACTCGGTATACATGGCCGGACCGGCGTAGCTGCTGATGAAGGTGGATTGCCCCTCCGGCTTCTTGCCGTCACGCTGGAACTGGAAGTAGGAATATCCCTCGACGTCCGCCGTGCCGCCGTTGTGCACCGCGTAATCCACGTCGATCACGTAGCTGTCGCGATGGAAGGTATAGGTCTTGACCACCTCGACGCCGTCCATCTGCGCCGTCATGCTGACCTTGAGCGTGTTCTCGCCGGGTTTGAGGTCGTACTCGCCCGCTTGCAGGGTGTAGACCGTCTTATGGTTGGGCAGATCCTTGCCGACGAAGCCGGACTGGGCGAAATAGTCGTGTTCCGGGCTCTGTTCGAAAAGCTTGAACGGCTTGGCCTTGTCCGCGCCCTGACCGCCGCCGCTGAACAGCTTCTTGAAGCCCTTCAGCAGCTCGACCTCGGTGTCCTGCTGGTAGGCGTCCAGGCTCAACTCGCGCAGATCGCCTCCGTTGGCGTCGACCACCACCGTCATCACGTCCGTCTTGACCACGGCGCGCGTGCCGCTGGCCACCTGCACTCCACTGGCGACCGGCTGCGGCTGGGCCGCCGGCAGATTCGCGCCCGGCATCGGCAGGGCGGGGCCGGCCGGCTGGCCGTTCGCCTGGGTCGTCTGCACCGGCTTCGGATGGTTGTAGTCCTGCCAGGCATTCCAAAGCATCAGCAGGGAGAAGGAAAAGACGACGAAGGCGACGATGCGTTGCAAATCCATGTTCTACCCGTTCATTTCGTTGCCGGGCGCGGCTGGACTCCTGCTCACGCGCTTGCGCATGAACAGTTCCCACTGCGCCCGGTAGTCGGCATCCTGGCCGGCGGCCTTGACCCGGATGACCACGTCGAGTCCACTCAGGCCCGGCTGGCCGAGCCGGAAGGCTTCCCGCAATACCCGCCTGGTCCGGTTACGGTCCACCGCCCGGGCCAATATCTTCTTCGGCACAATCAGGCCGAGGCGCGGATATGGCAAGCCATTTTGGCTGAAAAATATGTCCAGATTGGCGCCGCGATGGACCCGCTTGAAACGAAAAACGGATGAGAAGTCATCCGTTTTTCTGAGTTTGCTGTTCCAACCGAAGGCATACAGCCCCCGGCGCGTCGTGTCCGTCAAACGGCCAGACGCTTGCGGCCCTTGGCGCGGCGGGCATTGATCACCGCGCGGCCGCCCTTGGTCTTCATGCGGGCACGGAAACCGTGGGTACGCTTGCGACGGACTACGGAGGGCTGGTAAGTGCGTTTCATGGTTGTTCCTAAAAGTACGGCTGGACGTAAAAAGGGGCGTATTACACCTTTTAAGCCTATAATTTGTCAAACATTTCAAGGCCTACAGGGAGCAGCCGCGATGCTACAATGGCGCCCGCCGCGTTCCCTCCCCACCCTCCATCCCGAACGATCCATGCACGATTTCTGGTCCCATTGTCTGGGGCATTTCCAGGTCAAGCTCAACGCCCAGCAAGTCAACACCTGGATCAAGCCTCTGACGGTGAGCGTCGCGGAGGACCAGATCCGGATCAGTGCACCGAACCGTTTCGTCGCCCAGTGGATCAAGGACAAGTTCCTCGGCGATATCGAGGACCTGGCGGCCTCCTACTTCAGCAAGCCGACGCCGGTCGCGGTCATCGTCGAGGCGAAAGGCAAGGCCAGCCCGCAAACCGGGGAATCGGCACCGGCCGCCGCTCCGGGACCGCGCGGCGCGGGTGCGGCCGAGAAGGTGCCGCCGAGTGAATCCCGCCTGAACGCCAACTTCACCTTTTCCAGTTTCGTGCGCGGCAAGGCCAACGACCTGGCGCGCGCCGCCGCCCTGCAGGTCGCCGACAATCCCGGCTCCGGCTACAACCCGCTGTTCGTCTATGGCGGCGTCGGCATGGGCAAGACCCACCTGATCCAGGCCATCGGCAACAAGGTGCTGGAGAACAATCCCAAGGCCCAGGTCCGCTACATCCATGCCGAGCGCTATGTCTCGGACATGGTGAAGGCATTCCGGCACAAGTCCTTCGACGAATTCAAGCGCAAGTACGACAGCCTGGACATCCTGCTCATCGACGACATCCAGTTCTTCGCCGGCAAGGGCCGCACCCAGGAAGAGTTCTTCTACACCTTCAACAACCTGATCGAGTCGCACAAGCAGGTGATCATCTCCAGCGACACCTTTCCGAAGGACCTGGAAGGCATCGAGGAACGCCTGAAATCGCGTTTCAGTTGGGGACTGACGGTGATGCTGGAACCGCCCGAACTGGAGATGCGGGTCGCCATCCTGCTCAACAAGGCCCAGCAGGAGGGCGAACACCTGGGCGAGAGCACCGCCTTCTTCATCGCCAAGCAGGTGCGTTCCAACGTGCGCGAACTGGAGGGTGCCCTGAAACGGGTCATCGCCTATGCCCGGTTCCACAAGCAGGCCATCAGCGTGGAACTGGCCAAGGAGGCGCTCAAGGACCTGCTGGCGGTGCAGAACCGCCAGGTCTCGATCGAGAACATCCAGAAGACCGTGTCGGACTATTACAAGATCAAGGTTGCCGACATGTTTTCCAAGAAACGTACGCGCAACCTGGTACGGCCGCGTCAGATGGCCATGTACCTCGCCAAGGAACTCACCGACCTGTCGCTGCCCGAGATCGGTCAATCCTTCGGCGGTCGCGACCACACCACGGTATTGCATGCCTGCCGGAAGATCGAGGAGCTCAAGAATGCCGAGCCCGAGTTCCGCAAGGATTACAGCCTGCTGATCCAGGTACTCACGGGATAACCATGTGGATGAGTACCGGGATTAGCTGTGGACGAAAAGCCCATTTGTTCCGGAGTGCGGATTTGTCCCCAATCCGTGCACAGCCGGTACAGAATTTATCCACAGCCTTTGCGATGATATAGTTAGTTGATTTTTATTGGGAATATCGACTTATACAAAGCCATATCGGACGTTATTATTACCAACGAAAGAGATATTATGCTTGTACTTAACTGCCAGAAGGAAACCCTCCTCAAGCCGCTCCAGGCCGTGGTCGGCGTGGTGGAACGCAAACATACCCTGCCCATCCTTTCCAACATCCTGGTAGAAAACAGCGCGGGCAAGACGGCATTGATCGCCACCGACCTGGAACTGCAGATCACCACCTGGATGGCCGGTGAGTCGGAAACCGATACCGCCTTCACGGTATCCGCACGCAAGCTACTGGACATCACCCGTTCCCTCCCCGACGAAACCAGCCTGGCGCTGGACCTCAACAACGAACAGCTGCGCATCCAGGCCGGCAAGAGCCGTTTCAACCTGCAGACCCTCCCGGCCAAGGACTTCCCCAAGTTGCAAAGCGGCGAGGGCGACGGCATCGAACTGGAAGTGAGCGCCAGCAAACTCCGCAAGCTGCTGGCCCGCGCCCAATACGCCATGGCGGTACAGGACATCCGCTATTACCTGAATGGCATGCTGTTCCAGTTGCAGGGCAACAAGCTGGTGGTGGCCGCTACCGACGGCCACCGCCTGGCCGTCGACGCCATCGAGCTGGAAGCCGAAGCCAGCCAGCCGGTCGAGGTGATCCTGCCGCGCAAGACGGTCATGGAGTTGATCAAGCTGCTAGGCGAAGGCGATGAAAAGGCACGCATCCGCATCGGCGCCAACCAGGTCGTCGTCAGCCACCCCGATTTCGAGTTGCGCAGCAAGGTGGTGGACGGCAAGTTCCCGGACTATCAACGCGTCGTCCCGGTCGGCTACGAGAAGTACTTCGACATCAACCGCCAGCGCCTGCACCAGTCCCTGGCCCGGGCCGCCATCCTGACCAACGACAAGTACCGCGGCGTCCGATTGGCCATGACCGCCGGCACGCTGCGTGTCGCCTGCAGCAACAACGAGCAGGAGGAAGCGCAGGAGGAACTGGAGATCGAATACGCCTACGATGCCCTCGACATCGGCTTCAACGTCCAGTACATCCAGGACGTGCTCAACAACCTCGATACCGAGGCGGTCCGCTGCCTGTTCGGCGATGCCAACAGCAGCATGCTGATCACCGTGCCCGGCGACGACAACTTCCGCTACGTCGTCATGCCGATGCGCATCTGATCCCGACCATCCCGCCCGCAAGGAATCCCACCCTCCGATAAGGAATGTTTCACGTGGAACACGAAAACGGCGCCGGCAACGGCGGCTACGACGAAGACAGCATCCAGCAACTCGAAGGCCTCGAGGCGGTACGCAAGCGCCCCGGCATGTACATCGGTGATACCCAGGACGGCACCGGCCTGCATCACATGGTGTTCGAGGTGCTCGACAACGCCATCGACGAGGCCCTGGCCGGCTGGTGCGACGACATCAAGGTCGTCATCCACGCTGACAACTCCGTCTCCGTGTCCGACAACGGCCGCGGCATCCCGGTCGGGGTGAAGTTCGACGACAAGCACGAACCGAAGCGCTCGGCGGCCGAGATCGTCATGTGCGTGCTGCACGCCGGCGGCAAGTTCAACCAGAACAGCTACAAGGTATCCGGGGGCCTGCACGGCGTCGGCGTATCCTGCGTCAACGCGCTGTCGCGCTGGCTCAAGCTGACCATCCGGCGCGACGGCAAGGCGTATTTCATGGAGTTCGCCCGCGGCGTGCCGCAGAACCGCCTGCTCGAAGTCCAGAACGGCGTCGAGGTGTCGCCCATGCGCGTCCTGGGCGAGTCGGGTCGCAGCGGCACCGAAGTCCAGTTCCGCGCCGACGAGGAAATCTTCGGCACCGTCGACTTCCATTTCGAAATCCTCGCCAAGCGGATCCGCGAGCTGTCCTTCCTGAACAACGGCGTCAAGATCGAGCTGATCGACGAGCGCGATGGCCGGCATGAGAATTTCGCCTTCTCGGGCGGCGTCAAAGGCTTCGTCGAGTACATCAACCGCAGCAAGACCGTCCTGCATCCGAACGTGTTCCACTCCGCCGGCGAGAGCGTCCTGAACGGCGTCACCATCAGCGCCGAAGTCGCCATGCAGTGGAACAGCGGCTACCAGGAACAGGTGCTTTGCTTCACCAACAACATCCCGCAGGCCGACGGCGGTACCCACCTGACCGGGCTGCGCGCGGCGATGACCCGGATCATCAACAAGTACATCGACGAGAACGAGATCGCCAAGAAGGCCAAGGTCGAGATCACCGGCGACGACATGCGCGAGGGCCTCGCCTGCGTGCTTTCGGTCAAGATGCCGGATCCGAAGTTTTCCTCGCAGACCAAGATGAAGCTGGTTTCCAGCGAGGCGCGCCAGGCGGTCGAGGACGTGGTCGCGGCCAAGCTGTCCGAATTCCTGCTGGAACGACCGGCCGACGCCAAGATCATCTGCAGCAAGATCGTCGAG